>NZ_BIXY01000003.1 GCF_008326305.1 Dictyobacter arantiisoli | reverse complement strand
TCCTGAACTGTTTGGAATTTATCAATTTCCTTTACATCGTTCAGGAGGTTTTTTAGGTTTCACTTCCTTTGTTGAGTCTTTTATCACTCGAATATTTGTTCGAAAGATTCGGGGTGACCCATGTACAAGCGAGCATTCTTAAGGCACTTAAGACGGACGATTATTTCCTTTGTCCTTATTGATGCGTAGAATTTTTAACATATATTGCTCAGAGTTAAGATAGTAGGGATTGCGCTTGATATATTTCCCTACAACAGAAATTGGATGCAATTTCAACATCTCTACTACCAGGCTTGGAATTAATTTACTATGATCATAATGCATTAGAGCAATAATTGGTGCATTTTGGAAAGTAAATACGGCATCCGAGGCAGCCTCGTATTTGAGAATTTGTTCTGGCGTGGCAACATCTTTGGTCAACCATGTCATATCCATCGAGATACGGACGGCCTTCCATTCCTCACGCAGAGCCTGTGCGATAAATGTTTGATGTGATGAAAGCAGGAAGTAAGGATCAAAGCGCTTGCCATTCGACAAAAAGGGTTCGCGTTCGTCAAAAAGCAATAATTGACCTGATGCAATCAGTTCATCGACATCGACCTGTAATTTTTCGAGTTCGTCGCGTAGCTCTTTGACCTGAGCAGGTGCAGCGGCAAACAAACACTTTTCATTTAAGGATAGCCCCACACGTAGCAAATGTGCCGAGACGCTGGGTATTTCTGTCACTTTACTATAAAGCTGGCAGATATGCGAGCCAGGGGGAATACGCTCTGATTTACCTTCAACACTAAGATCCATACCTACCTCCGCTGGGTTTGCTAATCCTTGCAGATGTGTGCGCCTGCTGCTTTTGAAATAGGCGAGCAGATCGATTAAGTATGAGGACCACAAACCAGGCCATCACACCAAATATCACAACTCCAGCTACAAAGACAAGAAGAAGTATTATCGCAACTCGTTGCAAAGAAGCGTTTGCGCCAAATACCACCACAACTGGCAATGTGCAGATTAAAAGGGCCAGCGGAAAAACCGTCGCCCATGAAAAAATGACCCGTCTTGCCTGGGACCGCGTCAATGGCTCTTCACCACTATAGGGTAAAAGAAGTCGACGGGTGAATTTAAAACGGGGTGAATGTTCTTGCATACCGCTACATGTGCCCTTCCTGTTGCCGATATTGCGACCATCGCTGTAGCATCTCTTCTGCCTGGTATAAAATGTTTACTTCGTTCTGATATGTCAGGCGTCGGCAAGCTTCATGGAATGGGAACCACTGCACCAGATCATATTCATGATCATGCAAAGTGATGTCACCTCCAACTGCCTCTAATAAGAAATGCCGTACTTGTTTATGATAACGAACTTGTTCTCGTACAAATGAGTAGGAGATGCTCCCAATATAGGCAATCAATTGTACTTGCAAACCCGTTTCTTCCTGGGCCTCGCGTACTGCTACCTGCTCGGTTGTCTCACCAGGCCGGGGTGTTCCTTTCGGTAGGGCCCAGATACCTGTATAGCTACGTCCTACCAGCGCCACTTCTATAGATACTAGCGTATCATATTTTTCTCTCTCGGAAGTTGATACAAGCTGATCTATTGCGAAGTCTATGACAGGAGAGTGCGAAAGAGCAAGACGAAAGACAACGCCACCCGCTGAATAGGCCCGCATTGTTCTATATCGCTCCATTGCTCGCGCTGTACCCTCTCTAATTCACCGAAATGCTGCACATGTGCACACGTATCACTCCACACAAAGAGAGAACGTATCCATGTTGAACTTGTGCTCCATTCCTCTGACGCTGGCTTCATTCCCGCATTGCAACGCGATGCACGGTCTTCTCTGCTATTCGTTAGATACTACTATACAACATTTTGTTTCCAGTGTGTTATATAACAGCCTGTCTATTAGCCATGATGGGGTGAAGGGTAAATTGTGGATTTGCAACATCTCATAACTAGATGCTCATCGTCCGCCGCTCTCCGCCGCTCAACAGACACGCCCGCGCTTTTCTTTTACGGTTGAGCATTATGTGGAAGTATAGCCAATGTACCAGTAAGTGTCAAGATAACACACGACGTATGGCCTCAAGATTTTTGGTGGGTGTCCGAGGATCAATCGCGCATCCCGGGGCCAACAAAAGGCCCTGGCTGCTGGTCTGTTCCAATACGTTCCCAATCTCATCCTGCACCTGTCCGGCGGCATCTTTTTTCAATAAACTTCCCTCATTGATGCCTCCCATCACAGCTTTGCCCGTACGCAGATATCCATCCCGCAAATCGGGATTGCCCTCCAGATGGTCTGCATAGCTGATGGCATGCACGGGATAGGATGCCAGTAAATCAAAATAAATATGGGAGCCGCAATTGTGCAGGACATTAAACTTGCTACGACTCTTCAGGGCGTCCAGAAATTCAAGATCGTACTGCTCGCCATACTCGCGATACTGATCCTGTGTCAAACGGCCCGCGCTGGCCCAGCCGTTGGTAGCATAAAAAATACCACTGGCCCCCTGCTCCAGGCAGGCGATAGCATAATTGACCAGGGTTTCTGTGATAATGCGCAGGGCCGTATGCAGAGCACGCCGGTCTTCACGAATAGTCAAGAGGATTGGCTCGCTTTTATCGCCAGCCAGATATTGCGCGACACCGAGAGGGCAAAAAATCGTCTGGATAAAATGAGCGTCGTAGCCAACTTCATGATTGACCAGTTGCAAGACACGCAATTGTTCACCCAGTGCCCCCTGGTCAGCCTCCAGAGGACGCAGGCGCTTCCAATCCGCCGTTCCGTGAATGGGTGTGTATTCACAGGTCGGTGGCAGGTATTTCTGTCCTGAGGGCTTATAGCGCGCCTTCCAGCCTTCAGCCAGATAGCTCGCCCGGGGATTGACCTTCACATAATCCCAGTCGTAGCGATTATAGTTTTCGGCGGTGGCTTCCGCTAACAAATGGTAATCCCATTCACGTTCGTAATCGTGGCCCCAGACACTGGCGGGGACACGATCCACCTTTTCCCCACGCAGAGCAGCCTCTACGCGCTCTTTTTTATTCATATAAGTAGACTCTCCTCTTATTTATGTATATCATCAAGAGCTTTAAAACGATATCCAACTCCACGCTCGGTAAGAATATACTGTGGATGGGCGGGATCTTTCTCAAGCTTCTGGCGCAAATACGTGATATAGAGGCGCAAATAATGGGACTCATCGCGGTATTCGCGTCCCCAGACCTTGGATAGTAGCGTCTCATGTGTCAGCAAACGTCCTGCATTGCTCACCAGATGATAGAGTAAGCGGTACTCGGTAGGACGCAAAACGACCTTCTGTCCACGCGCAATCACCTCACGGCGTGCAAAATCAATGGTCAGATCATCATCCACAACAATCTCGGTTTTGCGCGAAGGCGGAGCCATCAGAGAACGGCGTAAGAGAGCATGAATACGTGAGAGCAGTTCGCGGGGACTAAAGGGTTTCGCGATATAATCATCGGCCCCCAGATCCAGACCATGAATACGATCCTGTTCGCTCTGCCGTACCGTTAACATAATCACCGGAACGGTTGAGACCTCACGGATAGCCTTAAGCGTCTCAAAACCATCCATCTCCGGCATCATCACATCCAATATGACAAGATCGGGTAAATTGTCACGTAACTCATCAAGGGCCTCAATACCATTACTCGCTTCGAGCACACGATAGCGCTCCAACTCGAGATTCAAGCGGACCAGATCGCGAATGCGTGGTTCGTCATCCACGATCAGAATGGTCATATCTCGTTGATCAAATGCTTCCTGTTCCATCATCAAAAAACCACCATCGGTAACGGCGCTTTCTCCTCACGCGGTAAACTAAACGAAAAAGTCGAACCCTGACGCAAAGTGCTTTCCACCCAGATACGCCCGCCATGTGCCTCGACAATAGCGCGGCAGATATACAATCCCAGGCCAGCCCCGGGAGTCGCCTGCGAGAGCGGCTCACCGACACGGTGAAAGCGATCAAAAATTTGCTGCTGCTCTCGCAACGCAATCCCCATCCCAACGTCACTCACACTCACAATCACCTCTTCTCCAGTCGAATAGCAGGCCACCGTAATCTCGGGGCGGCGCGGCGAATACTTGACAGCATTATCCAATAAATTCTGCAAAACCTCTTCGATCCGCTCACGATCCGCCATCACAACCGGTAACTGGGGAGGAATAGCGAGCGTGACCTGCACATCAGGACTTTTAGCGTGTAAACGACGCACCATACTACGAATCAAATGGGCGAGATCCAGGGTTGTGATATCCATCTGCAACCCATTGGCCTGGATGCGCGAGGCATATAATAGATTGCCAACCAGTTTGTTCAAACGATCCGCCTCATCTTCAATTGCCAGGAGCCGTGAACGAATCGTTTTTGCATCAAAGCGCGCATCCGTACGAGATAGCGTGGATGCATACCCTTTGATAATCGCGATTGGCGTTTGTAATTCATGTGAAATAACGGAAATAAAGGTTGAACGCTGCTCCTCTTGCTGATGCTCACGTGTCAAATCGCGTATATTCAAGATACCGTTCATGGGATCCCCATGCACTGAACGCACACAGGAGGCCGTGACCGCCACTGAGAAGCGCTGGCCATCGCGAGCACAAATGATCATTTCGCGATTGATCACTTCCTCACCAGAGAAAGCGCGTAAAATAACCGAGTTCTGCAAGCCCTGATCATTCCCTTGCCGATCTTTGGGGCGCAATACCTTGAAATAAAACTGACCGAGCACTTCGTTTTCGCGCCAACCAGTCAAACGCTCCATAGCCGGATTGAAATCGATAATACGGAGAGCATTGTCGACGGTCAGAATACCTTCGGTGCTATGTGAGAAGATAGCCGCCAGCCTCCCCTGCTCCTTGCTCAGGGCCTGTGAACGTAACGCGAAACGCAAACTGGTTGCCAACTGCATCACAAACAATTGCAAAGAACTTTCAGCATCCTCATCGTTATGGCGCTCAAAGCACGAGCGCAAGGTTGCCCGGCGCAAAAAATGCAACGTACCCAGGGGTCCATCATCATCGTAGAGGGCCAGTGAACAGCATTCGACTCCCTGTTCCTCCACGACATCCTCCGACTGTCCTAATTGCTGGGCCAGCTCGGGTGGCATAGCCTCAACTACCAGAGGATGAAGTGAGTTTGGCTGCATACCTTCCTGCACATAGGAGAGCAATAATGGTAACACAGTTTTGCTCAAATGATAATATGTATATTCTGTGCTGCTTTGTGGATCAAACGCCTCGTTCGAGACCACAAATACACCAGCATCACCGCGCAACAAACGGATCGCGCTTCCCACCAGAACGGTCATTTGATCGTGAGGTGTATCGGTTGGTTGCGGTTGGGACCAAGACATAACTGACTCCGCTGCGGATTCAACAGGCATTTCGACAGCGTGTCTGTCCTCCCGACGCCCACAAAACCACAGATAGCATACAACTATCTCGACCGCTTTCATGTGCAAAGCTGCATTCTAACAGGACAAGCCCTTTTTATTGTTGAGGAAGAGGCAGGTGTCCCTGTCCCCTCCTCGCCCGGGCGAACAGGAGTGTACACATGAGAGTGGTCAGAGTACTACTCTTTTGCGGCCAATTAATATATAGTGCAAACGGGGTACACGCTCGAAATGCTTCGTGCATTCAAAGCAATAGACTTGCCAGTAAGAGGCAACGGTGTTATTGTAACACATATTTCTAGAGGCTAACACATCTAATGAGCTAGTTGTACAGACGCGAGGGAAAATTTGTGCTTATTCCTTTTCGTTCTCATGCTCAATTGTAAAGCACAGTAAAAAGTATCTGCTGTCAAGAATGCTGTCAATTTATGTTTTATTAATGAGCACAAAGAAGTACCTGATTGTGCTCAACAGTATTTAGCCAGGTGCTTTGTCTTTTTATCTCTTTGAGATGGAACAAGTACACCTCCTCATGAGCATAATAAAAGACATCTGGAGCCAATCATTGCATGACCAGATGTCTTTGATGTTCTGTATATTTTATTCTGCTGGGGGTTGCTGAGGGTTAATAGTAGCAAGCAGTTGCTTGAATGCATCCATAATACGACCTTCCATTGCCGCTACATCATCTTTCGTGGTCATAGTCGCTTTGATATCAGCTACGTCTTTTTCGATCTGATCAAAATTCGCGCCCATTTGATGTTCCGTCTGAACTTGATAGTCTACCAGCTGCTTAAAGCTAGCCGCCATATCGCCTGTGAGTTGCTTGAAACTTTCAGCCATATCCTCAGAGAGTTCTTCAATACGTGCGTTCAGAATAGTCTGTTGGCGTTCTTGTGCGCTTACCCTGGACTCGATACGTGGGTGTGTACTCATGGTTTAAGGATCCTCCTTGCTTTTCAATCTGGTGCAATTATATCGTATAGGGTTCTACCTGGCTATATCAGTTGGTTTATAAAAAAACAGCCTAATGTGTTTAGGTTGACTTCTTATTTTGCATTTTCTTTTTGTTTGTCTAGGTAGTTTTCTTGATACTCTCTCAATGCTTGTTTATATTGGTTGATCAGAGGTGAACCAGATTCTTTCATGTTGATAGTAAAAATTCTTGTATCCGGCCGTGGCGATATTACTTCACTGAGGCCAAAATGTTGCAATAATCTTATCCCGCTTTTTGTTGCTCCTACAGCTAGAATATTATCTATAATTACTCCTCTTTTCCCCAAGTCTATGATAGTGTCCATGAATTTTGAGATAAGCTTTGCTCCATATTTGCTTCTCAGATCCTTATTTAAGCTTGGCTTAATTCCTATTTCTGCTAAGTATAGCTGAACAGGTTTTCCCGGTTCATATTCTTCTATATCTTCTGTCGAGAGGTCTGGATCTCCCAGTAAGATAGAAACATCTTCAAGCAGAACCTTCTTAAATTTTTCTGAGTTTGGTTTAGTTGGTAGTGTCGTGGTTGTGCCGATTATTTCATCATCTCTTTTTAGTACATGGATAATTTCGGGGTTCTTTGTTATCCATTTTATCCACTTTTCGGAGAGTGCAATATCATCCTCGTTATAAACAAATTGATGATGCCTCTCAGTGAATAATTCTCTATTGAGTGCGATATAACCAGGTATATCTGTTGCTGTTGCTGTTGTAAAGCTGCTTGTCTCAGTTTCTTCCTCTAAATTAAGGAATATCTCTAGCTCGTTTGCAAGTTTTCTCACATCGCTTTCAAGATAAAAGCCATGCGTCCTTCCCCCTGGAACAAGGTGCTTTATTTTTCCTTTTGATACGTATTCTCTGATCATTGCGGGACTGACATTTAGTATATCTTGCACCTCTTTTGATCTTATGTATCCCTTAGGTGGTTGCATTCTAGGCATTGCTCACGCTCCCTTTCTCATTTCCTGGGTCTGGTTTCTTAGATATATTGTAACTTATCTTAGAATTGTTGGCAATATTAACAATAAAACCTTGACAGCAGTCCCTATAATCATTATATTAATTACTAATGTTAGTTTAATTTTAAACGTTAATGACAGTGCCGAGTGATGGGGGTATCCTGCCGTCTAGGGGTATCCTCTGAAACACTCAATGTATATCAAGGAAGGTGCTTATCGAGTAACCATAGACGGCGACAAAGCGGCGTGTGCCTCTGGTGGATGCCAAGAGGTCGAAGCAACACGACGTGACAGTACAACGGCACGTACAACAGAGGTGAATAGATGTGGGTGCAAGGCCCGAAAGACAGTTCAATCCTGATCTCTTTGAAGCTCTCCTCGCAAAAAAAGCCTAGCAGCGTTAGCGCACTCCACCAGGCTCACGAGACTTTTTGAAAATCCGACTAACGTTGTCAAATCTTCTCAGATATCCTACTTCACTTCTATCAGAAAGGAATATGGTCATGGCTCAACACGTATCATCTCTGCACAGTGCAAAACAGATGTCAGATTTTGAAGAAGGGCAGTCGTTGGGAATGCACGCTGTTACCCCAGGTGGTATCGAGGACGTGCGCAAGAATCCAAGCACGTTTGTTGATGGGATTTTTGATCTGTATGATCCGAATATAACGGAAGCATACCGAGCTGGCTATGTCGTTGGGTATCTCCGCCAGGTCTTTACCTCTTCACATGAATAAAAGCCCAATGTGTTCTAGCACATCAGGCCAACGAAACCTTTTATCCGCAGTTTCTAAACAACGTTTTCCAGGTTCTTCCCCCAATTGTCAGGGGTAGCGCCTGGTTTGTCAAGAGAAAGAGCGCAGAATGCAAACCATTCCAAACAACAGCACTTTAATATTATCCTCTCCAGGCACACAAAGAGATACGGTACTTCGCATCTTGTTTCGACGTGCGGCCGAAGGTGAGGATGTACTAACAATCATCTGTGAAACGTTACAGCCCATTCTTAAACGTATGGCGCGGAGGGTTGCGTTTACCCATCCCAACTGGCACCTTGACTCCGATGACTTACAGCAAGAGGCGAACGTGACCGTACTGGCTGCGTTTGAGCACGCCTGCACGAAAGATGATCCGCTAAGCTACATTCTGAAAGCGGCAAAGATATCCATGATTGAAACCTACATCTCTGGTCGGGCGGAATTGATCAAGACGAACCATACTTACCAGTACACAATTACCTATGTGAGTCTCGATGCTCCGAGCACCACCGATGAGGGGGAGGCCGCTACCGTGGCGCATTTCCTTGAAACCGAAACGCGCCTGGATATCCGTGAGAATGAACACGCCTTTGCATGGCTCAGAGCTGCCATTGATGCGTTACCCGAAAAGCAACGCCTGGTCATGCAATGCCACTATGAATTAGGCGAAACTCTTAACGAGATTAGCCGTCGCCTCTCGCCTTCGTCTCCCCGACCGGCCAATGCGCACTATCACCATAAACGAGCGCTTCATGCCTTACATGACGTGCTCGCTCCCTTGGTCCTAGAGAGGAGGGCATCCGATGAACACTAAACTTCGCGCAGCACGCATTCAAAAGCGTTGGTCCCAGGAACGGGCCAGTGAGTATGCCGAGGTGTCCGAGCGCACTTATCTGCGCTGGGAACAAGGAACACAACAACCTCGCCTGTCCAGTCTCGATCTCCTCTGCCAAGCGTTTCAAGCCACGCCAGAGGAGTTAGGGTTTGAAGACACCCTTCCGCACGTTCTCTCCCATAATGGCCGCGCTATGATTAGCATGGATGAACTACGAACGTTTATGCAGACCTTTCAACAACACCTGGAGCGTACAGCTGATATCAACTGCTTACTCACGATTAGCCGTCAGTGCCCACATCTTTTCCAGGCCATTGTGAACCAGTTTCAGGGGGAGTGGCAAGAAATCACCTTCACAAGCGCCTATCAAACATTGCCAGGGAGACTGGTACAAGCTCTTGCACCGGAGAGGTCTATCTACAATGAATGCTAGTAACGCAAGCAGTAGGCGTGTAGTGCTGGAAGAGGAACGACAAAGAGAATTAAAGGCTCGCAGTCTGGTGCATATGTTACGCCGCCAGGGCATCGCCTTGACACATACGTTAGATGGCAAACTGAATTGTCACGCTCCCCCAGGAGTGCTAGCCGAGTATCGGCAGCAGCTAGGAGATCTCAAGCCAGAAATTTTTCTTTTCCTGGATACAGAGCCTTTAGAACGTAAGATATTGAGTATCGTTACTCAACTGGAGCATCCAACGCCACGCATGGTAGCACAGAGGCTTCACCTGCCCTCTGTGCAGATTAGAGACCTCTTAGAGCACCTTGTGCTCCTTGGACTGATAGACCGACGGCCGATAAAACAAGGGTCGTATCGCTACTCTGTCCGACAAGAAGATGTGTCAGACAACGTGTAACAGACCTTGCACTGCTTGAGGAGCTTGCCTCGATACTTTTGTACTCCTAGTACGCACGGGGTGCTACACGATTATAAGAAAAAGCGCTACACGTGTAGCATGCCTGGGCGCTCTCTAGAGGCTCATTCACGCACCTTTTTGAAAGGTATTGTAGGAATTGCGGAGATACCCCTCGCAATCAGGCCCTTATATAAGACGTTGCGCGGTCCAAAAAGGGGGTAAACCGTTTCTACAGGCCGTATGAAGTGTGCTACACGTGTAGCACACTCTTTGGTCGAACGTGTAGCATGCCTCGCCCCGCTTGCGAAGTCTTTTCAGAGGTGCTTATCTCCCATTTTTACTCCCAATTTGCGAGGGTTTGCGGAGGTTCCCCTAGTCGTCTCTATATATTACATTTTACATCTATGTTAAAGACAGATTTTTTTCTACACGTGGCTGGTACAACCTCCGCAAACCCTCGCAAATTAGAGGCCGTTCATGGTCAAAACCCCTTGCGGAACGGCCCGACAAGCGGAGGGAAACGTGCTACACGTGTAGCGCAGCAAATGCTACACGTGTAGCACGTCTAAGCCCTCTTTACAAGGCCGTTTAGACCACATTTCCGCAATGTAACGCCTCGTATAAAGGTCTGATTGCGAGGGGTACCACCGCAACATTGTAGGTACACCTCCGCAAACATGCGTAAACGGGCCTCTAGAGAGCGCCCAGGCATGCTACACGTGTAGCGCTTTTTCTTATAATCGTGTAGCACCCTTCGGCACGTTCGTGAGAAACGTTACAAAACACGCTGTAAACGAGCCTCTAAAGAGGGTTTAGCCATGCTACATGTAGCACCTTGCATCATGTTACTGAGATCGGCAATACGGCCTGAAGCCACTTGTATAAGCTTGCGTATGTACTTCATGAAAGATTGACCTGCTTAACAAAGGAGGTAAGCATAATGTCATTCAACGCGAAGAAATACCCTTCGAACTGGAAAAAGGTTTCATTGATCATCCGGAGGCTTGCACATGGGTGCTGTGAGTGGTGCGGCCAGCCGTGTGAAAATCTCTCTGTGCATCATGTGGGAGCACCCAGGCCAAACGGGCGCAAGTGGAAGAACGGCGACCCTTGCGATAAGCACGACATCCGGAGAGAGAATCTCGCCGCTCTCTGCTGGCACTGTCATAGCCAGACGGACGCGCCGTCCCACGCCAACTATGCCAAGCGTACAGCGCGGCGCAAAGAGAAACGAGAGCGGCACCGAGCATTAGGCGTGGGTACTGGTCTGGTCCCCTATGCATTGGTTGCAGCGTAGCTTCTCCAGTCTTTGACCCTCCTACCGGTTGCAGTCACATGGCCCGAAAACTAACCAGGAAAATGAGGGGCAAAAATGAGAGCAAAAATCAAAGTAAAACTGTGACAGTCCCTTGGCAGGTTGGTGACACCTTCCCCGGTTTTTCCGCACGAAATATTACATCACCATTACCTGATAATTATCTGATTAAACTAGAACGTTTTGAGCTAAATTACGAGTCAAATGTACGCGCAAAATGATGGGTAGTTTTCCAACAAAATGTCGGACAATTTCTCATTTGGAGGAAAGAGGTACTGACTTATCTTTCCCAGTTTGGTTTCATTTTGAATGGCAGATCGACGTACTCTAGTACAATGCATCATTGCCCCTGATTTTCGCATTGTAAGCCACGTAGAAGCCCCTTGCATTGTATGTAAGCAGGATCCCCCCGTTGGAAGTGAAGAAGGGTGTCTCTTGCTTTTCTCATTTCGATCATTAGATATTATTGGCGAATCGAACAGTCTAGCCCGCTTTTAGATTAACAAATAAACAAGTGAACAAAATAGAACATACAGAGTAGAACAACGTCACGAAAACGAAATCAAGGGCAATAATCGCATACCTTCATGCAAAATCACTGCAGGTTAGGCAAGGGTAGCGCGAATACCCCTATCCATGGAGAATTAACATATGCAAGACATACCAATGATAGATAATAACTCCCTTCAACCACTACTCACCATTCCGCAGGCTGCTATGATCTTGGGTGTCAGCCGCCCGACCGTGTATGAGTTGATTTATCATGCGGGCTTACCAGTGGTCCGGTTGGGGAAGAGCGTGCGCATTATTCCAACATCGTTTACTCAATGGCTGGCCGAAAGAGAACAAGCGGGAAAGAGGTAGAGGTATGGCGAAACGCGGCCACGGAGACGGGTCAATTTATCAGCGTAAAGATAAACGGTGGGTAGGATGCCTGGTACTGGAAGATCACACGCGCAAGTACCTGTATGGAAAAACGCGCAAAGAGGTCCAGGAAAAGCTACGTACAGCCATCGCTGAGCAACAACAAGGTATTCTAGCCACAGGGCCGCAGCAAACGCTAGCGGCCTACCTGCACCAGTGGCTAGAAACGGTTCACAAGCACACAATTCGTATCATCACCTATCAACACTATGAAAGCCTGATCAGGAACCATGTTGTGCCTACCATAGGACATATCACGTTGCAGAAGCTGACAGCACAACATGTGCAATCTCTGTATAATGACAAAATCAATGATAACCTGGCACCTCGCACAGTGGCAATGATGCATGCTATCCTTCATAGCGCCCTGGATAATGCCGTACGCTGGAGCCTGGTTTCTCGCAATGTAACAGACCTCGTGTCTATTCCACGTGTGACCAGGCGGCATGAGGTGAAAGTATTAAATCCCACTGAAGCCAAGAGATTAATAGAAGCAGCTGACGGTCACAGACTCAAATTTCTATTGATCCTGGCTATCACAACTGGTATGAGACGAGGGGAATTATTAGCCCTTCGCTGGAGTGACATAGACTTCGATCAGCATATATTGCAGGTGCAACGCACAGTAAACCGACTGGGGAAATATGGCTTCGTTGAGAACCCACCGAAAACAAAGTCCGGCCGTCGCAGGATAGTTCTTTCCTCTGTAGCCATCGATGCCTTGAGAGGACAGCAGAAGATGCAAGATGATGCACGCGCCCTGGCTGGTGATCAATGGGAAGAACATGGGTTGGTGTTTGCTAATATCTATGGTCGCTTTATGGACCCGAATAGAGTAGGAGAACTGTTTCATGGCCTGCTAAAAAAGGCAGGCCTTCCCGCTATGCGCTTTCATGATTTACGTCATAGTGCAGCAACAATTCTTTTGACATTAGGGGTTCATCCTAAAGTAGTGCAGGAGCTATTAGGGCATAGTACAATTGTGATGACGATGGATACGTATTCACACCTGCTCCCATCGATGCAGCAAGACGCAATGGATAAGATGGATGATGCACTTGAATAAGCCTATTTGCTGTCAATAATGCTGTCAAAAGGATATTTTGATCAGGCTCTATATATATGAAGCAAGGTATAGAGCCAGTTTGGATGATATATTTCCCCAGGGGGTATTTACATCACATATACGTAGAGGTGAGTAGACACATGCATTTCGACATTTTCACGCTCTTCCCCGGCATGTTCCAGGGACCATTTACCGAGAGCATTCTTAAACGCGCCCAGGAGCGGGGTTTGCTAGAGATAGACCTGTACAATATTCGCGATGCCACTACCGATAAGCATCGTGTGGTGGATGATTATCCCTATGGTGGCGGGGTGGGGATGGTGATGAAGCCTGATCCAATTTTTAATGCTATCGAAGCGGTCCACCAGGGTGGGCCGATTATCTATTTGACACCCCAGGGCCGTCCATTTACGCAAAAGATCGCGCAAGAACTGGCACTGGAACCGCGTGTCACGCTGCTCTGTGGTCATTATGAAGGTATCGATGAGCGTGTGTGCGAGCATCTTGTCACAGACGAAATATCTATCGGGGATTATGTTCTCACCGGCGGCGAGTTAGCTGCAATCATTCTGGTGGATGCGATTGGCCGTCTGATACCTGGAGTCCTGACTGAAGGCTCAACGACGGAAGAATCCCATAGTAATAATTTGTTAGAATATCCACAATACACGCGACCACCCGCATTCCGTGGCTGGGGTATTCCAGATGTCTTACTCTCCGGTCACCACGCCAACATCGAACGCTGGCGACGTAAAGAAGCCATCCGGCGTACTCGTCAGCGCCGTCCCGATCTCTTTGCCAGACTCGACCTTAGCAGTAAACAAGACAAAAAAATCCTCAAAGAACTCGATCAAGAAGCTTCCCAAACTGAAGATATGCCATAATTTTTCACGCCTTTGGCACGAAAAATGGTTTTAAGTGTGTAACAAGGAATGTGCTGCGCACATTCCTTGTTACACACTTAAAAAAGGCATAGACTCTTCAGCTCTACATCTAAGCAAGCAGTCTACATTCTCAATTTTCATCATCATCATCATCGATGGGGGTGCGGGAGTTATCGGAGCCACGATAGCGGGCAGCCTGGCTGCGTATAAAGTCGTTGCGCTCCTTCTCTTCAGCCATGATGTCGTCAGCTTCGTTCGCCAGACTATGCCCTCCATGATTGAGAGGCGTATCATAGACTTCACGCGCTCGCCCACCATCGACGGACTGTCCGATGATGCCGTGCTGCTCAAGCAAATCGATCAAGCGGGCCGCACGTGAGTAGCCAACTTTGAGGCGGCGCTGCAAGAGTGAGATTGAGGCTCGGCCCTGTTCGCGCACAACCTCTTCAGCACGATCCAGCAACTCGTCTTCCAGTTCAAACTCATCAGCGTGATCTACTTTCAGCTCCCAACCTGGTTCAGGCTGTCCACTAATGGGATCAACACCCAGATTCAATGCATGTTGTACAATCTGCTGCTGCCAGTATTCTGCCAGGCGCTGCGCTTCGTCATCGCTCAAGAAGGAGCCCTGGATACGCTCAGGACGACCTGCGTCAGCGGGCAGGTAGAGCATATCACCACGACCCAGTAAGCGCTCAGCCCCCCCCATATCGATGATGGTACGCGAGTCTACTGCAGAACTGACCATAAACGAGATGCGTGTGGGAATGTTCGCTTTAATCAGTCCTGTGATGACGTCGACCGATGGGCGCTGTGTAGCAACCACCAGATGGATACCGGTCGCACGGGCCAATTGTGCCAGACGACAGATCATACCCTCAACCTCTTCAGGAGCGGCCATCATCAAATCAGCAAGTTCGTCGATAATGATCACAATCGCGGGCAGATTGTTGAGTGAGGTATCACCTTGCGCGAGCTTCTGAGCCCGCAGGCGGCGATAGCCATCCAGATTGCGTACACCCAGTTGCGAGAAGAGCCGATAGCGGCGCTCCATTTCAGAAATACCGTTCTTGAGCAGCGAGACGACCTTTTCGACCTCGACGACGACCGGCGAGAGCAGATGGGGAATGCCATTGTACATATTTAATTCCACCATCTTTGGATCAACCATCAGCAGGCGCACATCGTCTGGTGTGGCTTGCATCAGAATGCTGGCAATGATCGTATTGATCATCACACTCTTGCCAGCACCGGTCGCGCCGGCGATCAGTAAGTGCGGCATCTTGGCGAGATCACCGACGCGCACCATACCGGCCACATCCTTACCCAGGCCAATGGAGAGCATCGACTTATTTTTAGCGGCCTGATACTCTTTGCTCTCCAGCACTTCGCGTAACGTCACCAGACGGCTGTTCTTATTTGGAATTTCCACACCCACATAAGGGCGTCCCGGGACAGGAGCCTCCATACGGATCGTCTTCGCTTCCAGTACCAGGGCCAGATCATTTTGGAGCGCCATAATGCGACTGACACGGGTACGCGTTTCATAGATAATCTGACCAGCTGAATCGCGTACCGGCACCATCCTTCCCGTCTTCTCATCCTGAACCATTTGCGGACGACCTGTGGGACGGATGCCAAAGCGGATGATGGTTGGACCAATACTGATATCTTCCTCACGTACCTCGGCCTCAACGCGGAAACTGCGCAATGTATCCTGAATCAATTTTGCAAGCTCGGCAGTATCCTCGCCGAATAATTGCGCTTTGACGCTGTCAGGCGCCTTGAGAATCTCCATACTCGGCAACTGCCAGGTGGATTGTACATGTGGCGCATTGGCATTCGCCGCGGCCAACTCAGCCCGTGAAGGACCAGCAGACGCAGGTTTCCTGGAACCCAATGGCTCACGAACCCTTGGGGGTGGCGCAGATTGCACCTGTCTGAGCGAGGCACGCTGATTAGGACGCACCTTGATCTGCTCATCCTTTGCTGGCGGAGTATGTACAATCACATCCTCCTCGTCATCCAAGACGGTAGCATCATTGAGAGCCAGCGGCGGCTGACGCACGCCATAAGTAGCTTGATTAAGGTCCGTGAGATCCAGAGGTTGCGGATCATACGATCCCCGTGGAACCATACTGATCTTATCCTTATGCACATTGATGTCATTCAACGGGTCTTCATCATCAAAGTATAAAGGCTCATCGTACTTATATTCTTCTGGCTCAATGGCGATGGTCTTATCGCTATAATCATCATAACTATTGAAATCATCATCATAATAGATTTCTTCATCGACCATCTGTTCTGCTGGCGCGACAGGATTCCTGCCAGCGGCACGCGATGGAGTAGCAGGCTGTCGTCCATTCCTGGAATTTTTGGAATTCGCAGCCCCGCCACGGCGTGCGGGAGGTGGGGGAAGATAATCTATCTCCGGCTCAAGACCAACTTCATCCTCATCGCCAAAATCCTCACTATCGTCAATGGCAACACGACCAGCGCTATAACGACTGAATTGCGGTCGCTGACCCAGAAAGCGAGCATGGGATTGATCGGGCTCGTCTTCCTCATCTCCAGCAGGTGGTGCATCACCAATTATACGTTCTATGAAACGGTAAATCAGCATAACATGTGCAAAAGTAATGCGAAATGTAAAAATAATAACAACTAAAATAAGACCGATGACAAGGACATGTCCCACCGCAGGCGGTAGATTTTGAAAAGGAAGTGCCATGACATCCGCCAGCACGCCAGCGGTCAGAGGGCCCATAATCAAACGGCTCTCCAACAAGACCAGCAAACACAACACCACCAGACCAAAGACCATTGACGCACGAATAAAGCGTGTACTACGAATACTTTCATATAAGCGTAGCGCGGCATAGATAACAAAACCGATGCCCAATATATAGGCCGCCCAGCCCAGAAATGTCAGAAAGAACTGACCAATTCCGCTCCAGAGCGGGGCTGTATGCAACACGGTCATAGATGCGAATAAAAATAAAGATACTATAAGTAGTAAAGAATGAGAAATGCGCTGCTGCTGATTTGGTGACAAGCTATTCCATTTATCCAGCACTCGCTGAAGAAACGAATCTTGCCCATTATTGGACACGGGAGGAGTTCTTGAAGGGCGTTGCGAACGGGAGCTAGAGCTTGCGCCTTTCTTCCCGGAACTGACACTTGACCCCTGACGGACGCGCGGCGTTTGAGCTTGCGCCTGCCGAGGAGAAGGACCACTCCGAGAACCCTGTCTTGGCGATGAGGGCTTCGCACGCTGTTCAACCCGTTGTGAGCTTATCGACCCCTGTCCCCCAACAGCTCGGCTAGCGCGCGAGTATCCACGGTCGAGGCTAGGAATTACCCTATCACCTTTACGCCTCACATCCGGTTTGCGGTCGCTGCCTGCCATGTTGCTGGTTCCCTCCTTTTTCTAAGAGTCAAACAATTGTATCATAGCGCAGATGTTCCATTGAAGCAATAGGCTATAGCTCAAACTTTCGGCCATAGTATACTAAGAAATCTATCTATGATGCATTATTAACAATTGACTATTCCGTTGTTATTCCATTAGAGCAGGCGCTGACGCGACTCCACCCCTGATATAGGATTTATTATACCATGCAGTAATTGCATTTTATTAAGCGCACCGTGAAAGTCCCAAAAACTATCCATGGGCTCTCTTGTTATACGTATTGGAAGCCCTGTTCGGTAGCAATTCTCATTATAGTGTGTATCGGGTGCAGCATGTAGCCCAAATGACCTTTTTCTCAGTAGGAGCCATCCTTCATGGGCAATACCGCTTCAAGAAGAAGAATGATGATCATAAATGGAGGGGTATTTGTACCCCCTGAAATGGTGCCAGGGCAGGGATACGGATAAGCCTACGAAGGAGAGAAAAAAGGGATACCCATAAAATGGATATCCCTTTTGCTCGGTTTTTCTAGCCTGGATGTTGAATAGTGGTGTATCTAGACCCTTAACCTGGACTTAGACTTCTACGACCACAGGCAAAATCATTGGACGGCGGCGAGTCTGTTCGTAGAGGTACTCGCTCAGCGTATGTTTGATTTTGTCTTTGATGAAGGACCAATCTGATCCACCGTGTGCCTGCTTATCAACGCTACGGAAGGCTTCGATGACACGCAGACGTGCGTTATCAAGAAGCTCCTCGGCATCACGCATATAGACAAAGCCACGTGAGACAATATCTGGTCCAGCAATGGGCACACCGTTCTCTTTATCGATAGTCAGAATGACCATCAAAATGCCATCCTGAGATAAGACTTTGCGGTCACGCAGGACAATCTGTCCGACATCTCCTACGCTTAAGCCATCGACAAACACGTTGCCAGAAGAGACATGCTCGACCCGTTTGACTGAATCTTCTGTGACTTCAATAATGTCACCATCTTCAGCCACGACGATATTCTCTTCAGGGATGCCCAGAGAGAGTGCGAGTTTCGCATGCAAGAGTAACTGGCGATACTCGCCATGTACTGGCATGAAGAAACGTGGGCGCAACAGGCTGAGCATCAGCTTCAACTCTTCCTGCGCACCATGTCCAGAGACATGCACATTCGAGATGCCCTGGTAATACACCTCCGCACCCTGGCGGAATAAACTATTGATCGTGCGATGCACCATCTTCTCATTACCGGGCACAGGCGTCGCGGATAGGATGACGCTATCCCCGGTCTGAATACGAATCTGGCGATGATCCTGATTAGCGATACGGGTTAGAGCAGAGGTTGGTTCGCCCTGGCTGCCAGTACAGATAATCACGATTTGATCAGGGTTAAACTTATTGATGTCCTCAGGACGGATCAACATCCCTTTGGGCATATTGAGATATCCCAGTTCAATCGCCATCTGGACATTGTTCTGCATACTACGTCCCACCAGAGCAATAAAGCGCTCATAGCGTACGGCGGTATCCACAACCTGCTGGACACGGGAGATCAGCGAAGCGAAAGTCGCAATCAAAATACGACCGGGAGCATTGGCAAAGATCTTATCGAAAGAATCATTGATCACGCGCTCCGAAGGTGTATAGCCAGGCGACTCTACGCGGGTGCTATCACCCATCATGAACAATACCCCATCATTACCCAGCTTACCCAGCAATCCCAGGTCAGCCGGTTTTCCGTCAACCGGGGTATAGTCAAATTTGTAATCGCCTGTATGCACAATCGCACCGATAGGCGTATGAATGACAATGCCAACCGCGTCCGGAATACTATGGTTGACGCGGAAAAACTCAGCAAAGCAGGTGCCAAGATCGACCTGATCACCAGGAGCAATCGTAGTCACTGAGACCTTATCGAGCAGGCGATGCTCTTTGAGCTTCACATTAATCAGACCATTGGTGAGACGCGTCGCGAAAATGGGAGGGAAATTCAGCATTGGCAAAACATACGGAAGGGCACCGACATGGTCTTCATGACCATGTGTGATCAGGATAGCACGGATACGATCCTTCTTATCCATCAGATAGTTTGTATCGGGGATTACTAGATCCACCCCAAACATCTCTTCGTCTGGAAACATCACGCCCGCGTCAACGATGATAATATCTTCACCGTATTCCACAACCAACATATTTTTGCCAACTTCTCCCAGGCCACCGAGCGGGATTAGTCGAACTTTTTCTTTTGTCAAGGTATAAACTACCTCCTTATATAACATATAGCGTGTATAACAATAAAAGTGGGTTTTATCTATCTCCACTCCTGCCTCTACCACAGGAGTAAAAGCCAAAATCAAGCAATATTATGCCATTTAGAGTGTATCATACAATGGGTTGTTCCACAAGTTGCGATGATACACATTTTACGAATCCTTCTGGCTTAATGGAAAACGCCATTTGCGCGCAGAAGAGCAAAGGCAATCAAGAGTACGATAATAATAGCGACGACGGCTACCATGTAGTAGACACGGCGCATATTTGTATCGATTTTGCCTCCAGGTAAGGATTTCTTTACCTGCGCAAGTTGCTCCTGACGACGCTGTTTCAGACGTTGCATACGCTTCTGACGCTGCGTCTGCGCGGTCTCGGCCCGATTCTCTTCATCCTCATAACCCATGCGTTCCATTCGGCGACGCATGTCACGATTGTAACTCTCGTATTGCTGCTGCTGAGGATTGCGCACTTCAGAAATCTGTTTGGGCTGCGTGGATTTGGCTCCCGGAATCGCTGAGCCACCAATAACTGGTCGCGAACTTTTACCACTGCCACGATGGGTATGGCCCTTTTGAGGCGTTGCGGACGCCTGGGATACCGCTCTCAGGGATTGTTTGGCTGCATTGGTACTGGTACTGGTATGCTGTGTATCTCCCAACGCTTGCTTGCGCCCTGTTGTATTATCTTTCGCCATATGAAAAACCTCTTTCTTCTCTTCGGTTGGAACTGTGGGCTTTCCTCGCTCAGAGTCAGTTATCGAAATCTCCGCCATCGATTCTCCGCAAAACCAATGGTGATCCAACTGTCATCGACAATGACAACCCTGGCATGCACATAAATGGGACGATAAAAAATGGACTCCTCTATTTCGCGGCTTGCTCGTGTTCATCCAGCCATTGCCTGGCAATTCGGGTTGCTTCCTCTTTGTCATCTGAGGCCAGAACTCCATCGATGACTAATCCCAGCAGATAGTCTTTAATCGGACGTAACCAGGGACCAGGGCCACGCTCGAATAAAGCCATCAAGTCGTTACCGTCCAATGGACTCTTCAGCGGAACCCGCTCCGCTTCCTCTCGCAAATGCTGACAACGCTCGGCCAGTTCCTGTACTCGCGCCACGGCACGATTCACCTTATCCACCCGATAGCTGGTAATATCGGCCCGCGACAGATCCAACAGATCTGGCAGGACATCACCGCTATCCAGCATCAAACGGCGGACAGCTCCATCGGTCCAATCGGATGTATAGGCATTGGCACGCATATGGAGCTTGACCATCAAAGAAACATTCTGAATAAATTCGCGATCAAAATGCAGCCGTTTCAAAATATCGCG
Source organism: Dictyobacter arantiisoli (assembly GCF_008326305.1). Classification (GTDB taxonomy): domain Bacteria; phylum Chloroflexota; class Ktedonobacteria; order Ktedonobacterales; family Ktedonobacteraceae; genus Dictyobacter; species Dictyobacter arantiisoli. The sequence continues at coordinate 122,439 of NZ_BIXY01000003.1, read as the reverse complement.
GGCCATATAAGCCCCTACATCCTCATGCCCGAAAAAGTGAACCTTATTGTCCTCGATGCTCCTGGTACGCGGCTTGGCAATATCGTGCAATAAGGCTCCCCAGCGCTTACTCAGATCGGGAGACGAACGCTCAACAACCCGTAAGACATGCGCATAGACATCCTTGGTCGATCTCATACCGAGGGAGCGCATGCTCACCCCGCGCAACTCCATCACTTCAGGAATAATGTACTCCATCAATCCCAATTCCACCAGCAGATCTAGTCCACGGGCGGGATAAGGAGAGAGTAATAATTTATTCATCTCATCGCGAATACGTTCACGGCTGATTTTCTGAAGCTTACTGGCCTGACGCTCAATCGCGGCACGCGTCTCAGCTTCAATCTCAAAATTGAGCTGAGCGGCGAAGCGCACCGCCCGTAACAGGCGAAGCGGGTCCTCATCAAAACGCTTATCAGGCTCAGCACCTACCGCGCGCAACACATGATCTTCCAGGTCCTGACGACCATTATACAGATCAATGATACGCTCACTCAAGGGATCGCGGGCCAGGGCATTAATGGTAAAATCACGACGTGCTAAATCATCTTCCAGACTATCGCCAAAACAAACCTCTGGCTTCCGTGATTCAGGATTATAGCGTTCGGAGCGAAACGTCGTGATTTCAATAATGCTGTTGTCATAGTGAAGACGCACAGTGCCAAAACGCTCTCCCACCAGAACAACGGCAGTAGGATGCGTGGGAGCGACAAGACGCTTAATCTCTTCCGGTCTGGCGTCGGTCGCCATATCTCCGTCATGCGATTGTCCACGCTGGAGCAGGGCATCCCGCACTGTCCCTCCAACTATATAAAGTTGTTTATGCTGAACGTGAAAAGCTTCCGCCAGCAACATAATTATGTCTAGCATACTAAAATCTATGTACCCGTTTCGTTGGTAACTGCTGTGCTCGTTTTAACGACACGATAAGCTACGGTCGCAAAGAGGCATGATAGAAAATCCCATTTGAGAACTTACAATGGGACTATTGTATCATGTTCAGATAGCTTCTTTAAAGTGGGTACTGATCAATATCAAATGAATTATGTATCACCTATAACAATTGTGTTTAAGAACTGGAAGGAATAGCGCTGATCGTTGGATTAGTGGTCTGATTTCCTTCTTCGTTGAGTTCGAATAAGGGACGCCCCAGGAACCATTTCTGAGAGTCAAAAGGCTCTTTCCCCGCTGGTGGTTGCACAGCCACATAACTACCATCTGGCTGTAATATATGAGCGTTGGCTGTATCAGCCAGCACAGGCTCGATCATCTGCTGGATAATCGCCTTTTTCATGCCACGGGACTCGATAGGGAAAAGTACCTCGACGCGGTTGTTCAGGTTCCGCTGCATCATATCGGCGCTACCCAGATAGACTTCGTCCTTACCACTGTTTCCAAAATAGTAAACACGGCTATGTTCCAGGAAACGACCAACCAGGCTGCGCACGCGAATGGTTTCACTGACACCGGGCACGCCTGGACGCAGGCTACAGACACCACGAATAATCAGATCAATCATGACGCCCGCCTGCGAGGCACGATAGAGCATATTGATTACCTCTGGATCAACCAGAGCATTCATCTTGAAAATGATGCGACCATTGCCTTTTTCCTGGTGAACAGCTATCTCACGTTCAATACGCTCTACCACACCACGCCGTAAGCTCACAGGAGCTACCAGCAGTTTGCGATAATCCCCCTGCCGGGAATAGCCAGTGAGCGAATTAAACAGCGATGTGACATCTACCCCGATATCGTGACGGCAGGTGAAAATACCCAGATCTTCATAGATCTTGGCGGTCGAGGCATTATAGTTGCCCGTGCCCAGATGAATATAGCGACTTAAACCGTCTTCTTCTTTACGCACCACCATAGCGACCTTGGCGTGCGTCTTCAAACCGACCAATCCATAGACGACATGCACCCCGGCGCGCTCCAGTTCACGTGCCCAACCAATATTATTCTCTTCATCAAAGCGCGCTTTTAATTCAACCAGGACCGCGACCTGCTTGCCGTTTTCAACCGCATGCAAGAGCGCATTCACTACAGGAGAATTGGAGCCTACGCGATAGAGGGTCTGTTTGATTGCCAGCACCTGAGGATCTTCAGCGGCGGTTCGAATAAAGTCCACAATTGGATTGAAGCTATCATAGGGATGATGCAGCAGAATATCGTGCTTCTGAATAGCATCAAAGATGTTCTCATTGTTGCGAATAATCGGGGGAACACGTGGCGTAAAAGGAGGATCCTTCAGTTCGGGACGCGTAATGTGTTGCAACTCGTTGACATCGCCCATCCCTAAGGGCCCATCGATAATCGTCAAATCATTTTCGGTGATTTCAAGATTATCGAGCAGCAAGCTACGAATACGTTGTGGCATCGAGGGATTGACCGCCAGATCGACGACTACGCCAAAGCGCCGCTCACGCACCTCTTGCTCAATATATTCCAAAAGATCAGCGGCATCATCCTCTTGTAACTCGATATCAGCATCGCGCAAGACACGGAATGGATATGATTCCCAGATTTTAAAGCCGGGGAAGAGCATCTGAATATTGGCGGCGATGACCTGCTCCAGCCAGACAAAGGCAACAGCCTGCAGCTCATCTGAAGCCACAGGCACGGGCAGGAGACGCGGCAAGGCCGGGGGAACTTTGATACGAGCGAATAAATCTTCCTGCTCATCACGTGCAGATGCGATCACGACAGCCAGATTGAGGCTACGATTGGAAATGTGGGGAAAAGGATGCCCGGTGTCGACAGCTAATGGAGTCAAAACAGGATAAATCTCGTTCTCAAAGTAACGACGCATTGCGGCACGCTGGGAGACATCCAGTTGTTCATAATCAAGAACGTGAATATGCTCCTGGGCCAGCAATGGCAACAGTTCTTTGCGCCAGTAGCGGCGGACATCCTGAATCAAAGGAGCCAGGCGCTGGCGGAGAGCGGTCAGTTGCTGCTCGGCGGTACGCCCATCGGGACTCCGGGGAGCCGTGTGCGAATCAATCTGATCTTTCAAACCAGCCAGACGGATCATGATAAACTCGTCAAGATTGGTTTCAAAGATGGCAATGAACTTGACACGTTCCAGAAGTGGATGGCGCTTGTCTTTCGCCTCTTCAAAGACGCGCCGGTTAAACTCAAGCCAACTCAGTTCGCGATTAATATAGAGGTCAGTTCGTTCCAGAGTCGATGGAGTCGGCTCATGTGCTATTTGTTGATCCATAAAACAATCCCCACTTGGTTGGCGTCTATACCTGCCATATTCTAGCATGTATTCAGAAAACGTAGCAAATAGACTGCATAATTTACCACTGAACCACATTGTCAAACTTCTGCATCATAATCCCTCCAGGATTTTATCAACAGGAATCTATGAACCATCAAACATTCTACAGGTAGACATGGGAACGTGCCGCTATCACATCATGAGTGCAGACGAAATAATACTTCCCCGGCATGCGGAACCAGCAGCATACCTTCGTCCTCACGGTCCTCCCAGGCGTGTGGATCAAGCGTCCGATAGTCTCGATAGCCCAGGTTGATACGCCGACAGCGCTCCTCTGGAATACCGGTTGCCAGGGTTACCTGAATGCGTGGAACCTCACGACCCGTGGTAAGATCATAACTGCCTGAACCTTTCACATGCGTGCTATGAGCCAGTACACCACCAGGAATATCCTTAAAACGCTCCCATTGTTGCAAAAAGTAATCGCGCACATGATAGCCAATCTGATCAATCAGTTTGCCATGCGTATAGGAGACTTCCGTGATGTGTGGTGCATAAATAATCACTTCACCACCATTAGCAATCACGGGCTCCGTTTTATACATCGCCTTGGCAGCGGTCCAAAGATCATCATATTGCTCGGCAGCCATCGAGAGCACCTGCTTAAAGGGACGCTCTACATACACAATGTTCAATTTTCCAGAGAGTGCCGCCGCCTGTTGGAATGCTTCCAGATAGGTTCCCGTGTAGAGTCCATGCAGATCGTGTCCCTGTACAACTAACGAGATACAGAGCAGTGGAAACGTCACAAACTCGGCTGCCCGGTGGATAACACGTCGCACATGGGTATCCTGCACACCAATCGTTGCCATGCTGGTCATACGTGCCCCCAGCCAATGCGAAAAATTGATAATATCCGCGCCCGCAATACCCGGGAAAAGATACTTGGCCCCACCAGAAAAGCCAGCCACCTCATGCGGAAAGACCGGACCACAGATGATCAACTGATCATAATCAAAGATCATGCGATTTAACGTTACCGGGACCTCGCTATCCAACGTACCAGCGGTTAATTCTCGAGCTTCCTCTGAAGAGATCACGCCAATTGTCTTGAGCGACGCGGGATCAGCCCAGAGATGGTTAAACACCTGTACATTTGGATACTGCTCTGCTCGTTCCTGCGCGGACACCCCAATAAGCTGTGCAATCGCCTCTTCCGACAGCGGCGGATGCGTGCCCAGGGCGATCAGATAGTCCAATTGCTCTACGCGCTGACCCAACTGCGCATAGAGAAGACGAAACAGCAATGGCAACGGTGCTGTACGTGTCCCATCAGGGATAATGACGAGAACTCGCTTCCCACTTAGTTGCATGTCAGCAAATGTCTGTGTCAATATCTGCTGGACTTCAGTGACGGTCAATGTCTGTGTTGTAGAACCATGTCCATACATTATCGTGCCAACCTTACACTACTTAACGATAAATCCTGTCATGATCATAATTGTATCACGACCCACAACGCAATTTCGTTTGCATACCTTGCATAAGCTATAGATATATCCGCATAGTATCAAATCTAGTACAGACTCTTCTTACATTCATTTTACATTTATATGGATCTTTTTTGATGATTGTAGACTATCTTATAAAGAGACAAACAAAGAGAAGCAAGCCTGCGAAGTGGAGCACGACGCAGACCAAATGAATGGCGAAATGCAAGCATTTCTGAGATAGAGGTAGTGGTTAGGATACATAGACAGTCATTCATCGTTCTAGCTAGAGAAGCGCTTAAAGCATTTGTGTATTAGTTATTTTCTAAATTGAAATATATAGATATAAAAAACAGGAGGTTGAGAGCTATGTTTCAGGATAACCCGAATCCTACCAATCCGTATGATACTGAAGCTGAGTATGTACCCTATACCCAGTACGTTCAGAGAGAATCGCCGGTGTCAGGCACATCCGTGCCTTATAATGATACAGATCCCGTTGTGCAAACTCCACAGGCGTTGCAGACGCTCCCTCCACAAAAATCGCCGCAAAGGCATACAGGAAAAAGTATCGTCGCGGTGAGCGCTTTATCCCTGATCCTGCTGGCAGTACTGGCGATAGGACTCTTCGCAGGTTGGGAGTTCGCACATGGAGGCACAAGCACAACGTCAACGGGATCAAATCAGGCAACGTCCTCCACATCGTCCAGTTCCAACCAGACGATTAATCTGACCACACTTCAAGGTGTTCAGGAGGCTGCGATCAATAATATCAAACCAGCGGTGGTGGAACTGGTCGTCACGACGCAACAGGGCGAACAAATTGGCTCGGGTGTGATTGTAGACAGCAAAGGCGATATTATCACCAATAATCACGTCGTCGATGGTGGAAACAGCATTACAGTCGTGCTCAGCAACGGGAAGAAAGAGATAGGCCAACTGGCAGGTACGGCAGCGCAAACGGATCTGGCTGTAGTACGCATACAACCATTCAATCATATGACTGTAGCTCCGATTGGGAATTCTTCCCAATTAACCGTGGGGCAGGAAGTGCTGGCCGTTGGAAATCCACTGGGCATTACACAGACTGCAACGCGTGGAATTGTAAGTGCCTTAAATCGCAATATCGCAGAGTCCAGCACGGTAAACATCACGGGAGCCATTCAGACCGATGCGCCTATCAATCCCGGCAATAGTGGTGGTGCATTGATCAATTTGCGAGGAGAGTTGATTGGTATTCCAACTCTGGCAGCCATCAATACAGAGTCCAATACGAGCGCGAACGGCATTGGCTTTGCGATCCCATCCAACGTCGTGAAAACGACGCTGGCACAGATCTTGCAACAGGCAAACAATTCGGGATCGAATGTATAGCACGCGAACACAAACAAATAGGGAGAGATTAGACTGGCAAAACAACGAGGATTAGAATGTCTTCTTCACCAGAAGACCGATACTGGCGGTAAAGCCATGTAAGAAAATATTCTTGTGAACTGGCCCAATCTCTCCATTCGAGAAGAGTCCTGCCAGCGGGATCTGACCCAATTCACGCGCAATCACCCCCGCATCATGATCCGGCACTCCAAACATACCGACCCCACGCCCATTGCAGGTACACAGAATACCAGCGATAGGCTTATTTTCACCCAGATCAATCTTCGCCTGTGCAATCAACTCATGCAGATCCAAATCAGCCGATGTGGCATCCCGCAACTGAAATTGGATCGTCTGGCCCACACGTGGTGAGGCACTGATAGCCAGTGCTCCGGTACGACGATCTACCCCAAATAGCTGGCGTATCAAAAAACTACCGCGCTCATAGCTATCTTGATATTCATCGGCGGCCAGGCCCACCACCAGATTGCGCTGCGAACGGCGCTGTAGCTCTGGACTCAGCGTCTGTAACGTCTCGACCAGCATCGTATAGGCCGAGCGATTGGAGATCCCATCGATGAGACCGTTATCCAGCACATTAGTAATCGTCCAGGGCTCGCCAATCGGATCACATCCCTGCGAAACTAACGGATAGAGCGTATAATCCCCCCCGATAGCCAGTGCCACCGCGCCTTCCTCAAATACATCATCATTTAAAAAGGTATAGGTATAATGATCTTCCAGATCGCCGGAAGCCAGACCACCGATCATCGGTATCCCTGGATAAGCTTTTGACAGGGTCGCCAGCAACCGCTCGCAATCTATCTGAAAAGGATCAGCGAAGATGAAACAGGCATTCAAGGTATCGAGCGGCAAACCAAGGTGTGCCCGCAAGTGCTCCGGTTGTTTTGCTTTCTCAAGCATCGCCTGCGTAATGCGTACTGGCTGCAAAATAGCATCGGGCAACGAGAGCGCAAGCAACGAAACAGCTGGAAGATCCTCCAGTTCCTGGTCAGAACCCACGATGCCTTGTCCCGAACAACCAATCACAATGGGAGCATGCATCTCATCGCGTACAATATGCAGCATCTCTTCATAATATGGCGCAAACTCGATATTTGCGAATAAGAACACCACATCCGCCTCAATCTCCTTCACCTGAGCAAGCGCCTGCTCCAGGGCCTGTTCCCAATCTTCATCTATGACTAACGCACTCAGTGCGGCTGGTTCACGATCACTCATAGCTACTCCTCTGTCGACCCACACAATAGCTCAAAATAAAGACACAGTAAAAAGGCACCGCTTCGTCAACGGTGCCTCTCCACACTTATCAAGTATCTTCACACGCCGACATATATGCGAGAGAAAGCGTGGCTTGCGCCCGCGTTTCATAAGATTATATCTGGTCACCTGTTAGTATCGCATACCACGCCGCCAGGCTGCAATGAAGGTTGCGCTTAACCTTCTGACTGGATAAGCTCACAAAACGTATCAATCTCCTGCCGGACGATATCCAGACTTGCCGTCCAGAAGCTTTCAGCATGCAGATCGATACCAAAGCGTGCCGCCAGGGTCGCGGCATCCGCCAGACCGGTCGATGACAAGAGATCATCGTAGTTCTGCTTGAAGGTCTCAGGATCTTGCTGATACTGGGCATACAGACCAAGGCCAAACAACAGACCAAACATGTACGGATAGTTGTAATAAGAGAGGCCGGTACTGTAATAATGTTGCTTCACAGCCCACATATAGGGATGCAAGGACTGCTCATCCAATCCATCGCCATAGGTATCGCGCTGCGCCTGGAGCATCAAAGCATTCAGCTCTTCTACGGAAAGCTCACGCTGCTGACGGCTCTCAAAGACCTGCTGCTCAAACAGGAAGCGGCTGGTGATATCGACCACCACCTGACAGGAGCCTTGAATCGAGGACTCCAGAATGGCAATGCGCTCCTGGCGATCAGCCTTTTGGAGCGCGGCATGGTTGATGATCGTCTCACAGAAGATACTGGCGGTCTCCGCCAGCGTCATGGGCAGCGAGCGTTGCAAGGCCGTGCGTCGCGCCAGATTGACATTGTGATAACCATGTCCTAACTCATGTGCCAGGGTGGTCACACCATCAAAATTCGGCTTAAAATTGGCGAACACACGCGACTCATCTCCACGTAGCGGTGTACAATAGGCGCCATCGCGCTTCCCGGGACGAGGCTCAGCATCAATCCAATGCTCATGAAAGGCCCGTGCAGCATACGTCGAGAGACGCTCGGAATAGGTACCAAACTGCTCTACAATAAACTGCTCGGCATCCTTAAAATCCCAACTACGCTTCATGGAACCGAGAGGAGCAAAGATATCATACCAGGCCATACGTGGAATATTGAGCGCCTGAGCCTTGGCATGCATATAGCGACGGAAAGCCGGGAAAGAAGCTTTGGCCGCGCTTAACATCGCCTGCAAGGTTTCACGATCAATGCTATTAGCGAATAAGGACTCATCCAGGGCGGACTCCCAATGGCGATGCGTGGCAAGCGTGTTCACTTCGCCTTTGATGCTATTAAGGGCCGCTGCCAGAGGAACGGTAGCATCTTTCCAGGCAGCCAGTTCAGCCTCGTAGGCCCGCTGACGTAGATCACGATCGGTACTGGATGCCAGACTGCGCACCACACTCATGGGCACCTGCTGCACTTGTCCATCTATCTCTAATGACACGACCAGTTGAGAGGTTATATTGCCATGCAGTTTGGACCAGGCACGCCCACTACTGGAATTCAGTTCCGCCGCCAGACGCTCCTCGGCGGGAGACATCATATGGGCAACCTCTATTTTGGCCTGACGCAGGATATAAGCATGCTCAGCCGCTACAGGCGAAACAGCTATCAAACGCTCGACACCCAATGAACCCAGCCAGGCTGTAAAACGGGTACTCAACAGGCTGAGCTGCACCAGATATTTTTGCAGCTCGCTGGCACGCGCCTGCGCTAACGCATCCCGTGAATTGGTCGTGACAAAGCAATTGATATAGACACTTAGCGTCTGCACATCTTCCAGGACGGAATTATACTGTGCAATCACCGTCTCAAAGGTCTGTTGCAACGCCTCTTCGACATGCTGTGCATCCTGCTTCTCAATATGATGCGTATCGAAGAGTTGCCCCAACATCTGAATTGAGTGCACCACATCCGCGAAGCCCTGATCAAACTCTGGCGAGTCCAGACCAGGATAGATGACACTCATATTCCAACGAGGAAGGGAGGGGGTCGTAGTCACGAGACTTTCTCCTTTTTTCTATCCAAATAGTGGTAATGTCTGCATTGTAGCATGCAAGAAGCCCCGATGAAAAATATTGGCGTTACTCTGCCAATATTTTTCATGAAAAAAAGAATGTACAACGATTTTTCATGTATAAGTAAGAACATCTGGCTATTAGGTGGGAAGTTGTTCTCTTTCAAGCTCTTTAAGCATTGGGAATGCTACATGTTTTTTGTCTATAATTAGCATATTATCAAAAGGCAACGGGGCTCTCTATCCTTCCGGGGGATTGAGAGGAGGAGGAGTTTGCGAGGACACCTCGCGCTCCGTCATGGGCTGCCGCCCCTGTACCCCGCTTTCACCCGCAAGGACGGAGAGCCAAAATACATTTTGATATTGTATTAAACCAACCAATACGCATGTAAGTAGAAATACACCCGTAAAGTCTGCTGATACATTTGGTTTGGGTGTCACGGCCTATCCAATTAGCGAGACAGTTCGATATGGTATGTAGAGGATAGAGAGAATGAAGACTTGACGGAGCAGCGGTAATTCCATACAATCAAGCTACACACGCAGCATTTATTATTGTCTGTTTGGTCTGCACAGGCTTCATTCAGGAGGGATCATCTGTGACATCGCAAATAGGGGAGGAGTGGCTAAGCTTACGCGAGGCCGCTGAGATGCTCGGTATGCATCCAGCGACAGTACGTTTATGGGCCGACCGGAATGAGATACCTTCGCGCCGCACCAGTGGTGGACACCGCCGCTTCCGCCGCACAGATATCGAGGCTCGCCTGCGCCAGGAGGCCGAACCCAAAACTGATCCCGCCTCACTCTTACTCATTCAGAGTGTGCTGGGCCGGATACGTTTTGCCTTTACGGATGGCACACTCGATACATTCCCCTGGTATAAACACTTCGATACCGCCGCACGTGATGCGTACCGCCAATTGGGCCGTCTCTTACTGGATCTGGTGCTCCGCGTCCTCAATGAGGATGCACCCCAGGAAGAGCTAAAGAATGAGGCAATCACGCTGGGACACACTTATGGCTCGGTGACACAATCTTCTCATGTACCGCTGGCAGATGCGGTGCGGGCATTCCTCTATTTTCGCACCTTAATCGACGAAGGCGTCCTGCAATTAGCAGAGATACGTAATGGCCGGGACCATGATAATCTCTGGATCGAAAGCTTCCACCAGATACAAGCTGTGACTAATGAAATTCTCCCGGCGCTGATCGAGGCCGCACAAAATGCTCAGTAAGCGGCATGAGTATGGTTGTGAGACATTTTCCTGTTTGGAACGTCTATTAGGGAGAGAAGCAAAATACGCTGGAATAGCTTGAGCTAAAAGTAGCTCAACTGCAAAGAAATCTTTCGTGCGCGATACTTTTCCCTGTGTATCTCTATGCATTTTTCTAGCGTATAGTTCCAGGTATACAGATATATGTGTCATTTTGCGAGGTATATTTTGGACAGATAAGGGGTATCTCTTATGCCAATGGAATATCAAAAGCCTGAAGACCAACAGACATCCCACGAAGATTACCAGCATGAGCAGTCCTCTACTGCCCGCCGAGCAGCACATTCTGACGATGTGCCCTCGAAGACAAACAGCATACCCACCGATGAACAGCCACATCATGCCGAGCATCCGGAGAATCCCAACACGCCACCTCCATCAACAGCACCATCAGCAGACGCAACGCATCACTGGCAAATCGTCCCATATGCACATAACGACATACAGACCAGGCTGACGCCGACACGCCAGAAGCGCATAGAGCGCGCACGCTATTATCTCGAACAAAAACGCAAACGCAGCGAGCGTCTGGCAGCCGCCTCAACAACATCTCCTTTAATTGACGGTGATACATACCCCTCCAATGTGACAAATGGCACACCCCACAACCAGACCCACCCGCCATCCAGCGCCATGAGAGACCTCAGGTCGGCTCTAGAGCATCCGGTACGTAATAGTACTGCTTATCCATTACCAATGCGCTCAGCACGCTCTAGAGGTACTCGTGAGTTACTAAAGGAGAGAAAAAGGCATAGCATATTCTTACAGCGTTTTACACGCAGACAGCGTCGTAACAAGCGCATACGTTCACAGCATGTCTTCAGACACCTGATGCTCACTGGATTAAGTATTGTGACCGTTCTGGCTCTTCTGGCTCTCTCAATTACGAGCGCAGGCTCCTATGTCACCTATCGTTTCTATCATGACACCACGCTTGAATATCAAAAGCGGCTCACTTCACTCCACGACCTGACTCCACGTGATAATCTCAAAATATACGATAGTAGCGGCACTCTCCTGTCACAAATGACGGATCAAGGATTGCATACCACGGTCCCACTTACACAGATTGCACCAAACCTCATCAATGCCACGGTCACCACTGAAGACAAAAACTTCTGGAAGAACTCGGGAGTGGATATCGTGCGTATTATTGAAGCAGCCATCCAGGATCTTCAACACGGCCGCGTAGTGGCTGGCGGAAGCACGATTACCCAGCAGTTGATCAAAAATCTGGTCGTTGGCAATGAAACTAATATCATGCGTAAATTACAGGAAGTGATGCTGACACCGGAGATTAACGCCCTCTATCAGAAAAAAGAGATCATGGAGATGTATCTGGATACCATTTATTATGGGAAGCAGGCATATGGTATCGATGCCGCAGCCAACATGTATTTTGGACTGGAGGATAAACCCGATAAGCCAGCTTCCTCACAATTAGATCTGGCCCAATCAGCAATGCTGGCGGGTATTCCCAGCTCACCTTCGCTATATGATCCAGACCTGCATCCACAAACGACCTTTAACCGCTTCCTCTCGGTGCTGAATTTGATGCAACGTCAGGGATACATCACCCACGCACAGGCTCAGGAGGCTATCCAGGAGGCCCAAAAACCTAATTTCTTTAAAGGTCCTTCCAACCTGGTCGACCTTGCTCCGCATTTTACACAATATGTGATCAACCAACTGGAGCAGCAATACCATCTGACTCGTCAGCGGTTATCGCGCTCAGGATTGGCGGTGTATACCACCCTCAATATTACCTTGCAGAATAAGATTCAAAAGATTATGCAGGGACATATTGCGGAACTGGCGGGACATAATATCACCAATGCGGCTGAGGTGCTCATGGATGACCATACCGGGGCGATTATCTCGTTATTGGGCAGCCTTGATTATAATAACACGGTGATTGATGGAAAATTTGATGTCGCGACGATGGGTTATCGTCAGCCAGGTTCCTCGTTTAAACCCTATGTCTATGCCACAGCCCTCTCACAGGGCTATTCACCAGCACAGGGCATTGATGATGGCCCACTGACCATTGTATTGCCGCCGGGCTCTAAACCAGCTACCTACGCACCAGAGAACTATGACAAGCACTATCATGGACAACTCACGTTGCGCTGCGCCTTACAGAACTCACTGAACATTCCAGCCGTCAAAACTCTGCAGCATGTGGGTATCAATAATGCGCTTCAGACCGCCAAAGAAATGGGTATTGTGCATACCAAAGGCTATGCGGGCTACTCGATGGTGCTCGGTGGACTGGATGTCAGTCTCCTGGAACATACCACGGCCTTTGGGGCGTTTGGCAATAATGGGAAACGCCTTGAGCCCTATGCAATTACCAGGGTCGTTAACACCTATACCCATAAAACCATGACCCATCAGGATCAGACAGGTCCTCAGACCATTTCCCCACAGGTTGCCTATATGATGACGAATATCCTCAGTGATAATGACTCGCGGCTACCAGAGTTCCTGGACTGTAATCCTCTCCAACTCTATAGCAATTCGGAGAATCAATGCTATGCTGGGAATCGTGGCGAGGTCCGTCCAGCCGCCGCTAAAACAGGTACCACTAACGACTTCCGCGATAACTGGACCATGGGCTATAGTAGTGATTTTGTGATGGGCGTCTGGGCGGGCAATGATAATAATACGCCAATGATTGATGTCACTGGCGTACAGGGGGCCGCACCTATCTGGCACGATTCGATGCTGACCGCCGAAGAGGGACATCCTATCAAAGATTTCGTCAATCCAGGAGGATTAGAACGTAGCGAGATCACAGACCCCAATGGCGTCCGGAGCACCGATTGGTATTTACCAGGACATTATCCTGTCTCTGCTAAAGCAGGCACACCAGTAACGAACAGTACAGCCACAAAAAACACAACCAATCAGCCAAAGACAACCCCGATCACAGGACAGGAATATAATAGCAGTCATCCCTATTGCTCAAACTTTAACTTTGCTTTCTCAGCCCCCCACTTCGACGATTTCAATCGTGGCTGGTGGTAATAGATCTATCCTCAAACGGGCAAGATGAAAGAGAGTCACAGGGCTCCCATGCTGTCCGTTTGAGATAAAATTTACAGCACAACCTCCGGCAGAAGTCGGCAACTTGACATAACTATTTATCGATCTTCTCCTCACATACACTCCTCTCACAGAAGAATCGTTCTTTTATGGACGAGTTACCATCTCTTCGTTTACAGCGTTACTATGTACAGATACCTGCTTATAAGGAAAGCTCATCTAATTAGCAGGGAATGCCATTTAATGTAATATTGAGACATAACATGGTGTTATGCAGGCAGACAGGAGCATGAAGATCACAGCCAGGGCGCATCGAAGCAGAGCATATATAGACCTCAGTAGATTTCATCCTTTCATTTATGGAAATACTCCATCGCTGCATTATTCTATATATGCACAGAAATTCAAGAATCCGATCCGCAAGGTGCCGCTGTGCTTCACTATGGATGTACCTGTGTCCACCACAACCATCAGCGCGGAGTAGAACATAAGATACAGCACGTGCCGCCACTCTTCAGCATCGGCGAAAAAGATCTTCTCGCCAGAGCCAGGATCGTATGGAGAGTATGTTGCGCCACGTTCGAGGTATGCACGACAAGTAGCGTATTCATTACTACACATAGAATGTAGAAAGAGGTTTCGGCCATGCAAACCGAAAAGAATATCGGAGAGCCCTCTTCAAAGTCCGAGGAAGCCTCAGAGATAGTTCTTACCGAGGGAGAGCGGACAACTCAGGGCCGTATTCCCGCGAAAATGCCAACCCATACTCAGGCAGCTGTTGCTCAACGACTCAATGATATTCCTGAGCATGCTGTACCCGGCTATTTCTATGCAGTGCCACACCACCTGGCACAAAAAACAGGATGGCGCACCAGAAGACATATCAAACGCCGCAATCTGCGCCAGACATTCACTGCCATCGCGACAACAGAGCGTATCAGCACACACACCTTGATTCCTCTGGCAGCCAGTGTACTCTCGGTCTTTCTGGCGGGGATGCTGATCTTTGTTACTGTAATAGGTTTTGTGAATGCCACGCAGCAGAAATTTGGTACCAGGATTGTCACGCTGCAAGATATCTTGCCTAAAGATAGCACCAGGATCTACGATGCCAATGGAGATCTCATTTATGAAGCTATCGATGACGGCATGCAGGTCAGCGAACCTCTGGATAAGATTTCACCACAATTGATCCATGCTGAAATCTCCATCGAGGATCAATACTTCTATAAAAATCCTGGTTATGATATCAGCGGAATCGTACGCGCGGCGATTTCTAATCTTAGCAGCAAAAAGGTGGTGGCAGGTGGGAGCACGATTACACAACAACTGATCAAAAACGCTATTGTCGGCAACCACACGACGATGTTGCGTAAGTTACAAGAGATTATTCTGGCACCCGAGATCTCTCGCTACTACACCAAAGATCAGATCCTGGGCATGTATCTGAATACGACCTATTATGGTGAACAGGCTTATGGCGCGGAGGCAGCAGCATTTAAGTACTATGACTTGAAAGATACGCCTACCCAGACAGGCGCGGAACAATTAGATATCGCTCAGGCAGCCATGCTGGCAGGGATACCCAGTTCACCCATTGCACGTGATCCTTTCCTGCATCCCAAAGCGGCCGCGACGCGCATGGAAGAGGTGCTGCAACAGATGTACGCGCAAGGCTATATCACGGCGCAAGAGCGTGCGCACGCCATTGAGGAGGCACAAAATCCAGGCTTCTTCAAACCCGGCATTATTAACAACCGCCTGGCCCCTCATTTCGTCAACTATACGCTACGCGAACTCGCTAACGATCTACATCTCAAGGTAACGGATCTCTCACGCACAGGCACGGTTGTCAGCACAACGCTCGATCTGGCCCTGCAAAATCGCGCTCTGCAGTCCGCGCAGAAACATATTGCCGAGATGTCTAGCTTACACCATATGTCTGATGCAGCCGTTGTAGTACTCAATCAGCATACAGGAGACATTCTTACGCTGGTCGGCAATATCGATCCCAACAATCCACGCTATGGTGACTTTGATGTGGCCTCGCAAGGCTATCGCCAACCGGGATCTTCCTTCAAGCCCTACATCTATGCGACCGCCTTCCAGGATGGCACCAGTCCGGGTGCCACCGTCATGGATGGTCCTTTAACGGTACAGATGTGCTGCGGTCTGCCCTCTTATTCACCTCATAACTATGACCAGATGTATCATGGTTGGGTCACATACCGCTATGCATTGCAGAACTCGTTCAACATTCCAGCGGTGAAACTATTAATGCAGACTGGTGTTGATAAAGCACTCGCGGTAGCACAAAAAATGGGTATTACCCATTATGAGGGTATTCCCAACTATACCATGGTGCTGGGTTCATTGAGCGTGCGCCTGATTGATAACACTGCCGGTTACGCCACCTTCGCCAATGGAGGCATTCATATTCAGCCACATGCCATCAATACCATCAAGGATCAAGATGGCAATATAATTCTGAAAGTCGCACCCAAAGGGGTACGTGTATTGAGTAAAGAAGCAGCCTTCATGATTACCGACGTACTGAGCGACAACGATTCGCGTACCTTCGAATTCGGTAAATGTAGCTCGCTGGTACTCTATACCAACACCATGAACCAATGTTATGCCAGTTATCCAGGCCCTATCCGCGTCTCAGCAGCCAAAACAGGTACCTCCAATGACTTCCGCGATAACTGGACCATGGGCTATACAACCGACTATACCGTTGGTGTCTGGGCAGGCAACAACGACAACTCACCGATGGTCAATGTCACCGGTGTCGATGGCGCTGGTCCTATCTGGCACGACACAATGATGGCGGTAGAGCAAGGGCATCCAATTCGATCCTTCCCTGCTCCACCTCAAGATCTGATCAAGAAAAGCGTCGCCTATCCAGGCAAAACTACCACTGATTGGCACATTAAATAATGTTGTTGCCTGCGGCAGGATGGGAGAAGACCAGGGCACAGCCCTGGAACTCGGGTTAAAGATGCAACCCCTAACAATTCTGCTTTTCAGAACAAGTCTGACAGAGCACCAGCCTGCGACCCTCATTATGAAGATGAGAGTCGCAGGCTGGTGCTGGTGTATATTATTGTGAATGATAGACAGAATTATGAGATTTTTGCTGGCGCTTCTCCACAGAGGGAGAGCCACTCTCGTTCCAGCATGGCATAGAAGAGCGTGTTCCACCAACGTTCCTTCATCCATTCACTCTCAAGTTGCGCGCCTTCGAAGCGCATGCCGATCTTTTCTAGCACATGTGCCGAGGCAACGTTCTCGGAGAGGCAGTAGGCCCAGATGCGATGAAGGTGCAGTTGTTCAAAGCCAAACTGCAAGAGTGCGCGTGAAGCTTCAGTAGCATAACCATGCCCCCAGTAGTGTCGATCCAATTCATAGCCAAGATCGGCAATCCCTTCCTGCGCATAGCTCATACGCAAGCCACAATTCCCAATCAGCCGCCGCTCACTCTTTAAAATGATAGCCAGTTGGAACTTTCTGCGCGGACGTTCTCGACCCCAATTGATGAACATACGCACCAACGAACGCACATCGGCCTCTGTACGATGCGTCCAGGGATTAAAGTGCAAAAAATCGGGATCGGATTGATATTCTAAGGTTGGTTTCCAATCGCGCTCTTCAAAATCTCGAATTTCCAGGCGTTCAGTTGTTAAAATCATACATTTCTGTCAATTCTGTTTATTCAACTCCGAGATCCCAGGCCTGCTGTAAATCAGCACGGGAAAAGCATTTGAAGCCCATCAATGTATGTGTCTGGGTAATTGAGGAGAGCTTGAGCATATGATCTGTCACCACACTGGCAAGATCTTCATAATGCTGGAAGCGCAACATGGCAACCAGATCATACTGACCGGTGACGGAATACACTTCCGAGACACCATCCAATTCAAGCAAACGTTCCGCCGTTTCATTCACGGTTCCACGTTGCACATTGATCAAAACGAGTGCGGTTACCATTGTATTATTCCCTTTCATACAAACTACGTTTTAGAGAGTGACCAGACGATTAATATTATATCGCATATGTTTTACAGGCAAGTGTCAGCTTAAATGGAAGGACCGAGCCCTTTGCCATGCGGTTTGACGAACCTTACGCTGATACTTAAGGATGAGTGGGAGTGGGCTGTAAAAAATTCTGTACGGCTTGCGTGGCATGTGCCACCAGATCCACCTCGCCATCCAACCAGACGATACGCGGCTCGCGCCGGAACCAGCTGAGCTGACGGCGCGTAAAATCATGAGAAGCATACTTCAAGCGTTGCACCATCTCAGCCTCGGAAGGATACTCGCCCCGCAGCCAGCGGCTCACAAAGCGATATTCCAATCCCAACGCGTCCAGGCGCTCATGACTGATACCACGCTCCAGCAGCGTCTGGACTTCCTCAACCAATCCCGCCTGCATCCGTTCATCAATCCGACTATCGATACGTTGATAAAGAAAAGGACGCGGCCATTGAATGCCTAATAACAGGCAACGATAGAGAGGATGGGAGATGCCACGCTGCTGCGAGAAAGGCTGCCCTGTCACCAGGCATACCTCTAATGCCCTGATCACCCGCCGAGGATTTTGCTGATCAATCGTCTTCATACTCTGGGGATCTAATTCCTCCAGTTGCGCCAGCAATTGTGGCAAAGGGAGAGCTTCCAGACGCGCACGCAGTTCAAGTTGAGGCGGAACGGCCGGAATATCGAAATGATTGATGACAGTCTGAATATAGTGGTACGAGCCGCCCACCAGTAGCGGGAGGCGTCCACCTTGAATAATCATATCAATCGCGGCAACCGCATCCTGTTGGAATTGTGCAACGCCATATATCTCCAGTGGTTCCACAATATCCAACAAATGATGTGGTATTAAAGCCTGCTCGACCGGCGTAACCTTGGCCGTCCCAATATCCAATCCTCGATATACCTGACGCGAATCGGCAGAGACGATCTCGCCCGCGAAGCGTTGCGCCAGCGTAATGCCCAATGCACTTTTTCCCGAAGCAGTCGGACCCAGAACGACTATCAAATCCGGCTGTTCACCTGTTTTATTCCCCACTGCAAACCAAACCCTTTACAAACGTCTGTATCTAACCAGATAATCAACGCGCTCCACCAACCCCACCATAATACCTATAGCTAACAGCATACCAGACACTGTAAAGAGATTGAAGGAAAAGCTCAGTGCCAGCAGCCAACCAAAGATGCCACCCAGCAGGACCGCAAAAAAGAGCATCGTCCAGCGCGGCTGATGGGTTCTTCTCTTTATCAGCTTCGTCGTCGTCAACATTTTACGGCTGGGAGTCTGATATACACCCAGCGTAGCACCTGTCGCAGCCGCCACCAGCATTACCATCAACTGAATCCAGCCCAACACTATGTGTGCCGCAGTCAATTTCCAGATCAGTTCCGCCATACTCACAATTACTAACGTACTGACCAGACCGGTAAGCGTACGATTATACGTATCAGAGCTACGCCAACGCTTTTCATGTTGCAGCACCAGGGCACCACCCACCGCCGTAGGAATCATGATAAAGAGGACCCAGAGAAAAGAGGGTGCAGGCGTGAGTGGAACAGGGCGTAAGCCCGTCAACCAGGTATACCCCAGACTGGCGGTCATAAAAGCACTCACCCACGTAAAGGCCAGGCGTTGCCATTTACGCACCGTCCTTCCCAGTGGATTGAGTTGCCAATCATCCATGTAGGGTGTGCCATATTTATCCAGATCCTTACCATGCTTTTGAGTCAGCGAAGGCGGGGTCATGAGCTGTCCCAGCGACGTCGTATTCACGACCGGGATGGCTCCCTCACTATCAAACTCATCATCATCATAGTAATCCAGATCCGCGCCATTGGTACGGCCGGGATGGCGCTTATTGCGCACGACAAAGCCCTGCACCTCAGCCTCCACCGTCACCACGATATCCCCACGCGTATTGCCTTCCAGGCTGATCACGACACTGCCCTTATAGTGGCTGTGACGCGAAAGCCGCAAGCTATTCACGCGCACACTGATCTCGGTTACTGCGGCATCCAACTCCACCTGGCTGAGCTGTATCCAGGGATCGGGCGTATGGACCGTGCCGCGCACAGACAAACCAGATGGGTCTCCAATGGTAATCTTCAATGGTGCTGAGATACCAGGATAGACCGTACCAAAATCGAGCACACGTGGACTGACAGGGACCGGCACATTCCGCTTCGGTGTCAGGCGCAGTCGGTTGGATTGGGTGAGTGGCGGAGGCGTATGATAGCGTGCGGCATTGCGCACCTGTACATTCACTGTGCTGGCACTACTATTTGAATTGAGAGGAGAAGATGCATTGTAGCGTGCATTCCCCGATTTATTGAAGAGCACTGATTCTACAAACTGCTCAATCGCATCCACTGGATCGACTACCGTACGGGCGAGCTGACCGGCCATCTCCGACAACTCATCCTCGCCCAGATCGAGCAGCCAGGATTCGATTTCATTATCTACAAGATACTCGCCCGCCTCTTCTGGATAGCGTGCGCACAGCGTTGCCAGTTCTTCGGGGATTGAAGCTACCTCACCGCTCGCGAAACCAAACGTCCCTACGCCCAGTAACGCATGCCGAAACAGATCCACACTCTCATAGCGTTCGCTTGGCTTGATGCTTGACGCCTTCTCCAGTGCCCGTGCCACCATCGGAGAGATACGTGGATTGATGGCACGTACGTTTTCCAATCCAAAGCCATCATCCGATAGGGTATTGGTCAACAAATGGAAGAGTGTCATTGCCAGGGCATAGATATCGGAGCGCACGTCTGTCTGCGCCTTCCCGTACTGCTCTGGCGGCGCATAGCCTGGCGTGCCCAGAACCTGGGTATCCTGGGCATGTGATGGGCGGAAGAAACGCGCAATACCAAAGTCAATCAACTTAATTTGTCCGTTGCGCGTCAACATAATATTGCCCGGCTTCATATCCCGGAAAATGATGGGAGGACTATGGCTGTGCAGATAGGCCAGCACATCACATAGTTGCCGGGCCCAATCCAGGACACGTCGTTCCGGGAAGGGACCACCATTGCGCTCCAACAACTCTTCGAGTGTCGCGCCATCAACATATTCCATCACCAGGAAATAGCGTTCTCCCTGAGCAAAAACACCGCGTACCGAGGGCAGATTCGGATGATTCAACGACCACAACATTTTCGCCTCAGTCTTGAAGTTTGTGATCGTTTGTTGCTGCTCAGCCGGCGGGATCAGGGACAGGCTCATCTCTTTAACTGCATAGAGTTGGCCCTGTTCCTTAAGATCCTTCGCTAGATATACCGCACCCATGCCACCTTGTCCAATTACCCTCTGGAGCTGGTAGCGTTTATGAAGAATGGTGCCTCGGTCCAGATGACCGGTTGGGTTATTCGTTCGGCCGCTGATTGTGAGCCCCCCATCTTTTCTTAGCTTTTGTTCGGGATACGATATTTGCCCTTCAGTATAACATAACCCTGTCGGGACCTACTACCTATCAGGAAGATGGATTATGCTTCAATGACCTATCACATATTCCATTTTTCAAATCTGACTGACGACTTCCTCGTAGGATCGTACACCTATTTTGACGTATTTTATTGTCCATATGTAAAACGCATGGCTAAGCCAATATGAGTAGTACTACGGGGGTAAAATAGTACAAATGTTATACAAACCAGAATGCATCAGGATTTTTTTCTCTGCAAGTACCAGGAAATACTTTATTTGATATTCATACCATAGAACGTGTTGAAAGGAAGCAATACGAGCTTCTACCGAGAAAATTTCATGCATCTGTTTATACTGTCACTAGCAAACATTAGTACAAGAGACAGGATGGTATTTTTTTGTATGACAAGCCAGATAAAAGTATGCCGTTCGCAGCCAACCCGTCTACTTCTGATGCTCAGCTCCTTGCTCATGATAACGGGAGGCCTGCTAGTCCTGTGCTGGCAGAAGCAAGAAAGCAGTAGAGCAGCGGATATAACCGTAATTGGAACCACCAGCCTATCGGCAACGACGGTAGATCATATTTTCGCCCACGTTGGCAGTCCCATGACAGGCACAGGTAGCATTGTTGAACAGGCATCCCGTGCCACCCATATAGATGATGCTTTTGCCCTCGCCGTCTGGTGGGCCGAAACTAACGATGGTGAGGCCGGCGTCGGACGCACTGATCGCAATCCCGGCAGCGTGCGTGGCAGCACGATTTATCCCGGTGACTATAGCGGCTACACCATCTATCCTTCCTATGCTGTAGCTATCCCTACCTGGTTTCAACTCCTCCAAAACAGCTATATAGGACGAGGAGCGGTCACCGTCTATGGCATCAGCAGTACGTATGTCGGGACATCAGGTGCAGATGACTGGGCCTATAAAGTCTCCAGCCTGATGGCACAATATCGCTATGCAGCCCCGGTAACCGCGCCGGCCAGTACAAATTCCACCATAATACCCAATCCTTCTCCTTCCCCCGCACCCACACCAGATCCAACACCACAGCTACGCAGCTATGTTCCCCTGGGACATGAACAGGGCTGGCATCAAAGCGGGATCGAGGTTCAGACGCATCATCATTCGGGCTGGCTGGCACGAACCGCTCCTGATAGCACAACTCATCAGAGGATCATGACGCTACCTGTCACAGGAATAAAGCTATATGAAAAGGGTGAAAACAAGCGGACAGACATTACTGATCACATGAACATGATCGGTAACATGACGGAAAAGCAATGGCTGGAACGGGGAAGCGCAGGATGCTTTATCCTGGCCGCCGTCATCCTGCTCCTGCTGGGAAGTAAACGCATCCGTCAGCTTATAAAGCAACGCAGCAAGCAAGCACAAACCGATAGCCATAGCGTGAGAAGCATAGCCAGCCTGCCAGAATATCCCGATTACTCCGAATACCACACGATCACCGAAGCACTCGTCGCCGTCCCTCCGACCCCCATACTCGCCCACCTGGGAAACGTTCCTCTAACTCCCTTGCTGCCAATTTTGATCGAGATTGGAGGAAGAGAGCATAGATGAGTTTTAGGAAGATATTGAAATACAGAGAAAAAAAGTCAAAAAACCTGTTGACAAAGTAGCGTCAGCGGTGTATGATAATCCGCGTAGTCCAGAAGGACATGCCCTCGTGGCGGAATGGTATACGCAGCAGCTTGAGGGGCTGTGCCGAGAGGCGTGGTGGTTCGAGTCCACTCGAGGGCATTAAGATGGCATCTGAAAAGAGCAATCAAATCAGATGCCAATTTTTACAAAACAGAGACACAAAGAGGGCGATTAGCTCAGCTGGTTAGAGCGGCTGCTTTACACGCAGTAGGTCTGGGGTTCGAATCCCTAATCGCCCACCTCAAAGCACTTCCGAAGCCCATTCATAGCAAGCAAGCACCAAAGCTATGGATGGGCTTTTTGCTATCCCCGGACCTACTGCGTGTAAAGCAGCCGCGCTCATTGCTTTCTGACTCGCTATTACAATAGCTTGCTCCTATTTTTGATTTCATGTGTTATCCCTACAATATAGTGATCTTCCTCACAGAATTAGTGTTAAATATTTCACATTCTATGTCTTGCTCAAACCTATATTCATCAATTAAAATGTAAAATAGTTGATCTTAATACTTAAGATAGGAAATAGGTAAGACAATATGGAAAAATATAAGCCTCACCACTATATTAAAGCTGTTTTTTTATACATCGCCTTCTGCTTATTGTTAACTGCTTGCGGACAAACTCTTTTGTCAGGCGCGAACTACTACAGTGCAGGTGATCAATAATCCATAGTCCAGCATCACCGGGCTTCTTCATTCAGTTAATGGGTGTTTGCTTGTTGCTTTTCGGGGCAAAGCGGGGTACATTGAATGGGTGAAGTTATGATGTTGGTGGTAGTGAAAGGATGCCAGTTATGTTCGATCCACAGCACTTCTATAGCCTGGATGAGTATTGGCACATTGCAGCAAACTTGCCGGATCAAAAATATGAATATGTGGATGGCGACATTCGTATGATGACCGGGGGTTCTCCTGCCCATGCCCAGATTGCAGCCAGGATTGCTGGTTTGCTTGATCGCGCTTTATATGCAACCAGTTGCAATGTGTATGGCTCCGATGTAGCCGTAGAATTCTCCCAGAAGCGTATTTACTATCCTGATGTCTCTATCTCTTGCGATCTAGAAGATAGGAAGCGCAAAAAGTCGATTGAAGCTCCTGCGGTTATCGTGGAGGTACACTCGCCTTCTACGGAGAAGATCGATCGAGGCGAGAAGCTTTTAGCCTATCAGCAGCATCCTACGGTGCAGGAAATTGTGTTTGTAGATTCGCGTAAGCACTTCGTTGAGCATCATCATCGCTCTGGCATTTCTAAGTGGGAGCACTTTCTTTATGCGGATGAGGATGATGTGGTAGAGCTTACGAGCATAGATACAACGTTATTGGTGCGGGATATTTATCACAAAGTGTATCTGGAATTGGAGGATTGAACACGTTATGAATGCTAGCGCCAGTATAAAATGAAGAGCACCCGGACGACCCCGTTCAGGTACTCACATAGAGCGTTGTTCGGTAAACAGTTGGCACGATCCATCAGATACTACAGCTTTATAGTGTGGATGCGGCGGTTGAGCAGTAACATGCTGGCATAAAATAGGCCGAAGCTGATAATTAAGAAGGTAAACAATAGCGAAAAGATAGCATATTCTTTATACAATTTATTAGTAATTATCAATATGTCAAAGATGTTGGATAGAATTAAGAAGAGCAGGCCGGGGAGATACCAGTAGAGAGGTTGCTGATACCAGTGTCGGGGTCTGCGCTGTAGCTTGTTTAAGAAGGCCAGTTTGGGTACAAAGTAGATGCAACAACCTTCACAGATGATGCTTATGATCACAAAAACGATGACCATGGTCAGGCGCACCTGGGCAATCTGGGCCGCAGACATATTTACAGCCAATGAGTACATTGTTTATTCCCCTTCTCGTTGATGCTGGCATAACTGTCCATTCAGTATGGCATCCGGGTTTCAACCGCTACGATGATCTTCGTCGATACATGTTGTATTATAGTACATCATATGTAAATAATCCAATCAATAACCCCTCGTTCCAAGATCTTCCAGTTCTCACACGTGGAGACGAGGCTACAAATCAATGAAACAGGCGTTGGATTTGGCATCCTGCTCATTGGAAAACCCTGTTCCTCATTCCCTCCCGTTACCGCCTTCAGCGGCAATCCGAGCGCATCTATGTTAAGAAGGTACGGCGTCCCATAGATGAATGAAACTGAGAGAAAGAATGAAGTTATCAACATGCTATCCAATTGTATTGGTATTCTTACTACAGACAAAGAAAAGGCAAGGTCACATTGCCTTGCCTAAAGAGTTCGTGTTTAATCTGGTGTGGTTGTTTTTATTATGTAGTTCTTTGTTATCCTGGTATATGCCTATTCCGCTAGCGCAACAACCTCAAGCTCGTGCCAGGACGGCACAAGCGCGACGGGCGCGCCATAGGTCAAAGGAAGTTGTGAGACCGCATTCAACACGCGGCTAACCATATCTACTGGCGGCTCCATTTGCTCTAATTTTTCTAGCATTGCATCAAGAGCAGCATCATCGGTTACATCAACAGCCAACAGGTCCAGCGATATGTTCTTCATAAGAACTCCCTTAAAGTTATTCATATTCGTTATCTGTCTTTAACACGAATAACCTTAGAAAGAAGTTTCAGTTTTCCAAGTTTTCTCAGGAAAGAGGCCGCTAATTCTAAACTTCTACAGAACCATCTCAAGCTACCTGTTAAGCTGGTATGCTGTTTCTCTTCATTTGCATGCCACCTGCGGACAATCCAATCCCGCTTCACAAAGCCAATCTAACAGAATACTAAGAAGCCGCCTCATTCAATTCGGGTTTCCAATGGCTGGCCATCGCTGTACGCAGCAGTGGACGTGCGCGCTGGAAATAGGTCTTGGCGGTCGCCTCAGGCATGTTTAAAGCTTTCCCAATTTCAGAGAAGCTCAATTGACTGGAATAGCGCAACAATACCACCGAACGGAATTTCGGGGGTAAGGCATCGATAGCCTCGCGTAATGCCTGCTGAAGATCACTGCGCTCCGCCATCTCATCTGGCAGTGGCTGTGCATCCGGCATAATATCTAGAGGAGACAGATCGTCATCATCCCGACTGGCCTCCAACTCAGAGAAGTGAATGGAACGTTTGCGACGCAACTCATCCAAACAACGGTTACGAGCGACCTGGAACAGCCAGGCTTTCAATGGCTCACCGGTACGTAAAGTTGGCATCGAAATATATAATTGCAAGAACACCTGCTGCGATACATCACAGGCCAGATCATAATCACCCAACAAATGACAGATAAAATTGAAGAGGGGTGTATTGTAACGGTTCACTAATAGTTCAAATGAACCCTGATCACCTGCGAGTGTACGTGTAACCAACATTCCATCAGTAATCTCATGTGTCTGTGTTTTCTGGACTCGTGTACGTTCTTTAACTTGCATAATTAACAACCTCACTTTCTTTTGACTCCTATAGCATAGGGATATTTGAGGGAAATTGCAAGCGTTTTTTGAGCTTAAAAGCTCTACCATAAGGCTCTCTAAGCGTAAATTTAAGTGCTTAGCACAAGCTTAGGATTAGATTAAAAATCTCTAATATTCTATTTTTAATCTAATCCTAAGCTACACTTATCTTATTCTAAGGTTGGAGGCTATCTGAGGAGGTTTACTGAGAGGAATAGGGATCTTTCTTAGAATACGAAACAGAGACCGCTTAGTGATACAACCAGATCAGCCATAGTTATCCACATAAAAAGCCAATTGTGGATAACTATGTGGACAAATGTTCAAGAGTGTGGATAACTTGCAAGCAACCATAAAAGAATTGCTAATCCTGGGGAACTTCGGATTGTCGGGCTGTCTGTTTGGCTGATGATGCTTTTTTAGGATTTTGTGCTGGCTCATCTGCAGCTAATTGTTTGGCTTGCGGACCATGAGGATCGGGATTGCCCTCGCTATCATACTGTCCTTGTCCATATTGCCCTGTGTTCCCCTGAGCACCGGTCAGGGTTGCCTCATCTGACTTCAGAGGCTTCTCTGGTTGTTTTTTATCCTCTGGCATAGCAGATTCTCCTTCATTTTACGTTGTATGTCCTGGCAGGATTATAAGGGAGAAGCAAAAATTCCTTCTTATGATAGGGCACGCAAGAGATTGGAAAAAGGATACTGAACAACAGCCATTGAGGTAGCCCTTAGCGTCTGGTGAGGATGAACGCCTCTGAATTGAGTATGCCAGCCGGGTCCCATTGAGCTTTCAAACGTTGCATCACTGCCTGGCTACCTGGCTGATAGCCCCGGCAGTCGATCTGTCCGCGCATTGCCGCTGGTTGTGCCATCACCAATACATATCCACCCAGAGCGAGGGCTGGTTGACGCAAGGCATCCAACCAGTTTTGCAGCTCGGCAAGGGTTGTGTACTGACGCACCACGTAGATAAAACCATTGGCGATATCCACGATATATGTTCCCTCTTGCAGGAGCGCGGCTTGCTGCTCACTGTACAGTACCAGATCTCTAGCAGGAATTCCAATGCGTACGACACATGTAGCAGCCGCATGCGGTGCACCGATCAGTTGCGACCAGAGATCACTACCCGTCAGCGTCTCCGTAAGAACAGGCTGCGGTGCCCCCAGATGCAATAAGGATGTCTGCACCTGTGCCAGTTCGGCCTCTACATCCTCCAGCACACCCTCGGCGGTATAGGCCAGTGTGTAAGGAGTATGCGTTAGCTCATAGGTTGTGACGTCACTGATCAATACCACAGCGGATGCCGTTAAGGCCAGATGGAGCATCTCCTGTCCCCAGCGCAGTCCACTGCTGAGATCCTCGACAGGAAAGAGCAAGGTGCGTTTGCAGCGCGGTAAGGATAATACTTTAAGGGAGATATCGGTCAAGAGGCCCAGCGTCCCATACGATCCCACAAACACCTTGGTCAGATCAAAGCCTGCCACATTTTTGACAATCGGGCGGCCAGTCCGAATGACGCGTCCATCTGCCAGGGCGACGGTGGCACAGAGCACAATATCCCGTACCGCACCATAGCGCATACGCAAAGGAGCGTTTACATTGGACGCCACCAGATCTCCAATCGTCATATCCGGCCATGGCGCGACCAGCGGTACATGCTTGCCATGTGCACGCAGAAATGTATGTATCTCTGTAAGCGGTGTGCCCGCGCCGACGGTCATAGAGAGATCCTCGGGAGCATAGGTAGAGATGCCCTGGAGTGCCGAGGTACTGAGATAGCGCCTGGGGCCGATCTGTTCAGCAGCTAATGGAGCACTGGTGATTGTAACTGGTTGACGCGCCCTGGTCAGTGCCTGTAATTGTCGCGCCGCCTCTTCAGCGGTAGCCGGGGTATAGCCTTGATTCGTTATCTCAGCCACAGCGGGCACTTGCTGTTCCAAAGGAATATAACCGGCATAAGGACCAGGCTCATCTGGCGCGGGCAGGGGAAAAATCTTGCCAGGATTCAAGAGGCAGCGAGGATCAAAGACCTGCTTGATATCCCACATAGCCAGCATCTCGGCAGCGTTATGCATCAAGGGCATAAAGTCGCGTTTCTCAATCCCCACACCATGCTCTCCTGTGATACTCCCACCCATCGCCACGCAGCAGCGTGCCATCTCGCGGCCGCCCGCATGGATACGCGCCATCAAAACAGGATCACCCGGTTCGGGAACCAGGAGCATAGGATGCAAATTGCCATCCCCGGCGTGGAAAACATGGCCCATACGTAGCTGTAACTCCTCCCCTACACGATTAGCCTCCATCAGCATCTCAGCCAGTCGGCTCCGAGGAACCGTGATATCAACCGTATATTGAGCCGGAACCTCACGGGCAATCGCGCCCGCTGCGCTTTTACGGGCCAGCCAGATCTTTGCCCGCTCTTCTTCAGTTCGGGCCACACGCATATCTTTCCCGCCATGGGATTCCAGAATATCCAATACTTCGCGCAACTGTCCATCCAGGCTCTCTGGATAGCCATCAAACTCGATAATCAGTACCGCGCCAGCATCCAGCGGCAGGTTAGCATGTGCGAACGGCTCAATAATGCGCACAATCTGCTGATCCATCATCTCCATGGTGGCTGGCATAAGTCCGGCGGCAATCACAGCCGAAACAGCTACCCCGGCCTGTTCCACTGAATCAAAGATCGCCAGCAAGGTCTTTACGGCAGGTGGACGACGCAGCAAGCGCAGCGAAATCGACGTCAACAAGGCCAGCATACCCTCGCTACCAGTAATCAATCCACAAAAATCATACTCGGGATAATCAAACGCGCGTCCACCAACCTGAATGCACTCCCCATCCGACAATACCACCTGCATGCCTATGACATAATTCGTCGTCACTCCATATTTAAAGCAATGGGGACCACCCGAATTCTCTGCCACATTCCCACCCATCGTCGAGGCCCGCTGACTTGAAGGATCGGGCGGAAAGTAGAGATCCAATGTCTGTGCCCGTTCGTCCAGACGTAGATTAATCAACGCTGGCTCAACCACCGCGCTCCGCCCAACGGCATCGATCTCCTGGAGACGATTCATATGCACAAACTCAACAATCATGCCGCCCTGTTCCGCGACCGCGCCACCTGACAGACCGGTACCAGCACCTCGCGCAATCAAAGGCACGCCATAGACCGCAGCCCAACGCATCACCGCAATAACCTCTTCCCTGGAACGAGGAAAGACCACAGCTTCAGGCAGCCCCTTATCCAGGCCACCATCAGCCTCATAAGAGATCAGCGTCGCCCTATCTGTCAACACGCGTCCAGGCGGCAGAAATCTTTTCAAGATATGCAGAGTGCTTTCTTTTAACATCACGCCAACCTTTCCGTTTTTGAGCATCATCGGTGCAAAAAATCGTTCATGAAGAACACATGAGTTTTCACACCTGCGTCTGCCTACAGGCGAGCACCAGGGCCTCAATGGGACTGGAAATTTGATATCCTCTTAGAGAGTTGCTATAAAAGTATAGCATGGAGGGTATAAGGAAACCAGCTACGATGGCAGTGATACGGATGAGTTAAACTGGGTAAAATCATCGGGAGAGGTTTTGGCCTGGACTTTCGGCCGTATCACACACGGCAATGTGAACGAGAAACAACTTCCCTGACCTTCAATTCCCGCGCTCTCAACCCAGATATGACCACCCATTGCCTCGACAAATTGCTTGCTCAAAAAAAGTCCCAGACCCGAACCGCCTACGCGCCCACTGGTCTCGCGCCGTAAACGCACAAACTGTTTAAACAGCAAAGGCATTTCATCCTCGGGTATACCAGGGCCCACATCCCGCACACTGATACAGATTTCAGGAGCTGCATGGAGAGGATGAACCACCATGCCATTCAAAGCCGCACTGACTGTGATCGGCGTATGTGCAGGGGCATACTTGAAGGCATTTGCCAGCAGGTTCCGTAAAATCTGGCGGAGATACTGAGCATTTCCCTGCACCACAATATAATCAGGAACATCCACATAAATGGAATGCTCCTGCACGCTCTTGGGATCAAAGCGCTCCAATACCTCAAAGAGGATATCTCGGACGGGCAGTTGTTCTGTATAGGGCGAAGGGCGATCTTTTTCGTTGCTCATTGTGTCCAGGACGTTATTGACCAGTAACTGCAACTCATCACAACCCTGCATGGCATGCTGTAAGAAGGTTGTACGAATCTCCGTATCTAACTGCTCACCGTGTTCTAGCAACAACTCAAGATATCCATACAGCGCCGTCAAGGGTGTGCGCAACTCATGGTTGACTTTCTGGAGAAACTCATCTTTCACCTCAGCCACGCGGCACTGTTCCTCGTACTTGCTTTCCGCAATTTCTTTTGCCTGTAAAGTGACCAGTAATATAGCGCGCAGCGCATTCACAATTAATCCAATGAGTATGCATATGAATGTATCGATACTCCACACCAGAAGATGAGAAGCTGGGGGCCAGACAAAGCCCATCTGCATAATATAATTCAGACCGGACAGGCACAACAATACAAACAGACAGATAAACAAGCCAGTGCCTTCAAAGATCCAGGTTGCCAGGATAGCCGGTATCACAAAGATGATAGGATTATGTCCGAGCCAGGGAGTGTACACGACGAGGACGAGCGAAATGAGTGCTGCGACCACTGTCCAGCACAATTGCGCCAGGAAAGATATATTTAAAGTGTAATAAAATATAGCATTTGGATAGCGCACGCTCTCCTCCACTTCGTTGCGGTAGAGCCAACCAAAAGCCTCTCATATTGAAAGATATCTATGATATCTATGAAAGTACTGTCACTTACAAAGATAAGTATTCACTTTATTATTTTACCATAAGGAAGATAAAATGAACATAAATCAATCTTTTTAGGCTAGAGGGAAGTTAGAAAGAGAAGAGGCTCGCGTGTTGAGCCTCTGGAATAATGTATGATGGTACATGGTGAGTTGATAATAGACAGGGAATCTGAATACAGGCTCAAGCGTTTCGATAAGGCAGGGCAGCAACAAAAGTACCAGCAACTTTTACATCGCCAGTTTGATCTTTCGCCTGTACCTTACCTTTAATATAGCCTTTTCCATCAGCTTCATATTTATCGGTGATTGTACCTGTGCATGTGATGACATCCTCAAGATGGGTCATACCTTTGAAGCGCACCCCAAATTTCTGTAATGGCAATGGGCCAGTATAATCGCTCAGCATCTGGCCGACGAAACCCATAATCAGCATTCCATGGGCGATGATACCACCCGTCCCAACGGCCTCACCGACCCTGGGGTCAGTATGCAAGGGATTAAAATCGCCTGAGGCTCCCGAATAGCGCACCAATTGTTGATGCGTGATTGGCGATTTCACTAACTGTGGAATCACATCTCCAACCTGCACATCCTCGAAATAGCGGCTGGTTGGAATATTGGCATGCGTTGTCATGTTTTTCTCCTTCAATTGAAGTCAATAGATCAGACCAGAGATGCGCACATCTTGATCTTCTAGAGATACAACCAGTCGCAGCTATTCCCGCACGATAAACATCGTTTTCACGTTCAAGACAGATTCGTTGCGTTGATTGGTATAACGAGTTTCGACGGTCACGATATCCATAGAGGGACGACTCTTCCCATCCACAATCGACATCACACCCGTCAACACATCATTAGCGACAATGGGCGCGAGATACTCATACGCCTCTTCCCCATGCAGCACCTGAGCAATCTGAATGCCAGTTTCAGCCAATTGTTGCCACATCAGGGTATTACCCCAAAAATTGAGCACGGTCGGAAAAGTGGGAGGCAAGGGCACATCCGCATAGCCAGCGGCCTGCGCGGCTGCCAGATCATGATAAATAGGATTTGTATCCCCGATTGCCAGGGCTAATTCGTAGACCTTACAACGCTCCACCCTCACAGTAAAGGGCGGGAAACTTTGTCCAATCTTACTTTTATCAAACATAGCCAGAACTCCTTTGTACATCACATGCGCTACCATAGAGGCAACTCGCGCACTCAGTATTAACCGTTCAATGCCGGTTGTCAAGTAAAAAAAACACTATCCAGAGGAAATCAGAAAAGCGTAATCGGAAAGATGCTTCTTTTCTCAAGATAGCGATATTTACCCTCACTCTAGCCTCAAGCGGACGGGCATGATATAATTTGCTTTACAAACACCCCCTCACGAGGGCTTATAGTGAGAGGAGCAAGCTAAAGCATCCTTAGTCGGTTGCTTTGCCAATATGTATTATGTTTCGTAAGATTTTAATTGCAAATCGTGGTGAAATTGCCTTACGCGTCATTCGCGCTTGTCGCGAAATGGGAATACGTAGTGTTATTGCCCACTCCGAAGCTGATCGTGATTCACTCCCTGTACAAATGGCAGATGAGCGGATTTGTATCGGCCCAGGAGCCAGTGGAAAAAGCTATTTAAATATCCCTAATATCATTAGCGCAGCTATTATTTCAAATGCTGAAGCAATTCATCCAGGCTATGGTTTCCTATCAGAGAATACGAGCTTTGCTCAAATCTGTCAGGATGTAAACATTACTTTTATCGGCCCTTCAGCCGAGGTAATGTCAGTTATGGGCGATAAAGTTTCCGCTCGCCAGGCTATGATCGAAGCAGGGTTGCCTACTCTTCCAGGCACCCCCGTTTTGCGTACCTTAGAAGAGGCTAAAGCAGCAGCAGCAGAGATCGGCTTTCCCCTGATGCTTAAAGCTGTTGCTGGCGGCGGCGGACGCGGTATTCGCTTGATTAATGCACCCGAAGAATTCGAACGGACATTTACTGTTGCTCAGAATGAGGTCCGTGAAGCCTTTAACGATGATGGCATCTACCTGGAACGCTATGTCGCAAAGGCCCGTCACGTCGAGATTCAGGTGCTCGTAGATAATTACGGTCATGGTGTCCATTTAGGTGAACGCAACTGCTCTTGTCAACGCCGTAACCAGAAGGTGCTCGA
Organism: Dictyobacter arantiisoli; assembly: GCF_008326305.1. Classification (GTDB taxonomy): domain Bacteria; phylum Chloroflexota; class Ktedonobacteria; order Ktedonobacterales; family Ktedonobacteraceae; genus Dictyobacter; species Dictyobacter arantiisoli. The sequence continues at coordinate 89,181 of NZ_BIXY01000003.1, read as the reverse complement.
GGAGTCTCCTACCCCTATCTTGCCACGCGAGTTGTGCAATGAGATGGGTGAACGAGCAGTTCGGGCAGTGCAAAAGGTCGGCTATCGCAATGCCGGCACACTTGAGTTTCTGGTCGATGAAAAAAATCGCTACTATTTCATGGAAATGAATACACGCTTACAGGTCGAGCATCCCGTTACGGAGTTGGTCACAAGCCTGGATCTCGTGAAGGAACAATTGCGAATCGCTTATGGCGAACATTTGCAGTTGCGTCAAGAAGATATCAAATTGCGTGGTCATGCGATTGAGTGCCGCATCACGGCGGAAGATGCCGATAAAGACTTCCGACCACAAACCGGCGTTATCGAGAAGTATTTGCCACCAGGTGGACCAGGTGTACGCGTTGATAGCCATCTCTACGCTGGCTATGAGATCCCTCCACATTACGACTCGTTGCTCGCAAAACTGGTCGTCTGGGCTGAAACCCGGGATGAGGCTATCGCTCGCATGCAACGCGCTCTAGAAGAATATGTTATTGAGGGCATCACAACAACGATACCGTTCCACCAACGACTGCTGAAACACGAAGGGTTTATCAGCGGCGATACCTATACACGCTTCATTCAAGAAGAATCGGCAGCCTTAGGTATTAAGTAAGTGCAGATGCGTGCGTGCCAAGCTCAAATGCACTATGCTATGGAACGTTCTTAACTGGCATCCTGTGACGATGCCTTTCTAGACAAATGGGAGGTGACTTTATGTCTCGCGTAGTTGTAACCGGATTGGGACTGGTTACCTCGTTGGGCAACGATCTGGCCTCTACCTGGGATGCTTTAATCCAGGGAAAATCGGGCATTGGTGAGATTACTGCGTATGATACCAGTAAACACCGCGTCCATTTTGGCGGACAGGTTAAAGATTTCGATCCTACCCTGTATATGGATCGAAAAGAAATTCGGCGCAACGATGCCTATGAACAATTAGCGATCGCAACCACGAAACAGGCACTCGCTCAGTCGCAATTACAGATTACTGCTGAGAATGCGGATGAGATTGGTGTCTATATCGGTAGCGGTATCGGCGGCCTGGAGACTTTACACGATCAGTTTAAAGTACTCCATGAAAAGGGACCAGATCGCATCAGCCCTTTCTTCATTAATATGATGATTATTGATGGTGCCCCCGGCATTGTCTCCATTTTGACGGGAGCCAAGGGGCCGAACTGGGCCGCTGTTTCTGCTTGTGCAACGAGTGGCAACACGCTTGGTGAAGCCTGGGAGACCATTCGTCGCGGCGATGCTCAGGCCATGATTGCCGGTGGTGCCGAGAAAGCAATCACTCCGATTGCGATGGCTGCCTTCGACAATATGCATGCCCTATCCCGCCACAATGAGAATTATCAGGAGGCCAGTCGCCCCTTTGATGCCTTACGCGATGGCTTCGTGATGGGCGAAGGTGCAGCCATGCTGATCCTGGAGGATCTCGATTTCGCGAAGGCTCGTGGCGCGCACATTCTCGCCGAGATTGTTGGCTATGCCAGCACTGGAGATGCCAATCATGTGACAGCACCCGCCCCCGGCGGTGAGGGACTTGTCCGTGCGATGCGTCGCGCACTCAAGAAAGCAGGCTTGCGCCCTGAGGATGTTGATTATATCAACGCTCACGGCACCAGCACACCATTCAACGATAGCAATGAGACCCAGGCCATCAAAACAGTGTTTGGCGAACATGCGTATCGTATTGCCGTCAGTTCCACCAAATCAATGACAGGCCATACATTGGGTGCGGCAGGCGCAGTCGAAGCAGTGATCTCCATTCAGACAATTCTGAATGGCATCATTCCTCCTACCATCAATCTGCATCATCCCGATCCTGAATGCGATCTCGATTATGTACCCCATGAAGCGCGCCATGCCACCGTCAACGTGGTTATGTCAAACTCCATGGGCTTTGGTGGTCATAACACTAGCCTGATCTTCAAACGATACGAAGAGTAAGAGGACATGGATACAGAAAAACAATCATCGTGGTTGGAGCGCGTTGAAGCACTAGCAGCGGCGCTCGAGGGAAGCAGTGTAGGCGAACTGGCTCTAATAGAAGGTACGACCGAAATCACCATTCGCCGCAATCCGGAAATGGTGTTGACCAGCGTTCCTACTCCGGTTATGCTGGCTGGACAGCCCGCTCCGGCACCAGGAGCAGGACCGGGACGTACCCCTAAAGTGGATACATCGATACCTGTTATCGCACCGTTAACAGGCGTCTATTATTCTTCCCCGTCGCCCACCACACCATCCTTCGTCAATATTGGTGACGTCATCCATGTAGGACAGGTTGTGGCGTTGCTCGAAGCCATGAAGGTCTTTAATGAGATCGATTCAGAGGTTTCAGGACGTGTTGTCGCAATTGTTCCTACCAATGGAAATGTGGTCCAAAAAGGGGATGTGCTGTTGCGCGTGGAGCCTGTCTAGTCTCATGCACCAGAGCAAAACTCAAGAGAGGATCTCTCAATCTCAAAGGTTGGGGGTCCTCTTTTATTGCCGCCTTCGGCAGCAGGGAGAGAAGAGAGAGGTGGGGAACACCCCACACCCCAGCAGGGGGACGGCAGTCCCCTGCACCCCTTGCTTCCTTGAGCGTTGAGGGTGGGAAATGGGAAACGGGGAAACACCCCGGCTGGTGGGCTGCCTTCCCCTGCACCCCTTGCTTCCTCTGAAGCTCTTGTAGTCTTTCGGGAGATGGTTGTCAGGGGGGTTGCACATGCGCTATAATCCATTCCATATCATTGAGGCAGTGCGGCCTGCAAATATAGCCATGAGGGCCCGGGCGTCCCAGGTAGGACGGGAAGGAATCGTACACTATGCGTCTTGTAGAGAATGATGTAACTGTCGACACTACCCCTGAGGGGGAAAATCCTGTCACAATCGCCGATATCTGGCACGCCTATAAATACCTCAAACCGATTATTCACCATACCCCGTTGTCCCATTCTCGGACAATGAGTGAGATGACAGGCGCGGATGTCTATTTAAAATGTGAACATATGCAGCGCTCGGGTGCATTCAAAATACGAGGCGCAAGCTATAAACTTTCGACGCTGACCCCGGAACAACACAGGGCAGGAGTGGTCGCCGCATCGGCAGGCAACCATGCGCAAGGCGTGGCAATTGCAGCGGCCCAATACCATACTCCCTGCACGATTGTGATGCCAGAAAGCGCTCCACTGGCTAAAACGACCGCTACCGCAGGCTATGGCGCGAATGTCGTTCTTCACGGTGCGACCTATGACGATGCCTATCAACACTGCCTGGAATTGCAACAAAAGACAGGCGCGACCTTTATCCATGCCTTCAATGATCCAAAAGTTATCGCCGGTCAGGGCACGCTGGGACTGGAGATGCTCAATGATTTGCCCGATGCGGATGCGCTTATTGTGCCCATCGGCGGCGGCGGCCTGATGTCCGGTATCGCGATTGCTGCCCGTGCCCTGAAGCCGGATATCATTATTATCGGTGTGCAGGCTTCGGGTTCCGGCAGTTGTCTTGCCTCCCTGGAAGCTGGTTCACCCATCTCCTTGCCAGCTATCACCACAATTGCCGATGGCATCGCGGTAAAACGTCCAGGCGATTTAACCTTCTCAATTATCCAAAAACTGGTTGATGAGGTCGTGCTAGTGGATGATGAAGCAACAATAAACGCGGTCCTCCTATTGATGGAACGCTGCAAAATGATGGTTGAAGGAGCGGGCGCGATTGGCCTGGCATCGCTATTGAGCGGCAAAGTCAACCTCAAAGGCAAGAAGGTATTGGTCCCTCTGACCGGCGGAAATATCGATATTAATCTGGTCGGACGCTTTATCGAGCATGGACTGGCTTCCGCTGGCCGTTACTTTGTCATTCACACACGCCTGACGGATCGTCCCGGCGAACTTATGCGCATACTTGAGATTATCACCGAGATGAGGATCAATGTGATTGATGTACGCCATCAGCGTATCTCAAATCGGCTCCCAATCATGCAACGTGAAGAGACAATCACGCTCGAAACCAGCGACCGCACTCAGTGTCAACAACTTCTGCAACGTCTGCGCTCCGAAGGCTATATGGTTGAAGAAGCACAGACCTTCGACTAAGTGTTGGCCTGCGCTTTTTTGACCACAAACAAGCAGACACCTTGAGCTCAAAATTTCATGTATGAAGATCATAGAAGAGATTAAAAAAGGGGATGCATCGAAGTGATGCATCCCCTGGTTATATTTTGTAGACGTATGTGGACAATTAATCGCGGGCGCGGAAGATTTTGACGCGGCGATAAGGCTCTTTACCACGACTACGCGAAATGAGATTATAACGCGTAGCCATCTGGTGCTGCAAACGTCGGATGTAAGCATTGGCAGGCGCTAATTCGGCTGTGGTCAAACCTTTATTGAGCACCTGATGAATAGCATCTTCCGTCTCAAGCATGGCTTGCTTGCCTGGATCATCAAATTCAGTCTCACTATCGCCAGTGACCCGATCCGAAATGGCACTGGCTTCATCAATGGCATTTTCAGGAATGTCAAAGATGCGCGCGAAGGCATGTTGCATCTGCGCGATAGTGTTGTTCTTCAGAATAATAATCAACTTGCGCTCTTGCTCAGCTTGCTGCAAGCGCTCAGGCTGACGACGATAGTAATTCTTCAGCGTGATAACAGCATCGGCCTCACGTTCGTTGTTAGTAATCAGAACGGGCACCCCTAGTTGACGTGCGGACTCTGAGAGGCGATCGCGATTGACACCAAACGGATACACCTTCAGCGTCTTCGGCGGGCTAAAATCGCTGGCTGGCTCATTGGCCTGGAAGATGCCCTCAGTGATATCAGTCACCGGTCGGGACTGCGTCAATACAGCAGCACGCGCCTCGCCATCCCGTGGAGAGGTTCCAGTTGGAGCCAGGGCCTGCACCTGCGGAGCGATATGTGCGGTTGTCTGATTGCGATTGCGAACGCGCTCACCGCCACCACGTGGATCAACCGTGGGCACTCCTGGAAGACCATTGCTACGCAGTGAGCTAAGATGCGTGTGATTACGATCCGAGCGCTCAAACATACTGGTAGTGAAACCCTGTGTCTGCTGGCGAGCGGGTCCCCCCAGACCACTGCCCCAACCGGGTACATCCATACCACCCGTCGTGATACGGCGGACAGTCACTTCGCCGGTCTCTTCATCGCGTGTACGCTCTTCTGCAATGATCGCCTGACCCCGCAGCATATTATCGACCGTATCAGCGACATCACGATGGACGACCGCTTCATCCCAACTCTGCTGTTCCACCACCACGGCAAAAGTTGGAAGAGATTTACGCTCCTGAATACTTTTCTGTGTATGACGACGGCGCGCCTCTTCATCACCCAGGGTAACGGTTTGGATACCTCCTACCAGATCTGAAAGAGTCGGGTTCACCAGCAAGTTTCCCAGCGAATTACCATGAGCCGTTGCGACTAATTGGACACCACGCTCAGCAATTGTACGTGCCGCAGCCGCTTCCAACTCGGTACCAATCTCGTCAATGACGATAATCTGTGGCATATGATTTTCCACAGCCTCAATCATCACAGCGTGTTGCTCAGCCGTACGTGCTACTTGCATACGGCGGGCGCGACCAATGCCGGGGTGAGGAATATCCCCATCGCCAGCAATTTCGTTGGATGTATCGACTACGACCACACGCTTATTCGCCTCGTCGGCAAGCACACGGGCGATTTCACGCAGCAGGGTAGTCTTACCCACACCTGGACGACCAAGAATCAAAATGGATTGGCCCTGTTCGACTATATCACGGATCAGGGCAATACTGCCAAGCACCGCTCGACCGATACGGCAGGTTAAGCCGACAACTCGTCCTTTACGATTACGCATCGCGCTAATACGATGGAGTGTCCGCTCAATACCAGCCCGGTTATCGTCGCCGAATTCCCCGATACGTTCAACTACATACTCCAGATCGGCATAGGTCACCGGTGTTGTACTAAGGATCACTTCCCCTTCTGGGAAACGGCCCTCGGCAAGACGCCCAAGGTCCAGTACGATCTCCAGCAGTTCGCTTCGGTTTTCGAGACGATTGACCGCGTCGTGGATGTCTGGCGGTAATGTAGCCAGCAGAGCCTCCAGATCGTCAGTGATCACATGTTGCATAGGCAGTTTGTCACCTCATAGTTTTTTGGCGTGAATTGACCGTCCCCAGACCCTTCAAGCCATAGACCGCTCGTTGTTCCAGCAGGGGGACTGTGCTCTGCCTCGTGGCGAGTAACGCCACGTGTCGCACTAGCAGAACCTTTGTCAGGACCTGCTCAAATCCACTATTACAAAGAGCGGTGTTAACAAAAGAGTCGTACTCTCGCACCAGGCAATAAATGCGACGTACGTCGACTTCCAGAAGACGTCGGATGCCGAATTGAATCAGCGGTTCGGCAAGGTCACTATGTTCTGGATGCACAAACAATGAAATGCGGTGCGGCGTCGAGCCGTGACCTCGATAAAGCCGCATCCAGGCACCAATACGCACACCGACATCACATACATAATTCTCGTTGCCCCGGGTAAAAGGGGAAACAACAGGCTGTAGTGAGCCAGCATGGAGTCTGGCAAATTCTTCACTGTTCTCATAGAGTTCAGCCGTCAACACACGTTGAGGTGTGGTTGCACGGTAGAGCTGGTATAATCCCCATGCGTGATGGCGATGCCAGCGACGAAGCGAAGGCAAGTCAGGCTCGGCTGATTCATATGTTGACCTGGATGTCTGGCTTTGGGGGTCATAGACATATGTCAGCTCACGCGCATAGCGCTGAAAACCTGAACGTTGGAATAATTCCATTTCTGGCGCGTCATCTTCAATTTTCGCGAATATACGCAGAATGCCATGAGTTGAGGCCATTTCTAACGCGTATTCCAGGAGGGCGGTGATAATATCGTCACCCGCCAGATTAGTACCCTCACGGTTCCCCATCGCGGCCAGGAATGAAAGATCCCAGGCGACATGGGAGGGGCGTTCGCGTACCTGGGCAAAACCTAGTAAGCGCCAGTGGTCCTCGCAGATCCAGGTGCGGATCGTGGGAGGAATAGGTAGGAGATGCCTCAAGAATGAAGGCGCAGGTTGCGCACTCTCCACCGTCTCGAGCCAACACACAAAATGTGCGAGATCGTGCTGATTGCCTCGAGCACGGTGGTCAATGGCGTAGATGATTCCCGGTAAATCTACATATAACACCGGTCTTATCATCCACAACTCCCGCATTGGATAGAAGGCGTAATTTTAGACCGCTTCTACCGCTGCATGCTCTGTACTATGCGGAGAAAGTATTGGTGAAAACGTGTGTCTCCTGAGACTTCAGGATGAAATGCAGTACCAAGTAAGCTTCCTTCACGGACAGCAACGATGGTTCCATCGTCGAGCGTTGCCAGCACCTCTACCTCTGGACCCACGCTTTCAACCTGCGGTCCACGAATGAAAAAGGTGTGGAATGGCGCTTCGCCTAATACGGGCACTGACAGATCAGTTTCAAAACTTTCTCGCTGACTACCAAACGCATTACGGCGGACGCGAATATCCATGCTTGCCAGCAAGGGCTGGCCGGCCATGGAATTGTCCGTCTCCCTGGCCAGTAAGATCAGACCTGCGCATGTCCCCCAGGTGGGGAGGCCGGCGCGAATCTTTCTTTGCAATACCTCATGGAGTTCGTAGACAACCATTAGCTTTCCAATCGTTGTACTCTCTCCACCCGGTATTATTATACCATCTATTTCTTCAAGATGTCGGGGAAGGCGGATAGCTACGGCCTCCGCGCCAAGCTCTCGCAACATCTTGATATGAGCATCAAAATCGCCCTGTAATGCTAATACGCCGATACGCGGTGTTGGGTTGTATTTTTCCATGTGTCTCTTTTTACCACCAGACCCTACCAGCCACGACGGGCCATTAACTCTTGCTCAGGCAGGGTGTCCAGATTGATACCAACCATTGGCTCACCGAGATTGCGCGAGACTTCAGCCAGAATCTCGGGGTCCTGATAATGGGTGGTCGCTTTGACAATTGCTTTGGCACGCGCCAGAGGATCACCAGATTTGAAAATGCCGGAGCCCACGAAGATACCTTCCGCGCCTAAACGCATCATCAAAGCAGCATCAGCAGGGGTTGCAACACCACCAGCAGAGAAATTGACGACAGGCAGCTTCCCGGTACGTGCAATCTGCAATACCAGATCATAAGGAGCACCAAGCTCTTTGGCCTCGGACATCAACTCTTCTTCCGGCAGGCTTTGCAGGCGACGGATACCATCCATGACGGTGCGCATATGGCGGACGGCCTCGATGATGTTACCAGTACCGGCCTCACCTTTGGTACGCAACATGGCGGCACCTTCACCGATACGGCGTAATGCCTCGCCCAGATCACGTGCACCACAGACAAAGGGGATTGAAAATTGGCGCTTGTTGACGTGGAAGCGCTCGTCGGCTGGCGTCAGCACCTCTGACTCATCGATACAATCGACGCCAATGGCTTGCAAGATTTCGGCTTCAACAAAGTGACCAATGCGGCACTTCGCCATCACAGGAATGGTCACCGCCTGCTTGATTTGGATGATCAATTCAGGATCGCTCATGCGAGAGACGCCACCCTGGGCACGAATGTCTGCTGGCACGCGCTCGAGTGCCATGACGGCAGAGGCACCGGCCTCTTCTGCGATTCTTGCCTGCTCGGCATTGATGACATCACAGATGACACCGCCCTTTAACATTTCTGGAAAACTACGTTTAACCTGGTCTGTTCCTATCTGCTTTTCCATGTGTATATCACTCCTGGCGTGCTTATATGCTGTATTGTATAAAAATAGAAGTAGTCTATCCTGCCCAAATTCTAGCACAGGTCATCGGCTAACTGCTACAGCCAATGACTTAAAAGGAGACCAGCCATCTCAATTGGCTGCTTTTTGTGATGCTTGAAAGGAAGGGAAGGGACAAAAAGAAAACTCTGTCTTAATCTCGCAAGAGTTGGAGACTTAAGCGCAGAGCTTGATCGACACGAGCCAGATCTTCTTCGGTGATGGAACCGCGCCGCCGCAGTAAACGCGACTTCTCAACGGTCATAATCTGCTCGCACTTCACATCAGTGAAATCAGTTAACCCATTCTGGGGACTGGGTGTAATGCGCACATGCAGCGCGATTTCGCGCTCGGTACGGCTCATAGAGGCAACAATAGTCAAAGGATATGATCCCGAAGCGTTCCCTCGATCATTCTGTATCACTAACGCCGGTCGAGTACCCTGTTGTTCAGCGCCCCGGCCAGGTGACCAATTGACATCCCAAATTTCGCCACGGAGTGGAGCTGGCACACTGCCATTCGCATCCTGCTGCTGTTTCAGGCTGGGCAACGATTGCCTCGCCTCATTACTCATGCATACATACCTTCACGACCAGCACAAAAACAAAATTGAGCTTCTTCAAGAGTTTCGGGGATTGTTCCTAGATATGCGTAAGCCTCGTCGAGGGAGTGGTTGAGAGAGAAAATTTCACGTTCGCGCTTTTCAATAATTACCGATTTGACCTGCTGGTAATCATCTTGTCGCATCAAATCCACAATCGCTTCCAGTACGTCTCCTAAAGAGGAGTCGAGTTCTGCAGCCAGTGCATTGAGCTCGCTGTGCTGAGTAGAAGGGATCTGAATCGATTTTCGAACGAGGTGCTCATGACGATAAAGGTCTGTATGTACAACAGCCATGAAGGTGCCTCCTGGTGATAAACACGACGCCATCTCTTCTTATTGTACTGGGGTGCTTGGTAATTGTCAATCAATTTATCCCCAGATTCTTAGAAAGCTGAGAAAAAATACTAGGCGAAACGCCTATGTATTTTCCCAAATTAAGCATATAAAGCACCAAAATCAAGCTGAATCCAGGACATACTACCTATTGAGATAATAGCGCTGGCTTAAACGCAGGGTAAGCAATAGACCGAAGGAAACAGCCAGCAAGACGACTGCCAGCGCGATTGATTTATCCAGATCCGATTCGGAGGCAATATAGACGGCAATGGGCATCGTCTGAGTGGTACCGGGAAAATTGCCTGCAAAAGTAATCGTGGCACCAAATTCGCCCAATGCACGGGCCCAGCTCAAACCGATACCCGAAAGCAAAGCTGGCCGGATCAATGGCAGAACGACATGCCAGAAAGTATAGAACGGCGAGGCCCGCAAGGTATAAGCCGCCAGTTCATAGCGCCGATCCAACTGCTCAAGTCCGGCTTTGGTACTATTGATAAAAAACGGAGCTGCGATAAAAATCTGCGCCATCACCACAGCCACAGTCGTAAAAGGAATGGTAATCCCCACCAGATCCAGATAGTGACCTATCAACCCCATCCGTCCAAAGCTCAACAGCAATGCCACCCCCGCAACCACTGGCGGCAGAACCGTGGGCAGCGTGACCAGCGTTTCCAATACAGCTTGACCCCGAAAGCGGGTGCGTACCAGCAGATACGCCACGGGTAAACCAAAAAGGATCGTCAGGAGCGTGCTGATGGTTGTTGTGACCACGCTTAACTGCAAGGACTGAAAGATATCTGGCTGCAATAACTCATTCCAGATCACGGAGGGCTGTTCGCGAAAAAATAAAGAGACGAGAGGGATACCCAGGAAGAGGAAAAAAAAGCTGGCGAGCAATGCTACTCCCAGCCAGATGATTTTTTCTGTGAGCAGCATACCTGGCATGCCGCTCTTCTGTATTTGTTGTGTATTCTGCATACATTCCACTCACAAAGTGTTTGATTCCCATCACCATCGGGATACCTGCTGGCAGGCGCATGCGCGCCTGCGCCCTTTTTAGTATGTGATGTAGAAAAGGTTCTTCGAACCTTTTCTACATCACATACTAAAAATCTGTTTGAGCACCATTGGTGCGAAAACTCATGCGCCAGGATGGCGAAGACCATGGGAATCAAACACTTTGTGACAAAGTGTTTGATTCCCATGCACTCCTGCGCCCTTTTTAGTGGTGTGATGTAGAAAAGGTTCTTCGAACCTTTTCTACATCACACCACTAAAAATCTGTTTGAGCACCGCAGGTGCGAAAACTCATGCACAGAGATCGTGGAGAGCACGGGATCTTACTGCTCACCTGCTGGCAGGCGCTTGCGCGCCTGCGCCCTTTTTAGTATGTATTGTAGAAAAAGTTCGTAGAACTTTTTCTACAATACATACTAAAAATATGTTTGAGCACCATTGGTGCGAAAATTCATGCGCGAAGATCATGGAAACGATGGGATTTTGGCACGCTCTCAAATGCTATTTATAGCAATAAAATGATATTTGGTCAGGATCGCCTGCCCATCCGCCGAGAGGAGATAAGTAATGAATGCATGAGCAGTCTGCGCATGGGCACTGTTCTTCGTCACAGCGACAGGATACTGGGCAATGACATTATCCTGATCGGGAATCGTCAATGTTTCAACCTTTGTGGATGCTGCACTCGTCACATCAGTAAGATAGACAATGCCTGCATCGGCCTCTCCTAATTGTACCTTCTGAACGACTGCTTTGACATTTTCCTCTTGTGAGACGATATTTGCCCTGACACTCTTCTCATACGCCACTCCATAGGCAGAAGATTTACCCAGCTTATCCAGTACCTGCAAGCTATATTTGCCCACTGGAACCGCAGGAGCACCCAGGACGATTTTCGTTCCAGCTTTCGCCAGATCCTTTAAAGAAGTGATATGACCGGGATTACTATTGGGAATGATAACAACCAGCTTGTTGCGCGCAAAATTTTGACTCTGCGTGACCACGCCAGCATCAATCGCTTTTTGCATGTTTATCTGGTCGGCAGATGCAAATACATCGGCCTCAGCACCATTAGCAATTTGCTGCTCCAAAGCCTGCGAACCATTAAAATTATACGTTATCGATACATCAGGATGGGAAGTATGATAGGCGGTTTTAATGGCATTAAATGACTCGGTTAACGAGGACGCCGCAAACACGTTCAGAGATACGGCTGAAGAAGATGATGTTGATGGCGTTGTCGTAGTTGATGATGTGGCGGTGGGACTACTTTCACCGCAAGCTGCCAGTAACAGTAATAAGATGATCAGCACGAGTGGAAACAGGCGACCGGCAAACTTCACGCAGAACCTCCTCAAGACAAACTCTATCTCAACATATAAGTACTCACTCGTTGAGTATAACATACCTTTCTTGAGAAAGTGAATACCTCCATACGCCAAAGTATATTTAGAGTTGGAAGAGCCATTTTAGTTTATGTCGTACGGCTACTATAGCATTTTCATTACCAATACATCTTTGCTCTTCTATAATGAAGAGAATAGCTTTGTTTGCTATGCGGTATTCCTGTTCATTGTCCCCAGGAATATATTCTTGCATCCCAACTAAACTATCTGATAGAATGGAACAGGGTGAACCAAAACAAATCAGCACAGAGTAGCTATCCCAAACTTTACATGATCCAAAGCCCTGGAAAACTTTGTGTCAGCGCCTCACTCAGCGAATGGCAGGTGATCAATATTTACCTGCCATCTTGTCTGATGGGGAACTGCTCCAGGCAACCCGAGACAATTTTCATACAGATCTGAGATATGTTGTAGCAAACAATGGCTTCCAATGTATGGCTGCAAGGCCAATCTGCTGAAGCCACTGTAGCAGGATTGGAGATTTTATGAGCGACCAATTCGAAAAAAAACCACCAGTAACAACGACAGATGCGGGCATTCCAGCCACCAGTGATGAGCATTCACTCTCGGTTGGCCCCAACGGCCCTTTGTTACTGCAAGATCATTATGTGATTCAAAAGATGGCGCAGTTTAACCGCGAGCGTGTGCCTGAGCGAGTGGTACATGCCAAGGGTAGTGGCGCTTTCGGCTATTTTGAAGTTACCGCCGATGTAACCAAATATACCAGCGCTGCCTTTCTTAATACTGTTGGCAAGCGTACGCCGGTTCTCTTGCGCTTCTCAACAGTAGCTGGTGAGCAGGGTTCTGCGGATACCGTCCGTGATCCACGCGGCTTTGCCATCAAATTTTATACCGAAGAAGGCAACTACGATCTGGTTGGTAATAACACCCCTATTTTCTTCGTACGAGATCCATCGAAATTCTCGGACTTCATCCATTCGCAGAAGCGCATGCCTGGAGACGATATGCGCAGCAGCAATGCGCAATGGGATTTCTGGTCTTTGTCCCCGGAGACGATCCATCAGGTGACATTCTTGATGACTGATCGTGGCACCCCACGTACCTATCGCCATATGGACGGCTTTGGAAGCCATACCTTTATGTGGATCAATGCGCAGAGCGAGAAATTCTGGGTCAAGTATCACTTTAAGACCGAGCAGGGTATCGAGAACTTTACGGATGCCGAGGCCAAAGCCATGACGGCTGAAGATCCCGATTTCCATCGCCGCGATCTTCGTGAGGCCATTGACAAAGGAGACTTCCCGGCCTGGCGTCTGGACATGCAGATCATGCCCTTCGCCGATGCCGCCAACTATCGCTTTAATCCATTTGATCTGACCAAAGTCTGGCCGCATAGCGATTATCCAGCCATCACGGTCGGTCGTCTGGTACTGGATCGCAATCCAGAGAACTTCTTTGCCGAGATTGAACAGGCTTCGTTCGAGCCATCCAACATGGTTCCCGGCATCGGTCCCAGTCCTGATAAGATGCTGCTCGGGCGCCTGTTCAGCTATCCAGATGCGCATCGCTATCGCATTGGCACCAACTATCTGCAGGTCCCGGTCAACCAGCCGAAGAGTGAAGTGCATAGCTATAACAAAGATGGTTCCATGCGCTATCGCCATAACGGCAACCAGCCAGTGTATGCGCCCAATAGCTATAGCGGACCACAGGCCAATCCCAACATTATCGAGCCCGGTTGGGAAACTGACGGCGCGTTAGTACGCAGCGCCTATACCTTGCACGCTGAGGATGATGATTTTGGGCAGGCTGGCACGCTATACCGCCACGTTCTCTCGCCGGAAGACCGTGATCATCTGGTAAACAACATCGTGAACCATATGAGTCAGGGCGTTGAGAAATTCATTCAAGAACGTGCCATCAAATTGTGGTATCAGGTCGATCCCGATCTGGGTACCCGCATCGCCCAGGGCCTTGGCTTAGCCATCTCTCTACAGGTTGAAGAAGTCAAATAGTTTTTATATGATGCATAGTATGCTTGAAAAGCATACTATGCATCATATAAAATTTAGACTACTCTATTTCCAAGAACTTTACCGGACATAATCCTCAATTTACCTACTTGAGGTGTTTTACAGGTTCTCCAAAAATCTGGAATGGCTCATATTACACGGCTTTAAGAGATTGAAGTCTTGAGCCAGATTCTGAAAGAGCGGTCAATTTAGCTATGGTATCTGTTCCGGAAACAGGAGTGTACACCATCATGCGTAAACCGGGATGATCTGCAAGCTGGAAGGTCGTTGCCTGCATGCGTAACAATCCAACGAGAGGATGATCGAGATGTTGCTGTCCCGTATGCACCCCTTGCACATCATAACGCGGCCACCACTCGCGAAACTCTGGACTCACCTGTTCGAGATCCGTGATTATTTTTGTCAACCATGCTTCTCCAATATAGCGCTGGGTGCTGGCACGAAAGAGGGCCAGTGCGTGTTGCGCTTCTCCCTCCCAATTGACGAGCCGTGTACGTAACCGTTGATCTGTAAAGAGGAACCAGAGGAAATTGCGTTCTCGGGGAGACATCGTGCTGAAATCAGCATACACCTGACAGGCCGCCTGATTCCAGGCGATGATATGCCAACTAGGACAGACAACATAGGCAGGATAGACTCCCATCGTCTCAAGAATGAGTTGGAGAGCAGGATCAACCATATCCTCCGCGGGAAATGGGGTGGCAGGAAGTTGCTCTCGCGCCAGAACGAAGAGATGTGCTCGCTCATCTGCATCTAACTGTAAGGCGCGAGCCAGGCTTTCCACTATTGGAGTCGAGACAATAATATCTCGTCCTTGTTCTAGCCAGGTATACCACGTCGTCCCCACTCCCGCAACCAGCGCCAGTTCTTCTCGGCGCAGTCCTGGTGTTCTGCGGCGCGTTCCCATGGGCAATCCAACTTGACTGGGGGAAATGCGCTCACGGCGGGTCCGCAAAAACTGGGCTAATTCTGATCGTCGCTCTTGCTCTTTCATCGTCTACTTCCTTATCCTGTTAGTTTTTATACCAGAATAATTTGGCTCCTGGTTCTAACATCACTCACATTGCATAATTCTAGCACACATGATAAATGTGCCTTTGCGCTTACACGCAAAGCGTTGATGTGACGATAGATCTTTCTATTCAAACAAAAGGAGTCTACAGCATGAGTTCTCAGCAGGTCATCCTTGTAACAGGAAGCAGTAGTGGGTTTGGTCGCAGAATTGTTGAAACACTGGCACGGCAAGATCATATAGTATTTGCTTCTATGCGTGATGTCAATGGACGCAACGCCTCGCATGCAAATGCATTACGCGACTTCGCGCAACGCGAACATCTCGCTCTTTCCGTTCTCGATCTTGACGTGACCGACGAAACCTCAGTCAACCAGGCAGTTCAGACAGTGATTGATCAAGCGGGGCGCATTGATGTAGTCGTGAACAATGCAGGAGTCGCCTATTCTGGAATCACCGAGGGATATACGCTCGATCAGGTTCGAACGCACATGGAGATCAATTTCTTCGGACCCGTTCACCTGGATCGCGAGGTCCTTCCATACATGCGCCGCCAGCGCAATGGCTTACTGATCCATATGAGTTCCATACTCGGTGGCTTAGTTTTTCCCTTCTCAACACTGTACGCTGCCAGCAAAATGGCTCTTGAAGCACTGGCTGAAGGCTATCATTATGAACTTGCCCCTTTTGGAATTGAATCAGTCATCGTAGAGCCTGCACTATTTGCGACAGAGATACTGACAAGTCAGCAAGCTCCTCGCGATCAGGAGCGATTGATCGAGTATGGAGCCCTCAACGACATTGTTGCTCAGGTATTGCATGCCAACGAAGCAGCGAACAATAGTCCAGATGCACAAAATCCACAGATCGTTGCCGATGTGGTTGCCGATCTCATTGCACAACCACAAGGGACACGTCCCCTCCGAACGATCCCCGGCATCGACCTGGGATTAGCACCCGTGAATGCCGTAAAAGCACAGGTTCAACAGGCACTACTCGATGCATGGGGGTTGACTGAACCTCTCGCTTTCAAGATACCCAACGAAGACACAACAGAGAGGTAATATAGTCATCCCGGATTTTTGGGGAACATTTCTAGCACCTGGATGACTCATAAAAAGGGTACAGGTGAGCAGCAAGGTCCCGAGAGGAGCGGAAGTCTGATGCACTTCTCGGGATCATGAGGTTTACATATATCGGGTGGTGAGAAGTTTACGGGCAGTTGCGATATCCCGCTGAATGGTAAGCATCTGCATCTCCATATGGAGACGTCGATAGACAGATAGCGCCAGTTCATAACAGGAGAGCGCGTGGCGTATGTTCTGCTCACGCTCACCACGCGTTAAATGGGCGTAGGCTTGACCAAGATAATGTTGGTTAAAGGCCCATTCGTGCGGTGTCAAATCTGGTGTTTGGATCTGGAGTGCCTCTTCAAAACAGGCAATCGCGCTTTCAAGATCCTCTTGCCGTTCTCCATTCGAAATACTCCAATAGGCATGCCCAAGGTTTCCCTGTGTCGCGCCCCATTCATCCTGCATGTTCTCACGCGCATAGACAAGAAGCGCGGCACGATAACAAGAGATAGCCTGCTGCAAATGAGCAAAGCGTTCGCCAGACCACAATTCTTTATAGGCATTGCCCAGATCGCTCTGGGTTTTCGCCCATTCATAAGGCGTATCTTTACGATTATAGACCTGGAGTGCCGATTCAAAGGATGCAATGGCTTTCTGCACATTCATCTGATGGGCGTCTTCGTCCGGCTCTTGTATTAATATATAGACATGCCCAAGGTTATAGTGGACGCTGGCCCAGGCTAGCGGATGTTGCGCAAAGGTATAGATGTGTAATACTGCTTCAAAACAGCTAATAGCCTGTCTTAGCTGTTCTTGCTCATTTCCTTCCGGCATATCGAGATAAGTCAGACCCAACATATTATTAGTTTTAGCCCACTCGGTGGGATACGCGTTCTGAGTGTAGACCTGAAGCGCGGCACGGAAGCAAGCAACCGCCTGTTCCAAACGGGATTGCTCGTCATTACTCGACATCAAGTTATAGGTAATACCTAGATTGGTATAGATGGCGGCCCAATCCAACGGTGTGTGTTCACGTGAATAGATGGTCAGAGCATCCTCATAACAATCCACGGCATAGTGCAGGCTTTCTTCACTCTCATCACCGGGCATATTGCGATAGGCATTGCCCATACTCTGCATGATATTGGCCCAGAGATCGGGATATTGCTCGCGTGTGTTGACCTGCAAGGCCGCCTGGTAATGGGTAATCGCCCGTTCAAGATTGGTCTGCCGCTCACCTCCAGGCAGGAAGGCATGCACATTGGCAAGGTTGTATTGCGCCGATGCCCATTCCTGCGGAGTGCCCTCACTGGTATATACACGCAGGGCAGCTTCATAGGCGGTGATAGCTTTACGCAAGGTCGCATAGCGATCATCAGTTGGCAATAAACAATAGAGATTGGCCAGGTTATACTGTACCGCAGCCCACTGCATAGGAAAAGTTTCGTAGCCGTACACATCCAGACATGCCTGTAAACACGACAATGCCTTGAAGAGCGATACGCGACGGCTACTTCCCAGCACGTGGAAGTAGGTTAGTGCCAACTCATATTGTGTCAAAGCCCAATCTAGTGGCGTTTCCTCGCGTGTGAACACCTCTAATGAAGCCTGCAAAGCCGCAAAAACTTTATTCAGGTTCTGCTGCTCACCCCTCAAGGCCAGATCACGGTAAGCAATACCTAGTTGTTGTTGCGTTTTTGCCCATTCAACAGGCGAAGTATCCAGGGAATATAAATCTAAAGCTGACTGAAAACAAGTGATGGCCTGTACCAGTTGAGCTTGTGAATCATCATTGTTAGAGTTACGGTAGGTCATACCCAACGCAAATTGAGAATCAGCGGTCGCACGCCGCTCATTAGCATCTTTCATTCGGAAATAACATCCTACAAGTAGCGAAAAGGGAGGGATCACTCCCGGCTGCGCATTCTATGCATAAAAACTAGAATCTTCTCATATGGATTGTATGTTGTGCCTTGCTGCTTGTCAATCATACCAATCAAATATTTCGAGCTCTCTTCAGGTTACCACAAAAAGCCAGTTACGCGCTATCCTCTCTTAAGTTATCCTGAAAGATGACAAAAACATGAATATTGCTTCTCAATAATGAATAAATATACATATAAAAACTAAAAGTACTTATTATTATCTTTCAATGCAAAGCATGTTTTATGATATAGAGAGAAATAGATTTAATGCTAAGCTTACTATTCTATCGAATGATGCACGTTAGCATTCGATAGAAAATAAAGCGCAAGCCATTATGTTGCGAGGGAGGAGGAATAGATCAATGCTTGGGCAACCACTATCGATCAGCACCTACCACATCCACCAGACCTATCCACCAGCCTCAACCAGTCAGCTTTTTAGTCAGGAAGGATAGATAAATTCTATGTCTCTACATGCAACCTTACGACATTACGCCTGGGTGATACGACACCATAGCATACAGATACTATCGTGTATCACTCTCTGTACCAGCCTTACGTACGTCGTCAGTGTGTATCTTCCTCCCACCTATCAAGCAAGCATACTGGTAAAAGTCACGCCATTGAGCACCAATACTGGCGATAGCAGTACCAACGTACAGATACAGACGGCTGATTATGCCCAATTAGTTACCAGTCCAGATGTGCTCCAGGCGGCAACAAAAACAGTGTCCCGAACCTCTGTGGATCAGTTGAACGGAGCCATCAGCAGCTCGCCAATCGATCAAACACAGTTCCTAATGATTTATGCCCGGGGCAACTCTATCCATCAGGCATTAGAGCGTGTCAATGCAGTCGCCAACAGTTTTATACATATCCAGATCACAAAAGAGGGCACACAATTACAGGTCACACTGGCCCATATTTCGCAAGAGATAACCAATACACGTCAACAGCTGGCTATCCACTCCAAACAAACAGCGACCACACAGCAGAAAAGCTCATTGGACAGTGAGCAAAGCCATTATAGCCAGTTACAGCTTGAGTATAACCAGCTACAGTTTGAGAACCTCCATGTGCCAGAACTATTGAGTTTACCGCGGGCAGCCAGCGCTACACAGCAACCCATCGCACCTGATATCCAACACAACACGCTCCTGGCAGCAGCCATCAGTTTAGCGCTGACGCTGCTTCTGACCTTGCTATGGGATTGGTTACATACAGCTATTCAAACTGCAGAGGATATCTATCAACAAGTTGATTTAGCATCTCTGGGACAAATTCCCTATCGACGCTCGCTGACGCAAGGCGCGCAACTGTTGGATTTCTCGCTGGAGAAGCTAGAAGACATTCGTACTGCCTATACAGTAATGGGTATCCGCTTCCAGGTACTCCATAAAGGCCAATCAGCCCTGCTTTGTACCAGTCTGCAACGTAAAAGCGGTACAACAACGACCGCTTCACAACTGGCCGTTCATCTGACCCAGACAGGTATGCGCGTCTTATTGGTTGATATGCATATCCAACAGCCAGCCTTGCATACTATCTTCAACCTGCCAGACACCTATGGACTGACGACCAGCCTGAGTGATGTACGCCATTTTGATAAGCAACCTGCACTCTATCCAGCAGCCTGGCTGGCACAATGGAAAACCTATCTACCCAATCTCTGGTTGCTCCCCTGCGGTCCAACCTGTGTAGAGCCAGACCTGCCAGCATCAAACCTCATATCAGATCTGGTTCAGCTTAAAGAATGGCTTCTCGGACAACACAACAGTGATTCTTATAGCTCATTACCTCAACTGATTGATCTGATCATCTTTGATGCCGGGCCACTTGATACAGGAAGTATGACCCATATGCTGACCACCGTAGCCGACGCCAGCCTTCTGACAATTGCAGCCAACACTACACAACCCGAGGAACTGCAACATGCCAGCCAGACACTACAACAGCTCGAGACACCTGTAATAGGTACCGTCCTGACCAAACACAAATCGCGCCATCGCAGCTACTTTTACGTCAAAAAACAGCAGCGACAGCAAACAGAAATCCAGGGGACCCTGCCAGAAACATCCCAAATGTTAGCAGATCATATCAGCTTACCGCCAATGGAATTGCCAGAAACGCCTCCACCCTGGCACAATAGTAGCTTATCCATAACTTCCGTGCAGACCAGATTAACCTTACCAACGGCTCAAAACACTACGGCGCACCAGTTTCAATCCCTGATGTCACGAGAAGTACCAGAGCCCGAAGAGCCAACAACCGGAGAATATATCCACACAGAGAGAGCAGAGCACGCGACACTCCGTATTCCATCCATGCAATTGGAAGAGGAAACCCTGGAGGATGATGAGACCGTGCGGAATTTCCAGACCTCGTTGGAATTGCCGATCATGAAGAAATTGCCAACGCATACCAGCCATACCGCACGTACCCGGGGCAGTAGTTTGCAACAATTCAAACAAACCTATACAGGCGAACACAGCCGTGAGCAGCTTACCTGAGACAACTGACATATCCGGACCAGCAGATGCCGCGTCAACGCTGAAAGAGTAATGCCAATGCCTTAACACGCGGCTCCTGGCCCCAGATCGCAAGCATATCTTCATACAGTGTATAAATTTCACTCAAGACAAGGTCACTATTAATCGTTTGAGCTACTTTAGCAGCCGCTTCCAGATAGATGCAACATTGAATCATATTGCCGAGAATAAGGGAGGTATAGGCACGATATTTTAAAAATTCAGCCCGCATACGTTCCGGGGGTGCAGGCTTCATATCATCCACCTGTGAGAAGGCTTCCCAGGCCAGGCGAGGCTGCCCCAGGCGCAAAAAAACTAATCCCTGATAGAGATAGAGTAGCGAGCGATCACAGGATGCATAAGCAATACATGCATCTTCCTCGGGTCGGTCTGGGAAAACCGCCACGGCAAGCTTTAATAGCTGGAGCGATTCGGCATCACGCCCCATAGCCGCCTGAATCTCGGCCAGTCCGGCAAATATCCAGCTATGCAGAATAGGAGAAATCTGGTCGTTGTTCGTGTTTACACAACGCAATGCATCATTATAGGCACTTAAAGCAGCCCCGACACGTTTACGCGCGGCAACAATCGTCGCCATACGGATCTGGGCAGCGACATACACATTCCAATCTTTAGAGAGCTGGCTATATACCAGGGCTTGCGTGCCATTGGTTTGCGCCGCTGAAAAATCTCCACGCTGTAAGTCTAATAGCGCCGCCAGTTGATAGGCCTGGGACATCAAACTGGCGGCCATCTTCTGGTCAGGACCAGGAATGAGCGTCGGCTTGATCAGGCGTGTAATATAGGTAGGAAGCAGACTCTCAAGCTCGCGTTGTTCGCCTGCCATATAGCTGTGCCAGCACGAGGCAAGTCCCAGGGCCCGGCTTGCTAGCAGCATGGAAAGGTCTTGCTCGTTATCCTCCTCTGCATCCCCACCATCTTCAGCATCCCCCACACCATTACCTGGTGTTTCAAAAGCATCTGTAGAGGAATTCTCAAGCAACACAGAGTGGTGTCTTTGCCAGTTCCGTGTTGAAACGACAGGTCGAGCAAAGCCCAACTCCTCAGGAGGTAAGGCAAAAACAGTGCAGAGAGCCTCCAGAGACGCCGGACGTGGCATCTGGACACCGGCTTCCCAACGATTATAGGTATGGCAACTTACCCCTACCTGCTCGCTTACAAACTGAGACGTCCAATGCTTTTCCATTCGAGCAGCTCGCAACATTTCATTCGGTTTTCCCATATTCTCCTCGCCCAGCACGTAATATCTGCCGTTGTTATAATCCCATTTGTGAAGTACGTCAAGTAGCAAGATAGTCAACCATATCCTGTCCTTACTACAGGATTCAGGTTTTATGGTACAAAGCCTCTATGTATGTGACTCCATAAATAGCATAGTACAAAAAATCGGTTAAAATTTGGTTTTTTTAATATACAAACGTCGCTCCTTCTTAACCACTTCATCACCGGAAAGCCCTTTCATAATCATGAATTTTATTGCATACTATGGTTATATATTTCATTTCAGTTATTTATTTTTGTTTATATATATTATTCACTACACAAGTAGAGAAGGTAGCACGATGGATAGACCTCATCATTTTAATAAGTATGTGTATCGCTATGGTCTCATGGTAGTCATTGCTAGTCTGGTTAGCCTGTATAGCTTCTGCGCGCTTTCATCTCCTAAGGCATCGGCAGATGAGAGTACGTCATATGTACGAGTGATTCATGCCTCACCTTTTGTGGGAACAGCGGATGTGTTCGTCGATGGTAAGCCTTTCTTGAATGGTTTTCGTTTTGCCTCGGTCACAGATTATGCGGCGTTACCCGCCGGTAACCACAAAGTCCAGATTGCCCTGGTTGGCAAAGGCATTGGAGCTGCAGCCCTGACAAAAACATTACCGGTTCAGGCTGGCGAGGCATACACAATTGCCGCCGTTGGTGCGAGCCCACAAACCCTTAATCTCCAGGTCTTTGTCGATGACAACAGAGTCGTTGCCAATTATTCAAAGGTGCGCATCTATCATCTAATTCCTGATGCAGGCACCATTACGGTCTCAATTGGAGAAGACACAACCATCAAAGATATGGCGTATCAGGATAACAGTGATTATGTAACTGTCGATAGTGGTCCCTGTACATTTGCGTTTACGATGCCATCTTCAAATGAGAAGATGACCCTGCCCCGGACCCTGGCTGCCAATACAGTCACCAGCGTATTTGCGGTTGGTATGCTCCATGGGAATCCCAAAGCCCAGTTAGTGGCAGCTACCACACAGGGCATACCGGGCCTGCCACAGACGGGGAGTGATCCAAATGCCATGCCTGCTCCCACATCCATCCCTGCATCGCCTATCTGGTTGTTGGCAATGGCCTTACTTGGACTGCTTGGACTGGGAATAACACGCCACTTCAGACGAAGCGCATAAATAAACTCATTTCCTTTATCTGTCCACACATGTGAGGTGTTGTGTGCTACAAGAACAAATGTCGCTCCCGCCAGGAACTGTCATACAGGGTCTGACAGGTGAGCGATATGTTGTCGAAGCGTTGCTCGGCCAGGGTGGCTTCAGTGCCGTCTATTGCGCCCGTGAACGTCATGGCAAGCAGACACGCTATGCCCTCAAAGAACTTATTAATCCCAGTTCTCAGGAACGTGGCCAACTCACCTATGAGGCCAGATTAATGCGCCGTCTCTCCCATCCCTCACTTCCACAGGTGTATCAGGTCTTCGAAGATACCAGAAATAACCGCATCTATATGCTTATGGATTATATTGAGGGCAAAAATCTTGAAGTGTTACGCCGCGAGCAGCCTGAAAAGCGCTTCTCGCTGGCCCTGACACTAACGCTCCTGACGCCTATCGTCGATGCCCTGGTCTATCTTCATAATCAGAAAGCGCCTGTTATTCACCGCGATATCAAGCCATCAAATATTATTATTCCCATCGGCACCGGGGATGCCATGCTTGTCGATTTTGGTCTGGCAAAAGAATATGTCGAAGGCAATACAACAAGCGTCTTCCGCTTTGGGACAGCGGGCTATGCCTCTCCAGAACAATATGGTCAGGGCACGAATACACGCACAGATATTTATGCCCTGGGCGCAACGCTCTATACTCTCTTAACTGGCCGCGTGCCCGTAGACGCTATGACGCGTATGATGAAGCGGCAACCAGGCAACTCATTAATAGCGGCCCATAACATCTGCCCGAGCATCCCCTCCAGGGTCTCGCGCGTCATTGACAGAGCGATGAGCCTCGCGATTGAAGAGCGTTACGCCACCGTTGAAGAATTCTGGCAGGAACTAACAATCGCAGCCGTCCAGCCCGCCACTCAACAGATTAGTCAGGCTCTGACCGCCAATCAGCCCGCGTTATCCCAGGAAGATATTGCAATCCTTACGACCTCACATTACGCTATCGAACCACAACAAGCGGCAGGCAATAAAAAAAAAGCAGCATCCAGGCCACAACGGCTGCACTATGGCTATCATCCTCCCAAAAAACGCCTGGAACGGCGCACAATAATGATACGGTCCTTATTGATCCTGCTTCTGCTTGGTGGAATCATGGATCTCTTACTGATGAACATCGGTCAGCACCATACATCCTCTCCGCTAGTTCAAACCAATCATGGTAGCCGCGCGACGCCTAAAATACCGGCCACGGCCATCCCTGATAACACCCTTTGTAGCACAGACTATGCGGCATCGAATAGTACAGATAGCTATTCCATTTTGCTGGCCTCTTGCTATAGAGGAACCATGGAACATGCGGGCCTCTCGTTAGGGAAAAGCTCCTTTCAGCTCCTCAATATACAGCAACATCAGAATACATTCACCGGACAATTTCAGGCGCAGGGCCAACAAGGTCACTTCAGAGGCAGCATCAATAAGCAAGGGGCAATGCAGTTTACAGTCCTCTTAACGACGGGAGAGAGTATCAAGTTTGCTGGCACCTGTACCCTGGGAGGAGTAATCGCCGGGCAGGGTTTTCAAATCTACGAACAAGCCCAACAGACAGAAGAAGATTATGGCTCCTGGACCGCTGTTGCCTATCTTAATGTTAAACACTAGCTAAACTGAAGCATAATAAAAGAAAGATGGCCCAAAAGGACCGTCAAATATATCCCATATCGGCAGGACACAACTGTATGGATAAGAATAAACGGTGACTTTAGAGGAAAAGAGACCAATTTATCTTGACATCCGGTGAGCTACTGATGTATTATCCACACGTGGGGACCAGTGTCTCCTATTTGTAAGGATTAAGGGCGGTTGCTGAAATTGGTAGACAGGGCAGACTTAGGATCTGTTGGTGATGAACCGTAAGAGTTCGAGTCTCTTACCGCCCACTTATAAAATGTATTATAATAGTGACGCAGTTAAGCGGGAGTGGCTCAGTGGTAGAGCACTTCCTTGCCAAGGAAGATGTCGCGGGTTCGAATCCCGTCTCCCGCTCCAACTTATCTAGACAGAGGGCATCCGAGAGGCTGCCCTCTATGGTAAGCGCATATAGCAAACTGCATCAGACGTAGCTCACAACGCGTTTGTAAAGTATACAGATATGTTGGTTATGCGGTACATGCAAACTTCTGCTGTGGGGTGGTCTATGGATAGTGATTGCCTCTCTGCGCTTCCCGCGGTCTTATTCTCAAATAGCGCAATTCCATTGTTCAGATAAGTGCAGTGTACCTGCTCGGCAGGCCACATCTCTGGATTAAAGTGAAGTGCAGCTTCGCAAAAAGTTTTAACACTGTCAAGTGACATAAAAATACAACAAAGAACAATCTGTTGGAGGAAATGTGAAGGTCTCTGTAGAAAAATTGCCAAATAGCGAGGCCGTCCTGAATGTAGATTTGACATGGGACGAAGTGCAAAAGGCATCAGACAAGGCATATAAAAAGTTAGTCAAAACAGTTGATATCCAGGGCTTCCGCCGTGGGAAAGCTCCACGTGCCATTCTGGAACGCCGCGTAGGGAAAGAGTACATTTATCAAGAGGGCCTTGATGAACTGATCTCAGAGGCTTATAAAAACGCTTTATCCGAAAATGACCTCACGCCAATTTCACAACCTACCCTGGATGCTCCTGCCTTCGAGATGGAGAAGGATTACCATTTCAGCCTGGTCGTGCCCATTGTGACTCCGGTCAAATTAGCTGACTATAAGTCGATGCATTTTGAGCGTGAAGAGGTAACTGTCTCGTCAGAAGAGGTTGAGAAAGAATTAGAGTCCTTCCAGAACCGCTCGGTCGAGTGGAAGAGCATTGAACGCCCTGTTGAGTATGGAGATCGCATTAAAGCTGATCTGAAATTGACCTCAGGTGAGCAACAGATTTCCGATCTGAAAGACAATGCGTTTGAGATCGCAAATGACCGCAAGGGCTTGTTCACAGGTATGGATGAGCATATCCTCGGTATGAAGGTCGGTGAGAGCAAATCATTCACCACCACCATCCCAGAAGATTACAGCAATACCAAGCTGGCGGGTAAAGAAGCGAATTATGATGTCACACTACACCTGGTAGAAACCAAAGAACTTCCTGCTCTGGATGATGAATTCGCGAAAAAAGTAAGCGATGATCAGTTCGACACCCTGGAAGACGTACGTAAAGCCCTTGGCGACAACATCCTGGAGCAGAAAAAACGGACCAACACTGAAGAATTACGCAATAAGATCCTCAAAGAGCTTATCGAGAAATCAGAGTTCGTAATTCACCCGACTCTGATTGAGGAAGAAGTCCATGAGATGGAGCATCAGTTCGGGCATATGCTTGAGCAACAGCACCTCAATATGGACCAGTATCTGAAAATGGTCAACAAGACGCACGAGGAGTATCATCAGGAACTTCATCCTGAGGCCAAGGAGCGCGTCAAACAACAACTCGTCCTGGAACAGCTGGCACGCGAAGAAAACATCACGGTTGATGCAAATGAGATCGAGGCTTTATTTAATGCCTACGAACAGATCGGACAAAACCTTCCTCGTACGGAAGAACAGATCCGCGCACTCATGATTAGCTTCCGCCGCGAAAAAACCTTGTCGCGCTTGCTCGAATTAACAACTGATCCTGATCCCGATGAAGAAAGCGAAGAGGTTGCAGAGGAAGACGCTGCGGTAGTTAACGCTGAAGCAGCGGCCATTGCTGGAGAGACCGAGGCGACCGAAAATGAAGCCGAGGAATCTGAGGCAGCAACATCTCTACCAGGCAACGAAACAACGGAGACAGTAGAGTAGAAGTGCAACCATCTGGTGCTGTGTTGTACATGCAGGAAAGGTGACAGAAGTGGCAAACTCAAAGAATATGCGTACGACATACCGTTGCTCTTTTTGTGGCAAAAGCCAGGATCAGGTCCAGCGATTAATCGCTGGCCCTGGCGGTGTCTACATCTGCGATGAATGTATCGATCTGTGTCGAGAAATCATCGAAGAAGAGCAAGCCACCGTTGCCAAGCCGCGCCTTCAGACAGGCAAGCTACCAACCCCAAAAAAGATCTACGAACAACTCAGCCAGTATGTGATCGGGCAGGAACGTGCTAAGAAATCGTTGGCAGTGGCGGTATACAACCACTACAAACGCATTGGCGTGGGAATGCAGGTCGATGACGTGGAACTGGGCAAGAGTAATATCTTGATGATTGGCCCTACCGGTAGCGGTAAGACCCTTCTGGCTCAGACCCTCGCCAAAGTTCTGGATGTTCCCTTCTGTATCGCTGACGCAACTGCCCTGACAGAGGCTGGCTATGTCGGTGAAGATGTCGAGAATATCCTGTTGCGCCTGATCCAGATGGCTGATTTCGATGTAGCTCGAGCGGAGCGTGGTATTGTCTACATCGACGAAATCGACAAGATTGCTCGCAAGTCGGACAATCCTTCGATTACCCGTGATGTGTCGGGCGAGGGCGTTCAGCAGGCATTGCTGAAGATCATTGAGGGCACGGTAGCAAATGTACCACCACAGGGTGGTCGCAAACATCCACACCAAGATTTTATTCAGATCAACACAGCGAACATTCTGTTTATCTGCGGTGGTGCCTTTGAAGGTCTGGAAAAGATTGTGGAGCAACGCCTCGGCAGTAACAAGTCCATGGGCTTCCGCAATTCTGGGAAGGAAGAGCAAGATAAGGCTGCGACAAAAGAGAAGAAAGAGACCGTTTTGACCCAGCTTATCCCTGATGATCTGCTCAAATACGGCTTGATCCCTGAGTTTGTCGGTCGCCTCCCCGTCGAGGTCGCTCTGGATACGCTGGATAAAGAAGCGCTCATCCGTATTTTGACTGAACCGAAAAACGCTATCGTCAAGCAGTACCAGAAAATCTTGCAGCTTGATCGCGTTGAACTGGTTTTCAATAACGATGCACTGGAAGCGACCGCTGAATGTGCGTTGCGACAACGCACTGGCGCTCGTGGCTTGCGCACGATTATTGAAGATGTTCTGTTAGATATTATGTATGAGATACCTTCTCGTGCTGATGTCAAAAAAGTCGTAATTAATGGGGATGTAATCAACTCTCATAATAAGCCACTTCTGGTAACACGTGGCGAGCGTAGCACAACCTATTCTGAAGATGAGTCTGCTTAATGCAGGCTCATCTGTTTTTTTCGTAGAGCTTATGTAATCTCTGTGGTTTGAACAGTTAGAAGATAGGTGGAAACCAATGAGTGAGCAAGAACGCCAGGATGTAGTCCAAAAGTTAAATGATGGGTATCCGTTAATGGCGTTGAAAAGCATCGTTGCGTTTCCCCATAATCGTCAGGCGCTTCCAATAGCTCGCGAGAAGACTATTCGTGCGATTGAAGAAGCAATGATGCAGCCCGAGCACATCCTGGTTGCCGCAACACAGCGTAGCATCGAAATTGATGACCCACAACCCAAAGATATCTATGGGACAGGGACGCTGATTGAGGTCGTGACCATGCACCGTCAACAGGATGGCACCCTCCAGGTGTTAATCCGGGGTATTAATCGCGTTACAATTGATGAGTATGTGGATCACGAACCGTTTATACGTGCACACGTCTCTGATTTGGCTGAGCCTCAGACAACGGGTGCTCAGGCCGATGCGCTGGTACGCCATACCACCAGCCTCTTTGAGCGTTATGCACAGCTCAATCGCCGCTTCTCGGTTGAAGATATCAATTCCATTGTCGCCCTCAAAACACCTCCGCTTCTGTCCGATACGTTAGCTGCCCATGTCGTCACTGATATGGCCCAGCAACAAGATCTGTTGGAAACACTTGATCCTATGGACAGATTGGAAAAGATCTGTGTGATCATGGGCAATGAAATTGAGATTCTAGAGCTAGAAACGACGATTCGGAGCCGGGTGCGTTCGCAGGTTGATCGTTCACAGAAAGAATTTTATCTGCGTGAACAATTGCGTGCGATTCAGGAAGAATTGGGCATGGAGACCTCATCCGAATCAGATGAACTGCGTGCCAAGCTCAACCAAAAACATCTCCCAACCGAAGCCGAGCTCAAGGTTCGCAAAGAGATTGACCGTCTGGAACGCACGCCATCTCAATCTGCCGAATTGTCGGTGATGCGCTCGTATATCGATTGGGTATTAGCTCTGCCCTGGAATGAACGCAACGAAGAAACCTTTAATATTGAGAGTGCACGCCACATCCTGGATCAGGATCACTATGGTCTGGAAGGCATCAAAGAACGTATTCTTGAATTTCTGGCCGTACGTGAGCTCCGCATTCAGGTCGCCCAGCGCAATGGAAATACGAAACAGATCAGCCAGGGACAGATACTCTGCTTGATTGGACCTCCGGGCGTCGGTAAAACCTCCCTGGGACAATCTATTGCGAAAGCGTTAAACCGTAAGTTTGCTCGCATCTCCCTGGGAGGCGTACATGATGAGGCTGAAATACGCGGTCACCGCCGCACTTACGTTGGAGCGCTCCCTGGACGTATCATCCAGAGTATGAAGACCGTCGGAGTACGCAATCCAGTCTTCCTGCTCGATGAAATCGATAAGCTCTCCTCGGAATATCGAGGTGATCCTGCGGCTGCGCTACTCGAAGTGCTCGATCCTCAGCAGAACAGTAACTTTACCGACCACTATCTCGAGCTGCCCTTCGATTTGTCTGAAGTATTCTTCATCTGTACCGGCAATATCAAATACCAGATTCCACGACCGCTGGCCGACCGCATGGATATTGTGGATCTGCCGGGCTATATGCTGGAAGAAAAAGTCAATATCGGCACGAAACATCTCATACCGAAGGTCTTACAAGAACATGGGCTGACATCTGAACAATTGCGTATTCCCCAGACAGTCGTGCAACGGGTAGTGATTGAATATACCCGTGAAGCGGGGGTGCGTAACCTGGAACGGCAGTTAGCCAGCATCTGTCGCAAGGCGGCACGACGTGTGCTCGAGAAGCCCAATACGCATATCCGTCTGACTACCCATAACCTGGAACAATATCTGGGTGCTCCGCGCTATACCAATGCGCCGCCGCTGATGCGTACCCAGATCGGAGCTGCCATTGGACTGGCCTGGACCGAGATGGGCGGGATACTCTTGCCGGTTGAAGTCGTCACCATGTCAGGCAAAGGTGAACTGCTCCTTACCGGACAACTGGGCGATGTGATGCGCGAGTCGGTGATCGCCGCCCTCTCCTACATTCGCACACGCACAGATGAATTGGATATTGATCCTGGCTTCCAGGATAACTATGATCTGCACATTCACCTGCCCGAAGGTGGTATCCCCAAGGATGGCCCTTCGGCAGGCATTACAATCGCAACCGCTCTTGTCTCGGCACTGACACGCCGACCCGTCCGCACAGATATGGCTATGACCGGTGAGGTAACCCTGCTGGGTAGCGTATTAGCGATTGGTGGACTCAAAGAAAAGGTCCTGGCCGCGCAACAGGCCAATATTCATACCCTGATTATTCCAACCGCCAACCAGAAAGATCTTCAGGACATCCCGGCTAAAATTCGCCAGCAAATCCACTTTACCCTCGTCGATAACCTGGATCAAGTGATTGAGGCCGCATTGTTGCCAGCGCCAGTCGAAGCAAGCAGTGAAAATAATAACACCCATATCAGCGCGCCCGAGCAATCTGCTGCCGCGCAAGAGCAGGGACGGCACATCCATCCACCCACCTCTCAGCAAACAGAGATGGAACACGAGTCGGACCCACAGAAATTCTTCATTCCACCTCCCGATCCAACCACAAATAAATTTTTCCCTTCCGCACATACAAAAGAAGATGACCACGATATCGGATAAATGGTCATCTGATATTGGATAAATGGCCATCTCGTGCGTTATATAAGTAGTACAATTAATATTGGAGAGACTGAACAGTAAACGGTCTCTCCACTCGCGAACATTAAAGCAGGAAAACACGCAATCATAGCCATAGCTTTATTTTTATAGCTGTTCTTATTATCTGTGATGGCTTACACATCGATAAATGCAAATTAATAGTTGTGAAATACCGCGTTTGTTCGAATGAGAAAGCCAGGCACTAAAGATGCAATATACCTGCGTTTAATGTGCAAAAGAACGGACTCTTACCATCCGTCAGCGAGGATTACTACGCTATAGAGCAAGGATAAAGAGAGGATTGTTATCATGAGTTATCAAGATCCAAATCAACCAGGACAATACGGCGGCTACAATCCAACCCCCCCGCCCACAGATCCCTATAGTGGTCAGCAAGGAGAGCCCCAGAGTAATCCCGCTGGCGGTTACCAACAACCAGGATATGGTCAGCAGGGCTATCAACCACCTGCAGGTGGCTACCAGCAACCAGGCTATCAGCAACCCAACTACAATCAGGGCCCTTATAGTCAGCAGCAGGCTCCTTATGGTCAACAGAATCCTTTTAACCAGTTCGGAAGCAATCAGGAGACCTCAATTGGTATGAGCTCCAATGTTGCCAGCGGCCTCAGTTATCTCTTCAGTTGGATTTCAGGGCTCATCATTTTCTTGATGGAAAAGAAAAATCGTATGGTGCGCTTCCACGCTATGCAATCAATCTTATATGCTGTAGCGGTGATCGTAATAGACGGCCTATTGCGTATTCTGAGCGGCATGCCAGGGTTTCTCGGAACGACATTCGGCTGCTTGCTTGGACTGGTGGGCCTGGCTTCCTTTATCGTCTGGATCGTATTGGTCGTGAATGGTTTCCAGGGCAAGTACTTCAAGCTCCCCTTTATCGGTAATCTGGCAGAGAAATATGCCAACCAGGGGCCCACAACGTTATAGTTCTGGCCGCTAAATTCCATCGGTAGAGATACACTATCGCATATAAAACAAGTAGACAGGCGCTAATATGCCTGTCTACTTGTTTTATATGCGATAGTGTTGCGGGAAACTCAACGAGCGCTAGCAAGCAGTGAATCCTGCCCTTGCGTCTGGGCCAGGGCTGTCTGGATAAACAACTTCGCACTTCGTGACGCCAATTTTTGGGTTTCAGGAATGAGAGGTCTGAGGGTGCTCGTTTGAGCGGAAGGATAGATCAAACGCGCGTTTTAAAGCAGCCAACAGATCTCGCTCGGCAACCTGTGTCACCTGGGCGTCGGCAACCATACGGAAGCCGTGGTAGGCACCAGGATAGACGTGCAACTCCGTTGGCACGCCTGCTCGCATCAGGCAGCGAGCATACTCCAGATCTTCCTCCAGAAATAGATCGAGAGCACCCACATAGAGAAAGGTGGCAGGTAAGCCCTCCAGATGCTCAGCACGTGCCGCCGCAGCATAGGGCGAAACATCGGGCCCCCCGGGTTCCTGGCCCAACAAAGAGGTCCAACCAAAACGGTTGGCCTCTGGCGTCCAGATGAATTCCCCCGTGTATGGATGCGGTTTCGCCAGCGCACACGTGCGGTCATCGAGCATGGGAGCGAGCAGGAATTGGAACGCCAGGGAGACTTCCCCACAATCGCGCGTCAAGAGCGCTAATGCAGCAGCCAGCCCCCCTCCGGCGCTGCTACCCCCAACCGCGATCCGCTTCGGATCAATGCCCAGCTCGTCGGCATGAGTAGAGAGCCATTTCAAGGCCGCGTAACAATCCTCGATCGGACCAGGATAGGGCGTCTCAGGGGCCAGACGGTAGTCCACCGAAACGGCAGCACACCCGAGAGCTGACACGATACTTTTGACTGTGAGATCTTCTGCGTCAGCCGAACCCATAATATACCCGCCCCCGTGAATCCAGAGCAGGGCTGGGACCGCTCCCTGCACCGAGGTCGGCAGGTAGACCAGCACCCGTACATCGGGTGCCCCTTCTGGGCCGGGGATGAAGCTCTCGCTCACGGAAAGAACAGAAAACTGGGGCAAGTCCGCAGATGCCCGGGAACTCATGGCGCGTATCTGCCTCAGAGTTTCTGCGGTTAATACTGGGGCAGGAATCTGGTCAAGGATAGCAGCAAGCTCAGGATCAACAAGATGTCTGGTCGTCAATGTATCTTCCTTCCTTCATTCGTATTCCTCGTGCTTAATGACGGAAAGACGGAAAACAGGGCATGTGGCAGCCGTCTTCAGTATGAGCACGAGCGTGCTATACCGTGTCCCGGACCTTCAAGACAAATACATGCGCTGTTTTGCACCATGCATCAAACTTCATCTGCGCTTGACGAGGGTCGCGGGAGGTCTTATACTCCATAGAAGGACAACTGTCCTCAATAGGTAGATTGTAAAGGACAACTGTCCCCTTGTCAAGAGGAGATCATATAAAGAGGGGTGCTATGGAAACAGGGAGACGACAGGAACGAGTCGTCAAAAAAGAAGCAGGGATGCGCAGGAGGCCAGAACGGCGTCAGGCAGCCGATTTTGACCAGCGAATCTTGCGGGTGGCTCGGCAGTTGTTTGCCGAGCGAGGCATTGAGGATGTCAGTATGCATCAGATTGCCCGGGAAGCAGGCGTTGGTCAGGGAACGCTCTATCGCCGCTACGCCCATAAGGGTGAATTGATTCTGGATCTGCTTAATGAGAGCGCCCAGCGATTCGTAGAGGAGATCCAGGCTTATGCCCAGGATGGAGAAGTATGGTCAGCATTACAGCGCTTGGACAGCGTCCTCCACAAATGCATTGCCTTCATCGAGGAGGAAGGATTATTTTTGGTGGCAATCATGGATACATCGTCTGCTGAGAAGCGAGAGATGAAGTTTAGCACGCAGTACTATCGTGCCTCCCATAGCCTCATCGCGCATTTGCTTGAGGAAGCCATTACCCAGCAGGAACTTGCGCCGCTGGACACCATCTACACCGCCGATGCGCTCATTGCAACCTCCGATCCTGCCCTCTATCTCTTTCAACGGCAGAAGCGAGGGTATACGCCAGAACAGATCTTAGAAGGAATACGAGGTATCTATATCAAGGGCGTGTCTGTTCGCTCTCCCCGCAACCAGGCTCACGACGATCAGCCGGAGCCTCCTCTGGCTTGAAGGCTCTTGCGCAACTGGTAAATACCCTGAAGAGTAAACAACTCAACTCGTGCTTGTAGCAGCATGGTTCTACAAGCATGTTCACACATTGGGATATGGCAAGGATTCTTAGTTCATTCTTTCGCTCTTTATAACGACCATTTTCTGACGCTCTTGGCTCTGCTTTTCCTGCGAGAGAACGCACCACCTCGGCGAGCGTGATGCAGAAAGACGATCAATTCAAAGTAGAAACACCAGAGGAAATAGGGAGATATTTGAGCTACAAAAAACACCCGTGTGGGCGGGTGAAACGGCGATGTCCTATTTTCCCACGCAGTTGCCCACGTAGTATCATCGGGGCGGAAGAGCTTAACTACCGTGTTCGGGATGGGAACGGGTGTACCCTCTTCGCTAAAATCACCGGCTCACCTGCACAAACAGGTGTTTGTCTTGACGACATAAATAATAATACCTGAAGTAGAGCCAAAAGTCAAGCTTTTTTGAGACCAATATTTCCAATAGCAAAAAATCATTCTCTCCAATAATCATTTCTTGCGTAGAGGAAGGAAACGCTATAAGCAGGATCGTGCTGCTCCACATTCATTGTATGCCGAAGCGGAGCAGCGTATGGCCTCGGTTAACGTTGGGTATCGAATTGACCACGAATGGCCATTGGCCCTGTATATGTCCAGGGCTGCCAGGAGATAATGCCGTCACCGGCACGCACCATTTTCGCATTACGAAAGGTAAAATCTACCTGGAGCGTGGCTGCATCCCCATGCGATGTATATACCAGATGGGTTTGATACACTGTACGATGCGCTGACGGCGGCGCGACTACTTCGGCTGGCATACTATGCAGCACACGCTCAAAGGCAGCGAGTATGGTGTTGATTTGCTGTGGGGTGGCAGTATCAGATATCAGGATAATCTCCTGCCAGGTGGCGTGTTGATTGGGATTTACAGGTCGTGAAAGACCAAGAATCACGAGCTGCGAGACATCAACGGTATCGATGACACCATTGGAGATAACAAAACCACTGACACGCCAGTCTGGATAGCTGGGTAGCTGGCTGGAACCACACTGGCAGGGATTACAATCACAGGGACTACAGCTACAGGAGGAACAACCACGCGCGCCAAAGGCCTCACCACTGATAGGATACTGAACGATTGTCTTCATGGTCCCCGGTCTCCTTGTTTACAAGCTGAACACAAATGTGAACTGGCTCTGACCTCCCTGGACACACAACAAAGACGAACTAAGATTCTCTTTAAGCAGGTTATCAGCTTGCTTTCTTGAGACTTATGCAGGATGCTTTAGAGCATTTTACTATTACATTCATGCATTACAAGCATACCCTAACAGCTGGGGGATTGTCAAATCCCCGTAGCAACCACACGTGAAGGGCAATATCGCTCAAATAAAAGGAATAATGAACAAAGACGTAGGTGTGTGCCAGGGCCGCAGCCGAGGTACGGCCCTGGCACACACCTACGTCTTCCATCCTCTCTCTCAATCACAGGGAAATAAATTCGGGGCTAATGTGTATGCGGATGCTCATGATGCTCATGTTCGTGCTCGGCGTCGTGGCTGTGCTCAAAATGATGCGTTGAGAGGCCATAAGCGGTGCCCAGACAGGCCCTCAGGCAGTTAGGCCAGATCATATGTTTGCGTCCATAACCATAGCCGACCTGCTCAATGGAGATAGCAGGCATATCAAAATGGGCGAGTGTGGCGAGGATAGCGGCCCCTGTAGGCGTAACCAGTTCACCTTCGATGGGTGTTGGTACCCAGGGGGCTTTGACGGCGCTGAGAATCTCTAATGTGGCCGGTGCGGGCACGGGCATCAGTCCATGGGCCATACGCAAATGACCGCGTGTCAGGGGCAAGGGTGAAGCATAGAGTTGGGTGATACCCAGCGAC
Source organism: Dictyobacter arantiisoli (assembly GCF_008326305.1). Classification (GTDB taxonomy): domain Bacteria; phylum Chloroflexota; class Ktedonobacteria; order Ktedonobacterales; family Ktedonobacteraceae; genus Dictyobacter; species Dictyobacter arantiisoli. The sequence goes on along the minus strand of NZ_BIXY01000003.1, from coordinate 53,128 downwards.
TCGATAGCAATAGTATTGCCGACGATATCGACCAGCGCATCGACCGCACCCACTTCATGGAAATGGATTTCATCCAGCACAACTCCATGGACCGCCGCTTCAGCCTCACCCAGGGTACGAAAAATAGCCGTTGCAGTCTCTTTTACATAGGCAGAGAGATGAGAATCAGCTAACAACGCAGCAATCTCTGTAAAGCTTCGCGTCGGCTGTTCCTGATCGGTAAGCACAACCTCAAAACGTGATCCCGTAATGCCTTGATCGATGTAGGGATGGAGATGAAGCTTATAACCCCTCACTGGCAACGCCTGGAGCTCTTCCTGTAAGAGCTCAAAGGAAAGACCGGCATCCAGAAACGCTCCCAACAACATATCGCCACTCACACCCGAATGACAATCCAGATAGGCTATTTTTTCTGACATGGTACCGTCAATTCTTTCTATTAATCTTTAACGATGATTGACCCATGAATAGTGGGCTCCACCGCCTATTTTACACCATATCATAGACCACACCCTCGCGGGATATACATTCCATAATCACATTCTTCAATACACACAAAAAAGGCCCGCTACTCAGGGTCGAGTAACAGGCCACCGGGATATTAGATTGGGGAATATGTCTAGAGTTCGCCACCGGATTTGGCACGAGTATAACGATCATTCAATTCCGTTTTGGTTCGTGCATAGAGATCACGCCCCTGAACTAATGCCTCCTGAGCACGAGTACGGATATCATCATTAAAAGCACTGGCACGTAATTGAATTCCCTGCTCGCTCAATTGTGTACGTGTCTCCTCACCGGTTTGAGGAGCAACCAATAAACCAGCAGCAACACCCAGGCCAAAGCCCAGAGCCAAGCCCCATATAAATTTCATAGCTCGATTCCTTTCTTTTTCATTCAGTATAGCCTATAACCGAAGTAAAAGACCTTGAGGGTTTGTATATAATGAGCTTCCCTCAACTCTATGTACGTACCAGGTAGCACTTGTGCATCATTAATAGCCCGAATTATCCAGCAGTTCCTCGACCTTATCTAATAAAGCCGTCAGTTCAAATGGCTTACGCAATAAATGAACAGAATTATAGAACTGAGGCTCGCTCTCAATGGAACGTGATACCTCTTCAGCCTCCAGAACCGCTGCGGTATAGACAATCACAGGAATGTCGGCAATGGCGGAATCACTTTTTATCTGTTTGAGGACGTCTTGTCCGGACATATCGCCCAGTTTCAGATCCAAGATCAACAGGTCTGGTATCATGCTTTTGACTGTACTAAAAGCGTCTTTTCCTTCTTGCAAAATAGAAACCTGATACTGCTCATCTTCCAATACACGACGCATCAGGTGAAGGAGCTCATTTCTGTCATCGACAACAAGTATGCGTTTTGTCACATCCAATCAGCACCAGATTCCGCGCAACTGCCCGGTGGCACCGCCTCCTGTTATTGCTATTACAACACTCTACCAGCCAGCACTCGCCGTGAACTATTCTCTCGTGTGCTGTCAGTAAGTGTATCACGGTACAAGGCATTGAAACAAGGGCATGAGCAAGCTCTACCTGTTACTTGAATCTCTCTAGTAGAGAGATTCGATAGGTGGTCGCAAGTAGTGTCACTCTTTAATACGTTACAAAAATTGTCAGGAATACAAATAAAAAAAACTACACCGGGCTTTCAACGCTTGCGCTTGCAAGACTAACCTGCTTTTTAAACAATGGAGACAGGTGAAAGACCAATGTAGTTACAAAAATGGTGAGCGTGGTGGGATTCGAACCCACGGCAACCCGATTAAAAGTCGGATACTCTACCACTGAGTTACACGCTCATGTGTGTTTGACGTTGCCTATTATAGTGCATCTACCACTGCAATGCAAGAGGGTTTGGGGCTAATTTTGAGCTTTTTTGATCCATTTTTGAAAATTCGTAAAAAAATCGTGGCGTAGATCCGCCTCTCAAGCGCCTTCTCATCCAAGCTCAACCTTGCTCTAAGGCTTTGCCCTGCGATATCCACGTTTACAAAAGATGTCTTTTTATCCAAAGAAAAGCGTGTCATACCGTCATTTGTAACAATCACAAGTAGACAGTAATTTTAGATTAGAATGTTCAATAATGTAGGCACAGCACGAAACGCAGCGCAGGCCCGTGCTCTGTAACCCGTACGATTCCTAACCTCTGAAGCTTCGCAACCGTACCCGAACAGGAGAGAATGGGGATCAGATAGGGCGGTAGGGCGAGATGCCTGTACGAGGAACGGGGCATTTATGAATTTTGGAGATGATCAAAAATTGCTGGCTAAAAGTGTTGACAGAATTCATAGGGTCTGCTATTATAAACCACGTCGAAACGAAACGCTTGTATGTGCAGGCGAACCGGTGATTCTAGCGAAGAAGGCACACCCGTTCCCATCCCGAACACGGTAGTTAAGCTCTTCCGCCCCGATGATACTACGTGGGCAACTGCGTGGGAAAATAGGACATCGCCGTTTCACCTGCCCACACGGGCAATCATTCGCGGGAGTGGCTCAGTGGTAGAGCACTTCCTTGCCAAGGAAGATGTCGCGGGTTCGAATCCCGTCTCCCGCTCCAAACGCCATCTAATAAGATGGCGTTTTTTTATGCCCACAATAAGAGAAATATGCCCTGCCTTCTCATAAACTCAGCAGGAGTAACGCGTAGTAGCGAATTTATATAGGACTTATAGGTGATAAAGGCAAAAGAGCAATCAATCAAAAGCGTCTATGTCATAATAGACCAGATATTTGCAAGGCGTTCCTTGGTTACTCTATTCGTCTGTCCCCGCCTTAAAAATCGATCGTTGTCAACTTGTAATATATTTCTATCTATATTATACTTGATCAAGATTTCCAGCCTGGCTACGGTCATAATTCTTATCTATCTTGCTAATACACTGACCACCCTCATGTGAAAACTTGCCCGCTACGCGAGCAGGTGAGGGGAGAGATCAGGGCACTGCCCTGGACCCGGTCAGGGGATTGCATTCCCTGCAATTCACTTGATCACGAGGTACCCCTGCTTTTCACATCAAGGATGATAATTAGCCGCATTGCTGTATAAATCCACTTCTATAGATTCTGCGTGTATAGGATATTATTTTACTCCTTGAATTCATATAAGAGCGACAATAAATAGAGCCTATTCCACTATCAGGGAGGCAAAGGCGGTAGGACAATGAGGACGGAGAGTGAACAACTCTGGTATACCTGGTCAACGCGAGGATTTGGGGATGCGGGTTTCCAGATCCGTGCGGCGTCACCAGGTCTGATGGAGGAGGTCAACTCGGTCAATGTTCATAGTGATCGTATACAGACACTCCTCAAATATGTTACCTATGTGCTGCCACAAAATCAGAAGGATTCATCCGAGTTACCACCCCAGCAGGCGCCTGTTTCGCTGGCCTTTCGGCAAGCGGACCAGGAGCGTATTCTCGTTCATAAGAGTTATCTCCCCCCGGATGATGAGAGTACGTCAGGATCATTCTTTACCCACTTGCTGACGGACTTGCCAGCCATTTCAACGCTCAATACCTCCCTCCCTTTTACGGCCCGTGAGGCAATTAGCCTCTGGGGGGCCAGTTATTGGAAGACCTCAGATCAACTGGCTCCTGAAGAACGCACGTTGCCGCGTGTCGCATTCCCAACGCTCCAGGAACCAGAGACAGTCCCTGTTGAGAGCGAACGGATGCGTACAGGCAGTCTGAGCCGTCAAGATCTCAATCAGCTACCACGCGAGCAATTAGAGTTTATGCTACGCGCTTTCCTGATGCGTCAGCCTGGACAACGTATCTACATTGCGGCTGAGCCAAAAATCGTGGCAGGCTTGATCTGGGGACTGACACATAGCCTGCCTCGCACATTGGAGAGTATGCAGGAATTAACGTTCAGTACCTATGAACGTGTCGATAGCGCCCGTCCAGCCTCGATCTATGGCTATCCAGGGGATACCAATATCCTGCCTACCATTACGGGCACCTGCTGGCTGACCTCTCAGACAGGTGAATTGCCCGCTGCCTACTATCAGGATCAGGGTGTTAACGGCTACGCCTTGAATTGCTATAATGGTCGCGTTACCCCATTGATGCCGGAGACGGTTCTGGCCCGCTTTGTCCTCTTTGCGGTCGATTGTTTGCTAGAAGAGAATGAGCATAGCTATCGTGACCTCACAGACCTGCTCAAACAGGCTGAGACAGAACAGTGCAGCGATCTCGCACATTTTATGCGCATCTATATTTCGCGCCAGGATGCCCCGACACAAAATGATGTACAAGAACTGATCAACATCGTCAAGCAACGTCTGGACAATATTGTAGAGGAAGAGACACCACTGCTCGCGGATCTGGAGCGTCTCCGGCGTCCCAATGTCCAACAGACCATCGTTAAATGGATCGCCAGAAATCGTAGCTGGTGGGAACAAACCTGCCGCCAGGATTTAGTGGCCTGTTTCGCCTGTCTGGAGAAATATACCAATTATCCTCTGCCCTCAAATATCCAGCTGGTTATCGATACGCTCCAGAGCGCGATGAATGAAATAGGATTACTGGTTGCGACGCAGGTCAATGATGCTATCAATGCCAACAATATTGATAGCATGTACTTCTGGGTGGATATGCTAGAGCTTTCTGCACCACTACGACAATTTGCGCCGGTCTGGCTGCATCTGGTACAAGCGCTCAGTGCCGAAGATCTGGCCCGACGGGTCTTTCAACGCTGGTGGCAAATCAAAGGGGAAAACATCTTCCTGACCATCCATCATACCCTCAAGCTACAAAGTAGTGAGAGTCTGGTTACTGCCCTGACCCCCTTCGGCAAAAAGGTGGTAGATAAGATCCTCTCAGCACTCCAGGAAAAGGACCGCTGGGCAATCGATGACTGGCACGAAAAGCTCAGCAAGATCGCAACGCCACAGCAGGAGCCAGTGGTCTGGATCTATCTTTTTCAGCTCATTGCAACACAACCATATAGCGAACTACACTGGGAATGGTGGAATGCGTATGGCAAACAGCGCGCCTCTGAACTCAATCAGCTCGCTCAACACAATCCCTTCATCGCAGAACATCTCTATCAGATTGGAGATCTGCTCGTCAAAAACGCCGTTGCCATCATTCAACAGACGGATAGTCAGAAGGGGCTACACTCTTCAGCAGATTGGCCTGTCTGGTCGATCTGGAATGAGATGCTCTCTACTCTGACCGCCTTACGGGCCACGGATATCGGGGCCTGCCAGATCTGGCTTAATCTCTGGGGACATCTCTGGCCGTACATCTTCACATCCACCTACGAGCAATGGTGGCAGCGCCAGGGTTCAGAATGTTCTATTATTATTCGGCAATGCACAGAAGCTGCTCCCGATAGCGAAGTAGCCCAGAACCTGGAAATCTTTATTTTTGAATCGATGCTCCCTTTAATCTACAGCCAGATTGATCGGATGCTCAGTCAGGAAGAGCACGCTGTCCGCGAAGTTTCAAAGCACAATCTCTTTATACTCTTACGTGTCCTGGTCCACGCCTTGCCACAGCACTATCTGGAAGCGGTATGGATTGACGAAGGTTCTGGCTTATTGGACTATCTTACCGAGACCCTGCAAAACGACAAAGTGGATTTGATTTATCCCTGGGAAATTCAGCGTGGCTTGCTGGAAACCTGGGCACAACTGGAGACACTCCATAACCATAGCGCGCTTCATCCCTGGCTCGACGTTTCATGGGATACGGTTGGGCGGCTGATCGCTAATGAAAATCTTCCCACGAGCTGGCATAACCGCGCGGTGGAACAGGTATTGCGCACTCCCGTCACCCTGGAAGCATCCAGGCTCACGAGCTTGCTAACCAGTCCACAAGGCGGGCAAACATTTGAGACTGTCCTGCAGAGGTTGATTATCAATGAGGAGACCGCTCCGAACACGTTGCACTTCTTCCAGCATCTCATCGAGATCGCCTATCCAAATAAAACACAGATGCTGGGTAACTTACTGCTTGCGGCACGGGAACAGCCCGCCCTGGTGGAAGAATTACTACAATTAGCCTGCTTGACCCCGGAGGAAACAATCACCTTCATTGAGAACGATTGTCTGGCCTTGATTCAACAGGATAACTGGCCTGAAGCCTTTGCACCACTACTCACCCATTATCTGACGACTTTCGACGCCAGTCACCTCACGCAGGAGAGCACCCGGACATTTTTACAACTCTTGCACACACGCTCCCAGAGCGCCGCCCTTAAGCTGACTCCTGAGTTGATCGACTATATCCAGGGCTGGCTTTCAATTGGTGAGTTGCTCCAGCAACCGGAACTGAGTAAACGCTGGGTACGCCTGGCGAAACCTCCAACACAGCCACAGATTCAAAAGATGCAGCAGTTGCAACTGGAAGCTCGCACACATCTGGCCGCCAGCATCTATCCCATTCTCGTTGAGCATATAGATACAGAAATGGATCTTACGCGGCTGATCGACAACCTGGGACCCATCCTGACAGGACAGAACGCCGAGGTGGCTGAGACAACGATCAGCACCACCGTCCTGCTCGATATCGCTCCACATGTCAATGACCGCTACCAGCGACAACCGGAGATTGTACGGCTGATGCCCTATCTTAAAATCGCGCTGGAACAGGCACAAGAGCTCCTCGATCCCTATAAAGAAACCTTCCTGGATGCCTTCTGCCAGGCACTCTTTGCGGATATCGATATCACAGTTCACACCCGCATTACGGGCCAGAGCGCCCTCTGGCAGCCTGCGCTTCAGACGCTCTGGCATGACTATCTCCAGCGCCGGCATCAGGTCTACGCTGATGCTGTCTTACAACAATTCAAGTATGCTATCCAGAATGGAGATGTTGAAGCGATCGCGCAAGCCTATCAAAATGTTCTTAAAGAGGTACAATATCCAGGTACCCATGTCAGCCATGAGGAAAGGGATATCGCACTGCTGGCCGGGGACGTGGTAAGTTCCTACAAACTGCAAGATTTCGCAGCGCTCCAACAGGCACACCAGGAGGTACAACAATCAATCCATCGAGAACGCATCATCTATACGCCCGAGATAGAGCAGGCCATCACAAACTTGCCAGAAGAACTGGCAGCACAAAGTCGCGCCACACGCCCACTGCGCAAGCCCCGCGAATCGCGTGTACTCTCTAAACTCATCGCGCAACCCAACGCGGAAATCCTCAAAGCCCTTGAGCAATCCATCCAGGAAACGCAGGCGCGTACCAGCATTGGTACCGTGCAATCCAAATCTATCATGCTGGATCAGCTCAATAAAGTCCATACCTTCAAGCGCCTCTATATCAGCTATCGCTTGAGCATCATCGATCCCTTGATCAAAAATGCCCCCTGGAATAGTAAAGACCGCTCATACTATAAGAAAGAGAAGAAAGATCTGCAGGAATGGCAGCAACACAATGAACAATTCCTGCGCAAGAAAGCACTTGAGGATCTTATTGATAACGTCTTTATTAACTCGGGTATCGAATCCCGTATCAAGCAGGGACAGTGCGGCATTGAAGAGTTCTTACTGGAACAACGGGTACTGGATCATTTTCAAGCCTATCAACCAGATACCTATCGGGTACTTGTCGAGGATCATGCCTTTACCGAGACGGACGTTAAACAGGTATTGCGTATCTTCCGCCGCCGTGAACGCTTCGCCGAACGACTCTTGAAAGAGCGCAATGATCTGGATAGCTGGCTGGAAGAGCGCAAGAAACGCTATAAAGATCAGATCAACATCGATACTGGTTGGTAAACCGCTCATAACGAAGCGTCAGCGTCTCATGGTCCACACCTGTAAATGAATGAGATGCCTTTCTTTGAAAGTTGATTAAGGGAGAATGCATTATAGGTGTATTCCTGTTCAATGAAAGAGGGGTGACTAACATCCCCTCAGAGAGTGTCAGCCCCCCGTGGTCTCCACGGTCTCTGTGCATGAGTTTTCGCACCTGCGGTGCTCAAACATCTTTTTATTGTGTGGTGCAGGAAAGGTGCTGCGCACCTTTCCTGCACCACACAATAAAAAGGGCGCAGGCGCGCAAGCGCCTGCCAGTCAGTGAGCAGCAAGATCCCGATGGTACTGGGAGGCTAACACATTCTTATGCGTCTGGATCTACAGCAGTTTTTTTGGTTGAGGCAATCTTTTTGCTGTCCTTATCTTTACTGGCAGCAAGCTTTTCAGCGGCCTTAGCATCCCGCTCCGTGTTCATATCATCAACTGATCGCTTGAGGTCTGCATCGTACTCAAAAACTTCAGGGAGCGGTCCTTCAAAAGGATTTCCATACACGAATTCTGCTGGCTCTTCTTGCTCTGGCTCCTCTACAATTGTTTGTTCCTCTGCAATATCCACCTTGTCATGTGAGAAAGGATCATCTTCTGATTGCTGCGCCTGATCAAATAGATCCAGCACATCCAATTGCACATCAAAAGGATCACGGGGGGTATAAGCTTTACTGGCAGGCTCGGGGACTTTAGTGGTGCGTGAATTGCTTGCATCTGACGATTTTTTAGCCGTCGTCTGCTTGCGAGTTCCCGCCTTTACCACCGTGGGTTGGGTATCTATCTCAAATGGATTACGTAGGCTGCCGGTATTTTCCGTTGCATCCGGTGCAGGTGCACGCTTCCGCGTAGCTGTTGGGGTTGGTGGTAGCATCTGAGTCGCCTGTCGAGCCGTTTTGCTACGACTAACCACATTCTCCACTGCGGCTGGCTCAGGCGTCTGAACAGCCTGAACAGCCGGCACAGGCTCAATGGGAGAGCTATAATCCTCAGGGGATAAAAAGCCTCTGATTTCACGTACCACACTCACAATTAACAAGATCCAGGCAACCAGCAGCAGCAGTGACTGGATAATTAAGATAATCAGGGGTACGCCCAATCCATTGTGTTTGGTGGACCAATAGACATTCCAGTACAGGAAAATCTTTATTAACAGGGTCCAGACAGTGGGTGGAAAACCGCCAGAGAGCCAGATGATCAATACGGCCGCCAGGAAAATAATTCCTAAGCGGACCGCAAGTTGTTCGCGTGTAGAAGCTGGTTCAGCGGCTTCCTCATTTCCAAATAGCTTCATTTACAGCCTTTCTCCCCCATCTGCGAAGGCACCCTGAAACAGCATATTCTCATCAAACTCCGCCAGATTGTTTAACTCAGCCTCCTGTTCCGCCACAGTATGAGATAACGAAGAAGCAATGGTGGTATTTGCCATCTCTGCCTCTTTCGGCGAGGCAACGACCTCCATGGGAGTCCAGTTGCGAGTGGCGAAGAGACCTTCACCACGGCGGGCACCCAACAACATACTACGCTGGCGAGGGCTTAGACGGAAGGTTTTGGTAACCGAATCAATGGTGCTGCTATCCTGCTTCATCAAAAACTTCATCGTTGCCATCGCCAGGATCGTCTTTCCTTCATCCGAGCTCAAGAAGTCATCCGAATTCTGTGTGGTACACCAGAGGCCACCACCATATTTACGAATTCTGCGGGCAAATTCCTCAAGAAACTTGGCTCCTTGCTGGAATTGCATCAACAACCATGCTTCGTCAATCAGCACAATTGTATTTTTTGCCTCACCCTCCAGAGCCTGGCGAGCCTGACGCATCTTCGTCCACAGGAACTCGGTGATCAAAAAGAGTCCCACTGGCTTCAGCGTATTATTCAACTCGCGAATATTAAAATCAATGAAACGATTATCCAGCACAACTTTGGTGCGGGATGGGAAAAGGTGCAGGTAACGTTCCAGACGCTCGCTCAATCCATAGGTATCATCGCCAACCCCGAAACGTTTGTCGCCCCGCAGCGAGCTCGACATGATCACATAGAACTCCTGCATATTGGGTGGCACGCGTCCATGAGTGGAACTCTCCATCGTAATACCACGGTTCTGGTAGGTCTTGATCAGACAGCGATAGAGAAAAGCCTTCTCTTTCTGGGTCAGAACACCTTCATCCGACAGCAGCAATTCCAGTAAGGTGATCAGATTGAGCAATTTCTCACGGAAGAAATTCCCTTCTTCCACTGCATCATCCTCATTCTCAGGATCAGGAGCCTTGCCGGTATTCCCATACAATTCAAAGGGATTGATCTCTAAGGATTCAGATGAGAGGCGCACATACTGTCCATTCACCTGCTCACACAGATGGTTATATTCAGCCTCTGGATCGATGACAAAGACGTTGGCTGTAGGCAGCAGGCGGCAGGTGACCGTTTTCAGGAAGAAGCTTTTACCGGCACCCGATTTAGCAAAGACAACCATATTGGCATTTTCCAATATTTCGCTATTAAAGGGGTCCAGGATAATCAAACCACCATTGGGATCGACTCCAAACATCACGCCAGTGTCCATACTGATATTGCTACCGGTGAAGGGGTAGAAGGTGGCGGCGGAATTAGTACCAAAGAGGCGTCCACGCATGATCTGATTATTGAGATCGGGCAAACAACTGAGCAAGCCCATATGGTGTTGCCAGCGCACTGGCAGGGCGCGGAAGTCCATACTACGGATAACCGCGATCAGACGATCACTCCGCTCGCTCAATTCGCGGCGATCACGGCCACGTACCAGCACAAAAGTAGAGATATTAAAGACGCGCTCATCACCACGGGCAAGGTTCTCGCGTAACTTCTCGACGTCATTCAACGCAATCGTCGAAGTAGGATTAGCCGTCCGTCCCTGGCGCTCAGAAAAAATCACCGAGCCACGGAACTCGACCGCCTTACGTGCCAGGCGTGCATTTACTTCTTCAGGAGGCAAGGGTTGAATATGAATGCTGAAATCCACGTTCGGCTCATCAACCTGAATGATACTCTCAAACCATCCCGGATAAGCGCTACGGGGATAACTTACCAGGGCCAGGGTTCGTGTATATTCATGATCGTTCTCGCCATCAATCCGCAGGTAGGAAGGCGTAATTTCAATTGAGCTGGGAGAGATCAATTCCGCCACCTGGGTAAGGCCAGGAATCTTCTTTTTCTGCTTCTGCGGCTTCTTCTTGGGCTGTTTTTTACCCGCCTGTGCGGCAGCCTGCTTGTTCTCAGAGCGTGCCATCTGCGAGAGGGCTGAGGAGGGACGAGATTCAGGCTCCCAGGCAGAGCGCATCAAGCTATTGGTACCGTCCAGCATCGTTTTCGTCGTGGGACGGCTCCATCCCTCGGTGGACACAAAGCAACCCTGATAGAGCCGTACAATCTCCAGGCTGGTCAGACGCTGTCCATTCAAGCCAACGCGTTCCAATTGGCGTAACAGCTCATCGACACGCAATTTAAGCTGCATCTGCGCATTCATAGCCGACTCAGCCGAATTTTTGCTTGGTTGCTGATCGGCGGGCAAGATAATATAGAACTCGCGCTTCACCAGCGCGCGTCGTGAGGAAAGCTGGCGTACAAACTTCGCATGGTCGTGCGCCATCTCTTCCAGATCCCCTTCCACCGATTCCATCACATGCAAATAGCTATTCAAGTTATGGGGCAGATTGCGAATCAGCACCTGAATCGGAAAGGAAATACCATTCAGAAATTCTTTAAAGCCCTCGATAACACCTTCTTGCTCATCCTCAGAAAGCAGTGCAAAGTTCATTGGAAAGACTTTGACAATAGCACGGTAATCGAGACTTTTCCGGCCAAGATTGACGCACGCCACATCGTTGGTCACATCACGCAGCTTCACAAAGGTGTTCAAAACATTCAGTGGCGTATTTACCAACATACCTGGAGGTTTTGGAGCAGTTGACATAGATACCTTCCTCCTTTATTAATTGTAGCGATCATCATCATCAGGATTGATTGGTCTATTTAAACCAGAATACGCATCAGTAAGATCATCATCGTCATCGTTTTCTTCAAGCGGCATATAGAGATAGACCTTTGGAAGAGCGATATATAACAGTAATACCACAGCCCAATCTTCCAGCGGTCGAGACGAAACTTTGACAAAAGCCACAATCAGGCACAGGATCATAGGGATAACCGCCAGAATAGCCTTCAACACAATGACACCGACGCCTGTAGCCGGTAAACGCAGGTCTGTCCAGATCATAAAACCCAGACCCAGCCCAATACAAAAAATCAACAGTTCCCGTCCGGTACGTCCAAAAACGACCGTCGGTTGCTGATTTAAAAAAGTTGGAAACTCTTCTTTCTTCATCCCTTGCGACTCTTTCCAGGGGAACACTTATTGACGATGTCAAATAAGACTGCACGGCAGCACATATCTTAAACAACCAGATATGGCTGCACGGCAACACATATCTTAACAAAACATACCACCAAGCCAGGTGCCCAGTGTCTGAGCCAGCAAGACTGTACCCAGGCCAATCACAGCACAGGTAATCGCCATATTGGATTCTGAGACGCGACGCTCGTTACCAAAGGAAGTTGCACGCATCAATCCGCCTACTGCAATACCCAGGGCGCAAACAACAGCTCCGAGGGAGGACATAAAGTTCACAATATTAGTAATCGCGCTTTCTATTTGTGTCGGGGCATTAGGAGAATTGACAGGACAGACGGTAGCAATATGGTGCGTCATCTGATAATATGAGGTCAGTGAAACATGGATAGCACTAAAAGGTATGTTTAATGCAATTGTAGCTATTGTAGACATCTGATGAATTCCTTTCTGTATCTTATGCATTTCGCATAAAAAATCAAAAAATGAAGCGTGACAAAATAATACGCTTACTGATCCAGCTGGCGAATAAATCCTTGCACATGGAAGCGCGGCCATGAAACAAGGGCCTCAGGCGGATGTTTGTCAGCCCGATGAACCTTAAGATAGGCTGGCCCATGCCACTGTAACAGATAAAAGTTGCCAGTATGTCCACTGCCTGGATAGAGCGAGCCCGGCGCATTCGCCTGCGCGATCTTGATAGAGCCATCACGCAGTCCAACCGGGGCCTGCACTGCCACGACCAATGCCAGATGTCCATAGACCTCTTGCGTTGGATTCAAAGGATCAGGGTCCTCACTCCAGGTCACGATATCGCCCGGCTGGGGCATACCACCGGCAGGAATCTCCTGCCAACCGGCACGCCGCTGATAGAGTTGCCAGAACTGATTGGCCTGACCAATACCACTGACCGGGAGTGGATCACCAACCGCAGCAAAGACACCAGTGACAAATTCGACGCATTGCAGTGAGCCACTCTTTGCCTCATCGCAAAACGAACCATCAGGATTATGGCAGGTGCTCTTCCAATAATGTAAAGCACTCTGTAACACAACATCATGCGCGTCATATTGATTGGCAAGCGGACCATAAAGATGTCCTTGCATGGCGCTTGCTATAGCTGCCAGCCGTGCTCCCAATGGTCCTGTTCGCAGAGGAAGCGCCGCTGACGTATTATCGGTTATCGTTGGAGCAGGCGTAGCCACGGTAGTGCTTGCCCACACAGCCGGTGTCATGCGACTGGCCTGAGCGTGCACAGGTTGCGATGGAGCAATGTCTGTAGCGCTCTCTCCTACATTCCAGGTTGCAACGATAAAAATGCTTACGATTCCTACCACAATCAGACCAAGCCGCAAACGTCTGCGCGCCCTGCGCGTTCTCAGCCAGCGTCTCAGCATTGGACTGACTCCCCATTGATTGTGCAGGAATGAATCAGCATCCTTAGAAACCTCGAATGATCAAAACAATACCCGTCATAGAACCACTGATCGATGAGGCAATCTGTGCAATCATCGAGGTAGCTGACGAGTTAAGTAATCTGGGTACATTCAGTACCAGCATGACACTGACAATCGGAATCATCGTTCCCACCAGACTTGATGCCCATGGATCATTGGCAAAGTCGGCCTGCGCGGTGGTAAACAATAGCATGCTGGCAACGGCCGCAAATAGCTGCACGAATTGCACTGCTAACAAACCCATAAAACCTCGCAACCATCCCCGCATAATGCTTGGACCAATCTCTTCCGCCCCCGGCAATGCTCCTACCACAATCATCAAAGGACTGATAATGATGTAGGCATTGACAAATACCAGTCGCACTGTCAGTTGAATTGCCAGTACAATCGTCAACAATGTCAGGATATAGTTGGGCAAGTTGCTGATCAGGTGCGCGGTAGCAACATATATCTTTTGAGCTTGTGAGGCGGAATCGATTTGCTGATTTGCCGCCTCTAAGTTATAGACCGAGAGATTGAAGATATTCCCCAAAAATTGGTGTACATTGCATTGCCAGGCTCCTGATGGCATACCAATCGCAACCGTCCGATGAACATTAGACAGGCCTGCGAGAAATGGGAAAAATTTCGCCAGAATTGCAATCACCTGGGGATCGATGGTACCAAACGAGATGGTAGAAATGGTTGCGCCCAGTCCATTCAAGAAGTCGATAGCCAGGCCAATAAAGTATAAACTAACAGCGGCGGCAGCGGCGGTAATAATAATACGACCAACCAGCTCAACGCCATTGGCATAGCGCGCACTAAAAGGGCTCAGCATAATCTGATAACCAGCCAGGGCGAAGGGAATCACCAGCAGAGCCAGCGCAATGCCTAGCATAGACTTTTCAGCCGTGACGATCTCACCTGATGAATAGGTAGATGCAGCCGGTGTTGAGTTCAGCAAACCATTGGTTCCCACCAATGCATCATCAGCCCCAAGAGTGCTAGTACAGGTGGCATCCACGGGCACTTCACAAATCGGTGCCTGCTGTCCATTTAATTGGTCCTTCTCGTTGGTTGTGGCAGTGGCAGTGCCAGTGGCCTTAATTTGCGGCAAGTTCGTAATTGGATCAGGGGTACTCGTATTGCCAGTATTTCCATTCCCATTCGTATAACAAATGGTGACCGGATCAGCTGCATTCATGGACGCGCTGGTAACGCCACCTTTACCAGGCACATACGCGTGAATGGTAGAGCTAGAATTCCCTTTCGCCACAGCGTGCATGACAATCTTTTGAGAATGGTTGGAAGAGGCAAACAGAGAGATGGGATGGGCCAGGGATAAAAAAAACAATCCAATTACAAAGCATAGCACAGTCGCACCTGCACGATAAAGAAAGCCCCTGGGCTTGTTTTCGTGTGAGGCAAAATGTTTGAGCCATGCATACATGGCACGCATCATAATTGTAATAGAGCGGAGAAGCTTTTTTTTCATCTCCCTATGCTCCTGACATGCAAAATGGTATCCATCATGTATAAAACGATTCTCAGCACATGTAATACAGAGAGAAAATAAATATTTTTTGATGATTCATAGGTAAGGTACTGTATGCCGCTGACATCGTGATTGCCGATGCTACGGCTTCCACTATAGTAAGAAATTCTCGTACAAATAGCGAGTAGGAAAGAGGGACAAAATATCAAAGGCCACGAATGATCAGGGTAATGCCTGTGATTGATCCCGATATTGAGGATGTAATCGATGACAGCAGGGTCGTTGCCGACGAATTGAGCAGTCTGGGTATATTTAAAATGATCATCATGCTAATGATCGGCAGGAAACGGGCAATAAGCTGGCCTGGCCATGAAGTACCAAAAGCAGCCTGGGCACCATCAAATAATAAAATTATAACTACTGCCGCGAATAACTGAATAAACTGGACTGCTAGCAGGGCCAGAAAATCATGGAGCCAGCGCCGCAAAATACCGCTACTCAACGCGCCTGGTAGCGCAGAACAAAAGATAATTAATGGGCTGATCACAATATAGCCATTGACAAATACCAGACGCAACATCAGTTGGATTGCCAGCAAAATTGTCATCAAGGTCAGTAGATAATCAGGTATATGATTGATCAAATTGGCGGAAGCAGTAAATATCAGCGATGCATGCTGGGTAGCATTGATATCCTTCCGGGCGGCCTGTAAATTATAGACTGACATGTTGAACACATTGCCGAAGAACTGCTGCACATTACAGCCCCAGCGCGATGAGGGGACACCCACTGACGATAAACTATTGCCTGAAAATGAGGCAAAGGCGGTAGAAAAATCACCGCTGAGGCCATTGTTAAAGGTAAACGTCTTTACAACGGCACTGAACGCGTTCAGGATACTGATCAACTCACCAATGAAGAACAGACTCACAATGGCAGCCACACCAGCAATCACTACCCGGCCAATGGTCTCAGCAGAAGTGGCATAGCGTGTGCTGAAAGGACTTAGCATCACTCGATAGCCAGCGATTGTCAGGGCAAAAGCAACCAATCCACCCACTACCAGCAAGACCGATTGCCATGCTGTTGTGACCTGGGCAGAGTTATAGGTTGAGGTATCGGGTGTCGTGCTTAATAAGCCAGTCGTCCCTCCAATCACATCATTTCCCCCCGCTGCAATGGTCGTGCAATCCTCCTTCACAGGTAAGGGACAAACATCCAAGGTATCAGTAGACTCCGGTGAAGCCGTTCCACTGGTCACCGTTGGAGTTGCGACGATAGGCAATCCAGTGATAGCATCTGTCTTCCCTGTATTGATGCATGGCCCGTTGATAGGACAGTTTGTAATGTTACAGGTATGACCATTGCCATCTCGGCAGGTCAGGGTACTGAGCGCGGCATTATCATCTGTTATCGGACATTCATAAAAAACACCGTTAATCGTGCAGGAGGCGAAGGTGTCACCATTCCCATTGGCCGAGCCCAGCGGATCATACGAACAGCTATAATTGGCTGTGGAGAACGCACAACCGCCATTGGGATTATTCGGAGCCTCCTTCGTACTATCACTGGTGTTATTGGGGAAATAATAAGATGCGGGCTCATTGAGATTACATTGCAAGGTGTTCGTGTCGTTGACCGCACCCTTGCCTGGTTGATAGCTCGGAAGTTTTATCCCCTGTGCTGAAGCTGCGCGTGTGTTTGCACTCGTGGTAGAGCTTGCCTGCCAGGCAACAGGATGAGTATTGAGTAAGAGCAAAAAACCAATCGCAAAGCAAGCCAGCGTGACAAGCAGACGAGACCAGATACTTTTCTTCGGAGCTGGCTCTGAAGCCTGTTGCCAATCCTTGATAGCATTTCTCACCATATGTCTTAAGTGAGGCCGCCTGTGCCCTGCTTCAGGCTGTTCTGTTCCAAAAAGAGGATCAAGATAGGAAGAGGATTTCTCGGTCCATAGGGCATGCCAGTGCTGCAATCGCTCTTTCATCTAGAGACCTCGCACAATCAAGATAATACCGCTGACCGAGCCAGTGATTGAAGAACTGATCGATGAGAGTACTGACGTCGCGGTAGAATTCAACAATTTAGGCACACGCAAGACAATCATCAAGCCAACTACGGGTGCCATCTTGCCAATCATAGCCTGAGACCAGGGATCATTGCCGAAAGCAGTTTGTGCCGCGGCAAAGAACATTCCCAGCGCTACCACGGCGAAGAGTTGCAAGACCTGTACAAATAAGAGCGCCAGAAAATCTTTGAGCCAGTGTCGCATCAAGCTAGCACCAGTATCACCCGGTAACGCATTGCAGAAAATCATCAGAGGGCTGATAATAATATAACCATTGAGAAAGACCAGACGGATCATCAGCTGAATTGCCAGTACTACCGTTAATAGAGTCATAATATAGTCGGTCAGATGATTCACAATGGTAGAGATGTCTCCATATACCAGGACTGACTGCTGATCAGCCGTGATTTGCTTATTCGCTGCTTGCAGATTATAGATTGAGAGATTAAAAATATTTCCCAGGAACTGTTGCACATTGCATCCCCACTGCCCCGAAGGAGTTCCTACTCTCACCGTTTGAATACCGAAAAATTGTAAGATAGAGGCAATCACACTCCCCCCATTACCTCCGCCAAATTGCAATCCTTCAACAAACACACTCAAACCATTGGTAAGCGCGATTAGCAGCCCGATGACATATAAGCTGGCAACAGCTGCGATTCCGGCAATAATCACACGTCCCGCAGCCTCTGATAGATTGACATAACGTGAGCTAAAAGGTCCCAACAACACCTGATACCCGGCTACTACCAGGGCGAAGGTAAACAATGCACCCACAATTGTCAACATAGACTGCCAGGCATTCGCCACCGCAGGTGCCTGGAAAGTTGATGCGGCAGGCGTCTCTCCCAACAATCCATGCGCGCCCGTTAGCACATCGCTGCCAGTTGATTGCACGATAGAACAATCCTGATTCACCTGCACAGGACACACTTCTTGCAGAGTATTGGTAGTAGTAGTAGTGGTGGTGGGAGCAGGCTCCGGTAAGCCCGTAATCGGATTTTTCGGATCTGCATTGTAACAGGTAATACCTTTCAGTACACAGTCCGCCAATCGACAAGTTGAAGCAAAGCCATAACTACAGGTCAGGTTATAAATCGGAACGGTGTAATCCGCAATTCTGCAGCTATAGGTATTGCCATTGGCTGTGCAATGGAATGACGCATAATCATTGGCAGATGCTGGATGACTTCCAGCCTTATCTGATCCGCCCGTATCGGGGGCTGCATTATAGGTGCATTGATAGTTACTGTCTGAAAAATCACAACCGGCCTGATAATAAGACATCGGATTGGTCGGATCACAGGTTACACCGGTCGCCGCTAGCTGATTGGTCTGAGTAGTAGTATGGGTATTCTGGGTCTGTGCCACACCACCTTTACCGGGTGCATACAAAGAGCCGGTCGAGGCGGTAATCTTTGCGATACTGCTAGTGGCTGCAGGGGTTGCGACAGCGCTAGCAACAGTAGAGTTGCCATTAAAAGAGATAGGATGGGTGCTGATCAATAGATACAGGCCGAGCAGGAAACAGAGCAGTGTGACACCAAAACGATAGAGAAAGCCGCGCTTTGGAGCTGGCGCGCTGCCACGTTGTAGACGCTGAGTGGCTTTATCTGCGACCCGCTCGAACACAGCCTGCCATGTATCGCCAATAGTGGCTGGCACGATATATAATTTTGCTTTATCATTTGCCCGCCGATAAAGGTGGCGCAAGGTCTCCTTCATCGTCCATGATTCCTAATATTCAAGCTCATCAACCCCATATATAAAATAGCGCGGCAGTTAAAAATACTGTTCCATAGTTCAAAATATAATGCTAAAGTCTGTATATGTATTTTTCAAGTCACCATCAGCCTGATCATGATAGCTCTTGTTATAGTAGAGAAAGATATCCCTAAAGGCGAGTAGAAAAGAGGGACAAAATGCTAGAGCCCGCGTACAATCAGGATAATGCCAGTCATCGCCCCCGACATAGATGAACTCATGGTGGACAGCAAGTTCGTCGCAGACGAATTCAAGAGTCTGGGTACGCCCAATATGACAATCATACACAGGATTGGCGCGATTTTAGCAAAGAGTTGTCCTGGATAGGTACTCGACCCAAGCGCTGGCTGCGCCGCCTCAAACAGAAATGCCAGTATCCCGGTCGCAAACAGTTGGAAGAACTGAACCGCTATCAGAGCCAGAAACTCTTTGATCCAGGCCCGCATAATCCCTGATCCCACATTACCAGGTAAGGCCCCACAAAAGAACATCAGAGGGGTCATAATGATATAGCCATTGAGAAAGATCAACCGGATCATCAGTTGCAGCGCCAGCACAACGGTCAGGATAGTCAGGATATAGTCGCTGATATGATTAATCAGGCCAGCCATATCCATGAAGACCAGTTTGGAATGCTGATCCGCCGTAATTTGTTGATTAGTAACCTGCAAGTTGTAAATCGAGAGATTGTAGATGTTGCCAAAGAGCTGCTTGACATTACAACCCCAGCGGGCCGAAGGCACGCCAATTGGCGTTCCTGTTCCAAAGATAAATCCTTTGAAAAACGTGCTCAGCCCATTCATGACCTCGATCAGGAGTCCAGTCATCCACAGACTGGCGACGGCAGCAACCAGGATCATAATCACGCGACCAAGCGCCTCTGAAGAGGTCACGTAGCGGGCACTGTAGGGTCCCAGCAATACTTGATAGCCAGCCAGCACCAGCATAAATGCCAGTAGCGCCCCCACAATGGACAGCATCGTGGTCCAGGAGTTTGTAACGGCAGCGGATTGATAGGTAGCAGCCGCAGGCGTAGAGGTGAGCAAGCCAGTATTACCTTGCAGAACATCGGTCGCGCCCACGGCAATAGTCGTACAATCGATGGGAACCGGCACCGCACACAGCTTATTGTCTGGCGCGGCAGTCGTACCATTCGTTGAGGAAGCAGGAGGTGTGGGTTGAGGCAAACCAGTCACCGGATTGGCATTGTCTACCGTCGCACACGTCTGCCCGACCAGCGGACACTCAGCAATAGTACAGTGCTCGCCGCCGCTATAGTTACAAGTAATATTACCAATAATGATACTGAAATTAGAAAAAGGGCAGTCATACAGCTTGCCGTTAAAAGTACAATCAAACTTATAAGTTGGAGGAGTTCCCGGTGGAGCGGTTGCTATTTGTGCATCCATAATCGGACTATAATTACAATCATACTGATCCGTTTTGATGTGACAGCCACCAAGCGTATTGCCAGGGCTGCCGAGAGCATAGTCATTGGGAGTTTTATTGATATCACAGGTAACATCCGCATACGCTTTTTGAGCTTGTTGAGCTGATTTTATCGTTGTTGCCTGCTCAACCCCACCTTTACCTGGTCGATAGGAAGGAGAGGTGGAAGCTGCTGTGCTCGCTTTGTGAGTGGGAGTAGCAAGCGCTGCTATAGCCGTCACAGTGCCCGTCTTTGTGCTAGAAAAGCTGGAGAATTGATGGGTGGTAAGGAGCAAATAAAAGCCAAGCAGGCCACACATGAGTAACACAAAAATGCGCACGACGAGCCGTGGCTTTTGCGCCGCCTCTGGACCTTGCCGCAAACGTATCAGAGCTGTATCCATAGCTTGCTCAAGCCTGGCACGCCAGACATCTTTTTTCGCAGCCGGGGTTACATAGAGCGAAACCTTATCAATAGCCCTGAGATAGTAGCGATGTAGTAATTCCTTCATCGCCTACGGCTCCAGATATCCAAAATCATATCCCCAAATTTATCATGCATATATCAGATATCATCATATATATATTGCGAACACAGTAATAACACAGAGAGTTCCTCTGTATAGTAGAGAAAAACGCGCTGAATAACGAGAGAGAAAGAGGGACAAATTCTCTTCACGACCAGCAGGCATAAGCTTGATGTAAAATACGCAGTATAGCTAGTTTCTACTGCTATTTTGCATTACTTCCATGATTCCCTGCGCAAATAGTTGCTCATTCGACTCTACTGCCTGCCTGAGCACATCTTCATCATGTTGCTTTGTCTGCTCATTATATTTTTTCTGGCTATCGACCATTTGATAAGTCATTATAGGAATTTGAGCAATACCGAAAACAGCCATAAATATATTGAATCCGTTCTTCATAAACGTCTTCCACTTAGACTCAGGGGTTTGCTCTCCATCAGTGGTTTGCTCTCCCTCAGAACTTGCTCTAGATTCGCTATCAGACGATGCCCTACTGAAGATCGACTCGCTATCAGACGATGCCCTACTGAAGATCGATTCGCTATCACTGATCGATTCCCTACTGAAGGTCGATTCGCTATCAGACGATGCCCTACTGAAGATCGATTCGCTATCAGACGATGCCCTGCTGAAGGTCGATTCGCTATCACTGATCGATTCCCTACTTGAGATCGACGCCTCTTCGCTTATTGGTGATACCTCTTCGCTTATTGGCGCTACCTCTTCACTAAAGGTCGACGCCTCTTCGCTTATTGGCGCTACCTCTTCACTAAAGGTCGACGCCTCTTCACTTATTGGCGCTACCTCTTCACTAAAGGTCGACGCCTCTTCACTTATTGGCGCTACCTCTTCACTAAAGGTCGACGCCTCTTCGCTTATTGGCGCTACCTCTTCACTAAAGGTCGACGCCTCTTCACTTATTGGCGCTACCTCTTCACTGATGCCTTTTTCCAGGACCTGGAACATTTCATTACCAGCACCTTTGAGATCGCCGCCCTTGTTAGCAAAATTCATGAAGCGCGCAAAATAGTTTATTGACTGTTCGCCCTCCTTTGCGGCGTTACCAGTAAACTTGAGGTCTGAGAAAGCATTACGGAACACGCTAGCGTCAAGACGTATTTCAGTTTGAGCAATATTAACAAAGCGTGTATTATTGACCAATCCTCTGGGGATTTCAAAAGATAATTTTTCTGGAGCGGTTTCGCCTGCCGTCTCAGTCAAAGAGGATCCTTCGTCAAGGACATTGAGGCTCTCATACTCGGGGGGCTTCATGATTGTATCAAAATAAGATGGGGGTTGCCCTTTTCCAAATGCTTGTTCGTAGGTTGGCAGTTCTTCTGCAATCCCCTTTTCGCCTGCCGTCTCAGTCAAAGAGGATTCTTCCTCAATTCCCTCTTCCCCAAATTGCCCTAATCTGGAAAAGGAGAAATCAACTTTACTCTCGATCCTGGAGCCCAGCCTAAAGGCTGAGCGTAAAAATTCAGGTATCTCGCGTGAGATGCCTTCCCCGCCCTCTCCCGCTAATCGTTCCCCCGCTTCAACACCAAATCTGGTACCGTTGGCAGCAGCACTCTCGCCTGCTTCTAACCCTAACTCGGTCGCTATTTCCGCGCCTATCTCTGCACCTACCTCCGCTCCAGCCTCCGCGCCTGCTTCTATTCCAATTTCAGCTATAGGAGCGATTATCTCTGGAATTGCTGTAGTGGCTGCTTCCACCGCACCAACAATTCCCTCTATGAGGGCCGGTATAAAAGCCATGGTTACCTCCTTTTTAGCTGATCATTGAGCGCACTTTGAAAAGAGTACTGCTAATTTTTACTATACTATTCTTTATGTAGACTATGCATGTATAAAAACAATGGTACTATTTAAATATATATAACAAGAAGTATAAAGGGAACGCTGGTTAAATACTAGTCAGAAGTAGGGAATATTTGTCTCGCTGCGGCTCAATTGGCAAACTTTCCCTATTTCCGACTAGCAAATAAAGCTTAGCTATAGTACTCTAAAGCGAATAGTCACTATTATTTCTATGTACACACCGTTCCCCTATACGATATATCATAAGGCTGGATGAAGGAGCACGTATGGTCCCCTCGATGGATGTTGAATTACTCAATGTGCTGGGCAAGATGATTAGCAGACTCGAACGTTTCCATCTGGAAGGCGCGATTCCCGAAGCCTATGATACAGATGATCTGTTTGAGGATGAGGAACAGGCTTTCTTTCATATCGAAGGTCTGGCGAATTTCTGGCAGCGCGACAATCAAGCTGATTTTGGTCAATATATGAGTGACCTTGTGATCGGAGTCCATAATCAGCATCAGGCCGATCTGACATTAGTACTACAGGGCATGTCGAGCAAACTCTCGGTCTATATTTCATTGGGAAGTGCCGAGTCTACAGAAACGATTCTGGAAGCAATTTTCCCAGGTATCAAACTCACGCCCATCGATACCCAGGTGTTAAATCAGCAGTTGCGCCCCCATAGCGTGATGAAAGGCGTCATCACAGGCATTCCCAGCCAGAAGGGCTATGCCCAATATGCCCAATCCAACAATCAACCAGGACAACCTCCCCGTCCCTCAACGCCAACGGGACAAACACCTACCAAGCTTGAACGCATTGTACGCGGTATGTATGGTACCCAGTGGTGCTATATCGTGCAGGCGCATCCACGACCACGCAGCAAAGTGGTTGAAGAGCGTATGAAGACCATCGATCTGCTCACCCAGGTCACCAATCGCTCACGCCGTCAGTGGTCCTCCTCGCGCTCCGATAACCAGCAGACGACGACCAGTCAATCTGGCGGCTCATCCCAATCCTTCAGCGGTGAGACGATCAATTATCGTGCGCAATATTTAATTCAATCCCTGCAACGCGAACTGGAGCGTCTGGATCAGGCGATGGCGGCTGGTCAATGGATCGTCAAGACGTATTTTGGGGCCGATACAAGCGACAATGTGCAACGCCTGGGTTCGCTGTTAATCGGCACGCTGGCGGGCGCTGATTCACGTCCAGAGCCGGTACGGGTCGCCTTATGTGAGCCGCGCGGTCATGCACTGGATGCCTTTCAAACCTTCCTGACTTCGCAGGAATTGAGTACGCTGGTTCAGCTACCACGCGAAGAGACACCCGGCTATGCGCTGAGCGACTATGTGCGCTTCGACGTTGACTTCCATACCACTGATCCCCATGCTCTTCCATTGGGAGCCATCCAGCACAATGGCAAAAATACGACCGAAACCTTTGATATCTCGCTGGATGCTCTCGCCAAGCACGCCGTCGTAATTGGCGTCACTGGTAGTGGTAAGACGACGACGGTGATGAATCTGATTGATCGAGTGGTGCAGGAGGATCGGCCATTTCTGGTGATTGAGCCAGCAAAAACGGAATACCGCTCCTTGCACTCAGCGATTGCACCCAAACCGCTGCATGTCTATACCCTGGGCAACGAAACTATCGCGCCTTTCAGGCTGAATCCTTTTGAGTTTGAGATGGAGGATGAACCGGGCAACGCACCCGTTTTGACCCATATCGACTTCCTGAAAGCTGTCTTCAATGCGGCCTTCCCCCTCTACGCTCCGATGCCACAGGTGTTGGAAGAAGCATTACATGAGGTCTATGAGGATAAAGGCTGGGATCTCACAAATGGTATCAATAGACGATTGGTAGATTGGTCGCAACGTCATCACCATCCGATCTTCCCCACCCTCTCAGATCTCTATAATAAGGTCGAAGAGGTTACGACACGCCTGGGCTATGATAAAGAGGTGGAATCCAATGTGAAGGCGGCCTTGAAGTCCCGCATTGGTTCGCTGCGTATCGGTTCCAAAGGATTGATGCTGGATACACCTCGCGGCATTCCCATGCATGATCTGCTTTCGGTACCAACGATTCTGGAATTGGAGAGTATCGGTAACGACGACGAGAAGACCTTTATTATGGGACTCTTCCTGGCACGCCTGTATGAATATCGCCGCTTGCAGTTCCAGAGCGGGAAGTTACCACAGGGACTGCAACATATGATCGTCTTTGAAGAGGCTCATCGCCTGCTCAAAAACACCTCAGTCGATGTCGCAGCTGACTCTTCAAATCCCCGTGCGCAGGCCATCGAAGTCTTTACGAATATGCTCTCTGAGGTTCGCGCCTATGGACAGGGCGTACTGGTCGCGGAACAGATCCCCAGTAAGTTAGCACCCGATGTGCTTAAAAACACCAACTTGAAGATCTGCCATCGTTTGATCGCGAAAGATGATCGCGAGAGCATTGGACAGACGATGAATCTGACCGAGGATCAGCAGATGCATCTGGGGACACTGCTACCAGGTATGGCCGCCGTCTATGCAGAAGGTGCCGACCACGCCTATCTGCTACGCCTTGAGAACTATAAACGCAAGATCTCTCCTCTGCCTGAAGCGCAGTTGCGCAAAAAGAGTAGCGTCTATGCCTCCGTCAGACCATTTCAAAGTATCCTGGATATCGACCAATACGAGATTCCACTCGCCCTCTCAGGCGGACCCGATCCCGCTATCTTCCAGGCTACAACCAAAATACTGGACTCCGCCAAGAACAAACAACTCTGGTCCCATATGCTGTTACGGCTGATTGCAAAACCAGCTAACATCTTCGATACATTGTCACATTTTTCAGAGTTCCTGGAAAATCTGATGCCACATTTTTCTCCGGGCGAGCATGATGCCACTCTGCGTATGATCCTGGTTAGAGGTAGCGCGGAATTACTGCATAAACGCGGCGCACGCAATGGCTGGACCTATGAGCAAGTTGAAGAACTCCGCGTCCTGCTCACACGTGGCATGCTCAACTTCTTCCATATGTATACAATGACCTCTGCCGCCGCTAATATCACCACGCCTGAAGAGTTAGAAACGCTGGAAACACAATTCAACAAGGAAATGGAGGAGGCCAGTCAGGTACTCTCCACCTTCGCCGAACAGTTCTTAGCATTGACAAAACGGCGCCAGGGACCCTTTGTCGGTTGCATCAATTGTCCCGCCAAATGCAATTTCCGATCCGATGTCCAGCTCTTACTCACCCAGCAGAACCGCGAATGGATTCATGCCGAACTGACAAAGGGACAAAAGGGTGATGAGGAACGCTTCTCAAGCGCATCACAGATGTCAATTGCCATTGCACAAAGCTGGCTGGGAGATGATCCAGGCACGGAACCCGATAAAGATACTATGGCGATCAGCTATTGTAGCGCCGTCCATGTCCTGGTTCGCTCAGGCTTTAACGATTTTGAGCATGCCCATCTCGCGAACAATCTCAAATCCTATTTCTTCGGTGCCTCTTAAAAGGAATCTCGACGAATACTGTAGGTGCGTGCCGAGGTCGCAACCGAGGTGCGCTTTCCCGTTCCTCGTACCACCATTGCCCTCGTAGGCTCATCCGTACCCCAACAGCGGGGCCAGTGGACATTCCAGAGCGTTGGGGGGAGAGAGTCGTACGAGCAAACCTGGCACCGAAGACGCGCTGGAGGCACGTATGAAGGCTTCGCATCACAAAGTCGGGCCTGGCACGGATCACGGTGATCGTACGGGTCCGTGGCAGCTACTGGATACGGCTAAACAGTTACTGTAATATGATTTGTTATAGTTGGGAACAGTTCGATTAACTTTTTGTTACCCAATGCTGACGGCCAGGTAGTTAATAAATCAACGGCTGCCTTAGTAAGGGCTTTGGAGATCACATTGAGCGGAGTGCCAATAGCTTCGCCGGTTCGCGTGGCTTGCGCTACAAACTGCTCAAGATCAAGGCTGGCCAGATGGGTATCAAAGGCGAGTTGATCGCTATTCATAGCTCGAAAGACTTGAACTTGAACAGCACTTGCCTTATCCAAATAATCACTAGTTTTCGCCTCTAATTTAGCCTTTAAACGTTGAATCTTTCTCAATTCCAGTGTAAGTTTGTGCTCCACCGGCAATGCATTGCTATCGTTCACATCTAATTCACCAAGACTACCAAATTTGCCCCCTACCTCATTCAGGACCTGTGTCAATTCATGATTTGAGCCTCTGCAACATCTATTAAAATATCGTCCCGGTCTGGTCCCTCTAATTCATCATTCGGCATCTCTATCACTATGTGATCAGGACGTTCCTCAGTATTATCATTATTCACCTGCTCACCGTGACTAGAGTTGGTTTCATTTGAGGCAGGAGCAACCGATTCATTTGAGTCGAACTCGACCGTTTCATTTGAGGCAGGCACAACCGATTCATTTGAGTCGAACCTCGACCGATTCATTTGAGGCAGGCACAACCGATTTATTGACATGAGTTTGATCTTCATTAAAATTTAGAGGAGCTTCGAAAATGTTTTTAAAAGAGGGCCATCTACTACTCGTAGCAATCGGGGTTGGCTCTTTCAGATCTGCGACGAATTCATCGCTCCCATCTTTTACAGTGTCGAGCCATTGGAAGACAGTCCGTTGAAGGTCAGTAGCATTTCTAGCAGTGTCATTAGGCCGCATTGAATCTTTGTCATTCGTTACTTTGTCTTTTTCTCTATCAGCTTCTTTCTCACTGCCATCTATTGAAACTAGTTCAACAATGGATGAACGATCGTCTACAGACGCACGGGATAAATTTGTATCACTTCCCCGAATCATCTCCGATACTTCAATCTTGCTGCTTGACATGTCTTTATCTCCTGCTAGTACTGCCTCGTACAGCAAATGGGTAAAAAGGGTAGGAAAGCACATAGGGGCTATCTGCGGGCAACACGCATTGTGCATAATTCATCAGGAAAGAGCAACTATCAACGTAGAGGCATCATATTCAATCGAAAAGCTTCGGTTGATTGGCTATATTATCTATATCTTAATGAGTGCATATAAACATAAAGAGCATAAACGGAAATAGCACAGATATAAATAACCATCCTGATAAGAACACTACCCCAATATAAATATCATACCTGATAAATGTGACAAAAATAAGTCGGAATTAGGGTCAATTTAATGCTAAATTAACATTGTTAAATCTTAGTAAAAGATGCTGCTTAACAGGCAAAATACTCCCATTTTTCCCTCTTTCCGACTAGTTTTTCTATCTGCATTCTCCTACACTTTTTCACAGGAGCACTCTCGTCCTGGCAGCAGATACGGAGACAATGGAAATAGCTTGCACAGCGCGGGACAGATCGATAGCAGCAAGCTTGAATAGGGAGGAACCCATTTATGCACGCCGACACTGTGCGCGCGGCAATAATGAGGTATTTATGGCAATAAAAGAATTTGGCAACACAGCTTCGGAAGTAGTACATGTTACGCCTGAGCAGGCATTGCTGGAGCAGCAAAAAGAAATCATGGCGTATGGTCTACAGACGATTACGGAAAAAATAGAAAAAAAGAAAAGCCCTTTTCTGGAAAGACATGCCTGGGGCTGGCGCTATGAGCAACTTGCAACCCACCTCAAAGGCGAGATCAGGACCATCAAAGGCGAGATACGCGACAATCGCCAGCTCAAAGAAACTGTTTATGACGATATCCAGAAAATTAAAGACCTCATCTCACGTCCCGATGTTCCGCGTGACGACAAGGCGACCGCACGCGCTCTGGAAACGTATTATCAGAATGTCAACACCGAAAAGATAACCAGGGCAGAGGTTGATACGAGAAGAGTAGCGTTTCTGGAAGTATATGACCGCTGTATCATGACGCCTGATAAAATCGCAGCATTGCGCAACGACCCAATCAATGGGCAACTTACTCCTGCTCAACGCACGCTAGCCAACACATTACATACACGCTATACGACTGATGGACGTCTGGATCACATCAATCACAATCAATTAGAGACGCTCCATCAGCAGTATGTTGAACATCCCCGTTGGCTTACAGATCTGCGCCAGCTAGATGCGCTCCCAACCACTCAACACCAGCAACTAGATAGAATCACCAATAACTTTGAAAATAATCAACAGCTTGACATGGCTGATCGAGCGCGTCTACAAGAACTCACCAATAATTACTCGGGCACGATAGCTAAACTTCATGAATTAAGTCAAAATCCGGCGATCATCGAGGGCGACCGCCAGAGATTCAAAAATACACTTGAGCGCAAAGAATATTTACAGTTCGATCAAAATGATCGGGATTCCCTTGATCTCTACTATGATCATGAAATAACACAACGCAACATGCTTCAGGAGCTCAGCGAGATTGGACATCTCCCAGCAGATAATCGGCAGGAAGTTGAAGCATTGAGGGATGCATATATTGCAGATGAAGCCAATAGGCTGGGCGATATCAACGACCCACAGCGCATGCAGCTACAAAATCTCTATGACCATTTCGCCATACCCAAAAAACAGCTTGAGGCACTCGAAAGTAAACAACACCGTCTCCTGATCACTGATAGCCTGGCATTAGAGGCATGTAAAGCTGAGTTTGAGCTCAATGGCAACATCGCTGAATTAGATGAACTGCATGAACGAAATGTACTCATTCTTGATCAACTCGAAACTCTGCATAAAATCATTCCACAGAAAAGTCCGCAAGCGGGCGAGGTGAGCACACTATCGAAGACCTTTTGGAATACCAGCGATCTTTCTCCAGCCGAGCGTACCCGACTCCAGGAAATCTATGACAACCATATTACCATTCCTGAGCAGTTAGAAGCATTAAACAAACTCAGTAGCATGACCTATGCGGATACCCAAAAGCTTACGCACTTTGAACAACTGCAACAGCTCACAATCCAGGAGCATACAGAGTTTACAGCCCTGCATCAGAAATATGTGGCAGAGCAGAGACCAAATGTTCCCCTGGCAGAGCAGGCAGCGATAGAGAGGATGAACATCCTCCAAAAACTTGCTCTGCAAATCAAAGGTGCCGAAACAACGCTAGGAGCAAAGGAGAACGACTTACGGGAAAAGCAAAACAAGCTCGTACATGGATCGCCATGGGTTGCCCGCAAATTTTATGAATGGCGTACCCGTGATGTGAGGTCTACCCTGGAAAGTGAACTTGCAACCATCGTCAATGGAGAGAGAAGAAACCAGACCTTGCCAGAGGCCATCAAAATAGTGCTTCTCCAGCTCACCAGTGATACGAACAAAAATAAGCTGAAAGAAATTGCAACCGCTGAAGCAAAAGTTATTGAACATATGACAAATGCTCAAAAAAATCTTGAAATCATAAGACAGCAAAAACAACAAAGGGACGACGCACAAATAGCTTTGACCAGCGCCATTCGAGCTGAAGTACCGGAAGCGCATGAGGATCTTATGAGACGCGTTGAAACCATAAAACAAATAGAAACCAATATTAATTACGCACGCAAAGGATATTTCAGAGAACTCAATGATCCTATGCTTATCCATGATTTCCAAAACTACCAAAAGGCGCTCTACAAAAATATCTATGGGCCCGCGAAAAACGCCATTCTCACTATGTATAAAATCAATGGACTGATTAATATCATGGGTGCAACTGAAGCATATCTAGCAACGTTAGGACAGGTAGCCGATGCCCGTAACTCTCTTCTGAGCAAAATGGTACATCTAACTGGCCGTGGCATTGAAAATATTCCCGCAGGTTTTAGTGGTGGTGTTGGCGCTAATATAGTGAAAGGGGTTTTTACACCTTATACAACACCCACACGCTAAGTAAGCGTAAGAACCGTTACAGTCTGCTAGAAGAGAGGAAGGAAAAGAGGATTTAATGAAAAACTATTCAGAAATGAGCACTTCAACGCGAGAAATGCAATCGCTTGAGCCGAAATCTTTTTTTGTCGGTTTGATGGATCTTGATACGAATGAAGCCAGAAAAACGCTCCTCGATCTCAAAGACCAGGTGAGCCAAACCATCAACCATGAAGAAGAACTGCCAGAAGTCAGGCGCTTCCTGGATCAATCGGCAAGAGAAGCAGGCCCCTCGCATGGTGAACTCTGGCGCCGTCCACAAGAGTATATTCAGTCAGCGACTGAAAAAACCGCGTTCCCATCAATAGTAGCATCACCGTCAAAATGGAATTTTAAGCTCAAAATCCAAAAGGATACACGTACCCCTCCAGAAGTGAGGAATCAACTCCTTACAGCGGCTGTCGAGAGCGTCCAAACACAGAAATATCGCAGTGAGTCCTTTCGCGCTGCCTTCCGAGGATGGAAGAATATGCAACCGGAAACAGATATCTATACCATTCAAGACACAGAAGAGCAAAAAAAAGCCCGCGCAACAAAGGTTATAGAAGGATTGCCAGGATTAGTCAGAGGAGAAAAAACACAGTCAGCTATAAATACTAATATCAGGCTCCACGATGTGATTCTCAGCCAGGATGCAGAGGAACATCGTGTTTATAAACAGCTCGATCAAAGAATAACAGAAGCATTGCAGGAACGTACAAGTAACGCGATAAGCACTGAGCGAAACGCGTGGGCCGCAGGAAGCACTATTGACGATTTGGAAACTATGCGTAAAATTGTATGGGACCAATGTAAAATACTTCAAGGACAAATAGATGAAATGATTGGCGGTCGGCTGGACAAATTTGCGAAAGTTTCAGCCATGCAAGACGATGCCCAGAAAGAACTTTATGCTATTCAGACAGTGATTGACGAGCAAATTACTAAATTGAACCTTAATAATAGTATTGATACAAGATTACAAAATTTTGTGCAAGAAAGAACCAGTATTAAGGAACGCGTGATAGATATCTTCACGGGCGGCAATGACAGGGCAGTCAATGGCATTACGTCATTGCGCCAAAAGTTTGTCGAAGAAGCTGCTAAAAAAGTAAATGGATAAAAAAGCAAATTGATGGTATTATCTAAAAAATATACCTCTAACTGAACAAGTGAAGGGAAGCAAGTTTCTATGGCACAGATTAAATGTTCGGAATGTGGACATCGTAATTCACAAGCCGCGAGGATATGCGCCAATTGCGATGCTAAACTTATCCCTCTAGCACGGTCTTATCGTGCTCAACCAACTAACGAGCAGGTAGTACCGGCTTTTCCAGATGAGGAAATCATACCACCTCTGGCTCAGGCTGCACTAAAACCTCAACCGCGAAAAGTACCAGTACAGCAGCAGCAACAACAGCGTAACGCACCTGCTCAAAAGGCTCCGGTGCAAATCCCTCGCAATGCACCTGCAAAAAAGGCTCCAGTGCAGTTACAAAAAAGCTCCACTGTAAGCAATGTTCCAGCACTGCGTCCTTCCTCCCGCTCACTCACAACCCGGGCGATGCACAATCGGGATGAAGAGGATTCACCGTACGCGACACGCGTACCTGCCAGTGCGCTTGAGATCTATCAAATTCCTGATTTCGCCAGCGCTGCCTCCATCGCCAATAACACGGTTGAGACTGCCTCCCAGGCCGCAGAAGCAGGAAAATTACCTTTTTTGTTCGCCCTGACGAAGCCGAAGGTCCACGGAAACGTCATCCATATGGAGAGCCGGGAAATGCCCAATGACTATCCTGGCATCATGGCAGTGATCTTCTCGCTTCTAGCTGAACTTATCTGGGTCTTACCCAATATCCAGACCAACAAAGAAACTGATCGCATCATGGTGAATAGAGTACGCGTCCGCACCGAGTCCGGCAGGACCCGCGACGTCATTGTGCGCGGCAATATGCGTGGAGCTGATATTGAGCAGGGTGATCTGGTCTCATTCTGGGGAAGAAAGCGCAAGGGTATCTTAATAGCGCGCAAAGGCTATGATCACACAACCCATAGCGTTGTCAGTACCGCCGCTCCCAATATCCTGTTACCAGCCATTGTATTAATGTTTATCTTTATGATCACCTTGTTCTATATCCAGACAAAAACACTGCTCCCATTTCACTTCAGTCTGCCCAGGATCACGATTCAAGGTATACAACAAGGAGTAGCCACTATACTGAATGCCCTCAGCAAGCCCTTATTCTCAAAGTAAGTACTCAACCAGGGCTAGCATATGCACAGGTATGTACCCAGATAAATAAATATCAAAATTCTTCTTGCACGACTTCAGGCAGAAGTAAATACCCGTAACCGAGCACACAATACACGTAGATCCCGGTACCGCGTAGCTTGCCACGAATGCGATCGATGTGCTTATCCATCATGGTACGCACCTTATCATCGACATGGCAGCCATAGACACTAAAGGCGAGATCGGTATAGGTAACAGGGACACCATAACGAAGTGGGAAGAGCAGACGATATTCTGTCTTTGTTAACTCAATAGTCGTATTTTTGATGATTATCTTATGACGTTCATTGCACCATTGAATATTTTTGATGAGGATAGGAGCTTCGTAGTGATCAAGCAAGATAGTCATTGATAGTGTTTCTCCTTCCGAAATGTACGAAAGACACAGAAATCAAAAAGATTTCTTCAAGCGATAAACACATTCAAGTACGATATACAATTAACTACGAAACAGATTATTGTTTCTCCTAAGAAACATACAAGATTTTGGGAAATAAAAGGTATCAAGTATGTATCATTTTTTGTATCATTTTCTCGAAGATACAAAATTTTGTCCCTCTCTTCCCCTTGGCAGGGCTTTTGATGGCCCGCATACTAATCTTGAATGCCTGGAAATAGCAGCCTGTCTATGTTTTCAGCAGGATTGCAAAGAGCTCTCCGCCTGCGGCGGCGAGAGGGAGGTAAGAGACCGGGGCTCAGCCCCGAGCCCCAGGTTAAGGGTGCAACCCTTAACAATCCCGCTCCCGCACAAACTTAAGCGGGATTGCAAAGAGCTCTCCGCCTGCGGCGGCGAGAAGGAGATAAGAGGCCGGGGCTCAGCCCCGGACCCCAGGTTAAGGGTTGCACCCTTAACAATCCCGCTTAAGTTCACACTTATGGGGATGTCCTCCATAGGCGCGAACGTAAGGCTTTTCAAGCGGGATTGCAAAGGGCGGCCAGCCCTTTGCCGGGGTTTGGGGTGTCCCCAAATACCCTTTTTTCTTCTTTTCTTTGCCGCCGCAGGCGGCGAGAGGGAAGCATAGAACACAGGAGAAAGGACCGGTATTATTGGTGTCATTGGTAGGGTCTACTGTTAATCCCTATAAAGGACGGATGATCCGTGGATACTGCCTGGAAGAACTGTTGGAAGATGGAACGGTTACTCTGCTGTATCGCGCACGTACCGAAGAGCTCTGGCTACCGTCAGAAGTATTCATCTTATTGTTACCTGCGGTCCAGACGTTAACGGAACAGGAAAAAGCTCGTTTTGATGAACGCTTTACGACACTTGCCAGGCGTTTGATGCGACTACGCCATCCTTCGCTATCTCCGCTCTATGGGTATGGAGAGGAGGGTGGTTTGCCATATCTTATTTTGCCACCGCAGACAGGAGAAACATTGGCAGAGCGCCTCAGTAGCGAGCAACAACCCTGGGAACTCGAACAGGTCTATTCCATACTGGCTCCGCTGGCCCATGGACTCTCCTATTTGCATAGCCAAAAAGTCATTCATCAATTTCTCAATCCAGCAAATATTATCCTGAGGGGTAGCAGGAATCCACCGGCGATGATGCGAGTGGGGCTGGCACAGATGCTAGGCCTGAAAGGCGTGCATACCGAAAAACAATCCTTGCTCACCCGTCCATACCTGAAGGATATCAGTGGCAGCTATCTGGGAGCCCCGGAGTATCTGGCCCCCGAAGTTGTTAAAGGGGCGGAAGCGGATACACGTTCCGATATCTACACGCTGGGCGTCATACTCTTTGCATTATTAAGTGGTCAGGTGCCCTTTGCCGGTGAAGGCTATCTGGAGGTGGTACAAAAGCATATCCATGAATCCTTGCCTTCCCTGCATAAACTCGCGCCCGCAGTACCAGCCGCGCTCGAGATGGTCGTCAATCGCGCGCTGCAACGAGATCCCAGGCGGCGCTTCCAGACAACAGCAGAATTCATGCAAGCGCTCCGCCAGTTCCTTACGGAGAAACCGCTCGATATCAGCAGTGTATCGCCCATCGCGCAGATTCAGGCGATCACGCATTCCACCTTATCAATAGTGCCGAGCGTCCATGCGACACCGCTGGCCCTGAGGGAGGGAACGATAGAAGCGGTTGCGGATGCCGCCACATCCAATGAAAATGGAGTAACCAGCCTCACAGAAGAGCCAGCAGCATCCCTTGAGATGGAAGTGGTTGTAGTCGCATCCTCGCCTGAAGATCTACAAAAAGAAGACTGGCTCAATTCGCCTCAGACCGATACGACTGAGGATGAGTGGCTTACCGCACAAGATCCCAAAACGTTACATGAGGATGAAAAAGAGGATTTCTTTGCTGCGCTACGCGATGATCTGGCCACAATGTCAGAATATGCCAGCGCCGCTGCCGACGATCCAACCACCAGTTTCCCGGTTAATCCTTTTGCAGAGGACGAGGAGGACGAGGACGAGGATACTGCATGGCTCTCGCAAGCAGACAGGGATGAAATAGTACCACTTGATCTATTCGATAATCCATTTGAAGAGGAGGTTGCGGAACAAGATAAGCAACTGGCCACCTTTGTAGACGAAAATAGCAGCGCCGAGGATGCCTGGCTCGATACCCATACATCAGATATGTTATCTCATCTCAACGCTTCAGATGAGGTAGACGAGCTGACTGAAGCGGAAGAAGAAGAAGAGCTGGATGAGCCGCAACTCGCATTGAAGCTCGACACCCTGAGCGATGAACTATTTTCAATGATAGAAAGTGAAATCCCAACCTTCACAACCCCAGCAGCGTCTGAGGATACAACGCAACTCCAATCAACCCAAAGAAGGACGAAACGCCATATAGCTCTTTAAGGGACTCTATTTTATGACGCAAACAGAACTAAAAACAACTGAATCCACATCCATCATTCCGCACTCATTATTACAATTTGAATTATTGTTAGCGCCAGCGATTCCCATGCTTGCTATTCTTATTTTAGGACTGCTGGGAACGTTGCATATGCAAACCAACCTGTTTATTATCTCATTTGTCTCCTGTGCCATTGCCGTATTTTATATGGAGCGAATGATCATTTCGCATGTACAAAAGACAAACGAAGAACAACTTACTCATATCGAAGCTATCTGTGTCGAGTTTTTGTCCGGGCACAAAGAGGCCCGCATCCCCGTTGTAGCCGAGGATAATACGAAATCCCTGGCGACAACGCTCAATATCCTGTTAGATAGCTATCAAACAGGCTTTGAAAAAAGCTATCTTGCACCGCAGGAGGAGATCAACCAACTCAGCGGACAATTAAGACAACTGGCCTATGAGCTCAGCCCTATTATGGATGGCAATCTGACAGTCAGAAGTACCATCACCGCTGGCAGCCCTGGCATCATCGCCAAATTATGTAATGGTTTGATCGAGGATCTGGCCGCCCTGGTGCAATGGACACAATATATGGCGGAACAGATTATTCAAACGTCGCATAGCCTGCTGGATACGTCAGAAGAATGGGCACATATCACCGAACAGCTTACACAGAGAATCGTCACGGTCACTGAGGCGGTCGAAAAAATCGTGACCTGTCTGCAACGCATCGATAGCACCCTGCAATCCAGCGTCGAACTGGCCCAGGAAACGCAAACCTATATCCAGGAGGAACAGGACCAATCTTTGCCCGCAGACGGCGCACCAGCAATCGAGGAGCCCACGCTGGTCGGACAGATTAAACACAACATGGAACAACAAATTCGGCTTCTGGAAACTATGCTTGAGGATATCCATGAAACCAGCGATATGGCCGAGCCCATGATGGCAGAACTCTATAGTTTCGCGCAACAATTCCAACAAGCTAACGCCATTGTAATTACAGCCGCCAAAGTTATCAGCGATCAGGCCATCACGGCTGATGAGTGGCGTCAATCTGCACAGGCATTTTCCGTACCTGACAATGAGGATATGGCAGAATATGCCCCCATTGAAGAGGCAGAGAGAGATGACGAGATGACCATTCAACGACCAAAAGAACAGCTCATCAATAAAAATTAATGGAAAGGCTCGCAGAGTATGAGCAGTATCGCAGATCTCATTGTGGGAGAATTCACCAAAAAATTTCTCTATCCATTGCTGCTGATTGTTTGCCTGGCAGGCATAGGAGCAATTCCAATCGCCAGTTTCTTGCTTCCCACCGTGAGTATCACTGGGCAGGGAAACTCGGCATCCCAGCCAACTGTGCATTATCCAGAAGGACAATGCACGGCTGATCCCAAAGATATTACCTATTTAAAGGCAGCCAATCTACCAAATACCGCAACACAGGATACCACCACTCTTCCTGCGGAATGGAATAAAGCCAACCGTACCCAACAAGATCTGGCGAACGCCCAGGCCTGTGCTGGAGCCTTCGTTGAGAATTATAACTCCTTCGATTATCGCAATCTTCAGACACTCGAAGCTGCGATACCGATGCTCTCAAGCGCGGCCAAGTATCGTTTCTATAAGGGCAGCAGCAATGTAGGCGCAAGTATCCGTACCGATGCATCCTGGCAGACCAAAATTCAGCAGCGTAAGCTCATTGAAGTAGCACAGATACAAAACCGTCCCGCATTATCTAATTCAGAGTTTGACAATAATACGCTCTATATTACGATGGTCGTTCCCTATAAGCTCGTGCAACAGATCGATGGGCAGACAACAGTACAGGATAGCAGTGAGACTGTATTACTCAAGTCAATCGCCCCTGATTCACAGAACAAGGGCACCGGCTGGCAAATCACAGATTATCGTGAAAGCCAGCAGTAATCAGCAAACATAGGCAATAATATCCAATTACAGCGACTCACAACAATAAGCAAGCCCTGGCCGTTGACCAGGGCTTGCTTATTGCTCTTGCTAAGCCGGCTCACCAAACGCTATTGCAGGGATACATTCTGCACATCAACCTCGGGCTGGGCATAGCCAGCCATGATCGAGATCGTGACGCTGGTGGATGCATGGGTCGAAAATTGGACGCGTAAGAGTGTATAATCAGTACTAAAGGCCGAATTTACCTGTCCGTTGGCCTGTAAATACGCGTAACTGCCTTTGACATACGCCTGCAAGGTGTAGGTATGGTTGGTCTGCAAGCCTGTGATAACCTGCGAGCAACTCCCATTGGTGCTCGAACTTGGGATGATGCGCAGGGTATTGTTTTGAGCCACATCATGAGAATCGCATGCCCACCCTGTCAAACCATTAAAAGTAGGATTGGCGACGAAATTGCCCCGCCGTGGTGGGGTTGTCGGGGTTGGCACTGGTAGAGTAGGTACGACAGGCGGCGGCAACGGTGCGGACGCCGTTGGGGTTGGTCGGGGAGTAGGCTTTGGCTTTGGCTTTGGCGTCGGTGATGGTGTCGGGGTTGGCGTTACTGCTGGCGCCACCGTGGAATCGCTCGTAAAAGTATTCAATAAGCGGTTGAAGGCATAGGATGGCTGGGTCAAACCACTGCAGGTATCATGTACATCCGAGGGGCCATCTGTCGTACAGGGTTGATCACGCTGCAATGACCAGAGCGAGAGACGGGTAATCTCTTGCTTATGCAGCTCAGAAAAGATAAGCAACTGCTGGGCATCATCCAGCGTGAAACGTTCTGTCGGATCTGTATTTTGTCCCAGCATTGGAGTAATGCCAATGCCCGCCGGGAGCATGACATTGGTATCTTGCTGCAGTTTCTCAAGCTGGCTGAAGACCCTGGCTACCGCTTTGATAATGTTCGCCCCCATCTTATGCGCGGAGATATCGTTGTTATACAAATTCATTGTCAGCAGATTGACGGTACTGATGGTAACATGGTTCTTCATAGCATTCGCTAAGAGATTATAGCCAGCAGGGCTCAGGCCAACGGCAGGCGTGGCTGGCAGAGTATAGGATATTGAGAGAGGCTTGCCCTTTACACCGGAGTGTAAGAGGGCCAGGGCTTGATTGCGCATATCAATGGATAGATCATCTTGCAAGGATGCTGCTTCAATATCAAAATCGATATGAGTCAAGCGATATTGATCAATGACCATTTGATATTGTTGGCGTAAACTGGCTACATCATGACAGGACAACGCAAGATCCTGCTGCTCTACCCCCGCACCCGCAACTGGTCCACCAAACGAAACAATCGCATCCCCACCGCTGGCTTGCAGCGTTTTTATCTCATTCTGATAAGGCGCACTTTTAGCGGTAATCGCCTGTGCACCCTCCCATGTCGCCTGACAATTGGTCGTAGCAGTCACAAATGCCAGCGTAAAAAAGCGTGTTCCGCCGTTGTCCTGTTGCTGAGCAGCATTGATCAAAGTAAAAAGATTTTTGGTGGCCGTGACATCGACATAGGGAGCAAAAGAATATTTAGGATACGCAATTCCCTGATAAGCAGCCGGAGCAGTGCTCTTAGTATGAGAAGCGGAAGAAGAGGGAGCAGAAGGACTAAAAAGTGGAATAATGAAGACCACGATGACAGCGACCAGCATGGCGACACCAAAGATGCCAACAACCAGCATAAAGCGCCTGTTACTACCAAAAGAATACATACAATAAATCCATCCTTCAAGTGTCCATTTTCAATAAAAGAAGCAAAAATATTGCTGATCTAGCATTCGTTGCCCGCCAGAGCGGGGAGGTTTAAGTTGAGGATGGAGCCGACCGTGCCTGGCTCCATCCTCAACAAGAAAAGGGTTTGTCCCATAGCAGACGAGGTTATAAGTGATAGCGGTCAGTGCACACTAGAATTTTATAAATAACTGCCTACTATAGTAGGCCCAGTTGAGTCGAAATAGCGAGAGGAACAGAGGGACAAATTCAACAAAACAAGGGTAAAACGTCCCTCTTTTCGACTTGTATTTATCTATAAAAACCCATACAGTATAGTTGGTATGGTATTTATAATCCCATGGCTAAACATATGCTTTTGAGGTAGCTTCATTCTCAATCGAAAGTAAGGACTGACATGGATCTGCTATCAATAGCGAGAATTTTCAAAAAAAGCAGTATATTTAGAATTATTCATTGACGCGCCCATAAGTAGAGTATAAATAGGATAGTTATATGCAGCAACCATTTCATCCACCGGAGTTTCCACTGCCGCGCTCGCGGAGAAACCAATCCAAACGGGCTCTGCTTGAGGAGATGGATAAGCAGACCGGGAATATTCCCACCGGAATACTCAAAGGTACGCAGACAGCAACAATCCCCGCCGCGTCCGAGGATCCTACCACGGATGAGATCAGCAAGCAACAAAAGGAACAGGCGCTTGCCGTCACACAGGGACAGGAGGCTGCTCCTGCCGCTACGCAACGCAATACGGATGCTTTGTTATCCTTGTTCACCTCGCAGGCCACACAACGCCCTATCACAGGCCCGCTGACTGCACCCATTGCACAGGATGTCTCAGACACACACAATGGGACGATACAGGCGACAATAACCAGGGAGGCACAGAGCACCCCGGCAACCGAGCAATATGCGACAGCGGAAGCACTGGCAGATGCACCTATCACTGACGAGCATCCTGCTGAGATTCTCGCTGGCGATCCTATCACTGACGAGCATCCTGCTGAGATTCTCGCTGGCGATCCTATCACTGACGAGCATCCTGCTGAGATTCTCGCTGGCGATCCTATCACTGACGAGCAGCCAGATGAAACAGCAACTGAGCAGAAACAGGATGTCAGTGAGCAGAAAGAATCCGAGTCGCCCTTAGCACTTGAAGAGACTACGATTGAGGCGTTACAGCAACAGCCGGACCTGACAAAAAAGCGGTTCTCCGGTATCAAGAATCTAACCGCCAGTGTTGCTCCGGCGCAGGGACCAATCACCCCGGTCAGTAACATGGAAAGTCTTGTCAGTACTGAGACCACTGGTGGCGTAGCATTTCTACCGATGCGCAAGAAACGTTTTACTCTGACAGTCCAGGTAGCAGTAGCAGCGGCAGTGATTGGCTCGCTTATTTCCTACTCTTTACTGCCATTCAACAGCCCGCTGCAAAGCGTCTCGCTACGCGGTGTGCCAGCATCAGCACCTGTAGCATTCTGGGATCTGGCCACGGGTCATCCAATCACCAATCTCAGCACGTCAACCACTACTGGCGGTCACAAGTCTCAGACAACAAACCATAACAGCCATCAATCTGGTAAACAAATCCAGGCCTCCACCAACCAGCAATCTCCGAACCAACAAAGCGGAAACACACCAACTGGTTCATCCTCCAATACTACCCATAGCGGAGGTGGCAATGGATCGGGTGGCACTTCGAACAATCCTGGCTCAAATACAGGCGGTTCAACAACACCAGCAACGACAAGCGGTGGAACGACATCAGCAGCACCGCCGCCAACTCCCGTGCCACTGATTTCCGACCTGAGTAGCTCTTATCAGGAATACAATATTTTTACAAACCTGAGCAACTATGGCAATCTCGACTGGATACATTGGGGGCTGAATGGTGTTAACACCGCAGTTGACCGCAAAGCTGGCGTGACCCCATTGATCAGTAACTTCTCAGAGGCAATTGGGTCACATATCTATCCAGACCAAAAATGGCCCATCGATTTTGGATGGAATGATGGCAATCCTGATGGTGCGGTCGGAACAACAACATCCGCAATCTATTGTCATACCCTGGGCAACAGTTGGACGATTACTGTGCCAGCCAGTACCTCCTGGCGTACGCTGCGCTTCTACGTCGGCGCATATGAAGGTCATGGGCAGATGACAGCCTCCATGCAGGGCGCATCGACCTATGTCGACAGTTCGCTCAACACGATAGGTTCTTCCTATCTGTCGGATAACGCAGTCTATACCTTCACCTTCCGCTCAAATCATCCAGGTACCCTGCTGGTGCTCAACTGGAAATTGATTGGAGAGAATACCTCAATCGCAAGGGGGGGCCTCGAAATCGAATCCGCCTCCCTGCAAGGCTAACCCACCATCCAGTCCAAAAGGGATCAGTATCATTACAATGGTGCTGATCCCTTTTTAAACATCTATTCGCCCTATGATTCATTTTTTGCTTTCACTTATCCCTCTAGCATGATTGACTCTCTCGATATCATTTTTACAGAGGCCTACTCTATTTCAGGCATACTGCCTGGCGTCTCAACGCTGCAGTAGCGTAAATGCCAGCCGTAAATGCCGATTTTGATCCGCAGATAAGAAGATGCAAATACGGCTACTATGCCACCCCACTATCTGGAATAAACACTTCAACCTGAAATATGGACAGCGTTATTGCCGGATAAGTTCATGAAAAAACCCTTTATCTACTATTGATTTTTCATCTCCACTTATCCATTCAGCATGCTTGACCTCTTAAGTATCATAACAGTAAAGTAGTTACAGTATTTTTGGATGATATAGGTATCATATTTTTATTTTTTAATGTATCATTTATAGTAATTAGTGTCACAGGAGCACTAAGAATCTAGCCTTCTACAAAAACCAGATTCTGCCTTTCCGGTAGAGGGAGCAGTTAGCATGAAGCCAAATAATGCATTGCGTAAAGCGCGTAAGAAACAAAATTGGAGCCAGCAGATGCTCGCACATGAACTGAGCACGACGCGTCTCACCATCAATCGCTGGGAACAGGGAAAGTCCTTCCCTGGACCTCACTTTCGTGCGCGCTTGTGTGAGCTGTTTGGATTATCTGAACTGGAACTGGGTTTAACACCAGAGCAACAGAACAGGAATGATGATTTATTCTGGTCTTTACCATTCGCACGTAATCTCTTCTTCACCGGGCAAGAGGAACTGCTGCAAAGATTGCATCATGCACTGTTACAGTCCACACAAGAGGCA
The DNA here is from genome assembly GCF_008326305.1 of Dictyobacter arantiisoli. GTDB lineage: Bacteria > Chloroflexota > Ktedonobacteria > Ktedonobacterales > Ktedonobacteraceae > Dictyobacter > Dictyobacter arantiisoli. Next base: position 10,529 of record NZ_BIXY01000003.1, on the reverse strand, counting down.
GCCAGCGCACAGGTACAAATTATTAGTGGCCTGGCCGGTATGGGTAAATCGCAGGTCGCGCTTGAATATGCCTATCGATTTCGCGATCACTATTCTGCTATCTTCTGGCTACAAGCAGAAACGCCCACCACGCTTACGGCAGATATACTCAATCACGCCTCTCTGCTCGATCTACCAGAACAACCCACACAAACCTCTCAACAGGTGCATATGGCTTTTACGCATTGGATGCGTGACAACAATAACTGGCTACTCATTCTCGACCATGTGGAAGATCTAACTCTGGTACGTGAGCTATTACCCTTTGATTTTTCTGGTCATGTCATCATTACGACAAGACAACAGATTACTGGTCCATTTGCCTCCCGTATCGACATCACAGAAATGTCGGATGAAGAAGGCGCGCACTTATTGTTACGGCGCGCTAAATTGCTGGATTATCGTCAAACCCTTGCCCATGCGGAAGAAAAGCAGCAAGCATTAGCATTACAGATCAGCGGCGATCTGACAGGCTATCCCCTGGCGATTGAGCAGGCCGGAGCATTTATTGAAGAGACTGGATGCAGCCTGGCGGATTATATTAAATATATGCAACACCATGGCATAGCCTTACTGAAACAGGAACAACATGCACAATCTTCCGTTCACCATACGATTACCCATATACTGGGGAAAATAGAGCAGCGCTCGGCGATTGCGATGAATCTGTTACGTCTCTGTGCCTTCCTGGATGCGACTGCCATCCCCGAGGAACTCTTCTATCAAGATACCTCTCTGGCTGAACGCATCACCCCTGATAGGCATGACAAGATGTGGCAATTAGATACGGCTATTGCAACCTTGCGTACTACATCGCTCATCTACCGCAACACGGATACCCGTAATTTTCAAATGCACCGACTGGTACAGATGATCATACGTGAACAATTGAATAAAGAAGAACAACTGTACTGGCTAAAAGGTATCTTGCAATCGTTACAGCAGTTGTTTCCAACCAGCCATTATCGGGAACCTACCGTTGCAGCGCTCAGTGAACGCCTGCTCCCGCATGTGCTGGCAGCACTGGACCATCTGGAACGGCTCTCATCCGAGCCACCAGGTGTGGATTATGCTGAAATATGCGCGGAACTACTGTATACGGCGGCATGCTATCTCCGGTCTCAAGGCAACCACAAAAAAGCTGAACAATTATTACAGCGATGCCTCACTATCCGTATACAGTTGGTGGGACCAGAGCATCTCGAAATTGTTGCTCCACGCTTACAACTGGGACATATCATGCGGGAGCAGAAGAAACAACAAGAAGCTGAAGAATATTATCTCCTCTGCATTCAGATATGCAAAAATATCTATGGTACCAAGCATCCAGAGCTCATGCAGCCACTGTATGGCCTGGCGCACCTCTACTATGAGCAGCACAAATACAGGCAGGCAGCCCCACTTTATGCCCAGATACGCGCACTCTATGAACAGTCTCCACGCGCGCACCATCCCAATATGCAACAACTGCAAAGGGAATATCTCATGCTGCTGGACGATATCCGCAAGGAAGACGAAACAAATAAACGGCTCACGGATAGCGAGAATAACCAGGCAGCGCGGGAACATCCAGCCGATCAGAGCAATCAAAAATATTCTTCGCGATCCCCAGCCAAGCGCATTTAAGCTCGGCATAGTCAAATAATACATTTGATCAAGACAAGGGCAGCCATACACGATAAAGCGCTTCAAGCAGCCTCAATACTGCGTTCATAGCGTCAGGAACTTATGTAGTGTTTACCATAAAGAGCAAGAAAGCAGCCTGTAAAGGGCTTGATAGCTGACAATTCAAGCCTCATTTATATTAAATATATACATTTATTATAGCTTGTGTTGACTTCTATCCAGCTAAATGGTATATCTTGATTATATCCATTTTTCTTACGTTGTCCCACTCTTCTTCACAACTCTACAAATTCGCAATGTTGCAAATGGAACACGAAATACGTGCCAGAGCCGCCTCGATTCTATAGATAAGCCTAGAAAAGTTCCATAGGGATAGTGTAACAAGAAGGGTGCAACAAAGGAAAATTGCACTGCGCACTGACACCCTGATTCCCTGGTCTCTTGATGATTCGTACCCAAGGAGGCAAATGTGGCACTTAAACAAGAACCGATCCAGGCAAGTACACTCCCCGGAGGAATCGATGTCGATCAAGCAAATGTCGATAAGTTGCACAAAAACGCGATAGGATTGCCCGGTGTCCTCTATTTCTGTCTCGCTGGCTCCGCCCCCGTTTCAGCCATGCTCTTTAATGTCCCCACGATGGCATCACAGGCTGGAGCAGCTACCCCGCTGGTATTTTTACTTTCAGGCATCGCGCTCCTCTTGTTAGGAGCCTCAATCGTCTATTTTTCACGGCGTCTGACCTCGGCTGGTGGCTTCTATACCTGGGTCCGGCATGGGCTGGGCAAAGGGATGGCATTTCAATCGGGCTGGCTGATGATGGGAGGCTATGCCCTGTTTGAGGCGTCGATGCTGGGCGGCTTTGGTTCTTATACAAATAGCTCACTTGCAACCTATCTCCATTTTCAAATGCCAGGCGGATGGGTGACCTATGCGTTGATCGGTGCCGCCTTGATCTTTTTCCTTTCCTATTTCGACGTCAAGTGGTCGGTCTATGCGATGGCCCCCTTTATGATCCTTGAAATGGGCGTGCTGATTGTGCTGGATATCGCTATTAATATTCATGGTGGCGCATCCGGTCATGATGTCGTGCATACCTTTACAGCGGCTGGCGCGAACTTAAAGAATGCGGCGCCGGGCGGCATACTGGGCATTGGCGTGGCGATGGCGCTGGGTGTCTGGTCCTGGGTTGGTTTTGAAGCCGGAGCGGTCTATGGTGAAGAGGCACGCAATCCACGGAAGGCAGTCCCTTTTGCCGTCTTCGCAGTGATCCTCATCCTGACATTGCTCTATACCTGGACCTCATACTCGGCCACGATTGGCTTCGGCTGGCTCCATTCCATCGATCAACTGGGCAATCTGACCGCTACCACGCCTGCTTTCTATCAGTTAGCCAATACCTATACCGGAGGTCTGCTGGAAGCATTGATGATTATCGCGATCAGCACCAGTTCTCTGGCCTGTGCACTGGCCTTCCACAATGGCATGGCCCATTATCTCTATGCGATGGGACGAGAAGGAATTCTGGGACAGGTCTTTGGCAAGACGCATCCCAAATATCACAGTCCCAATATCGCCATCATTACACAAACCATCTTTACGCTGCTGGTAATCCTGTTCTCAGCCTTTATCCTACAATCGACCAGGCCGAACACCAGCGGGGCCTATAGCTATTCATTCGGTATCGGAGATGGCAAGAACTTTACGCAGATTGATGGCTTAGCCATGTATGGCTGGCTGGCAATTATCGGGACTATCGCCTTCGTGGTGGTCTACATTACGATTAATATCGCGGCGCCCACGTTTGCTATCCGCCATGACAGGCAGAACTTCCGTGTTTTCACCCATATCATCGCCCCCATACTCAGTAGCCTGGTCTTATTGATCCCGCTGGTCTCCTTTATCATGCCAGCCATCCCTGGACCGATTGGCTCTTACTTTACAGGGCTGGGCTTCGCGTCCACGCCCTTTCCGCTCAATATCCTGCCCATCTTCGTAGTCGTCTGGCTGATCATCGGGATTGTCTACGCCAACTATGTAGCTCGTCGAGCCCCCGAACGCTATTCAGCCATTGGACTGATGATACGTACCGATGTCCATCCTGAAGCGCTAGAAACTGTAGTATTGGCATCTGAAACCGTATGATCGAAAAATAGGGAGCACCATTATGACCGATCTTCATCAAGCGCTACCAGTCCTGGCAACAGCACAGGTTGCGGCACATCCTTTGGATCAACTTTCGGGAGCAGAGGTTGCGCTGGCGGTCCAGATTATACGCCAGCAACGCCAACTCGATCAACGCGTCAGATTTGTTTCCGTCAATCTACATGAACCAGCCAAAGAGGTTGTTTTACAATTCACAGCAGGCTCGCCCATTGCACGTGAAGCGCTGATCGTACTGCTTGATAATCTGGATGGCGCAACCTATGAGGCTATTGTCTCGCTTAGCGAGGGTCACGTATCATCCTGGAAACATATTCCTGATGTGCAACCACCGTTTCTGCTCGACGAATTTTTTGAATGCGAACAGGCCGTCAAAACAGATGCCAATTATCAAGAGGCGTTGCGTAAACGTGGCATCACCGATTTGGATTTATTGATGGTCGATCCCTGGTCGGCTGGTTACTATGGGGATAAAGATGAGAAGCGACGGCTTGCGCAAGCGTTGACGTGGGTGCGTTCCACGCCCGGTGACAATGGTTATGCTCATCCGGTACAGGGTTTGATTGCCTTTGTCGATCTCAATACGATGGAGGTTGTGAGCATTGTGGACAATGAAATCGTGCCGCTCCCACCAGCACCAGGAAACTATACCCCGGAAGCGGTGGGACCGCTGCGCACAAGTATTAAAACGATTGATATTCAACAGCCGGATGGTCCCAGCTTTAGCGTCGATGGCTATGCCGTTCAATGGGAGAAATGGCATTTGCGCATCGGCTTTACGACCCGCGAAGGGCTGGTATTGCATACCGTAAACTATGAAGATCAGGGAAAGCTACGCCCGATTATCTACCGCGCCGCCCTGGGCGAGATGGTGGTGCCATATGGCGATCCAGGCAGCGAACATAACCGTAAAAACGCCTTCGACATCGGGGAATATGGCCTGGGTATGCTTACCAACTCGCTGGAACTGGGCTGTGATTGTCTGGGTCATATCCACTATTTTGATGCCAATATGACCAATAGCCACGGCAATCTATTCACCATTAAAAACGCTGTCTGCATGCATGAGGAGGATCATGGCATTCTCTGGAAACATGTTGACTGGCGTACCAATCAAACCGAAGTCAGGCGCTCACGCCGCCTGGTGATCTCCTTTATTGCTACGGTCGGCAACTACGAATATGGCTACTTCTGGTATCTCTATCAGGACGGCACGATTGAATTTGAGATCAAATTGACGGGTATCATGAATACGGGAGCCCTGCCTCCAGGGGTAAAGTCTAAATACGGTCAATTGATTGCTCCACAACTGTATGCGCCAATCCACCAGCATATCTTTAATGTGCGCCTGGACATGATGGTGGATGGCCTGAACAATTCTGTTTATGAGGTAAATACCGTCAGCGAACCCGGCGGACCAGCCAATCCACATGGCAATGCCTACTATGCTGAGGCGACCCTGCTGGAGCATGAGCTGGCAGCACAGCGCACCATCGAACCACATAGCGCCCGCTACTGGAAAATCACCAATCCAGAGAGTCGCAACGCCCTGGGAGATCCTGTGGCGTACAAACTCATGCCAGGTAGCAATACTTTTCCCTTCGTCCAACCGGACTCGTATGTCGCACAACGTGCTGGTTTCATCCAAAAGCATCTCTGGGTCACACCTTACCAGCCCGAAGAACGCTTCCCGGCCGGAGAATATCCCAATCAGCATAAAGGAGGGGCAGGACTACCCAGCTGGACACAGGCAGACCGCTCGGTTGAGAACACCGACATCGTCGTATGGTATACCATGAACATCCATCATATCCCCAGTCCCGAAGACTGGCCGGTCATGCCTGCCCACTACATCAACTTCATGCTCAAACCCGTCGGCTTCTTTGATCACAATCCAGCCCTTGACATACCGCCATCCGAGCCCAAACAAGGCCACTGCTGCGCACACACTGCCTGACGAAAATGATCGAAACCCTCCTCCAACGTGGATGTTGGCTAATAGGTGAGCATGGTGAGAGGGATCATATGATCGATAATTTATGGGCGGAGTTGGTCGGTGTCGATGTCTGGATCGACAACTTTGAGGACCTCTACGGAGTAGAAGCCAGCGTCCAGGCGATGAATGGCGTTAGTGACGGCGGCCAGGAGTTCTGCCGCTCCAGCCAGTTGATAGCCTGCCAGCGTCAGTTGAAAGTAGAGCGCATGCAAGAACAGGCGTGTATTGTGATAGGCACAGATGTCAGCCTGACGGGCAAAACGCGCAATATTTTCCCAATTTAAGGATTCCTCGACTACGGATAACTGGCGACACCACCAGCGCCAGAATGAGGACTGAATGTGATTACGGGTCAGGGCTGCAATCACAGCCAGCGCGAGGCGCTCGTCCTCAACAGTAATATAGACATGCTCAACTGGAGTTGTGATCTTTTCAGCAATGGCGCTGAGGATCTTTTCCAGTTCATTGGTATCTACATAACGGTTGCGGGCCAGGACACCCAGCAGATCGCTGGCATGGGCCACTGCGTGTATCCAACCTTTTCCCGCCACATAACCGCGCAGATCCTGTTCTTTGATCAGATAGTTGATGCTCTGCTCTACTAATTGCCGCACTTCAGATTCTGTTAAGAAAGGATGCGCGTTATCATATTTAATTACTTCAGATAGGGTTAAGGCGGAGAATGAACGCAACAGGACCGTATCGTCGCCCTGCTCTCCCAACTTCAGCTTGATATTCGCCAACAGTTGCACAATCATAGCTCGCAGTTGCTCAGGCGTATAAAGCCCCTGCTTGATCCAATTCTCCAGAGTGGTGTAGATATAGTAGTCGCGCCGCTCGGGATCGCTAGCACCCAGTGTGTGCAATAGCTCGTCGGTCAGCGGTTCAAGCTGATAACCGGCGGGAACGCGATAGTGATCAATAGCGATAGAACGCCAGAAAGCTTTGTCCATATTCATCCTCGTGGGCATGTTTTAGTATCAGCTTATCATATTCAGCCAGCCAGCAACCGCATCCTCTTCACAACCAGTCAATACCGACGCATCTCTTCCATTGAGAGATTAATGTGATCCATTCCGCCCCCAGAATAAACCCGAGCACGCTATAATACTCGCAAATTGCTTAGCATTTCTTACCAATTTTTTGAGCATCTTACTGCAAACTGGTAAGCAAGGACCGGCCAGATGTGAGATTGAGGGGGGTTATGAAACAGGATACACACCATTCTAGCAGTACATCCGTAGATGTAGTTACAACAACGCAGTCAGCCAACCGGGCACAGGCAAGCACACCTCGCTTTTTCTATACCACAAAAGTAGTTATTAGCATGCTACTCGCCGTGATGGTCGGGATTGGATCGCTCTCGATGAGCGTGATCGCTCATGCGAACAGCCGTCAAATCAGTGCTACCAATGCATCAACGGGCTTCGATGCTCTGGCACCAGATATCGCAAGCAATCTTGCCAGCCATGGTGGAAACGTCGGTGCCGTAGTCTATGATATCAACCGTCAGCAATACTATTCATATAATGGTTCCAATGCATATATCATGGCAAGCTCGATGAAAGTGCCGATTATGTTGACATTTCTGCATTCAATGGAACAACAGGGCCGCGAGCCAAATGCGAATGAACTCTCACTATTAACCACCATGATTGAAAATTCAAATAATGATTCCGCAACAGCACTTTATAATGAAATTGGACACGGCGCAGCAATCGCTAATTATTTGCAGAGCATTGGAGTAGCAGGCTTTACTCCAAATGACAATGCCTGGGGCTATAGCACCATGACACCACAAGGCATGGTAGACCTGCTGACACGTTTACAGAATGGGAGCGCCGTAAACGCCAACCATCGCACCCTGGCACTGAATTTGATGAGCAGTGTTGAATCCGATCAGCGCTTCGGCGTTGGAGATACCACGCCCGCCGGAACCAGTGTTGCCATGAAAAATGGCTGGGTACCCGGACCAGACAATCTGTGGGCCGTCAACACATCAGGTATTGTCAACCGTGGCAACCAAAGCTATATCGTTTCTGTCTATACACAGGAAAACCCAAGCATGGCGGCAGGACAATCCATTCTCGAACAGGTCTGTCAAAATATAGCCACCCATCTTCTGGCCTAGACCACACATCGTAGGATAGATCGATAAAGACGATCTCACTATAAGGACATAGTCATTCATAAAGGGATAACCCCACCGCAAGGATGGGGTTATCCCTTTGTGGTAAAATACAATGGATATCTGTTAAATTTATATACAATGCCTATTCTCCTTACACTATCATGCAGATTGATTGGAAGAGCTAAATGATCCCACATAAATATCTACTTTTGATTTATCAGGTGCCGAGCCAACCTTCAGCGGCCCGCGTGGGTATCTGGCGTGAGCTGAAGCGCCTGGGGGGCCTCTACCTGCAACAAAGCGTCTGTGTCTTTCCCCATACCGAAGCCCTGCTGGCCGCGCTACAAAAGATCACTGAGCGCATCGATGAACTCAACGGAACCTATCATCTCCTGCCGCTTACCACGCTCTCCGAGGAGGAAGAGACCAAGATTATCGATGGCTTTATCGCCCAGGCTAATCTGCAATATGATGAGATCATCGAAAATTGTGAGGTCAATTTCAAAAAAGAGATCGAGTTTGAGACGTTCCGCGAAAACTTCACCTATGCCGAAGCCGAAGAGATTCATCAGGAGCTGGATAAAATCCAACGCTGGTACGAGCGCGTCTTTGAACGCGACTGGTTTGGCGCTGGACAGAGTGACGACGCAAAGAAGAGTATCGAGGCCTGTGAAAAGCTGCTAGAAACATTTGAAGAGAAAGTCTTCTTAACGCAGGAGGCCGATGAATCCTCTACCAGTCCAGAGAGCAGCGAAAAGAAGAACCACCTGCATCCCCGCAGATTAGAGCGCCGCCACTCCTCATAATCCACCACACACTTTCATAGCTCGACTTTGTACATTTTTGAAAACGTGAGCTCGAAAATGCGTCACACTCACCCTTTTTCGCAAGCTCAAAAGCCTAAAAATGTACAAAGTCGAGCATAGAGAGTGTTTGATTCCCATCACCATCGGGATACCTGCTGGCAGGCGCAGGCGCGCCTGCGCCCTTTTTATTATGTGATGTAGAAAAGGTTCGAAGAACCTTTTCTACATCACATAATAAAAATCTGTTTGAGCACCATTGGTGCGAAAACTCATGCGCCAGGATGGCGAAGACAATGGGAATCAAACACTTTGATAGAGCGCTCTGCCAACCTTCATGTTGATGATTGCCAGAGCCAGCACTGTTTAATGGCGTTTGCTGCTATAGGCCTCTCGTGCCAATGTGGCAACCAGGCTAATGACCGTGATTATCACAAAGAGAGGCGCGGATATACTGCGTAAAGAAGTGAGCGCCCCTACATTATCAATCAGGAGCAAAAGCACCACAGCGATCAAGATACCGATGAGGATAATCATATCGCCAACAATAAAGTAATAGACAGCCTTAATAGGTTTCATAGCTTATCCTGTTCCTTTCCAATTCCTGAACTTACTGATTAAGAACGAGGTGCCGTCGCGGCCGATGAGGTGGTACGCTGCTTTGTCGATTTCAGCCAGAGCACGATCAAAACGTTGATAAGCAGATAGATCGCAGCCAGGATAGGCAGGAAGCCATCTGACAGCGGCCACGAACCGCCAAATCCCTCGACAGCCCAGAAAGTGCCAAAGGTTGTCAGCATAATACCAACCACAAACTTTAAACTATTTTCGGGAACTTTGGTCAGAGGAGCACGCACCAGAAAACCAAGCAGAATAACCAGTAGCCCTGCCACTACCGCGCCCACCGTAGCGGAACCGATGCCGCCCAGACCAGTCGTCGATTTTACCGCCGAGCTACTACCGAAAGTGATCACAATAAAGGCCACTTCCAGTCCTTCCAATAACACTGACTTAAACGACATCGCCACCGCAGCCGGTTGCAGCTTCTTAGAAAAAGAGACATCCCCACTCGCCTTCAACTGCGCCATCGTCTCCTCATAAATTGCCTCTTCATCGTGCAGAGACTTCAGGCCACTATAGCGCAACAAAGCTTTCTTAAGCCATTTCAAGCCAAAGAGCACCAGGATTACGCCAACCACAATGCGTAATAGCTCCAGAGGAACATATTGGACAATTGCTACACCAAACACAGCTACAATAACAGCCAGGCAGGCCGCAGCGGCCAACGCACCGACAATAGAACTTCGCCAATTAATCGTCACCCCAACCACCAGCACAATTGTAAAAGCCTCAACAAACTCCACAGCCGAAGCCATAAAAGAAGAGAGCGTAACGGCCCATTCCATAAAAAAAACTCCTTCACAATCCGCGCTAAAGCTATTATTCCATTCCCATATTGTAACACATACACAATGTAACAAGTGTGACTTTTAACAAGCACGCAATTTTTTAACAAAAATATAAGGCTCCGATAATCTTTATCCATACATTGCAGAACGAAGAAGGATGCAGACGCATCAGCGCCTGCATCCTTCTTCGTTCTGCAATAATATACTACACGGGTCACCCCGAATTGTTCGAACCGATGTTCGAACAATTCGGGGTGGTAGAAAAAGCAAGAGAAAAGAATGGATGATGCTCAATCCAGAGCCGGCTCAAGGCCCAACGAAGTCGATATAATGGTACGATGGTTTCTTTTAGCTTCTTTCC
>NZ_BIXY01000002.1 GCF_008326305.1 Dictyobacter arantiisoli | reverse complement strand
AAACCAAAGCATCAAAACATCACCTTGAAGAACACCACCTTTGCCGACTTCCTGCAACCCATTCCTCGTCGGTCTCTACAGAATTCATCTCCTCCGCTTCTCGCTATTTAAGCGGTATTGCCCTTCACGGGTGGAGGGCAACGATCTTCTTGCACCCCGTTCTCATGTCTGCCTGATCTGGCACGTCTTCGGGGCGAGGTTGCAATGCCTCTCCACCCGTGAAGGGTGGCTCCTACGGGTTGCGCCTCCGATCCCACAAATGAGGATAGGGAGGCGCTGACGTTTCAAATGCCAACTCGACGTCAATGGTAAACTCTGATATAATTGAAACGAAGCATTGTAGAACACTAGTTTCAAAGCGGAGAGTGATATGGGGGACCGCCTCGTTTCATCAAATGTCAGCGAAGAGGAAGAGCTTATCGAAGGTAGCTTGCGTCCTCATCACCTGTCTGAATACGTCGGTCAAGAAAAAATCAAAGCAAATCTAAGTATCCTGTTAGAGGCTGCACGTCGCCGCAATGAATCGGTTGATCACGTGCTGCTCTATGGTCCGCCTGGACTGGGTAAGACGACGCTCTGCAATATTATCGCCGCCGAGATGGGCGTGAACTTGCGAACAACCTCCGGTCCAGCTATCGAGCATGCCGGGGATCTGGCCTCGATTTTGACCTCACTCCAACCAGGGGAAATCCTTTTTATCGATGAAATTCATCGGCTGGCACGTGCGGTAGAGGAACGGCTCTACTCAGCAATGGAAGATTTCGCCATCGATGTGATGATTGGCAAGGGTCCCAGCGCGCGATCCTTACGCCTGAATCTCCCTCCCTTTACCGTCGTCGGCGCGACAACCCGCGTTGGCTCTCTGACAGCCCCGTTACGCGACCGCTTCGGCGCTATTTATCGCATGGAATACTATGATCAAGACGCCTTGCAACGCATCGTGGCGCGTTCAGCTCGTATCCTGCGTGTAATGGCCCAGGAGGATGGCATTGCGGAAATCGCCAGCCGCGCACGCGGTACCCCCCGTATTGTTAACCGCTTGCTCAAACGCGTACGCGATTATGCACAGGTCCGGGCGGATGGCGTGATTACCCATGAGGTGGCGAAGGCCGCTCTGGATGCCATGGAGGTCGATGAGATCGGTCTGGATCAAACCGACCGCAATATGCTCATGACGATTATTCAGAAGTTTAATGGTGGCCCGGTTGGCCTGGATACCCTGGCAGCCAGCACCAGTGAGGATTCAGAGACAATTGAAGATGTCTATGAGCCTTACCTGTTACAATTAGGTTTTATAGCCCGTACACCACGTGGCCGTGTAGCTATGCGTGCAGCATATGAACATCTCGGTCTCACAGCACCAGGTGGAGAAGGTGGACAGAGTTCGTGGATAATATCCTCAAAATAAGTGATTTTGATTACGATTTACCATTAGAATTGATCGCTCAGACACCAATTGAGCCTCGTGACGCTTCACGCTTACTGGTCGCCCGCCGGGCAGATCAGACCCTGGAACACCGTCACTTCCGCGATATTGGTGAGTACCTACGTCCCGGTGATCTACTGATCGCCAATCAGAGCCGAGTTATCCCGGCCCGCCTGCTTGGACAACGTGCCGAGACAGGCGGAGCCGTCGAGGTGCTCCTGTTGGCTGAGCGCACCGAAAAAGGACCCGATCACTGGGAAACACTGGTTCGTCCTGGGCGCCGCTTACGCGAAGGCGCGCTCATCCACTTTGGTCCAACCGGCCAGGCACCGCGTTTAATGGCCGAGATCAAAGAGCGCACCGAGGCCGGTGGACGCATCGTCCACTTCTGGGTGCCCCAGGAGCCAAACGACGCCAGCAATGATCCCTATCAGATCCTCACCGTGCGTCAACGCATCGACGAAATCGGACGCATGCCGCTACCGCCCTATATTCACGAATCCCTGGCGGATCAAGAGCGCTATCAGACTGTCTATGCGCGTATTCGTGGTTCAGCCGCCGCTCCTACTGCAGGGCTCCACTTTACCACAGAGTTACTGGAGCGCTTACGGCAACAAGGCGTACGCACAGGCTTCGTAACCCTGCATGTTGGTCTCGACACCTTCCGACCTGTAGAAGAGGAAAATGTCAGCGAACATAAAATGCACAGCGAAGAGATTGAATTGGATGCACCTACCGCTGAATTGATCAACGCCACACGCAAAGCAGGTGGTCGCATCATCGCCGTCGGAACCACATCTGTACGCGTCCTCGAAAGTGTCGCCAGCCTACAAGAGGGACAGGACGAGACCACTCCATTTAAGGGCAGCACGCGCCTCTTTATCACGCCTGGACGCAAATATAAACTGGTTGACGCCATGATCACAAACTTCCATTTACCACGCTCCACATTACTGCTGCTCGTCAGCGCCTTTATGGGCAAAGAGTTTATGGAAACAGCCTACCAGGAAGCCATCCAAGAACGCTACCGCTTCTTCAGCTTCGGAGATGCCATGCTATTACTTTAAATTTGAAGCAGGATTGCGAAGCGGCAAAAAGTTCGCCGCCTCGAAAGATCTTTCTGTAGGATTGCAAAGGGCTACGAACTCTTTGCCACCCGCTGCAGATCTTTCTGTAGGATTGCAAAGGACTACGAACTCTTTGCCACCCGCTGCAGATCTTTCTGTAGGATTGCAAAGGGCGGCCAGCCCTTTGCCGGGGTTCGGGGTGTCCCCGAAAAAATCCCCCTCCCGCCGCCGCAGGCGGCACTTAGAAAGAGGACTTTAAGTTAACTCTTCTTGACGCTAGATTGACACAGGTGTCACAATAGCAAATGTGAATTCGCAACTATAATCGAGAAAGAAAAGCATTTTCATGCTCTTTTCTTTCATACTTTGTGCCCTCTTGTCTCATAGCACAACAAAGTAGGAATATAAGGATAAATCTATGCGCGACATTACTATTTTCAGCGGTAGCGCTCATCAAGAGTTAGCCCGGGAAATCAGTGCGTATCTGGGCTTGCAACTCTCACCCAACCACATTCAGCACTTCAGCAACGACTGCCTGTATGTTCAAATGAATGAAAACTGCCGTGAGAGTGATGTCTATCTCGTACAACCTCTGGTGACCCCCGTCCAGGAAAACCTGATGGAATTATTATTTATGCTGGACGCAGCACGCGGTGCCTCGGCAGCACGCCTGACCGCAGTCATACCCTACTATGCTTATGCTCGCTCAGACAAAAAGGATGCGCCACGTATTTCTATTGCGGGCCGACTGGTCGCCGATCTCTTGCAAACCGCAGGGGCTAATCGCATTATCACCGTTGCCCTCCATGCTCCTCAAGTACATGGATTTTTCAGCGTCCCAACCGATCACCTGAATGCTTTGAATGTGCTGGCAAAATATTTCCGCAGTTATAATCTCACGAACGGAATTGTCGTATCACCCGACCTGGGCAACGCCAAATCAGCTACTACCTTCTCACGTATGCTCAATATGCCAGTTGCCGCCGGTAGCAAGAAACGTATCAGCGACGACAAAGTCATTATCGACAGCATTGTAGGAGATGTCTCCGGCAAGGATGTCATCATCATCGATGACGAAATTGCCAATGGCGGTACGATTGTCGAAATCTTACAGCACGTCCGCGAACGTGGAGTAGGCCGCATCTTCGTTGCCTGCACCCATGGTCTCTTTACAGGCAAAGCCATCGAACGCCTGCGCGCACAGCCGGATATTGAAGCGATTGTCACCACCAACACCGTGCCAATTCCCGAAGAGAAACGCTTACCCAATATGAAAGTGCTCTCACTCGGACCCCTGATTGCCGAAACCATTCGCCGCAACCACAACGGAGAATCCGTCAGCAGCCTCTTCGATACCATCTAAAGAAGTATTTGCTGTTGTAAGCTCCCCAATACCAGCGGGAACTTGTTACTCGTTTACAGGCAGGCGCTCACGCGCCTGCACCCTTTTTAGTGTATGATGCAAAAAGCTTCAAAAATCTTTTTGCATCATACACTAATTTTTTATACATCTACACATTTTTTATTATATAGTGCAAAAATGCGCGATATACATTTTCCCACACCACATAATAAAATTTGTTTGAGCACTTCGTGTGCGAAAACTCATGTATGAAGGCCATAAAAGCCAGACACTTTGTCAGAATGCAACTCCAGACACAGTCCCCACAAAATGGCAGGATTTATTTTAGGCGATACTGCGCAATGAAAGCGGTATGCTTCTCATTATTCAGGAGAGCGAGCGCATTAAGAAAGAATGGAGGTAAGCCTTGTTGTAAGGCATGATCAATCATCCTGTGTGCCTCTGGATAGCGGCCTGATGCGGCACAGGCCATGCCTGACCAGAAATAACCGGATTCGCTAAAAAATTGTCCCTGATCAATATAAAGTTCAAACTTATTTAAAGCCGCCTCATACTGTCCCTGCAGCAAATAAAGGATGCCGGCGTGGAGATGAAAACCGGGCACTTTTTCTGACACAAGTAACGCTAAATGTTCAAAGTATTCGATTCTCTCGGCAGTCACCTGAGGATCGATACAAAATTGATACCACTCAAGTACCAGAAGATGATCAATGTTCTTGGGATCACCCTGGCAACATGCGACCAGATCGGCCAGTCCTTGCTCGATATTATTGAGGGAGAGATAGGCAATGCCGCGATTATGGTAAGCATTCCAGGCCCTGGGATCAAACTTAATCAGCCTGGTATAGTCCTCAATCGCTGCCTGATAGTATTTTAATTTGGTAGAGCAGGCGGCCCGTACATAATATTGATCCAACAGGTTGGGCCGCTGCTTAATAGCCCGATCGAAGTCCAGCAGGGCGCGCTCAAACTCGCCCAGATGCATTAAAGCCATACCCCGATTATAATAAGCCACACCCTTCCCTTTTAAAAGGATGGCATAGTTGGCGTCCTGTAACGCCTCGTGATATCTCTTTAAACCAAGCAGAGCAGCTGAACGGTTCACATAGGACATCGACATATTTCCATTCAGTGCCAGCGCCTGATTGCAATCTTTGATGGCAAGCTCAAATTTGCGGGCACCCAGCCAGGCCCAGCTTCGATTGATATACATCGTCGAGCTGGCAGGAGCCATTTTCAATAGTAACGTATAGTAGCTGGCAGCCCATTGATATTTTTTCAAATAACGAATCAGGCAATAGCCTATTCCCTGCCCCATAAAAATAAGTATAGAAACAGAGCAAAGTATATACACGATAGTATTTATAAAAGACGTTATATTCATGCGTTACCTCGGCACATTCAGATTGCATCTCATCACTATAGAGCATTTTAAGTTTATTGAACTTAAATTGTCAAATATCCATTGTTCTGTCCTGCTATCAGACATCCTTTCCACTCACCTCGATTTCTGCTATGCTAAGGGCGTAGCAAGAACCAACCAACAGACAAACAAAAAATTGCCGCTTTTTTTTATGGCAAAAGAATAGAAACGTAAGCGAACCACCGTAGTACTACTTTGGGGGGACTGAATGATCGACTTGAGTGATCCCGCGCTTCACGAGCGCTTACACCGTCGGACAGCAGAGGGACGCTATGAGATTAGTGAAATTGAGCTTGTTAGCACTATTCGCGCACAAGGTACTATAGGCAATAGCGCTGGTGTTCGTTATCTCTGTGAAGTGTTGTTACGGCGTTGTGCACCAGCCTTTCAACGGCATACACAGGGTTTAAGCCATCGTCCTGAATGGCGAGAAGAAGCAATCGCGAACATGAGTGAGCATTTGCTACGCGAGGCGCAAGATCCCAATGAAATATTTATTACTCAGAACTTTATCCATTATTTGCGTTGTCTGTGCGCCGATGAATTTAACCGGGTCTTACGGCAAGAGGGCCTGGGCTATCGACGCGATGCCGAAGGCCGTCCAGCGGGACGCCCACAACATGTGCCACGCTCACTGGTAGAGACGATCCGACCAGCCGCCGCCGATGATGAGAGCCAACCGGCATCAGATGTGGCGGACCCGGAAGATCAATACGAGACGCTGCACGCCGAGGCTGAGAGTCAACGCATTTTGACCTATTTGCGTGATCCTCTTGATCGCAAGATCATGGTGTTACGCGCAATTGAAGGCTTGAAATGGGATGATATTGCTGCGACCTGTAAGAAGACTGAACGTACGGTACGCCTGCGCTATGAACGAGCTCGCGGTTATCTGCGCGAATGTGTGATGAGGGAACAACATAATCATTATCAACCAGCGTTTCAACAAAATACCTAGGCGGAATTTCAAGACGAGCCATCATAAAGCTTAATTATCACAATAACCACAAAAGGAAACAGAAAGGAGTACTCGAATGAACACTCCCGAACTACGACAACTGAAAATGGCATGGATAGCTGCCAAAGAAGCGGGTGACAGAGAGACTCAATTACGTTTGATTCAGGATCATCCAGCCCACCAGGATGAACTGATCGAGTTTATTGCTGGCTACCAGGCTATCGGAGGAGCCGAGGAAGTAGATCAGCATGCAGAACTGCTACCAGTGACGCAGCGTGCCCTGGAGAGTGCTCTAAAGCAGGTCTTTAAGCCACAGAGCTCTTTTGCGACCTTATCCGAGCTACGCAAAAGTCTCAAGTTAAGCAAGATGGATACCGCACAGGGCTTGCGCCTCAGCGTGGATGTCTGGAATAAGTTTGAAAATGGAGCCATTGAACTGGTCAGCCTGAGCCGACTCCAACTTGAGCGTCTATCACAGTTCTTCCATGTCAGCGCCGAACAGTTTGGTACCCTGCTGAATGGTAGTCAGCCTGCAATCAGCATGAACCGTCGCCAGACACGCGAAGCGGCCAGCAATGCAGAGCAGGGACCACAAAAACAAAGCTTCAGCGAAGCTATTGCTCGCAGTGCAATGTCAAAAGAAGATCAGCAATTCTGGTTGAAATAATCCTCCCAGCCTGTCAATGCATGAGTAATACATGATGTATGGATACTAATTTATGAGAGATTTCTACTCCTGACATCCTTTTGTGGCAAATAGGAAGAAATAAAGTTTTTCGACACAAAAAATCCCAAACTCCGGCAAAGGGCTGGCAGCCCTTTGCAATCCCGCTTGAGAGAAGGTTTAAATTAGTAATGCGCATCGGCCGCCATATGCCTACGAATTCTAAATTGGTGAAGGCTGCTCAAACAGCCAGAGAGATTGGCTGTGAAGCCATCCAAATCTTTGCGAGTAATCCCACAGGTTGGCGACCGCCAGCCGATAATGCGGCCCTCTATGCCTCCTTTGCCGCGGCTGTAGAAACCTACCAGCTTGATCCTGTGGTTATCCATGCCCCCTATCTGATTAATCTGGGTACCACGGATGAGGTTATCTGGGAGAAGTCAATTACTCTGCTAACATGGACTTTACAGCGGGGTGGATTGTTGGGAGCACGCTATGTGGTCTTTCATACCGGTAGCCACCGTGGCGCAGGCGTGGAGAGCGGTCTCGCTCGGATTGTGCAAGCTATTGAACGTATCCTGCCCGCTACACCAGAAGAAGTAATGCTCTTGCTTGAGAATGATGTCGGAGCAGGCAATGCGCTTGGACATAGCTTCGATCATCTGGGCAAAGTCCTTGCACAGTTACCACAGTATCAGCAGCGTCTGGGCATCTGTCTGGATACAGCCCATCTCTGGGGAGCGGGACATGATATCTCTAGCTCCAGCGCAACCCTGGAGGTTTTACATGCCTGTGATGCGACGTTTGGATTAGAGCGTCTCCAGGTCATTCATCTCAATGACACCGAAAAGGCACTGGGAAGTCATCGCGATGTCCATGCACGGCTCGGCGAAGGAATTATCGGTACAGAGGGGCTCCAAACGCTTCTGCAAGATCCCCGTGTGCAACATGTCGCAGTGCTGATGGAGACGCCGATTAAATTGGATGAGCAGCAGAAAGAAGATTGGCTTCACGATAGCGGAGAGATTGCTAAAGCGAAAGCACTCGCAGGTCGCCCCGGTTACGCAAGCAGATACTAATTACATGATTATCTATCTTATGCGAACTGCTATTCTCTTACGTGATAGACCTATTCCATAGGTCAGGGAGTGGCTGCCCGGGTGACAGATTGGATAACAGCAGCCGAGGGGACGGCGACCAGGTTGGTTGGAACGAGCGGAGGGATAATAGATGGGGCCTCGGTAGGGGCGGAGGTAGCCGATGGTGTGGCTGTATCATTGATGTTGATTGGGACAAACACATCAATTGGACCCGTCGTCATACCAGTCTGGCTATCCGTGGCTGTAATAGCGACATGCACAGCATATGTTCCAGCCGCCAGACCTGTTGGATCAACCAGTAAACCGATAGTGGCTGAAGCACCAGCCGCCAGGGTATTGGATGACACAGGTAGGGCGACAAAGCTTTGCTGTCCCAACAGAGCCGCGCTCCAGGTCAGGGCATTACTACCAGTATTAGCGATGGTTAGTGAGCGCAAAAGTTTCCCATTGTCAGCATTGATCACGGCTGATGAAACGGTTATAGTAAAGCTCGGTGGAGGCGGAGGAGTAAAATTTACCATCACTTGCTGAGGACTACCCACAATGGCAATACCAGCCTCGAGTGCGGTCAATGAGATTGAGCCAGTAGCCTGTGTTAAGCCTGCTTTTTGTGCGGTGACGCTAAAAGTCGCGGTACCACCGCGACTGATCACGACAGGATCAGAGACGCTAAACCACTTATTGGTTGAGGCTGCGGTGGCAACGACTTTGACGCCTCCACTGCCACAATTTCCGGTTATGCCTACGGTAAACGTTTGGATTGAGGAAGTCGTAGCCGGTGTAAAATTAAGTGCCAGTTGGGATGGTACCAGTAAGGTACATGGCGGCTGCATATTTAAGAAGACATCCAGCGTCTTCCTGGCGATAATCTGATGGGGATTGCTGCTATCTCTGGCGATAATTTGTACCTGTCCTCGATATATATTGGGTGTCAGACCAGATAAATCCACGCCTACACGTGTAGCGGTGGATTTATTGGGAGCCAGATTCCCACTACGCGGTATTGCACTTAACCAGTTTCCACCAGAAGTTGTAGTAGTGGTAACGGTCCATTGCAGGTTATGTTTACAGGCTCCTTCGGCCTTCATAACGACAGTGTGTACCGTGTCTGGTTGTCCTGACTGTCCCTGGTAACTGCTGAAGGTTATCGTGTCAGGCGAAACCTGGAGTGTACAGGCAGCATTCACCGTTAGCTGGACCGGGATCAATAATTCTACTGTTTTTCCTTGCGCAGAGCGCCCATCGATCTTTACCAATCCGGCATAGCTCGTTATAGTAGTTAGCGTTGACAGGTCCATGGCAGATACCTGCAAGGTGGTTGACTGACGGGCAGCAAGATTGCCAGAGGAGGTTTTGAGGGAAAGCCAGTTTCCACCAGAAGCCTGTGTGGAGGCCATCCATGCAATAGCACTATCTCCTGTATTAGTGAGCGGTAAGGCTTGCGTCACAGCACTATTGATACCGGGCGTGGTACTAAAAGAGAGGGTAGAGGTGCCCACAGTCAGTAGTGGCCCCACCGATGAGAGCGTGAGATTGACTAAGAGAACCTGTGTGCTTTGCCCATAACTAAAGGTTATCGAGCCGTTGAGAGTTTGTGGGGCCGCCGGTAAACCTGCCGGTACCACTTCCACCTTTACGGAAGAGGGTGTGGTACCACTGGACTGATCAATCGTCAACCAGGACGTGTTACTCAACGCCTTCCAACCTAATGGAACTGAGCAGCCTGGCGTCTGGTTTACAGTCAAGGCCTGGGCGGCTGGAGCGGCCTGATGCGCTACATCAATAAAGCTTAATACATTCGTAGAAAGATTGAGGCTACAACCGGCTTTTATCGTTATATTTACATATATCGTTTGAGCATTAATCGGCGCAGAACCAACCCCTGTAAAGTTTATCTCCGCATTATAGCTTCCCGGCAGGAGTGCGCCACTGTTCACTTCTACCTGCGTTGTAGCACTGCCACCCGCGTCCAGATGTCCTTTCAGGGAAGAGAGCACCAACCAGGAGGGATTTGATACGCTGCCCTGCCAGTTCAGAGGAAGTTCACCTGGATTACTTACTGTAATGACCTGTGGGGCCAGATGTACATCGCCATCCACTCCGGTAAAGGAGAGCAGAGCTGGTGTTAGTTGCAAGACTGGTCTCAGTCCAAAGGCCAGGGTTAATACTTGCATAGTCACATGCAGAGTGCGATTTCCCGCTGAAGAAGCAAAGGTGATATCAGAAGTATAGTGGCCGGGTTCCAGATTAGCACGGTCAACCGCGATCTTCACCTCAGCGGGAGCATCACCGATAACATTACCACTCTGTGGGCTTATCAATAACCATGATGCCTGGGCGTTCGCCTGCCAGGATATCAATCCCATGCCACTATTGGTTAAGTGGATAGACCTGATCGAATTTGTGGCTTGATCGCCTGCTCCCAGATTGAGTGTATCAGGATCTAACTCATTTGCCACCTTCAGATGAAAATGAGCAGGTAATATGGAACCGAGATTAGCCATAACGAGGATTGAGGTTCCATAAGATTGATGTCGATCAGCATCTTCTACGCTGATCTTATGGGTTCCCACTCCCCAATATTCGCTAACAGTGACAGTGTCAATAAACGTTCCATCCTGCTTTACAAATAATTGCGAACGTCCATGGGTATCAAAAATTGGAATATGCTCATCCAGAAATAGGCCGACTTTTACGCCTGGCTGAAAACCAGCTAACTGGATCGTTAACTGTTCTCCAACCGAGACATTCGGTTGCGGACTTACAGTGATAGATGGACTATCCTTACCGGAAACCGGCAATGGTGCTAAAAACTGGGTGATCCTGAGCAGACTGCCAGCCATCAGAAAGAGCAGGACCAGCAAGCTCAGCCAGAAAAAAGAGCGTGGACGCGACAGTAGACGTGGAAATAGCAACCATCCATAAGGAATATGCCGCAGTACAGGCCATGCATGCAGTGGTACTGGCGGTCGCGGAGGATAGGTTGTGGATGGACGACGCGGTGTCTCAACCACTTTTTGCCAGGCAGGTTGTGGATGCATTTCACCTTTGCGTCTACTGAGCGAAAGATAGGTGGAAGCTGAATGCATAGTGGCAGAAGCATAGGCAGGTAAAGGATCTTGCTGCACGTCAGTAGTGGCAACCACAGCAATCGGCTCAAGCTCATCTTCGGGACGAGGCTGAGAAATAGTTGCATTATCGATAGGCACAGATTGTCCTTCAGGGACAGTAGAGGATTGAGAATGAGTAGCATCATCCTGAACATGGCTGGTTTCTGAGCTCGAAGCCGCCAGAGACCAGCCACAACAGGCACAATATAGCGCTTTCTCAATTGGCAACGGTGTAGCACACCGTGGACAAGGCATTCTACTCACGAATCACTGCCCCCTTACCTCAAGCTATCAGCTGATACCCTATAGTATGAAGTGTACGAGAGAAGAACAATACTGTCAACTATTTTTACATGTATAAATTATCCTGTCGCCAGATTAACGCTGCAAACATGCGAAAATTGCATGCCATCCATACAACAAGGAAAGCAAGCGCATATCAGGACGTTGGTAGCCTTTCTGTACTGTCAAGCTTCAATATGGACTACTACTTTGACTTATCTATCGTTTTACTCTACGATGAGAGGACAACTACATGCTAACGTGCCGAAGGAGATGAGCATGGAAGACCGTATCGGTCAACAACTAGGGAACTATAAAATACTGCGCCGGGTAGGACAGGGCGGCTTTGCCGATGTCTATCTGGGCGAACATATTCACCTGCGCACGCAAGCGGCAATCAAAGTACTCCAGGTACGCCTGGGAGACAATAACATACAAAACTTTCTCAACGAAGCACGCACTATCGCACATCTGGTACATCCCTATATAGTTCGCGTGTTAGACTTTGGTGTCCAGGATAATGTTCCCTTCCTGGTCATGGACTATGCTCCGCACGGCACTTTTCGTCAACGCTTCCTGCAGGGAAAACCACTTCCACCGGCACCTCTGGTTACCTATATCAAACAGACGGCAGCGGCACTGCAATATGGTCATGATAAGAAGTTGATCCATCGCGATGTGAAGCCAGAGAACATGCTGCTGGGTCCAAATGACGAGGTGTTGCTCGGAGATTTTGGCCTGGCGTTAATTGCCTATAACTCCATTTCGCGCTCATTGACAGAAACCGCTGGAACTGCCGCTTATATGGCACCCGAACAGCTACAAGGAAAACCACGACCCGCCAGCGATCAATATGCACTTGGCGTGATCGCGTATGAATGGCTAACGGGCAGTTGTCCCTTCCAGGGTTCTTTCTTCGAAATTGCCAGTCAGCAGGTGCTAGCCTCCCCGCCAGCCATTCGTGAAAAGGTTCCAATGATACCGGCAGAGATCGAAAAAGTTGTCCTGCGGGCATTAGAAAAGGACCCCCAACAACGCTTTCCACAGGTGCGCGATTTTGCATTGGCCCTTGAAGAAGCCTGTCTCACCGGAAAGCAATATTCCTTTGATTTGCCGCTCAATACACTTACCACAACGCAAAGGGAAGCAGGCGCGCCAGAAGCGATCCACTCAAAAGTAATCAACGCTTCAATGGCGATGAATTCTCTATCTGCCGCAAAAAATGCGCATCCCAACAACTCGGTAATTGGGATACGTCAACTCGCGGAACAATCGGCCACCGCCAGAGAAGGAGCGCAGCAATTCCATCCAGAACAATTCTCTCCGCGCAATACGTCCACCTCTGCATTGGAACAATTTCCACTTTCAAACAGCCATGTTTTTCGGCCACAAGATGTATTGCTCGTACCAGGAGCACAATCACAGATCAACCCTGTCCCCTTCCAGAAGATCGCACCACAGCCAGATGAGGCACAGCTACACGATCAGCGTGCTCAGGAACAAAGGGAACAGGGTTCATCTACGACCGTAGATATAAATTCACTGCCGGCCCTTCCAATACCGGAAGAAACTGATCTCTGGTCCTCCTCAGCTTTGTCTAAGAATGGTATGTTTGACTTTTCCGCGCTCTCAACGCCTGCGTCAGCAGCGCAGCCAGGCAACGCACGACCCAATATGCCAGCCTTTACCACTCCTCAAACAGCACCAGCGCGCAAACCAGAGGACAGAATAATCCTTCATCAGATACCTGCCAGCAGCGCATCAGGTAAACCGAAAAACCTGATGAGGGCAGCGACCGCAGGAATTGTCATTCTGATTATGATTGTAATTATTACCAGTGGCATCAGCATTTTTACAGTCGCCAACAATAGCGCGGCCCAACAGCAGGCTAAGCAAGCAGCCAATGCAACAGCAACCAGTCAGGCCAATACACATGCGACCATGACGACCATAGAGAACAAAAACCTGCAAGCCACACAAACGGCCCAGGAGAAAATCGCCAGGATCAATCCTTATTTTAAGACAGGTGGCGGCACACTGCTTCAAAACGATACCCTCACTAGCAACCAACATAACTGGCCCGAAGGCACTGATATCAGCGGCAGCACCACTGGTACCTGTATATTTAGTCCTCAGGGCTACCAGATTATAGCGCCTTCGCTTCTCCCAACAGCCTGTATACAAACCCAACAGATGCTGACCAACTTCACCTATCAGGTAAATCTCTCCTTTGCATCTGTGGGACAAAGCTATAGCGGAGGGGGATTAATTTTCCGCGCCAACAATGCCAGCAAAGCATATTATTTCTTTGAGCTCTTTGGTAGTGGCAACTATTCAATTCAAAAGTGCGTTAGCTCGAACTGCGCGGATTACCTGGACGGTTATAAGCTTGGCAAATCGGCTATCCCAAATTTTAAGACAGGCATAAACACGACCAATACATTGGCTGTAACGGCCAATGGAGACACATTCACATTTTTCGTCAACAAAGTTCAGGTTACACAGATCACAGATGAAACATATACCTATACCAGCGGCACGATTGGCCTGCTTGCCACGGCTGGCAATGATACGGGACTGGACACAGCAGCTAATACTCAGACAACCGCCATTTTTACCAACGCTAAAGTCTGGCAACAATAATTCTCTTCGGCATCCTGACAGGATAGCAGTGCATTAGATGTGATACGTCTTCTGTAACCAGGCTTTGGCTGAGCGCAGATCTTCGCGTGTCAGACCATGGCCCACGTTCATCCAGCGTTCGGTAACAGATGCTCCAGCCTGCCGTAAGACATGCACCAGTTGCTCGGTCTGCGCAACCGGTATAATCGGGTCCATATTTCCAGCATGGATCAGGGTCGGGATACCAGCAAGTTCAGGCAAAGGATCTGGCACCAGTTGTATCATAGCGCGCAGCAAGATAGCGCCATGCAGGATACCAGGACGCAAGAGGAGCATACTGGCAGCGATATTGGCACCATTCGAATACCCAAGCGCCACGACCTGCGTCGGATCAAAATGATAGGCCTCGCTGGCCGCGCTAACAAAATCCGCCAGTTCGTCGGTACGGCGCTGCAAATCCTCCAGATCGAATATCCCCTCTGCCAGGCGACGGAAGAAACGCGGCATTCCATTCTCCAACACCTTCCCGCGTGGGCTCAACAGAGCAGCACCCGGAACAAGCGAGCGACCAAGATCGAGAAGATCATCCTCATTGCCACCTGTACCATGTAAGAGCAGCAATGTCGGGAGCTTCTTCCCTGCTTCATCGTCGCTCTTAGCGGGTATAAAGCGATGCACAAAATCCGTAAACTGCGGCACTGACTGTTCGTTACTCATAACCACTTTCCTGATGCATACATCTGCTCGCATCAAGCTCATTCAAATAACTATCTATATACAAGATACTTTCTTTTTGTTAGTAGCAATTTTAGCACAACCTCTTCGGCCTGTCAAACATGCATTTTCTAAGGCTCTCCGTCCCGTCCTTCCGGGTGGTGGAAGAGGGAAGGTACGAGGACTGTCATGCCCCCGGCATGCCTGCCATCACGCTCCATCAGGAGCTGCCGCCCCTGCACTCCGCTTTCACCAAACAACACATCGCAGGGCAGGCATGAGTTTGTGGTAAAATAGGCACAAGATGGAGCTATGGACGAATTCCGACGAACAGGATCAATCGCTCACAGGCGCAGCAGAGGGCAGCCATCCGCTTGCTTTACATGGCACGCGTCGCCCGACGAATCGCGCCATATTGTCATGGCTGCGAGGCTGGCTGCTTCAATCTTATGTCGCCCCCTATTGTCATTCTCTGGGCGATTCACGCATCTTTCGGCGCTGCTACTGGATCGATGCCCTCGGAGGTTATGATGCACGCAGTTTACGCCTGCCAGCAGCGACGACAGCGACAAGAAAAGAAGAGAGACAGGCATCATCCAGGAATGGAAAACGTGTAGCCAAAAAAGAGATAGTGCCAGTTGCGCCTGCACTACAGCCAGTCGTCACGCTGGCTCAGCAACTTGTACGTGAAAACCAACCTGTTACCCTGTATGGTTTGCTGCTAAGCAATGGCTCCAGTAAAAGTAGCAAGCGGTCAGCCAGACGGCAGCAGGCTGAAGAAGCGGGAATTCTCCTACCGAAAGAGAGCGGGATTGTTGCGACAGGTTGGCGCGAGGGCGCGGCAGCGATCCTCAAGGAGATCGAGCCAGCACCGGCCATCCTGCTGCTTGATCCACTTACCATGAGCAATGAACAATTGGCCCCCCTTTATCAGAGAACCGTGCCGACGGAACTGCTATTCTGCCTCTCCCACCACCAGATCAGCATACAACTTCAGGCCGCCACAAAACTGCCGGAACAGGCTACGGCCCTCACAAGCTTATTGCGCAGTGATAGATGGAAGAGCTTGCCAACTGAAGGAGGTGAGGTGGTAAAAGGCTTTCTTGAGCTTCTGACGGCCTCTATGCAGCGTCATTATCAGTGGACACCCCAACACATCGCACTATCCATTCCCAATGGTCCCGCCAGCACCATTCCCATTCCCTACACGCTTATCTTTGCCAGCCGCCGCCAGGATAGCCTGTTAATTATGAATGACGCGCTCTGCCTCTATCAAAGGCAGACCTATCAACAAAGTTATAGCGGCGTGCTTGGTGAGGAATGGTTTGCTCATCAGGCTCAGCAGCGCCTGGAAGAGGACCTAAACCAACTTCCCCGGCATATCCAGCAACAAGGAATAGTCTCGCGTATACGCCGCTGGCCCGATCTACGCCAGCAACTCATCCTCAAAGAGTTCGGACACTTCACGCGTCAGGAATACGATCAATCCATCCAACAGTTGATCGTACAGCAGGAAGTGCGCTGCACATGGCGTCAAACCTCAACGCATACAGAAGCAGCGGGCCCGCGCATTCCAGACAATGGAGACACCTTGCACTGGCGCTAATCGCTAATCCGCCTGCGCCCAGACTACATCAACATCTAGAGAAGGAGCCCGGTGGCTGATCACCACCAGGCTCCTTCTCTTTCTATAGGTGTCATATATATAACCCTGTAGCTCACCAGAGGGCGTGTTCTAGCTCTGCGAGGTCGGTCTCTGTCAGGTGAATTGAGGCCGCGGCGATATTCTCCTCCAGGTGGACGCGCGAAGATGTACCCGGAATAACCAGCATCTGTGGTGAGCGCGCCAGGAGCCAGGCCAGGGAGATTTGCGCGGCTGTAGCCTGGTAGCGTTGTGCCAGCACCTCCAGAGCACTATTGGCCTGCCCAAGCTGCCCCATTGCGAGCGGGAAGAAGGGCGTAAAGGCGATATGCTCTTTTGTGCAAGCGTCTAACAGCTCCTCGCCCTGTTTATAGCTCATATTGTAGAGATTCTGCACCGAGACAATGGGAGTGATAGCCTGGGCTTCGCGGAACTGGGCGAACGATACATTGCTAACGCCGATATGGCGAATCTTGCCCTCGCGCTGTAGTTCAGCCAGCACACCAACGCTCTCCGCAAAAGGTATCTCTGAATCATCCATATAGCGACAATGCACCAGGTGCAACTGTTCCAGGCGCAACTGGCGTAAGTTCTCTTCGCAGGCCATCCTCAACCGCTCAGGCGTCATATCCGCGACCCAGCCCTTGTCCTCTGTACGCCTGGCTCCAAACTTGGTCGCAATCACCAGGTCGCTGGGATAGGGATAGAGCGCCTCGGCGATCAGACGGTTTGACACCTCGGGTCCATAGTAAGCCGATGTATCGATAAAGTTCACTCCAAGTTCCACGGCCCGGCGCAATACCGCCCTGGCCTCGTCCGGATCTTTCGGTTCGCCCCATACATCGGGTCCTGGTAAACGCATGGTGCCAAAGCCCATACGCCTCACCACAATATCATCTCCAAGAGTAATCGTGCCAGCGGCAATCGCTGGCAGATGTCCCTGTTCTCTTACTGCGTCAAACGTCATTATTCTTTTACTCCTAATAGTTTCTGTGGTAACAATAAATTTTTATTGTCGCCTATTCTCTAACTTCTGGCTGTGATACACTCAAGAGTATGCCACAGGTAAAAACGTAGGACCAGAGTCTTGTTATCGTAGGCTTTAGAGTGTCAGGATAAGGAAACTACTAGCATCATGAAAGACGATATCCAACGACGCGAGACACTCGCGGATTTCTTGCGTACCCGTCGTGCTCGCCTCTCCCCCGCTGAAGCAGGACTTCCAGCAGGCAGGCGCAGACGCCTACCAGGTTTGCGGCGTGAGGAAGTCGCCCAACTCGCCAATATCGGCGTCTCCTGGTACACCTCTCTAGAGCAGGGGCGAGACATCTCCCCCTCTCTCGACGTCTTGCACAGCCTGGCTGATGCCCTTCAGCTATCGCCTGAAGAGCGCCAGCACTTGCTCTTGCTTGCCAATCAGCAGCCCGCGGCAATCTTTCCCCAGATAGAGACGATAAGCCCCGTACTTCTGCGTCTACTTGAGGATCTCAATCCCGACCCCGCCTATATCATGAATCGGCGCTGGGATTATGTCGCCAGGAACAAGACTGCCAAATGCGTCTTATTTTCCGAGAACATAACCCCCCCAGCCTATGAGAGAAACCTCGTCTGGCGCATCTTCGCCAATCCCGCCAATCAGGAAGGCTTTATGGAATGGGAGAAGAAGGCCCAGACCGTCCTGGCCGAGTTTCGCGCTGAGACCGCGCGCTACGCGGACGAAGACTGGCATAAACAACTCATTGCCGACTTGCAACGTATCAGCCCCCAATTTCGCGACTGGTGGCCACGCCACGATGTTCGTGGGCGCAACGATGGTCCCAAAGATATTGAGCACCCCACTGCCGGTCGCTTGCAGTTTGAGGTCACAACGCTACAGGTGCCAGCCAACCCTGACTTCAAAGTCATGATCTATATGCCCTTTCCAGGGACAGATACTGCCGCTGCAATTCAGCGTTTATTGGATATTGAGCAAACCAACAATCAACGGCCGGTCGAAAGCATTGCACGCTAAGTGCCACCATAAGCAAATTATTGCTGGTGGATGGTGTGGTGGTTTGTGGCTAATTGAAGGTGAGCGTCTCAACCAGGTAGGTTGCGTTCGTTGCCACTGGCTCACAGGAGGATGACACTTTGAGCAGGTAGGATGAGCCCGACTTTGTTGGGAAACGAAGGCCCCATCCTTTGTGGTCGAGCCTTCGTTTATTTAGGGAGCGCTATTTGGTAGCGCGGGCTTTTTTGTCCTGGCCTTCGGGTTCGGCGGGGGGCTGACTGATAACAGGTTCTGACGTTTCTTGAGTTGGCGCGGTGCTGCGGCTACGAATGGCGGCAATTTCACGCGAGAAGATGCGACGTACGATGGCAACGGTGCTGGCGTAGGTCGAGTCCATACCAAAGTAGGAGAGGCTACCAGCTCCGAGATTCTTGCCACGCGTATAGGGAGTATCGGAGGCGTAGTGCAGGATGCCTAGCTCGTATGGCAGGCTGAGCAGGTTGATGTTATCCATGGTTGGATAACGGGTGAGGTATTGATCTTCATAGATGGCATTGAGGTACGGTCCTCCTTCCATTTCGACAACGGTATAATTGGCATTGTAATAATGATCCAAGTATTGACGATTTTGGAGATAAGTACCTTTGCTCGATACCGCCTTCTGGTTATCCAGTACTGATCCATAGATCAGATAGGGCTGCACTTCAGGGGCGCTGAATGTATTGTCAAACCAGTAGGTGTTCTGGCTATGCTCATCTGAAACGACATTTGAGATCATGACATCCCCAATGCTGCCATTGAGTGTGGCAGCTTTACCAAGTACATAGATACCGCTGATACGGGAAAGATTTTCCATGATCTCGCGCATCATGCGATACGCGGCCATGCCCAGTGGATAGTCGATGTTGAGGATGATCGCATCACTTTTCGCGAGTACATCCATATAGGGCATGCGGCAGCGTGGATCGATATCGCTCGGGCGAAGCTTGGAGAGTTCAAAGAGTTGAGCGTCAATTTCCAATCCATGGCGGGCATCAACGTGCCAGATACCACGCTCCTGTGCTTCCTGGAGGCGTGTACGCTGTGCCTCTTTACCCGCGGGCGTGCGAGCCCATTCACGGCTAGCAAAGTACAGGAAATTTTGCCAGTTACCCGGCACAACCCCATCCTGTATCTTCCGATATTCTTCGGCCAGATAGGCATCCGCGCCGCTGCGTGCAAAGGCAGCCAACTCGCGCTCTCGGCGCAGGTTGAAGCCGGATAAAAGATTAATAAGGCTGTGTGTATTGCTCGATACAAAGTAGACAGTGCGATCTGGTAATCCCAATTTGTCCAACAGTCCACTCACCGGAGCCCACCACTGGCGGGTTGCTTTAACATAGCCCACATGCGAACCACCCAGCATACGCAGGTTAAAGCTCTTGCGCTGTGAGCCAATATCATGCAGTTTTTCCCACAGATGGTCACCCCAGATCACTTCGAGGCGCTCCCAGTCATCGGCGGCAATATGGAGACGCTGACGCAAGACTTTACTGATCTCTGAGAATACAGGCGATTGGCGCTCCACATGTGTTTCCAACAGTTGCATGGTCGTCGGGTCCGCGTTCAACAGATAATTCATTTTGTTCCATTCAATCTGGAAGGCGACCAGAATGGGAACAATATCATCGGTATCGCTGACACTAGCGACATAGACAGCCAGCGTTTTCTGGCCGTTGTAGAACCATTTGCGACGACGGGCGGAAGCGGTCACGGCCTGCCATTTGTTGACCTGAAAGCCTTGTTGTAAGAACACTACCTCTGATTGTCCTAACAAGACCAGTTCACAGCGTGTGATTGCATCCGGAAGGCGCAACACACTATAGATAAAGGCCGACATATCCGGATAGGGCTTACGTGCATCGGGATGCAGGCTGGAATCGATATTGTAATGGGCCTGTACCAGTGCCTTCAGACTGATCTCGCCAGAGCTACGGAGCAGGGTATTGTATGTGCGGATATAAAGCTCAACATCACGCTTACCGGCCTCATGATATTTTTCTCCATGTTCCAGGCTGGCCGTGAGAGCAGTATGGGAACGATCATGCGTATCCAGCAACTCGTCATCCGCTTGAGCAAACAAAGTTGTATCTTCCTGAGAATTGTTTTTCAGAGATTGTTTTCCATCGTTACGTTGATCATCATGCTTCTGTCTGTATGCCATAAGTGTCACCCACCCTCTTCGCCGAGGCAATTGTAGAGTATCATCGTTATTTGCAGTCTATTATAACGCGTCCACCAACAACTTGGGGTGAAAATGTAATTCACACCACAAATTGCTTCGGCTTTTGTAAAACCACAATATATTGATGCGCGATATTAGGAATATAAGCAAAAGGATAGCCATAAGGGCGCAAACGCGTACCAGATTGATACCAGATGATCTCACCTTTCGGCACAAAGCCATGTAGTTTTGCGCGACGCGCCAGATCAACATGGGTAAACATATATTCACCATGCTGATAGGCATTTCTAACAATCACGACCATATACTTCTGCGGCTTGAGCAGAGTATAGCAAGCGGCGAAGACACGTTCCATGGCATCGAGATAAGCTTCATAGCTGGCGAGATTGGCTAAATCGGCGGCATCCTCCGAGCGCATATCATAGTCACTACGCCGATTGGCATAGAGCTCAGCATAGCGTGGATTGACCATGGTTTTGGCAAGATGGATGTTGTAGGGTGGATCGGTGGCGATAAAATCAAAGGAGTGCGGGGCGAGCGTCTGCATGATCTGCAAGCAATCTCCATGCAGGAGAGTCTGGGGTTGAAGGATATCCTGATTCTCAGCCAGGATTTGCTGATAAATAGCTACCCATTTCTGATTGATCTCAATGCCTAATGCCTGGCGTGGTTTCTTACAGATAGATGCGCCAATTAAAGTGCCACCAACACCCGCGAAAGGATCTAACACAACGCCATCGGGCTTGGTGAAAAACTCGATCAGTTGACACATCAATTGAGGTGGCTTATTGGCACCATGGGCTTTGCGCAATTTGTGTCCATACTCTGAGGGATACGAGGTCGTGATAATACTTTTTGTAAAATAGAGCCACTCAGCACCCGTCAATTCGTTGAGGGTGTTGCGTATCGAAATATCATCGTGCTCCACAATGCCACTCCCCTTTAAGGGCTAAGCTCACACATCAGAGGCAAATAGCCCTGGATTTCCCTATATTCGTCTCATTTTCCACAAATTATGACACCAAAAGCACGCATTTTAGCGTACACTATTGATAGGAGGTATTACTAAAATGTTGGGTGTCCCCATGCCTGACATTTCCCCCTAGTAATGCCTCCTCGTTACTCGCATCCATAGCCATTCATGCTATATATACGTATTTTTTATACGTTGTTGGACCACATTTCGGGGCAATTTCTATTCCATTCAGGAAAGCTCTCATATCTTCCATGGTCTTCACATACAAAGTGTTTGATTCCCATGGTCTTCGCCATCCTGGTGCATGAGTTTTCGCGCCTGCGCGCCTGCCAGCAAGTGAGCAACAAGATCTTGATGGTGATGGGTTAAGCTCCAGGGGTGCTGAGAAACATGGTTGCCATGGATTGTCCATAGAGATAAGCCTGCATAACGCCCGCTTCGTTTTTCTGGGGCGCGATGTTGCCATCATGATTGGCATCAAAACCGTTCAGAGCATGATCAGCCAAACTGGTGATGTCATGTATTTTGGCTGGATCATCAGGATTTTTTAATAAGCTTTGTGCGTCCTGATCGAGGATGCTATACCAACCCTGGAGATTGTCACTGGCGAGGATGACTTGCTGCGCGTAGTGCCTGATGGTATCAGTAGCATCAGCCTGGGTCGCAGCCAGGGATGCATGCACCCCTACCATGTGTACATAGCCATTGTTCATAGTGCCGAGCAGGCCGTAATCAGGCGCGATCTGGGTGATCTGTCGGGCATTGCAGGTCCTGGCATTGGGAGTATCAGTGGTCGGCAATTTGCCATCGATAATGGTGATGAGGTTGCGCGCAATACACTGGATATTCGTTTTGTTGTGTGTGATGCCCAATAATTGGGATTGCTGGTAGAAGACTGCGGCCTGCGACTGCAAACCATCCAGCAGACCAATGTAATGGGGAGTGTCTGGATAACTAACCAGCAGGTGGCGAATATGCACCAGTGCGAGCGGTGGAAGGGTGGCGCTTAATACGACATGACCAGTGGGCAGGGTTGTGTGCGTGGTTTCAAGCGAAACCTCAATACGATTGCCGAGCTTCAGAATATTGCCATTTGGATCGGTAAAATTAAGCGTGTATCCTTCACCCGTTTGTATCAGCGGTCCCAGGGATTGGATACGCGTTTCATCCTGCAAATCCAGCATCCAGGCTTCGTAGTGCGCGTTGCCAGCAGGGATATGCAGGCCATTGATATGAATTGCCAGGCTGTCAGTTTTCAGGATCGCGGCATCACTACCAGAGAATGAAATCCTGCCGCTTATCCCTTGCGGCAGGGCTGTGCTGTCTTTAACGGGCATCATCCTGGAAATCAGGTTCTTATTCTGCCAGAGCGCCAGGACGCCTGCGGCAATACCAATTCCCAACAATACCAGAATAATCGCTACTGAAACGAGATTGCGTCCAGTGCTAGAATGCGACGTTCTTTTGGAGAAACGTGCACGCGGAGGATGCGAGGAATGAGATGAAAGATCGTGCTCCGGTGTGGAAGATGAGGCGCTTATGGCACGCAGTGGGGCAGGTGTCAAAGGAAAGACTGCGACTGGCAAATGCGGCATAGGAGACATTTGATGGTTTTCCGCGCTCACAGTGCTATTTCCCGCTTCATTTGAACGCTGGATCGTTCGCGTGTCATCTGAGACTCCCAGGTCACGCAAATGAAGTGGGGGCAAAGGTGAGCCACAATGACCACAAAAGACAGAATCCGCCTCAACAGGCGCTTGACAACTTGGGCAGAGCATCATACGTTTCCTTTATCTGGCATCGATACACATGCGCATCGCTGCTGTCAGTTTAACACAAGCCAGCGGAAACATGCAGTACCTTACCTGTTTACTTCCCCATGAATTCCTATGGTCGCTGGCATTAAAAATGCAATACGTTGGTAAGCAATTCCATGATCCCATGATAGCTGATAACAAGCAGTGAGAGGCAGGCGAGCGTGACATGGACAACACGCCAGTTACGAATCAGGTGGCGTGCACGCCGCTGGCGATGCAGGGAGCGTGAGAGGAGTATATGATCCTGCAAGGAAGACTGCACACTCTGCCAATCTGCCCTTTCAGATTCAACCATCTGCTCTGGCTCAGCAAAGGACGCTCCATGTCCTTTCACAGTCTGCATACAGATGCGCTTAAAATCATCGGATTTACCGGCACAGTAGCGCTCAATGGTATATTCAAGCTCGCGCAGGCGCTCCTCGACCGCACGCTCGATCCCTACACCATTGGAACTGGCCTCGCGGGCAATCACTCTGGTTTGCCAG
Organism: Dictyobacter arantiisoli; assembly: GCF_008326305.1. Taxonomy (GTDB): domain Bacteria; phylum Chloroflexota; class Ktedonobacteria; order Ktedonobacterales; family Ktedonobacteraceae; genus Dictyobacter; species Dictyobacter arantiisoli. The sequence goes on along the minus strand of NZ_BIXY01000002.1, from coordinate 119,799 downwards.
AAATCAAACAAACGACCGATAATGCCGCTCACGACCAGGAAAATAAGCGCGAAGAGGGCGCTGGTAGCCCAATAGGTATCGGTCAGGCAAGCGAGATTCTGGCAAAAATCATTGGTGATACGACCATAATTGTCATGCAGGAGTGCGATCAAAATGGTAATCATACCAAACCATATATGCATCCACAACCAATCCTGGACCTTACCAGGCAACTGGCGCACAAAACGTCGTCGCAATGAATATCCCGCGGTTGTCAGCACCAGCACAAAGGCGATGATCCCAAAGAGGCGTAAAGGATCTGTCAAAGGCCCGGGATAAGCCTGAACGCGCAGGGCATAATAATACCAGATCAGTAGTGCGACATAGAGCAAGGCACTGCCACCTAACCAGAACCAGCGTGCTGGCGAAGTGGGAACGCGCCAGAGGCGTCGCAGACCGCGTGGCTGTTGCGATTGTTTCGACGTCAACGACATAAGATGCTCCTTCAATGTCTGTTTTGCCTGTAACATCTATCCTGGAAGGGATGCAGGCAGAATGAATAGTCCTGTAGCAAACTTAGCGCGTACGACTGCGCAAAATGTCTTCGGTGGAACCAAAGAAGCTCCCTGGATTGGTACGAAATGCTGCTCCGGTGGGACAGGCCTGGACGCAGGCTTGATTGCCATAACCCGCACAGAGATCACACTTGATGGCAATCTTTTTGCGCATCTCGCTGAGCGCATCCGCTTGATCCAATTGTAACGGTCCAGAGGCCAGCACACTTTGAGCCATGGGCAACGCACGTCGACCGCGCTCCTTGCCTGCGCCCTTACTGAAGAAGCGGCTAAAGCGCTGCCAGGTCTGAGGTGCTACCGCTTCATCCGCTTCTTCTCCCAGCGGAACGATTGAGATATTATCATAGGGACAGCGCTCGGCGCAGATGCCACAACCGATACAACTCTCGGTGATATAGACTTCGCCGCTCGGCTTACGGCCAATTCCGGCCCGGCTACAGAGCAGGCAGACAGGATCCTGGCACTGGCGGCAGGCCGTCACAATGCTAATATTCCCAACGACCATCCCCTCACGGTTCATACGGGAATGTCCGTGGCGGCGCTCGCATGCATCCTCGCACTCATTGCAATGGATACATTTGTCCAGATCAATCACCAGAACTTCGGTCCCTTCAACCACCCCATCATCCACCAGGGCATGCAGGCCAGCGCGTGCCTCGGCTTCCGATACCAGATTGGCAACAGATGTTTGCAGCGCAGCGGGATCAAATGGTTCAAAGACGGCGCTATTAGCGGCGACCTTCGCCTCCTGATAGAGGTGTACTCGCTCCTGCAGACGCTCTTTGAATGCGGGATAGCGCAACAGCAGAGATTTGAGTTGGGCGCGCGAGAACTCGGCCACGATAACTCGTGTGATCGCGGTCACTGTCACGGCGCGTCGATCACCAAGCATATCCAGACCGCCCGCAAAATAATCGCCACGCTGGCGATAGGCGATAATCCGTTCAGGTGGCTGGGGACGGCCCGTCTTACGAGCCACCTTCACAAAGCCATCCAACAAGAGATGAAACGACTCGCGCTCAGGCTGATTCTGCTGATCCTCGCTAAAAAGTTGTGCGGAACGATCAAAACGCTTGAGCGCAGCCTGCCCGGCCAGTTGCTGAAGTTCCTCCTGTGGCAGATCCTGAAAAAGATCCAGCCGCGACAAAATCGTAACCACGGCCCGTGCATTGCCAGATTGTTCAAACAAATCCTGCACAGCGGGAACAATTTCAATCAAGCGTTGCATTACCTGTTCCGGCACCACCAGCACCGTGGCAATACGCTGGACCCGTGCAGTAATATTGCGGGCCTGACCGGTCAGCATGCCTTGTTCGCCAACATACTCGCCACGGCGCAGGATCGCCATAGGCATATCAGCGGCATCGGTTCCCTGAGAAAAGACTTCGCAGAGACCATCGAGCAGAAAAAAGATCTCGCGACCAAATTCACCCTCGCGCATCAATTCAGTACCCGGCGTCAGGATGCGCAATTGCGATGTCGCGATAAAGTGGAGCAAATAATTATCCGGGACCAACTGGCGATCCTGGAATAATGGTTGCTCACGCAGGGCCTGCAACAGTAACTCTACGGTCCAGCCCTCAGGCAAATCTCCCCACACATGGGCGAGATCCACCTGCCCATCCCAGGGAATGCCCAGGCGCTGCTTTAAAGACAACATCAGCAGGTCGCGATGATTATCGACGGGACAGACAGAGACACAGGAACCGCACATCACACACTCGTCGGTAAAACGCACCACATGTGACGCCACCTCAGAAGAAACGGTCGCGTGATTTAACTCGGCGATAGATACCTGGGACGATAGGGGCACGGGACAGGCACGCATACAACGATCACAGCCAATACACATATCGATTTCAAAGTGTACCTGTTCCACACTCAAAGGCTGCACAGCAGCGCGATGCGTCATCCCAATGTTCAAGGCATTGGGAACATCAGGAGCAGTCTGGACGTTTATAGAACCTTTTTCCATAGAACCTTTACTACAAAAATCGCTCACAACATCAAAACAGCGCTTTACAGGGACGGTAAACACTCAAGAACAACATATATGCACATGCACATGTAATCCAGGCCAGGTTTATCAGGTATTCATCCCTGACGTGTTCAGTAGCTGGCTGCATCCAGCACAAAAACGCGCGACAGGCATGTTGACAACCCCACAATGGGGACACAGCACAACTTTTACGGGTGCCACGCTAGTCTGGAAGGGATGTTGCGCGGGCACAGTTGGCACTCTGGCCTGTGTATTGACACCGGGACGCGACAACGTTTTAGGCGCAGTGCGCGGCTCACGCGGGGACACAGGAGTATGAGGAAACTTCTTCAATTTGCTAGTCTTCTCTTGTCCCGATTGCAGATCCACAAAAAAGATAATAGTATTACCCAGCAGAATATGATCGCCGTGGGCCAGCCGATACGGTTGATCAATCGGGCTCTGATTGACAGAAATGCCATTGCTGCTACCAACGTCATGGATATAGAAAAAGCTGGAAGAGAGAAAAACTTCCGCATGCTGGCGTGAAACCACCAGATCGTTCAAAGAGATGTCATTGCTGGCATCGCGCCCAATCTTCACAGAGCGCTTATCCTGTAAAAGATAGACCTGGGGATGCTGTTTCTGTTCTCCATGCACGCTCGGCGGTAGAATAATCAAGGCAGGCGTTTTTTTAAGCGCGTTGACAATTGCGGGTGGTAGAGGTTGGGCTGCACTGAGTGGCAACAAAGTATTCACTAACTGCAAGTCAGTTGCTCTAACCGGTACTGACTGCGCGACTGGCTGCGATGCTTGAACAGAGGCAGGCGTTTTTTGCTGCGTAGATACCGCTGATCCAGCAGGTGAAAGATTGCTTAAATTGAGGGTACGCAACAGGAAGCGAAATGTCACCACATTGCCAATACGCAGGGTATCGTTGACGTTCAAGGCATAGAGACGCTCAGCCTCTAAACGTTCACCATTCAAAAACGTACCATTCAAACTACCGAGATCTCGCACCTGATATTTGCCGGAACTATAGCCTACCAATGCATGTCGCCGCGAGACAGAAGCTTCATTCACCATCAGATCAACGCCAGGTTGCCGTCCCACCGTCAGCATCAACTGCCGACTCAGAGGAGCCTCAGCCACCCGTAAAGGCAGATTTGCATCCACGATATGGACGAGAAAAGCTTCTGTTTGCTCAGATGAAACCAGTTCATTTAACATAGGACCCTCTACATCTTGCCCGGCCCCCTTGTTAGCAAGAGCCACGATTGCCGGATTAGCACCAGTATCTCCCTGCTTACGTACACCCAATTGCAAAGGAGGAACATGCAAACCATCCAGATAGGCAATCAGATCAAAATCATCATGCATCAACGAGTTTACCACAGCATCTAGTGGCACTCGATGATCAATCGCCCGCTTAAAGGCCAGCGTATGCTTGCGATCTCCCAGAGCCAGCATCCCAACAGGCACACCATCACGGAGCAGAACCTTGCGATACGAGCGTGGTCGCGGCTCCGCGATCACTTCGCGATAACCCTGTGCATTGGTAATCCCGATAGATGCGAAGGGCAAGCCATAGAGAAAGGTCGCGTTATAAAACGTCTCGGCATGAAACGGCTGCGACACATCCAGAATGCCCAGCATACTATAGGCGGCCGCGCGCGCCTGCTGAATAGCGGGATACCACTGACCAATCACACGCGTCTGGCTGGTACTTTGATTAACGGTCTCCACCACATCACCCGCGGCATAGACATCGGGAGCGCTGGTGCGCATATGAGCATCAACATAGACACCACGGCGGCAGGCGATACTGCTGGACTTCACATAATCAATATTTGGCTCAATACCAATCGCAATCAGCACCAATTCGCAAGCGATCTGCTCGCCGCTATTCGTCTTCACAGCCACCACTGAGCCGCGAGCGCCAATAATCTCAATAATCTCAGTCCCCAGACACACATCCACTCCCGCCCGTAACTCTTCCTGGATCACTAGATCGGAAGCCGTAGCATCCAACACCTCGGACCAGATCAACTTCTTACGGATCAAATGCGTCACATCCAGGCCACGATGGCGCAACGTCTCCACTGTCTCCAGAGCCAGCGTCCCACTGCCACACACTACCACGCGACGCACCCGGGGAAGACGTTCCAGAGCACTGCGATAATCTTCCACACTGCGCAACGTCAACACTCCCCGCAAATCAGAGCCGGGACACGTCAGGCGAGCGGGGCGGGCTCCACTGGCAAGCAATAGTTGTTCATAGCGCACCTGCCCTCCGCTTTGCAAGGAAATCAGATGTTCAGAAGGATAAATGCCCCGCACCCGCTCAGACAGATAATGGATCTGCAATCCCTCATAATACTTCGCGGGGCGGGCCCACAACTTCTCCTCAGCCACACGTCCAGCCAGATAATCCTTAAGAGCAGGACGGAAGTACACAGGATGAGCATCTTCGGAAATCACGCCAATCGTCGCCTCTGGAGCTTCATTGCGCAATGTCTCAGCAGCAGTCACGCCCGCAATGCCATTTCCAACAATCAAAAAGGAAATCTGATCAACCATGAGCAACCTCAGGACTCAGTATCGGGCTACTACCAGGCACACAATTGAGGCAAGGCAGGCGGAATAAATCATGATGATTTATAAAAGGAACACATTTATACCATTCACACAACCACATATGACCCTCCCACTACACAATAATAAACATCCTGATATACCAATAAACACATGTCTCGATATACATGGTGCTACTTACCATACCTGGACTCTTACCCCATCTTACCAGAAAAGAATTGAAGAATGCTCGTGTGACGCTCTATCCTATTACCCATTTCCTAGTGCTGCTTCAAAACCTTAACCTCATACATGAAGAGGTAGGTATCATCAGACTCCCAACTATCTCCCAAAGGGGCTAGGACAAAAACAAGTGTTCCAGAGCAAACGTTGAAATCTCGACCAAATCGAGGCATACTATGAAGAGCTATAACTTCAAATATCTATCACATCGCAGGGCAATTGGTTATCACTGTACAATTCCATTGGTATGCCTATAATTTTTGCTTGTGTGCTTTTTTCGATTACTGAGTCTTTGTACGGAGGATATTTTAATGGGGGCGGATTTCGCGCATTTACATGTTCATACAGAATACTCACTGCTGGACGGCTTTAGTCGCATTAAAAAGCTGGTGAAGCAGACCAAAGAGTCAGGAATGAACCATCTGGCGATTACTGATCACGGCGCAATGTATGGAGCGCTTGAATTTTATAAAGAGTGTCGTAAAGGTGGCGTACACCCGATTATGGGCGTGGAAAGCTATCTCGTCGCCGACCATAAGGATAAGCCTAAGTTTAAGCAAGGCGATAAGCGCTATTATCATTTGTTGTTGCTGGCCGAAAATAATACAGGCTATCGCAATTTGATGAAGTTGATGACGCTGGCGAATACCGAGGGCATGCATGCAAACCGGGCCCGTATCGATAAAGCTCTGTTACAGCAATATGGCGAAGGCATTATCGCCACCTCCTCCTGTCTGGGCGGTGAAATCCCGCAGTTGTTGCTAGAGGGAAAGATCGATGAGGCATATAATACGGCCCGCTGGTTCCGCGAGACGCTGGGCCCCAAGAACTTTTTTTTAGAGATCCAGGATCACAGTGGCTATGCCGAGCAGGCGGGCGTGAATCAGCATCTTTATAAAATGTCTAAAGAGCTGGAATTGCCACTACTGGCAACCAACGATCTCCATTATGTTGCCCATTCCGATGCACATGCCCATGAGATTTTGCTCTGCGTCCAGACCCAGGGAACACTCAGTAATCCTAAACGTTTCAAATTTGAGAGTGATGAATTTTTCTTGCGCAGTCCCGAACAGATGCGCCAGTTATTTCCTGAATTAGAAGATGCCCTGCTCAATACGGTACGTCTGGCGGAACGCTGTGAGGTTGATCCTCTGGCCTATAAGGCCAAGTTGCCCGCCGTCGATGTTCCCCTACAGTACAGCACGCCGGATGAATATTTATATGCGCTCTGTGAGAACGGTATCCGCTATCGCTATGGCGAGATGACCGACCCAATTAAGCGCCAGTTGGATTATGAGCTGAGCATTATTATCCAAAAAGGCTTCGTGCCATACTTCCTCGTGGTGGCCGATTATGTAGGCTGGGCGCGCACGAATGGTATTCGCTGTCTGGCGAGAGGTTCGGCGGCAGGAAGTGTTGTGGCTTACTCGCTGGGTATCACGAATGTCGATCCCTTACGCTATCAATTGCTCTTTGAGCGCTTCCTCAATCCAGAACGCGACGATATGCCCGATATCGATATGGACTTCCCGGATGACCGCCGTGAAGAAGTAATCAACTATCTGAGCAATAAATATGGGCACGAGTGTGTGGCACAGATGGCTACCTTTATGACGATGGCCGCCAAGGGAGCCGTACGCGATGTGGCACGCGTGCTGGAGAAACAGACTCTGGGCGACCGTATCGCACGCATGCTCCCGACTGGTCCAAAGGTAACCTTGCAGGGCTCGCTCGATAGCGTCAAAGAATTGAGCGATCTACGCGATAATGATCCTGAAGTCAAAGAGCTATTGAATCTGGCTCTGGAACTAGAGGGTTCCGTGCGGGGTACCGGCGTACATGCCGCCGGTGTGCTAGTTGCGAATGAAGCGTTGGACAAGTTTGTGCCCCTGCAAATCCGTGAGGGTCGTTACTCTACCCAGTATGAACATTCCCATCTGGAAGAGTTAGGACTGATCAAATATGATATTCTGGGCCTCTCCAACCTGACCATTATAGATAACGCGCTCAAGTTTATCAGGGAGTCGCGCGGCGAGGATATCAATCTGGAAAAGCTGCCGCTTGATCCGGTTGAGGGCCATGAAGAGCAGAATATTAAGCGCCAGAAGGCGTTTGAACTGCTGGCGGATGGTGAGACGACCGGCGTCTTCCAGTTGGAAGGCGCGAAGATGCGCGAGTATATCAAGCAGTTGGGTCCTACTTGCATCGAGGATGTGACGGCGATGGTGGCGCTCTACCGACCGGGTCCAATGGATAGTATTCCAGATTTTGTTGATGCTAAACATGGACGCAAGAAGATTGTCTATCTCGATCCACGCCTGGAGCAATGGCTGGCTGAGTCCTATGGCATTATCGTTTATCAAGACCAGGTGCTACTGATCGCGGTAAATCTGGCGGGCTTCTCGTGGGGTAAGGTTAATAAGTTCCGTAAAGCACTCAGTAAAAAGCATATGGATGAAGTAGAGGGCTATCGCGAGGACTTTATCAAGGGCTGTATCGCCAACAACGTGAAGCCGGAGGTTGCAAAAGAACTCTTTACACAGATTATGCCATTCGGTGGCTATGGTTTCAATAAGGCTCACGCCGCCAGCTATGCCGTGGTAGCCTTCTATACTGCCTATCTCAAGGCCAATTATACTGCAGAGTTTATGGCTGCGACGATGACCGCCGAGGCCGCGGATGCCAATAAGATTGCCAATGCGGTCGCTGAATGTAAGCGCATGAATGTCGAAGTCTTTGGACCAGATGTCAATGCTTCTGAGCGTGGCTTTACGATTGAAAACGACTGCATACGCTTTGGCTTGCTCGTCATCAAGGGTATCGGCGATGGACCAATCAATGAGATTGTCCGGGCACGCAATGAGGGCGGCCCTTTCAAATCTCTGGCGGATTTCTGTACCCGTGTTGATCCACGCGCCGTCGGCAAAGGCGCGATTGAAACCTTGATTAAAGCCGGTGCGTTTGATGCGATTGAGGGTTCCGACAAACGCCATTTAATGCTGGCATCGGTGGAACGAGCGATAAGCTTTGGCAAGAGTGAGCGCGCAGCCAAAGAACGCGGCATGATGAGTCTGTTCGGTGATCTGGAAGAGATTGATAGTGCCCTGAACTTTTCCCTCACAACCAACGCTGCCGAGATCTCCCGCAAGCAATTACTGGCCTGGGAAAAAGAGCTAGTTGGTATCTATCTCTCCAAGCATCCACTATCTTACATCATGGATCTCATCAAAGATAAGGCCAGTCATACCACGGCGGATATCTCCACGGAACACGATAAGCAGAAGGTGTCGATCTGTGGCACGGTGAAAGAGGCACGGAAGATCACTACTAAAAAAGGTGACACGATGTGCATTGTGCAGTTAGAGGATATGTTTGGTACGATCACTGTCACCGTCTTCCCGCGCGCTTATGAGGAAAGCGCGGAACTCTGGGTAGAGGAGAGTGTGGTGATTGTGCGTGGTGAGGTTCAGGTTAGACGTGACGAGCCGGGTATTCTCTGCAATAGTGTCAGTGCGTTCAAGGCGGTCGAAGAGGAGATGAACCGTAAGCAGTATATGGTCTGGGTAAAGCTCCAACTCACCGGAAACGATGAGCTGTCGGTCTCTAACGATATTATGCGCGTCCAGAATATTAAGCGCTGCCTGAGCGAGAAACCGGGCCGCGATCACTTTGAGATTGTCGTAATGAATGGCGAATGGGAAATGCGCTTAACCCCCCAGGATAATACGATCTTCTATAGCGAAGAACTCCGCCACAAACTTGAAGAAGAGTTGGGCGCGGGAATGATCGAAGCCACTGTGCTGGCTTGATCATTCCCGCTCAACCGGGTTGCATTCACCGCCTGCGGCCGTCCCATAGGTGGGAACGTAAGCGGGATTGTTAAGGGTGCAACCCTTAACCTGGGGCCCGGGGCTGTGCCCCGATCTCTCACCTCCCTCTCGCCGCCGCGTGCGGCGGCGCAGAAAAGAGGAAAAAGAGGTATTTGGGGACACCCCAACCCCCGGCAAAGGGCTCACCGCCCTTTGCAATCCCGCTTGAAAAGCCTTACGTTCGCGGCAAGGGGACAACCGTCCCCTGCACTCCCTGCTTGTGATTTGAGGGAGAATGGAATTTCATGCGTCCTTGCATCCCTGCTTAAAAAAGGCTGTTTTTTGACAGGTTCCCACTTGGACCGTTATACTGAGACGAAACGCTGGCTTTTCCATACTCGTATATTCATTAACGGATATATTCATTGCTAAATTAATAAAAGCAGAAAAGGTTATAAGATTGTGGGTTTCGAATATAAGGGTCCGCCAATAGATCCCAGTACGCAGAAAAGAACCCATCCTGAAGAGCAGCCAACAGATGGGCGGCAGCCTGGACAAACGGCTCGCTATGAGGAACCAAAGTATCGGGAACATGTTTCACAACCACTCGTCCATCGGACAGGTTCCACGCCAGCACAACCCGTTTATGTTCCACAAGGTTTACAAGGTTCACAGGGCACACCTGGCACGTATCCGCCTGTGGCGGGACAACCTCCGATGGTGCGACCGGTCTATCCACCGATCGCACCTCAGTATCAACAGCCGTATAATCCAACCTATCCCCCGGGACAGGTCTGGAGACAGCCCTATCCCGGGCAGATGGGACAACAGCATCCTGGACAACCTTATCCCGGGCAGATGGGACAACAGCATCCTGGACAACCTTATCCAGTCCAGTATGCGCAGCCCTATTCTGGACAACCGTATGGATATCCTGTCCAGGGCGGTTATGGCTATCCTTATAGCAATGGATATTATCCTTATACGCCCTATGGCTACTACGGTGGCTATGGATATTATGGGCAGTCACTCAAGCCGAAACGGGATGTTTATCAGCTAACGATTTCGATTATCTCAATTATCTGCTCCAGTATTGTGCTGGCAACAGGTCTGCTGTGTGCATTATTCTTACTAATCACCGCGCTCGTGGCCCCATATACGCAGGCGACAACGACAAAGCCAGGGCAACTTTTTAGCAGTATTACGATGCTGACAGCTCTGACAATCGCTGGCCTGGTCGGCGGCAGCTTCGGGCTGTATCATAGCATCATGGCAGTTAGACAACGTAAATCGATTGAGTTCAAATTGCCGTCGATCCCGCTGGGCAAGCTTCGTCTCCCCTGGTTTGTGCTTTTCCTGGCGTTCTATGTGGTGATGATCGCTATCGGCCTGATGCTGCGCGGCAATGATCACGTTGCTCAGCAAACCTGGCTAACGGTCTTCCTGATCGCGTTAGCAGGCATGCTGCCGGCATTGGCAATCTTGAGCCTGGGAGTATGGCGCGTCCATAATAAGCAGGATGAGCATTGGACAACGACATGGCGCCGTCTGTCAATCGCCATGATCAGTGGCGCAACCTCAGCGATCCTCTTTGCCTCAATTTTTGAGCTGATCCTGAGTGCCATTCTCGTATCCAGCATGCATATTAATAGCTTTAATATGAGCGATCCAAATATGCCCATCCCCAATGATAGCAAAACGCTCATCTATCTGTTTCTGGTTGTCTCAGTGGTTGCTCCACTAGTCGAAGAGGGCGTGAAGCCGTTGGCTGTGGTGACATTGGTTGGACGAATTCATAGCGCCGCCGAGGCGTTTTTGCTGGGTATGGCCTGTGGCATCGGTTTTGATCTGATCGAGACCTCTGGCTATATCAGTTCGGGCTATAGCAACTGGGTGGATGTCGCGATTCAGCGTAGTTCCGCTGGCTTGCTGCATAGCTTTGGCGCAGGTATGACAGCACTGGGCTGGTATCTTTTGACACATAAAGATGCGCTGCCCAAAAGACGCATCTGGATTGGCCTCGGTTGCGGATTGTATGCTGTCTTACAACATGCCATCTGGAATGGATCTTTCATCTTCCAGATCCTGCCCGCTCCGATTGGACCATACTTCACCAATGGAACCTTCTGGATTGGTAATTACGAATTGCCATCCATCATGTTCATCTATATTGTCGAAACGATCCTGATGGTCTGCTTCTTCCTCTTTGTCACTGGCAAATTGGGGCGCAAGCCAACCTTCTGGCGACGCCGACCGGCGAATGTCTCAGACACGGCGACAAGCCAACCCACCAATCCACCGAGTAATACTCATCCCTTACCCGTTCATTAAGCAGAACAAGCAAAAAGAGGAGATAGTCTGACTGACAGGCTACCTCCTCTTTTTTGTAGCGGCTACGGCGGCTTCGCTCTGCCGCTGGAGGCTGCACAAAAGAGACTTGGAACGCCAGGGGGGAAAGCGTGCATCCATTGACAAGCTTTGCCCGGGGCTGCTACGCTACTACTGTTGGACATGTACCGCGAAGCGATAAGTAAAGGATGCATATGCCAGAGCACTTTTCTGTTGAGCAGGTTGAGCCTGTCATGGAGCGCTTTTATGCCGATTTACAGGCTATCGTCAATATCGATTCAGGGACCTTCTTGAAGGCTGGCGTGGATGCGGTCGGCTTCTATTTACAACAGCGTTTTACTGAGTTTGGTTTTACGACTTCCTTCGACATACAAGAAAAATATGGTCATAATCTGGTAGCGGTACATACAGGCAGCAATCCAGAGGGACCACGGCTGTTGTGTATCGGGCATATCGATACGGTGTTTCCGGCTAATGAGGCTATGAAACGTCCCTTTGCGCTTACGGAGCGGGAGGGCGTGCGCGTAGCGAAGGGCCCCGGCATTTTGGATATGAAGTCGGGCGTGCTGATGGGCTTATATGCATTACACGTGCTGATCGAAGCGGATCAAGCGGCTTATCAACGCGTGACATTTGTGTGCAATAGCGATGAGGAGGTTGGTTCACCTGCCAGCAAGCCATTGATCGCACGCCTGGCACAGGAGGCCGATGCGGTACTGGTAATGGAACCTGGACGCATAGTACAGCGCATTGTTTCAGCCCGCAAAGGGATTGCTAATTATCGCGTTGAGGTGTTCGGACGTTCCGCGCATGCGGGGGTTGAGCCGGAACATGGGCGCAATGCCATTGTGGAACTATCCAGACAGGTGATGGCCCTGGATCAGATTAACGGTACTATTCCGGGCGCAACGCTGAATGTAGGTATCATCCACGGCGGACAGCGTACCAATATTGTGCCGGATTATGCGTATTGTGATATCGATGTACGTGTGAGCGATCTGGCTGGCCTTGAAGCGATTGAGGCGGCCCTGAAGCAGATGACGGAGCAGACGATGTTGGATGGAACACACGTGGTTCTCTCAGGCGGCATTGGCAATGTTCCTTTTGAGCTGACGCCACAGAATAAGCGGCTGGTAGAACTGGTGAAAGAGGCAGGTCTGACACTGGATTTACAGATCGAGGATGTCAGCAGCGGCGGCGCATCGGACGCGAATACAACCTCTGGACTGGGCATCCCAACAGTGGATGGGCTCGGCGCGGCTGGCGGTCTGGCCCACAATCCCGATGAATATATTGAAATCGAACAGGTACAGATACGCATTGCACTGCTCTGTGCGGTGATTGAGCATATCTGTGATTATTATCAAAGCGGACGGCGATTATGATGAAAACAGGCAAACCTTCTTTGTATGAAATTCCAGTCCCGGATATTGTTTCGCTGGGCGCGTATGCGGATCGCTTGCAGCGCGAGGCCGAGGCACGTGGCGAGACTGTCGCGCCCCCGATTCGTTTGCAAATCGGCGAACCAAATTTCCGCACGCCCGAACATATCAGGCTGGCAGCTATCGAGAGTATTTCCGGCGAGCTACAAACATATGGACCGGCCAGTGGACAGCGCTGGCTGCGCGAATTGATCGCCGACAAAATCACACGTATCAACGGCTATACGGTAGAACCGGATAATGTCGCCATCGCCCAGGGCGGCACAGGCGCGATCCAATCCTCTCTGCTGGCAACGCTTGATCCCGGTGATGAGGTCCTGGTCCCTAATCCCTGCTGGCCCATCTATCTGCCGCAGATCCAGATCGCTGGCGCAGTCGCCGTCCCCTATGCGCTTGATCCCAACAATGACTGGCTGCCAGATATGGATCAGCTTGAAAAGCGCATCAGCCCACGCACCAAAATGCTCTTAATCAATACTCCGGGTAATCCTACCGGAGCCGTGATGACACGGCAAATTATCACTGAGTTGCTAGCATTCGCCCAGCGCCATGATCTCTATCTGCTCTCGGACGAATGCTATGATCAGCTCATCTTCGAGGGCGAGCACATCAGTCCCGCGTCACTCCTCACCCCGGCAGAGTTTGAAAGCGGACGCTTTGTCGGTATCTATACCTTCTCCAAATCCTATGCCATGACAGGCTGGCGTATCGGATATGTCGTAGCGGGCAAGCCACTCATGAAGACTATTGTGGATGTGCTTAACGCGGGACTCACCAATATCAGCACACCGATCCAACGTGCCGCCGCTGCCGCCTTGACAGGACCACAGGATTGTCTCGTCACGATGCGCGAAAGTTATCGCCAGCATCGCGATCTCGTAATCCAGCAACTCAAGGCTGCCAACCGCTATAGTTATACTCCGCACGGAGCCTTTTATATCCTCATCAACATCAGCAAGCGGCACGGCACCCCTCGCAACGGACGTCAGTTCGCGCTCGATCTGATTCGCGAAAGCAACGTCGCCGTCACGCCAGGCCAGGGCTTCGGCACAATTACTGACGACTATGTTCGCGTCTCACTCGCCGCCACCGAAGATGAGCTTATACGTGGAATTCAGGCCATCTGCCAGCTCGCCGACCGTTAACCCCCACGGGCAATGCCGCTCAAAAAAGTAAAATGAAGGGGAAAGCCACAAATGCCCGAAAACGTAGGTGCGTGCCAGGGCCACAGCCGAGGTGCGCTTTCCCCTTCATCGTACGACCATCGCTCCCTGGGTGATTTACCCAAACGTGGATGACAATGGAGAAATGGCCTAAATAGTTACTAAAATTTTCTGATAAGTCATCATTCTTGCCCTTGAGCCCTTTAGTACAAAACTATCCGGAGCCTGGCATGACAGGGAATTTTACAGTGGATCAAAATATTTTCCCTGATGTAACTTGGAATGTTCCGTCTTCCGCGTCTGTTGACGTTGCCTTTTTCCAGAGTAAAGCAACAGATCAATTTAAAGGCACTTCGCGTCTTTTTCTCCGCTTTGATAATTCTGTAAAAGTGATTACGGAGGCAGAATATAATCACATTGTAAGCCAAGGACAATCATCACCTTCTTGTAAGGATTGCCGTCCGCCTTTGTCAATTACAGCAATATATGCCAGTGCCACTGCTCAGGCAAACAAGAAAAATCGTTGACTGTTCATTGTCTGTTTTATTGAAACAAAATGAGTTGAGGTAGTAAATCATGACACCTCACTGTATGATGGGCTTATTTGCTATCGCATGGGTAGTAGAATGAAATAGGTGGGCTCACCTATTTTGTGCTCTAAAACACATGAATAGTGCTCGCTTGCTATTGATGAGTCCAGGGCTCGCTTTGCTGGGAAGTATCTTTGAATGCTCTTTTCATTTGACTTTATCGCCTCCTCTATGCTACGATACCAAATGAGGAAGTGTACTTTGGACACCTCGTAATGTGCGTCTATGCGTGTATTTTGTAAGAAATGAAGGGTCCCACGTCTATGGAAACAGCACTCCCCGTTTTCATTTATGTGACATTGGCTATCCTCTTTGGCTTACTGGTGATGGCGGTCACTGGTTTCCTTGGGCCCAAAAAGCCTTCGCCGGAGAAGTTAGCACCCTATGAATGCGGTATTCAAGAGATCGCTGCACCGAAGCGGCGCTTTCCAGTAAAGTATCTTCTGACTGGTATGCTTTTTATTGCATTCGATATCGAGATCGTTTCTTTTTATCCTCTCGCCATCCTGTTGCATCAATTGAAGTTGTTTGGCTTGCTTGAGTTACTGGTCTTCATGGCGGTGCTGATGGTGGGATATGTCTATGTTTGGCGGAAGGGAGCGTTTACATGGGAGTAAAGAATCCCTGGGAGCCGGTTCAGACGTATTCGAATACGCAAACGCCGCGCATGCGGCACGATTTGCCGGTCCATGAGAAGGATGGCAACTTCGGCATCCTGACGACTCAGGTGAGTAAGGTGCTGAATTGGGGCCGCAGTTCTTCGCTCTGGCCAGTGACGTTTGGTCTGGCCTGCTGTGCCATTGAAATGATGTCCGCTCAGGGTAGTCGCTTCGATATGTCGCGCTTTGGCGCGGAGGTTTTTCGCGCCTCTCCCCGTCAGGCAGATTTGATGATTGTGGCCGGTCGTTGCTCCGTGAAGATGGCTCCGGTGCTGCGACAGATCTATGATCAGATGCCTGAACCGAAATGGGTTATTTCAATGGGGGCCTGCGCCTCGTGCGGTGGCGTTTTTAATAATTACGCGATTGTACAGGGTGTCGATAAGATCGTGCCGGTCGATGTCTTCGTGCCCGGCTGTCCTCCTACGCCTGATATGTTGCTGTTTGGCTTCAATGAATTACAACGCAAGATTCAGGCCGGTATCCCTAATCCACCGGACCCCCTTAAGGATAGTGAACTAAAACTGACGGGTCCAATTTCTGATCAAACCTGATACTTTGCTACTGTTGATGTGCTTCTCGTAAGTGCGTGTTGTAGAGATGGGTGCCACGCTCAATGAAAGGGCGGTGCCCGGTTGCCTTTTAAGATTGGATACATCGAAAAGCGGACAAGGACGTTCGGGTGTGTGGCTGGCGCGGTGGGGTGGCTTGATTGATCCTGGTACATTCCCTGGAAGGCTAGAGAACCTGCAACCCTGCTGTTCGCTTTTTTGGACTTATTACGACTGTGGTGTCGGCATACTGGTGCGGTGTATTTTCACACATTGCTATCAGCAGACTGGTACAGCGTCTTTTTTACACGTTAGTATCGGCAGTCTGATGCAGTGTCTTTTTACACATTGTTATTGCACACTGAAGGAATGCTAAATAGTATGGTCATTACAGCAGCATCGACAATCGAGACGGTGCAGAGTGTGTTCCCCCAAGCAATCGTGGAAACGGTCGAGTTCCGAGATGAGCAGACGCTCGTGCTAAAGCCAGAGCATCTGGTAGAGGTCTGTGCCTATCTCAAACAGGAACTCCACTATGCGTTTCTGGAAACAGTGACGGCAGTGGATTGGCCTGAACGCGTTCCGCGTTTTGATGTCGTCTATCATATACTTTCGCTGACACATCGCTGTTACATACGTCTCAAGACACGCGTGGGCCAGCGCCGCGAAGAACATCCCACTGTACCATCAGTCACGGGTATCTGGCCCGCCGCCAACTGGTACGAACGTGAGGTCTTTGATCTCTTCGGGCTGACCTTTAGCAACCATCCTGACCTGAGACGTATTATGATGCCCCCCGAATGGACAACCCATCCTCTTCGTAAGGATTATCCTCTTACCGGCTTTGAATTACCTGAACCCCATTGGGGCGGTCAAGTTCCCTACACTACTGATCCTGGAGTCGGCGATTATTATCAGCAAACGCTTCGTACATCTGACGGGCGCGGCCTCAATGAGAAGCGTCAGCAGGTCAATTCTGAGCAGGAGCCCGGAACGTTTGCCCGTTCGGCTGAGGACGATACGTCTGCCACATCGTCAACCACCCGGTCACGAACTCAGGCCCAATCTCAGGATGGAACGCGTAAAGGATGATTAATGAAACAGCAAGAAATCATAAAGAATACCTATACGCTGGATAAAGATCCGACGCAGACTCAGGAGGAGGGTCCGCACGCGGATACGATGACGATCAATATGGGGCCGCAGCATCCGAGTACTCATGGCGTGTTGCGACTCTTGCTGACGATTGAGGGCGAAACCGTCATCAAGGCGATTCCCGACATCGGCTTCCTCCATACCGGTATCGAGAAGACCGCCGAGGCTAAGAGCTATCATCAGGCCCTGGTGCTGACAGATCGTATGGATTATGTGGCCCCACTCAGCAATAATCTGGCCTATTCGCTCTCGGTTGAACGCCTGTTGGGCATTGAGGATGAGATTAGCGAGAAGGTTCAGTATACCCGCGTGATCCTGGCGGAATTGCAGCGCATAGCCAGCCATCTGGTCTGGCTCGGGACACATGCGCTGGATCTGGGTGCGATGAGTACCTTTCTGTATTGTTTCCGTGAACGTGAGCTGATCCTGGATATCTTTGAATACATCTCTGGCGTCCGCATGATGACCAGCTATATCTGTCCCGGTGGACTCCAGGCCGATCTCCCTCCTGGCTTTAATGAAAAAGTACGCGCCTTTACCTCGATCTTTCCGGCGCGCTTACAAGAATATCACGATCTACTCACCAATAATCAGCTCTGGCTGGAACGTACCAGGAATGTCAGTGTGCTGAGTAAGGATGATGCCATCGCTTATGGCGCGACCGGCCCGGTCCTGCGCGGTAGCGGCGTGGTCTGGGATATCCGCAAGGTCTTTCCCTATTCTGGCTACGAGCGCTTTGAGTTTGATATACCGGTAGGCTCACATGGCGATGTCTTTGATCGCTATCTGGTACGCATGCTGGAAATGGAACAGAGCCTCAAGATTGTCAATCAAGCGCTGGAAGGACTGCCAACAGGTCCGTATCGTGTCAGCAATCCTAAGATTACCCCGCCTCCTAAATGGCAAATCACAGGCAGCATGGAAGCGTTGATCCATCACTTTAAGCTGTTCACCGAAGGCTATCGACCACCCATCGGCGAGGCTTTTGTGCGCACCGAGTCCCCCAAGGGCGAACTGGCAGTCTATCTTGTCAGCGATGGGAGTGCGCATCCCTATCGCATGCATGTGCGTGGACCCTCTTTCGCAAACTTACAGGTCTTGCCACGCATGATTGAGGGCGGTTTCCTGGCCGATGTCGTGGCGGGCATCGGGAGTATCGACATCATTTTAGGAGAGGTGGATCGATGATTTCTGAACAGGCCAAACAGCGTATGCGGGATCTGGCATCACGCTATCCCGTGGCGCGCTCCGCTGTGATGCCTTCATTGCATATCGCGCAACTGGAAGAGGGATATATCACCGCCGAGGGGCTACAGGCAGTCGCGGAGGCAATTAATCTGACCATCGATGATGTGGAAAGCATCGCGACTTTTTATACGATGTATTATCAGCGTCCACAGGGCAAAAAGATTATTCATGTGTGCACCAGTATTTCCTGCTATCTACGCAATTGCGATGCGCTGGTTGAACATCTGGAACAACGCCTGCAAATCAAGCGTGGCGAGACAACTCCCGATGGCAATTATTCGCTAAAGACGGCGGAGTGTATCGCAGCGTGTAGCTCGGCCCCGGCCTTACAGGTCAATGGCGAGTTTTATGAACACATGACAAACGAGCGGGCCGATGCGCTGATTGATGCGTTGGATCAAGAACTGGGCATTGAGAGACGCGTGTAATTGAATAATGCAATGACCCACACGCACGAAGGAAATATGACATATGCCAGAACTGATTATTACCAAAAATCTAGATGTCCCTGGTATAGATTCATTGGCGGTCTATCAACAGTACGGTGGCTATACGGCCCTCGCCAAAGCTCTGCGCGAGTATCAGCCGGATGCGCTGGTTGAGATGATGAAGGTTTCTGGTTTGCGCGGGCGCGGCGGTGCGGGCTTTCCGACGGGTCTGAAGTGGAGCTTTCTCGCCAAGAACAATATGCCACGCTATCTGTGCTGCAATAGCGACGAGAGCGAACCAGGTACCTGTAAGGATCGGGTGTTGATGGAACGGATGCCACACCGCCTGCTTGAAGGTGTGATTATTACAAGCTATGCCTGCCATGTCCAGACGGCCTTTATCTATGTACGGGGCGAATTAACCAGGGCCGCCGAGCAGGTTGAGAAGGCGGTGGATGAGGCCTATGCGGCTGGTCTGCTCGGCTCAAATATTCTAGGAAGCGATTTTAGCCTGGATGTGATTGTGCATCGTGGCGCAGGTGCCTATATCTGTGGCGAGGAAAGCGCCTTGATGGAATCGCTGGAGGGCCGCCGTGGCTATCCCAGATTGAAGCCGCCCTTTCCGGCAGTGGTCGGCCTGTATGGCGGCCCGACCGTGATCAATAACTGCGAGACGCTGGCGACGGTGCCAGCAATAGTGGCAGGCGGGGCCGAGTGGTATGCCTCGTTTGGAACCGAGAAGAGTAAGGGTACGCGTATCTTCTGCCTCAGTGGACAGGTAAAAAATCCAGGCAATTACGAATTGCCGCTGGGAGTACCGATGCGTACGCTGATCTACGATGAGGCATATGGCGGCGGTATCCTGGGAGATCGCGAGCTGAAAGCCGTCATTCCAGGCGGCTCATCGACCTTTATTCTGGGCGCGGACAAAATTGATACGCCCCTCGATTATGAATCTATTGCCGCCGCTGGCTCGATGCTTGGTTCGGGAGGCGTAATCGTGATCTCGGATGAGACCTGTATTGTAGGCGCTATCGCACGAATGAGTGAGTTCTATCGCGACGAGTCGTGCGGCAAGTGTACGCCGTGCCGCGAGGGAACCTTCTGGATGACGGAGATCCTGGAACGCCTGGAACATGGTCATGGCGAGATGCGGGATATCGATCTGCTGCTGGATATCTGCGACAACGTGTCCGGCAAGTCGTTTTGTCCCCTGGGCGATGCGGCGACAAGTTGCATTACCAGCGGTATCCGCCTGTTCCGCGAGGAGTTCGAGTATCATGTCACCCATGGTCATTGTCTGACCGGTCCTGGAAGCAAACAGCAGGCCCACGAGACGGTCCAGGCCGTCGGAAGCAGATAGAATAGAGGAAGTTCGCAAATGCCTGAAGAGAAAAAAGACGAATTAATCCATCTCACCATTGATGGCATGCCAGTAGAAGTTCCTCCGGGAACGCTGGTATGGGCGGCTGCACAGCAGGCGGGTATTGAGATTCCCATCTATTGTTATCATCCCAAGATGCCGCCGCTGGGTGCCTGCCGCATGTGCTTTGTGGAGATTGAAAAGGTTCCCAAACCACCACAAACATCGTGTACCACGCCGGTAGCCGAGGGTATGGTGGTACATACCAAGACCGAGAAAGTGCTGAAGGCGCGCCAGGGCACGCTGGAATTTCTCTTGCTCAATCATCCACTGGATTGCCCGATCTGCGATAAGGCAGGCGAGTGCGATCTACAGGATTTTACGCTGCGGCATGGTCCAGGCAAGACACGCTTTGACCTGCATAAACGCCATTATCAAAAGCCAATCCCGGTGAGTAATGATGTTTTGCTGGATCGTGAGCGCTGTATCCTATGCCAGCGCTGCACACGCTTTAGCTCCGAGATCTCGATGGATAATGGTCTGGTGATGATCTCGCGTGGCTTCCGTATGGAGGTGGGAACCGCACCCGGCCATGCCTTTGACTCGGTCTTCTCTGGCAATACGACCGAGATCTGTCCTGTGGGCGCACTGACGGCCAGTACCTATCGCTTTAAGGCACGACCCTGGGAACTGAAGCATACGCCTGGCGTCTGCAATAACTGTAGCGTAGGCTGTAATGCACGCATCGATACCCGCGTGGATCGTGTGACACGTCTGATGTCACGCAATAATGATGCAATTGATGATGGCTGGCTATGTAATCGTGGCCGCTGGGAATTCGGCTATGTCAATAATCCCCAACGCCTGCGTACCCCGCTGATCCGCCGCAACGGCCAGTTGAGCGCTGCCAGTTGGGATGAGGCGATCTCTTATATCGCCACGCGCTTGAAAGAGATCAAGGCACAGCATGGTGCGCAGGCCATCGCGGGCATCGGCTCGACACGCACCACCAATGAGGAAGCCTATTTATTCCAGAAATTGCTGCGTCAGGTGCTGGGAAGCAACAATGTCGATCATCAGCATGGCTATTTCCCGGGTCCACGCGATCAACTGACCGGCAAGCCCTGGATGATGACGAATAGTATTGTAGATATCGAGCAAGCATCACATATTGTGCTGATAGCCTCCGATCCTTATCAACGCCAGCCGATCCTCAATCTGCGTATCAAAAAGGCGCTGCGCAAGGGGGCGCGGATCTCGATCATCAACGCCGCTGAGACTGAACTGGATCGGCTGGCAACGCTCAAGTTGACGGTGCCGGAAGGCGCTTCAGCAGGAGTGGCCGCCAAGATCATGCTCAAGCAGGTATTGAAAAATCCCGAGGTGGATTTAACCGGACACGAGGAGATTCGCACGCTCTTGCAAAGAGAAGATCAGGTGATCCGCGCCGGAGAAGATCTTTTCGGTGCGCGCATGACCACACAGTTGCAGGCGCTGGCCGATGAACTGGTAGGCGCACAGGGCGCGATACTGCTCTATGACGAAATGGCGACACTGGAACCCGGCAATGAGGATCTGGCCGCCGATCTCCAGGCGATAGCGGTTCTCACGGGACAAATTGATCGGCCCGGTGCGGGCGTGGGACCGCTGTTTGAAGATGCCAACTCGCTGGGTGCGCGCGATATGGGACTACTTCCCGATTCCTTGCCCGGCTATCAGGCACTCGCCGAGCCTGGTCTGGATTATAACGAGATACTCAGCAATTCACAGGTCAAAGCACTGCTCGTGATGGGAGCAAATCCCGCCCGACATGTGGCTGACGGCAAACTCTCGTCAGGATTGGAACTGCTGGTTGTTCAAGATTTATTGCTCAGCGAAACGGCGCAGCAGGCGGATGTGGTGCTACCAGCCGTCTCCTTCGCTGAAAAAGATGGCAGTATGACCAATGTAGATCATCATGTACAAGCTATCCACCGCGCCTTGCGACCGCTGCCAGGGGCACGTGCCGACTGGGAGATCCTGACCGCACTGGCTCGCTATCTGGGCGCGGAATGGGATTATACGCATCCAGGCGACATTCTGTTAGAGATTGCCGGACAGAATCCTTTCTATGCAGGCCTGACCTGGGAAGAGCTCGGTGCGCAGGGCGTGCGTTCACTGGAAGAGCAGGAGGCTGCTCATGTTTGATTTTATGAATAATCCAACCGTGGCCCTGATCGTCGCCACGGTTGTCAAGGGCGCGCTACTCATTGTGATCCTGCTCACGGCGTTCGCTTATATGACATTGATTGAGCGGCGTGTCGTAGCAAAGATCCAGGGCCGCCTGGGACCCAATCGTGCTGGGCCCATGGGATTGTTTCAGCCTGTTGCGGATGCGCTGAAAATGATGTTTAAAGAACAGATGATTCCCAGTCAGGCTCGCGCCGGCATCTATGTGTTAGCTCCGGTGATTTCGGTGGTGGTTGCCCTGTGCGCGTTTGCTGTGGTACCAATTGGCAATAATTGGAGCGCCAATTCAGGGGTACATAGCATCTGGGACCCTTTTATTGGCGATATCAATGTCGGCCTGCTGTGGATTCTCTCGATCTCGTCGCTCTCGGTCTATGGTATCGTGCTCGGAGGCTGGTCATCAGGCAATCGCTATTCCCTGCTGGGCGCGTTACGTAGCGCGGCACAGATGGTTTCCTATGAGACCAGTCTGGGATTAGCTTTGAGCGGTGTGCTGATGTGGGCTGGCTCCCTGAGTATGGTGACAATTGTCCATCGGCAATTGGATATGGGCATCTGGTATATCTGCGCACAGCCTCTGGGCTTTGTGATCTATATCATCGCCGCCGTCGCCGAGGTCAATCGTGCCCCCTTTGATCTGCCTGAAGCCGAACAGGAGTTGACCGCTGGCTATCTAACCGAATACGCCGGTCTGCGTTGGAGCCTCTTCCAGATGGCCGAATACATCAATATGATCACGGTCAGCGCGGTGGCCTCGACGCTCTTCTTTGGCGGCTGGAGCCTCTTTGGACTGACGGATGGTATCCCGATACTCTCAATTGTGATCTTTATGATCAAGGTCGCCTTTTTCCTCTTCCTCTTCATCTGGTTGCGCGCCACGCTGCCACGCATTCGCTATGATCGCCTGATGCGCTTTGGCTGGCAGGTATTGCTACCCCTGGCGGCACTGAATATCGTGATTACCGCCTGTACGGTCGCCCTGGGTGGCGATCGCTTCTGGTGGATCAGCGGTGTGGCTGGCTTGCTGGTAGTGGTAGTGATGCTGTTCGCGATCCGCCGTCAAGGCATCCTGGAGGGGACGCATTTCTCGGAAGTGGAAACAGGCAAGCCTGTGCTGCCTCATTCGGTACGGCTGGTCACCTATGAACAGGAACCAGAGTTGGAACAGGATGAGGATAGCGCCCCTTCCGTCAGTCAACCTCCGCTAGCGCGGAACTCAAATACGGTACAGGTGTAAGGAGCAAACATATGTCTTTCGATATTGTAAAAGGCATGGCGACCACACTGAAGAATATGGGCCGCAAGCCAACCACCATTTCCTATCCAGAGGAAGAGCGAACATTACCGGCGCGTTTCCGTGGACGGCATGTCCTGCACCGCTATGAGAATGATATGGAGCGGTGCGTCGGCTGTTACCTCTGTGCCGGTGCCTGTCCCGCCAATGCAATCTACATTGAGGCAGACGAGAATACCGAAGAGAAATCGGTCTCACCGGGTGAGCGCTACGCCAGAGTCTTTGACGTGAATATGCTGCGCTGTATCTTCTGCGGCTATTGTCAGGCCGCCTGTCCTACAGGCGCAATCACGTTGGAGAAAGAATATAAGCTCGCCTCCTATTATCCCGAAGATCTGATCTATCACAAAGAGCAACTGCTAGAGGCCAAAGGATCAGCGACTGTTGGATCAAACGAAGTCTGGGCTGATCCGGCACCAGCCGAGGCGGCACAGCCCATTCCGCAGGATTCGCATGTGTTTGATGGTTCGCGTGCCAGTTCGGCTGCTGTGGGACTGGGCAATATCGAGGTTGAACGCCCGAACCTGCTGCTCAATGCAGATCAGGATGAGGATCGGCGCAAGCTCAATTCATAAGAACGAAGAACATCCTTCCCCTCTCAGCGGTATGGCGGAGTAGAGCAATGGCTGACCGCTCAGGGGTAGTTGAGGAAGTACTAAAATGACATTCGAAATTGTCTCGTTTGTGGTCCTGGCGGTGGCGACGGTTGCCACCGCTATCGGCGTGATCGCCTTTAAGAACGCGATCCATAGCGCGTTGAGCTTGATTTTAACGCTGCTCTTTCTGGCCCTGTTCTATCTCCAATTGCAGGCCATGTTTATCGCAGTAGTCCAGATTTTGATCTATGCCGGTGCCATTATGGTGCTCTTTCTGTTTGTGGTCACGATGCTGGCATCCGATCAAGACGAGTTGGCGCTACGAAATCAGATTCCGTGGCAGCGTATGGTCGG
This sequence comes from Dictyobacter arantiisoli, assembly GCF_008326305.1. Classification (GTDB taxonomy): domain Bacteria; phylum Chloroflexota; class Ktedonobacteria; order Ktedonobacterales; family Ktedonobacteraceae; genus Dictyobacter; species Dictyobacter arantiisoli. The sequence goes on along the minus strand of NZ_BIXY01000002.1, from coordinate 95,220 downwards.
CGGCTTGCTAGGATTGATCCTGGTGGCTGCTCTGAGCTATCTCCTTTTCACAGGTGCTCAGGTGACTGGCACGACCGCATCTCATGCCGAGAGCCTGAAGCAAGCGATTACCACCTATCAAGGAGATACCCAGGCATTTGGCATGGCGCTCTTTCACGGCTTTCTCTTTCCCTTCGAAGTCACGAGTTTGTTGATTGTGGTAGCGATATTGGGCGCGCTGGTGTTTGGTCGCCGCACGAACTAGTTACCAGCATAAGGGAGATTATTATGCCATTAACGGCTTATTTGATAGTGAGCGCGGTCATATTCACCATCGGAGTCATCGGTGTGTTAATTCGACGCAACCCACTGATCATTTTTATGTCCATTGAACTTATGTTAAATGCAGTCAATCTATCGTTTGTGGCGTTATCCCATTTTCTGGACTCTGTCGACGGGCAGATGTTCGTATTTCTGGTACTGACGGTCGCCGCCGCTGAAGTTGTCGTCGGGCTGGCTTTGATCGTCTCCATTTTCCGTACGCGCCACAACATCGATGTTGACGAGATGAACGTACTGCGAGGCTAGCTATGACGAATCTAAGTCTATGGGTGCTCGTGCTCCCTTTGCTCGGATTTATAATCCTGGGCCTGATGGGCAGGTTCATGCCGAGGACGGCAATCCTGACGATTGGCTGGGGTGCCTGCGGGCTAGCCTTTCTCCTTGCCGCCGTAAACTTTATCAATATGCTGAGTACCTCCGCCGCGCAACGGAGTAACGATAGCGTCATCTATCATTGGATCAGCGCCGGGACATTTTCACTGGACTTTGGAGCCCTGCTCGATCCACTCTCGATGACGATGCTACTTGTGGTAACCGGCGTCGGCTTGCTGATCCATATCTATTCAGCAGGCTATATGGCGGATGATCCAGGTCTCTGGCGTTTCTTTGCCTATCTGAACTTCTTTATTTTCGCGATGGTCCTGCTGGTCATCGCGGATACCTTCCTTTTCTTGTTAGTCGGTTGGGGATTAGTTGGTCTGGCATCTTATCTACTGATCGGCTTCTGGTACCAGCGGCGGTCGGCGGTGGCGGCGGCACAGAAAGCCTTTGTGATCAACATTATTGGCGATCTGGGCTTGATGCTGGCGATCTTCCTGATCTTCGCGCAGAGTGGTCATCTGGACTACGGTAGCGTGTTGGCCCATACATTTAGCGGCGGAACCGCCACAGCTATCTGTCTGCTGCTCTTTGTGGCTTGTGCCGCTAAATCTGCCCAGTTGCCGCTCTATATGTGGTTGCCGGACGCCATGGAAGGTCCCACCCCTGTCAGCGCCTTGATCCATGCCGCCACGATGGTTACAGCAGGTGTCTATCTGGTGGCGCGTACCTCACCGTTGTTTGAGCAATCGAGCGTAGCATTAGCAGTGGTTGCCGGTATCGGTGGCGTCACGGCATTATATGCGGCCAGCATCGCGCTGGTCCAACTCGATATCAAGCGTGTGCTGGCCTATTCGACGATCAGTCAGTTGGGCTATATGTTTATGGCTGAGGGTGTCCACAACTATGCCGGTGGTATCTTCCATCTGGTCACGCATGCCTTCTTCAAGGCGCTCCTCTTCCTGGGCGCGGGTGCCATCATCCATGCCCTGGGCGGCGAGCAGGATATGCGTAAGATGGGCGGCTTATGGGGCCGCTTACGGATTACCGGAGTAACCTTCTTGATTGGTGCCCTGGCGATCAGCGGCATCATTCCGCTGGCTGGCTTCTGGAGTAAGGATGAGATTCTAGGCTCGGTACTGGCTCAGGCCACGGCGAGCGGGAACGTCTGGTACTACGTATTGTGGATCATCGGAATCGTCACGGCTGGCTTAACTGCCTTCTATATGTTCCGCCTCTTCTTCGGTATCTTCGCCGGTAGCTATCGTGGCGAAACGGCCACGGCGGCGGAACATAATGCGGAAGTCAATGAGGCAAAAGATGAGAATACGCTGGTAACAGCCGCCGGTCATCAGCATACTGTACACATCCGCTATAGCGCAATCCACGAGGTTCCACGGGTGATGTCAACACCGCTGATTATCCTGGCGGTACTCTCGGTAGTGGGTGGCTTTATCGGTTCGCTGGCGCTCTTTGGCCTTCCGGGCTGGTCACCATTGACGAGCTTCTTGCCATCCGGTCTGCATGCCCACGCAGCCGACTTGCCACTGGGATTAGCGTGGATCTCAACTGGCCTGAGCCTGCTGGCTGGCGTATTGGGGATCGGTCTGGCCTGGCGCTTCTATGGCAAGGGATTTGGCTATAAAACCCAGATGCAGGGTAATCCCCTCTATCAACTGGTCTTCCACAAATATTATGTCGATGAGGCACTGAACGCGGTGCTGGTTACACCAATTCTAGCACTGGGACGCGGCCTGACACGCTATCTGGAAGGGGATGTGCTGGATGGCGGAAGCCGTGGTATCTCTATGGTGTTCCATGGCAGTAGCGCTGTAATACGCCGGGTACAGACCGGCTATATGCGCAACTACGCGCTGGGGATTCTCTTTGGCGTGGTCGTGATTGTTGTCTATTATGCGATGAGGGGGTAGCGGCTATGTTTTTTCTCTCAGCGGTCATCACCTTTCCTCTATTGGGAGGATTGGCTCTGCTCTTCTTCCCGCGTGAGCGCGTGACGGCTCTGCGCTGGACAGCCCTAACGCTGGCTCTGGTGGAATTAGTGCTGGTTATCGTGCTGATCCTGACCTATCTCCAGCACACGATCAGCATCTTTAGCTCTTCATACCTCAGCGAAAGCTGGTCCTGGCTCCCGTCGCTGGGTATCAATTATAGCCTGAGTGTGGATGGTATCAGTCTGGTACTGGTAGCACTGACGGCACTGCTGACGACGGTCTGTATCGCAGCCTCGTTCCGTATCGAACGCAAAATCAAGAACTATATGGCGTTTATGCTGCTGCTGGAAAGCGGCATGCTGGGCGTCTTTCTCGCCAGCAACCTCTTCCTGTTCTATATCTTCTGGGAGGTCATGCTGATTCCGGCGTACTTCCTACTGGGAACCTGGGGCGGCGAGCGGCGTATCTATGCAGCCTTAAAGTTTGTCATTTATACCTCCGTTGGTAGCTTCTTGATGCTGGTCGGGATTATCGCGCTCGGCTATTATCATCAATTAGCGGCTGGCGTTAACTGTGGCTATACATTGGAACTCTCACAGTTATTGAATACAGCCAGCAGTTGTCGCGGCGTGCTGGGTAGCGATATCCAGACCTGGTTATTGTTAGCCTTCGCGGCGGCCTTCGCAGTCAAGGTGCCACTGATACCCTTCCATAGCTGGCTTCCAGACGCGTATAGCGAGGCTCCTGCGCCGGTCACTGCCCTGTTGGCCGGGGCAATGTCGAAGACAGGTATCTACGGCTTCCTACGCCTCTGTATTCCACTCTTCCCACAGGCAGTTCAGACGCTGGCACCGCTCTTTAATACCCTGGCGGTGGTTGGCATTCTCTACTGTGCGGTGCTGGCACTGACCCAGACGGATCTCAAGCGGCTACTGGGATATTCCAGTATCAGCCATCTGGGCGTGATCATGCTGGGATTGTTCTCGTTCAACGCTCAAGGCATGGGCGGCGCGGTCCTGCAAATGGTCAATCATGGTATCACGACTGCGGCCCTGTTCCTGCTGGCAGGCTTCCTGGAATACCGTACTAACACACGACGCCTGAGCGATTACGGTGGTCTGGCGGCACGTATTCCCTGGCTGGCGGTGGCAATGGGCATTGCAGCCCTCTCGTCATTGGGCCTGCCGGGGTTGAATGGATTTACCGGCGAGTTCCTCTCCTTACTGGGCGTCTTCCGCTCCAATGTTACCCTGGGAGTACTGGGAACGCTAGTGGTGGTTCCGGCGGCGTGGTATATGCTGCGCTTCTTTATTGGTATCATGTGGGGAAGTCCCAGGCAGGATGGAGTTGTTACAGCGAGCATCCGCAAAGGGAGTTTGCGCGATATCAGTTGGAAAGAATTCTGGGTGGTTGCGCCACTACTGTTATTCATCTTTTACATCGGCATCCAGCCTGCCTTTATCGCCGGGGTGATTAATCCCTCGCTCATAAATACAATGCAGGTACTGGGCAATGCTTTCGCCAGATAGAGGGGGCTTGCTATGACATTTACCTATTCAGTCAGTCCCCAGGATTGGCTGGGGATCGCGCCGATTGTCGTGCTGGTGCTGATGGTGCTGCTCACGATGTCCGTCGATCTGCTGCTACCACATGCGGGCAAACGCTCGAAACATAGCGGCCCCGCCAACTTCGCGGTCCTACCCATCGTGGCCCTGGTCGGGGTCTTATTAGCTCTGGCTGTGACAATAGCACTCTTCTTCATCGAGCATCCAGCCTCGGCCTTCAACAATATGATCGGCTCGGATAACGGGACGCTGTACGCTTACCTGATCATTTTGATCGCGGGTGGCTTGGGTGTCTTACTCTCGCCTGCGTATCTGAAGCGGCTCAATCTGGTCCATCAGGGCGAATATTACGCCCTGATGTTGCTGGCGATGACCGGCATGCTCTTGATGGCGGGCGCGACCAACTTTGCGATTGTCTTTGTCGGCCTGGAGATATTCTCGCTCGCATTATATATCCTGTGCAGCTTTATTGATCAGCGCCCGACCTCGCAAGAAGCGGGTATGAAATACTTCCTGCTCAGCTCATTTGCCTCGGCCTTCCTGCTCTATGGCATCTCGCTGATCTATGCCGCTACCGGACACACTAGCTTTATCGATATCCAGAGCTTTGTCGCCACACACAGTCATGGACATGCGCCACTACTGTTACTGACAGGTATGGCGCTGCTCACGGTAGGCTTTGCCTTCAAAGTCTCAGCTGTTCCCTTCCAATCCTGGACGCCGGATGTCTATCAGGGTGCACCTGCTCCTGTGACGGCATTTATGTCAATTGGAACCAAGGTGGCCGCCCTGCTGGCATTTGTACGCGTCTTCGGCTTTATGCTTTCAAGTGTACAGAATGATTGGATGCCGGTTGTGTGGGGCATCGCGGTCCTGACCATCGTAGCCGGCAACCTGATGGCCCTGGGACAGAGCAATATCAAACGAATGCTAGCCTATTCGAGCATCGCGCATGGGGGATATCTGCTGATCGGCATCGTCGTCAGTGGAGCGGGCCAGCGGCACATTGGAGCCTCAGCGATCCTGTTCTATCTCTCCTGCTATCTATTCATGAATATCGGAGCCTTCGGGGTCATCTCGCTGCTCGAACGGCGGGACAACTCCGGCTACGAACTGGCCGAACTACGAGGACTCTGGTATCGGAATCCCTGGCTGGCCGGACTGCTAGCCTTCTTCCTGCTGGCCCTGGCAGGCTTCCCGCCGATGGTCGGCTTCGCCGGGAAATACTACCTCTTCTATGCCGCGCTCGTGGGAGGACATCCCGAACTATTGATCATCGGTATCCTCGCCAGCGTACTTGGCATCTACTACTACCTGCGCTTCATCGCCACCATGTTTATGGAGGGTCGTGAAGGAATACGTGGCACAGGACGTGGAGAGAGCTATGGCACAGCACGGCCAGAGGTCCCTGTCACACCAACACGTCGTCCCATACGCAACGCCGTACCGGCGGCTAGTAGTGTCACAGCGGTAGCGGAACGGCCCCTCCCTACAAAGGTTACCTCTCCTGTGATTAGGACCAGCGAACCAGAACCAACCCGTGAACTGGAATGGATGTCCTGGCTCGCGCTAGGTATTGCCGCCCTGGGTACCCTCGTCGTCGGAATAATTCTTCCCTTCTGGCTACCCACTATCCAGCAGGCCGCGCAACAACTGATGAGGTAAACAGGCAAACAAACGAGCAAGCAAAAAAACAAGAGAGGGAGTGAGCTACTATAAATGGAGCGCACTTCCTCTCTCTTTCGTGACTTTTCAGGAGGGCCGCAAATATCCAGGCCCTCATTGCTAACGGTATGAGAAATATAGTAACACCTCCTCATTTGAAGCGAAGGCGAACAACGAAGGGAAAGAAGAGTTTATGCCACAAACACCACATGTCGAACGACATTTTACGGCTGGAGAGACCATTCGAGACATCGTGATTGGAATGTCAGATGGGCTAACGGTTCCGTTTGCGCTGGCTGCCGGACTCTCCGGGGCTGTGAGTTCGACCTCCATCATCCTTACGGCTGGACTGGCTGAAATAGCGGCTGGTTCTATCGCAATGGGATTGGGAGGCTATCTGGCGGCTCGCAGCGATGCGGAGCATTATACGAGTGAGCGTCTGCGTGAACAGCAAGAAATCAACGAGAAAGCGGATGCCGAGAAAGCCGAGGTGATGGATATTTTCATCTCCTATGGTCTCTCGCAACAAGAAAGTGCTCCCATTGTAGAAGCATTGAGCAAGCATCCCGAGGCATGGATTGATTTTATGATGCGCTTTGAACTGGGGCTTGAAAAACCCGATCCGAAACGTGCGCTTACAAGTGCCCTGACCATTGCCGCATCCTATATCGTCGGAGGCTTAATTCCACTCAGTCCCTACTTCTTATTCTCACCAGCATCCACCGCTTTACAGATATCGGTCGTTGCAACGCTACTCGCGCTACTCATTTTCGGATATGTCAAAGGTCGTTTTACTGGCACAAAACCTTTCAGAAGTTCCATACAAACAGCACTGATTGGCGGACTCGCAGCGGCGGCGGCTTTCCTGATCGCTCGTCTTATTTCAAGATAAGACAAGAGAACAGGGAAAACACCTATCCAGCCATGGGCCGGTCGGGCACACGGAAACAGGTTTCGTTTTATGGATGTGATTGAAACCCAATTCCCAACCACATCCAGCACATTAAATGAAGAGAGCAATGCCATAAGTCGACGCTCATAACAGGTGCTATAATGAAATGGGCAGTGCCTTGCAGTATGGCGCAAATGCTCGTAACATGGAAAAATTGTGCTTACTTTGAGGAAATTATCCCATATCTATATCTATGATCTTGGCCATTCAATAAGATCATGATGATGAAGATTGTACTTGTAATTGCGGAAAGAGGAGAGCAATGGGGAAGCTACAAGTAAGACCTTATGGGTCCTGGAAATCGCCAGTGACGACTGATTTGATTGTCGGGGAGACAATTCGCCTGGGCCTGGTGGCCCTGGAAGGCGAGGATGTCTATTGGATTGAGGGTCGCCCATCTGAAGGGGGCCGCAATGTTATCGTACGGCGCTCACCCGATGGAACGCTGACAGATATCAATCCTCAGCCGTTTAATGCGCGCACGCGTGTCCATGAGTATGGCGGGGGCGATTTTGTGGTACATTTTGGTACGGTCTATTTCTCAAATTTCTCGGATCAGCGTCTCTATAAGCAAGAGAAGGATCACGAGCCGGTACCTTTGACTCCCGCAAATGAGCGCCGCTATGCGGATATGGTGGTCGATCAGCAGCGCAACCGCCTGATTTGTGTCTGTGAGGATCATAGCAATAAGGAACGTGAGGCGGTTAATTCGCTGGTAGCGATTCCGCTGGATGGTTCGGCCATCGATGGACAAATACAGGTCCTGCAATCAGGCAATGACTTCTATTCAACTCCACGTGTCAGCTCCGATGGTATAAAGTTGTCCTGGCTCACCTGGAATCATCCCAATATGCCGTGGGACGGCTGCGAATTATGGGTCGCCGATCTGGATGATATTGGCAATATCCATGGCGCACGACGCGTAGCTGGTGGGACTGAGGAGTCGATCTTCGAGCCGTCCTGGTCGCCAGATAATGTGCTGTACTTCACATCGGATCGCTCGAACTGGTGGAATCTCTATCGCTTCCAGCACGATGAGATCGAGGCGGTCTGTCCCAAAGAGGCCGAGTTTGGCACACCACAATGGGTCTTTGGCATGTCTACCTATGCCTTTGTTTCGCCTGAGCGCATCGTTTGCTCCTATGGCGGTCCTAAAGAGAGCGGCTTTGCCTTCTTGAATACGAAGACAGGTGAGTTGACAGCAATTGAGTCTCCCTTTAGCTCGCATGCCCAGATCGTGGCAAACAAGCAGCAGGTGGCCTTCCTGGCAGCATCACCAACCAGCGAAACCTGTGTGGCACGGCTGGATGTCGCAACGAATAAGATTGAGGTGCTACGTCGCTCACAGAAGGCTGCAATCGATGCCAGCTATATCTCTGAGGCGCAATTGATTGAGTTCCCGACCGCCCACGATTTGACGGCCTACGCCTATTATTATCCTCCCAAAAATGCTGATTTCCAGGCTCCCGAGGGCGATTTTCCGCCACTGCTGGTCATCAGCCATGGCGGTCCTACCAGCTCCGCATCCAAGAATTTGTACTTGAGTACACAATTCTGGACCAGTCACGGTTTCGCGGTGGTGGATGTGAATTATGGCGGTAGCAGCGGCTATGGGCGTGCCTATCGTGATCGCTTAAAAGGTCAATGGGGTATTGTGGATGTTGAGGATTGCGTCAACGCAGCCAAATATCTGGTAAACAAGGGACTGGCCGATCCCAACCGTCTGACAATCCAGGGTGGTAGCGCGGGCGGCTATACCACTTTATGTGCTCTGACATTCACTGATACCTTTAAGGCTGGTGCCAGCCATTTTGGTGTCAGCGATCTCAATGTCTTTGTCTATGACACACATAAGTTCGAGTCCCGCTATCTGTTTGGCCTGATCGGTCCTTATCCAGAGCGCAAGGATCTCTATTATGAACGTTCGGCAATCAACTTCACGGATAAGCTATCCTGTCCCGTCATCTTCTTCCAGGGATTGGATGATAAGATTGTCCCGCCCAGTCAGGCAGAACTGATGGTGAATGCGCTACGGGCGAAGAAATTACCGGTGGCCTATCTAGCCTTTGAGGGGGAACAACATGGCTTCCGCCGCGCCGAGAACATTAAACGGTCGCTAGACGGTGAACTCTACTTCTATTCCAAAGTCTTCAACTTCGAGCTAGCAGAACCAGTCGAGCCAGTTCAGATCGATAACCTGTAGGCACGATGTGTTAGCTCCCCCGCAGGGGGAATCTCGTTCGTCGGTGTGGATGTACTGACGAGCGAGATTTTTTTTAACGCATCGCGCTCCAGATGGTCCAGCGATCCTGCTCAACGATGGTCTGCGTATCCCCATCCAGTTGACGGTGGATATATTCAACAAGATCGTTCAATTCTTCATCGGTAAGCTCATGAAGGATTGAGCGGCCGGTGCGCGCCTTTAGATCTTGCTCTAAAGCCACGAAGTTATCATAGAAACGTCTGGTTTCCCACAACTGGCGCTTCTCGGTAAAACGGAAGCCAGCCTGGCGTAATACATCCAGGACAGAGGCGTTATCATGGCGACGCTCAACTTCAATCTTCGCCAGGCGGGGATAACGGGTAAAGAAGTAGCCGCGAATATTGGTCTGGCTACCAGCGATCAAGCAATCTTCCGGCGTGCGATCCTGTACAATCAGTCGGCCACCGGGTTTGAGAATACGATGGGCTTCAGCAAAACAGGCTGCAAGCTCATCAGAAGGAATATGATGGATAAGGGCGCGTTCGAGGACGATATCAAACGCATGATCTTCGGCGCTGGTATGTAAGGCGTCGCCGAGGACAAAGGTAGCGCCGCTAAAGGCTTTCAGCTTGCTCTGAGCATCGCTGAGCATCACCTCTGATGAATCAATACAGGTAATCTGTGCGGCTCCCATATCGGCCAGGGCTTTAGCATAAATGCCACCACCACAACCAATATCCGCGATAGTGCGGCCCTGTACATCAACGATATTGTTGATCAAGGTTTTCCAGGTTCCTGTGGCCTGACGGGTCGCATACGATTGACGCATGGTTTCAGCATGAAAATTAACTGACGTAACGGGTCTCCTTTCGCCTCCACCCTTCTGGTGGATACAGCAGGTCTAATTTGTTCTATGCTTTATCGCAAATGGTTCATTGTGAACCTGGACGATATGAAAATGAATGTAGCTATCACACATGTACTACACATGACTCTGGTCGCTATTTTAGCATATCAATACTGCTCTAATTACCGCTTATTTTTCGCTTATTTTTAAATTGTTCTCGGGCTAATCTGGCTTCTGGCCTTGCCTGAGCCTTACTTCTCTATTATATATATCAGACGCCTGGCAAATGGAATATGGAGAAAAATGGGCTAGTGGAAAACAGAAACAGCCCACATTCCAGAGGTTGATGCCTCCGAAATGTGGGCTGTTTGCATACTATGGGAAATGGATTACATCATTCCCATGCCGGGCATGCCGCCCATTCCTGGAGCGCCGCCAGCAGGGGCTGGATTCTCCTCAGGGATGTCGCTGACCAGGGTGTCGGTCGAAAGGACCATGCTGGCAATGCTGACTGCGTTTTGCAGGGCCGAGCGGGTCACTTTCACTGGATCGATGATACCAGCTTTAACCATGTCAACATATTCGTTGGTCAGAGCATTGAAGCCAAAGCCATGGGGGTGATTGAGGACGTTAGCAACAATCACGGCACCATCTTTACCGGCGTTGTGAGCAATCTGACGCAGGGGCTCTTCGAGCGCGCGGCGCAGGATGTTCACACCAGTAGCCTCGTCGCCAGCTTGAGCTGTGACAGTGTCGAGAGCTTTGATCGCACCAACCAGAGCAGCACCACCACCAGGGACGATACCCTCTTCAATAGCAGCCCGTGTGGCCGAGAGAGCATCCTCAACGCGGTGCTTCTTCTCTTTCATCTCAACTTCGGTTGCAGCACCAACGCGGATCACACCAACACCGCCAGCCAGTTTGGCGAGGCGCTCCTGGAGTTTTTCGCGGTCATAATCGCTGGTGGTCTCGTTGATCAACATGCGGATCTGAGAAACGCGGGCATGGATATCCTCATGGGAACCAGCACCCTCAACGATGGTGGTGACTTCTTTGTTGGACGTAACGGTACGAGCACTACCCAGATCTTGCAGGGTAGCATTCTCAAGCTTGAGACCGACTTTCTCTGTGATAACGGTCGCGCCAGTCAGGATAGCGATATCCTCAAGCATAGCATCGCGGCGATCGCCGAAACCAGGAGCCTTCACACCCAGCACGTTGAATGCACCACGCATTTTGTTGACGACCAGGGTCGCCAGAGCCTCGCCATCGATGTCCTCAGAGATAATGACCAGGTCCTTGCGACCGGTTTGCAGAACAGCTTCGAGGATTGGCAGGATGTCAGCAATAGCGCTGATCTTCTTGTCGGTAACGAGAATATAAGGATCGCTCAATTCGGCGACGGTATGCTCGGCATTTGTGGTCATGTAGGGAGAGATATAGCCACGGTCGAACTGCATACCCTCGGTATACTCTTTCTCGGTCGTAATACCACGGCCCTCTTCGACGGTGATAACGCCATCTTTACCGACTTTTTCCATTACTTCAGCGATCAGGCTACCGATCTCCGCATCACCAGCGGAAATAGATGCCACCTGGGCGATCTCTTCCTGGGTCTCAACGGGCTTGGCCTGGGATTTGATCTCAGCGATAACAGCCTCGACGCCCTTCTCCAAACCATGGCGCAGGATCATTGGATTGGCGCCAGCAGCCAGATTCTTCAAGCCTTCGTTGACAACAGCATGAGCCAGGACGGTTGCCGTTGTTGTGCCATCACCAGCCACATCGTTGGTCTTGGTAGCGGCCTCTTTCAACAACTGAGCACCCATATTCTCAAATGCATCAGGTAGCTCAATTTCGCGAGCGATGCTAACACCATCGTTCGTGATTGTGGGCGAGCCAAACTTTTTATCCAACACCACATTGCGACCCTTCGGTCCAATTGTGACGCGGACCGCATTCGCTACCGTATCCATACCTCGTTTGAGGGCATGACGCGCTTGCTCATCAAAAATTACTTGTTTTGCCACGAAATTCACTCCTCTGATACAACCAAACTAATTGGACAACCTATTCCACAATACCCATAATATCGCTCTCGCGGAGGATCAAATACTCCTGGCCGTCAATTTTGACTTCGGTACCAGCATATTTGGCAAACAATACATGCTGCCCGACTTCTACTTCAAGGGCGCTGCGCTTACCATTATCTAATACTTTACCGGAACCAACTGCCAGGATCTCACCCTCCTGGGGTTTCTCTTTTGCTGTGTCCGGCAATACAATGCCGCTGCGTGTGACTGCTTCACGGGCCAGGCCCTTGACTACCACACGGTCACCTAATGGTTGAAGCTTGACTGACATACTTCAATTCTCCCTAGTGTGTATGTTCAAGAAGGCAAGGGATTCCTCACCCTCCATTGATTATTTAGCACTCTCATTATGAGAGTGCGAACCGGCTATATAATACAACATAGGTGTCCAATTCGCAAGGGGAAAAGCGTGCAATTATGGTGGTATACTCTTCACTTCTGATAACACAGGTGCTATACTGCACATAGCATGTACGTTATGTCAAATATTGCTGAATATTCATAATAGGTATAACCGCCTACGGCGGTTGGAGAAGAGGAGGTTGTGGGGACACCCCACACCCCGGCAGGAGGACGGCTGTCCTCCTCGCACCTCCTGCTGGTAGGCTGCGCTCCTACGGGTAGCTGAAATAATTATCCTACGGGTACAGGAGGACGGCTGTCCTCCTCGCACCTCCTGCTGGTAGGCCGCGCTCCTACGGGTAGCTGAAATAATTATCCTACGGGTAGCTGAAATAATTATATGAGCGAAAATTTTGGGTTCGTTTCTGAGCGAAAACAACATATCAAAGAAGAGGGGCTTGCTCTGCAATCATTTGGCAATTATGAGTTGATACGGCGCATCGACGTCGGGGGCATGGGAGAAGTTTACCTGGCCCATCAACGGAGCGCCTTCGGACGGGAAGTCGCCATCAAAATTATTCGTTCTGATCTTGTCAATGATGCCATTGCCCGTCAGCGCTTTGTGCGCGAGGCCGAGGTCGCCTCTTACTTAAAACACAACCATATCCTGCCCTTGTTAGAATTTGGGGAGGAGCAGGGCCGTTTGTTCATTGTGACTCCTTATATTAAGGATGGTACACTGGCCCAACGTTTACAGCGTGGCGCGCTACCTATCACCGAAGTCCATCATCTCTTTAACGCGCTTGGCCGCGCCGTATCCTATCTCCATAAGCGCGGGATCGTGCATCGTGATCTGAAGCCAGCCAATATTCTCTTGGATAAAGAAGAGGATGGTGATCGTGTATATGTGCGCTTAATCGATTTTGGGATTGCCTGGTCGCAAGGGATATTCAATAACGGACCATTGCCAACCAATGGGCCAGATTTTGGGACCGCTGACTATATGGCCCCTGAACGCTTACAGGGTATCGCCGCACCCAGCAATGATATCTATTCGCTCGGTGTTATCCTGCATCTGATGCTGACCGGTGATCTGCCCCGACCCGAAGCTCCACAGAATCTCCCGATGCCTTTGATGAGTGTGATCAGTCGCTGCCTGGAAACAGAGCCAGAGGATCGCTTCGCCAGTGTCGATGATTTATTGCTCTCCTTTGATCACGCCTTTAAATCTTTAACCTCATCGCAACAGATGCGCCCGGTCCAGGCTGTCCAGCCAGCGCAGGGGGAAATCTCCCGTACACGCCGCAATGGTCCCATGCTCGATGAGGAGGATGAGACAGAGGTAGCCGCAGAGAGATGGAAGGAACAGGAAAAGCAAGAGCCAATAAAGCCCCATCTGCCACCCCCAACGCTGCGTGCGCATCAGGGCCAGCAGGGAACAGAACCCAGCTCACGTCCGCCCGCCAGAGGAGACGCACCTTCGCGACCACCAGTCAGACGAGGATCATCCGGTGAGCATCCCAGCATACCGCCAGCTACGAAACGTGTGCTCAGGCAGGAGAGTGGACCCCAGCGAGCTATTCCGGCTGCGCATACCGCCAATAACATGCCTGTTATTCCGCAGACAGCACGTTTAACGCCAGCACCAGTGCCCGCGCAGCAGACCCACGGCACCATTCTGCCATCCCTATCGCAAAAAGACACGGCCTTCAAAAAAATGGATTATGATGCGCCGACAACTGAGATTGATGCAGAGGTAAGCAGACCCAGGCGCAAATTTCTCCCGGCCAAAGAGCAACGTCAGCAGGTAGCAAGTCCCACGAGTCAGAGCAAACCACCTCGAACGAGGCGGAAACGTCGAGGTTCTGTAATCGCCATATTCGGTGGATTGATCCTTGCGGTTCTCTTAGCCATGGCTGGTATCACCTATCTCATTGTACAGGCATCAACTACGGCCAGCGTGCTGATAGCGCCACGGATGCAGACAGTCAATGGTGTCTTTACCCTGACAGCCAAACCAGGCGTCAAAACAATTGACGCCAGCGCGAAGGTGATTCCAGCCAACGTCCTGACCAGTACACAACAGGGATCAATGCAAGGACGACCTACGGGCGTCAGTGGCTGTGTACTCAGCATATTTGAGTGCAAGGAAACAGTATCATTAGAGGATGTCAGTACGCTCGCGGCCCAGGTGAAACCTGGCTTGAAATATCAGATCACCCAGGATATCAATAAGCAGGCGAAGCTGATTGGCGGCACCATCGTCGGCACCATCGTCTACAGCGATGGAACTATCACAGCTAATCCAGCTGTTGGAACGGTCAGTAAGTCCATGTCTGTCACCGTCAACGAACAGGGTAGCGTTGAATATTTCCAGGCCAAAGACGTACAAAATCTGGCCCTGCAGATGCTCAAGAGTAAGCTGAGTAGCAATTATGATTTGATCGACGCTATGACACGTGTAGGACAGCCCGTCATTCGTAGTCAGGATGCCAATGGAAACATCACCATCGCCATTGCCGCCGCTGGCATATCGCGCTATCAAATCACAGATAATATACTCGCCACGCTCAAAAACCAGCTCAAAGGAAGCAATCTCAAGCAAGCGCAATCCATCATTCGCCAGCAGCCCAATCTGGACACAGCCACCGCTTCAGTACACCTCTCCTATGGAGATACAATACCAGCGAACGTCCAGCAGATTCACATCACCATCTTAAATCCGACCGCTATTCCAGCGGTCAAACTTCCAACCGTCCCACGCTCCTAATCTTAAAACCAGCAGATATTTCAACGGTCCAACATCCAGCCGGAGCCGAAAAAGCGCCAGCACCTGATACAGGTTCTGGCGAAGCAGGGAAGCTTAACAAAGTCTTTGATTCCCATGCTCTCCACAATCTCTGTGCATGCTTTTTCGCGCCTGCGGTGCTCAAACAGTTTTTAGTGTGTGGTGCAGGAAAATTTCTATGCACTTTTTCTGCACCACACACTAAAAAGGGCGCAGGCGCGCATGCGCCTGCCAGCAGGTGAGCAGCAAGATCCCGCTGGGAGTGGGAATCAAACACTTTGTAAATTAAAAATCCTCTTCTGCTGGCTCATCTGTATGCTCTTGCCAGAGCGTCTGCACGGCGTGTTTGGTCACGGAATAGCTGAAACCCCGGCGCTGCAAAAAAGGACCCAGGCGACCACGAAAGGTATTAAAATCAAGATCTGGTT
Source organism: Dictyobacter arantiisoli (assembly GCF_008326305.1). Classification (GTDB taxonomy): domain Bacteria; phylum Chloroflexota; class Ktedonobacteria; order Ktedonobacterales; family Ktedonobacteraceae; genus Dictyobacter; species Dictyobacter arantiisoli. Next base: position 79,746 of record NZ_BIXY01000002.1, on the reverse strand, counting down.
GACGGAATAAAGATAGAGCCTTCTTGCGGCCCGCCTCCAGCGCCAGCTCCTCATCCTGCTCGCCAGTCACCATTTCATCGATCACCTCGCTATCCACTCCCTTCATCTTCAACTCGCTTTTCAAGGCCTGCGCGCCCTTGGGATGAAAACGCCCACGCGACTCAATCCAAAACGAAGCAAACGACTCATCATTTAAAAGATTCAAGCGATCCAGGCGCTCCAGCACGGGATCGATTAATTCGGGCGGCGTCTGTTTCTGGCGCAGATAGCGGCGCACCTCTTCCCGGCTATGGGGGCGCGAGGCAAGATAATTCAAAGTGCGATCTACTGCTTTTTGCAATGCCTCCGCCTGCTCCATCTCCTGTAACAGAGCGGGCGTTACTTCTTGATTGATGCGCAGTCCCATCTGGAGCACAATCAAAGTACTCATCCCTAACAAAAAGCGATCATTCACAAAAACGCTGATACGATCAGGATCATTAACCTGCGATTGTAGCGCGGTAATACGCATAGACATAAGCAGTATGGCCCCCTTTCCCTTTCATGGTCCTAACCTCTCATCAACACTCTCCGCTACCACAAAGGAAGCAGGGGTGCAAAGGGGCAACAGTTCCCCTGACGGAGTTTGGGGTGTCCTCATCCCATCCTCTCTCTACTCGCCGCCAAAGGCAGCATAAAGAAAACCAATACCATTCATTATAAGTATTCTAATCGGGATAAGCAAAAAGGAAAAACGAGCAAAAAATATCGCAGAGGCTACATATCCACAACCTCCACGATAATTCAATGGATTTCAGCTAAGCTCTATATGGATCATTGAGCTTCTCTTTCTATCACAAGAAAGAGCATGATTATAGCGCGCTTCTGCATGGTGCTCTGGGAAAAAGAGGGCCAGTAAGAGGAAACGTACTAACTAACGTTTGTTAGGCTAGAGGGAAGTAGCAATTCATCCAGCCCCTCAGGGTGAATGAACAGACTACTTGAAGCTACTAGGAAAGAGCAACTTCGGGTTCTAATGTATCAATATAATCGGGCAACATCTCAACCAGAGGAACTTCTTTCTTCTCGGTTAGACGATTATTCTCATCCACAAAAGCGATCTGTGGTACCAATTCATGGATCTCAGCATCACTATACAAAGCATAGCTCATAATGATAACGATATCGCCAGGAGCGGTCAGACGCGCTGCAGCACCATTTAAGCAGATAACGCCGGAACCACGAGCACCCGCGATGGTATAGGTCTCCAGACGAGAACCATTATTAATGTTCACAACCTGGACCTTTTCGTAAGGATAAATGTTCGCGGCATCCAGTAGATCCTGATCAACCGTGATGCTACCGATATAATTCAAATCGGCTTGGGTCACAGTGGCGCGATGAATCTTCCCTTTGCACATGGTACGTAGCATAAGTGTAGCGGTTCCTTTCCCGTATTAGAATAACGAAAAACAAGGGGGGATATTCTTAAAAATGCTTATTCCTTTTTCCCCTACCTCACTATAATAAACGATATGGATAGTAAATTAGCAACAGTATAGGAACAAGGTAACGGTATAGACAAGAAAGTATTGTTTTTCCTTCTTTTTGTTGGCATGTGCCAGCCATGCGCTATGCAGAAAGGCCTGGAGTTGCGACCTGTGGGCATGTCAAGCCTCTTGTATCCCGCCTTCGGCGGGGGAGAGAGATGAGGGAAGCGTGGGGAACACCCCACACCCCGGCAGTGGGACTGCTGTCCCCCTGCACCCCCTGCTCCTTTCAGTGGGACTGTCACCTCCCTTGCAGCTGCTTTTCCCCTGCACCCCCTGCTCCTTTCAGTGGGACTGTCACCTCCCTTGCAGCTACTGTCCCCCTGCACCCTCTACTCCCTTGCGGGGGCATTGGAGTAGCGTAAGGCTTAAAGAGAGAGTATGGCGCGAGCATAGGCCTCAGGGACGCTCTGTGCGTCATATACAGCCTCTTTAACCAACAGGCGGTAGTGACATTTCCAACGGCGGGCGGGCCAATCCGCTAACTTGATCAGAGTATAGGTAGCTACTCGTTGTTCAAGCGCCTGCCGCAGAGCCACCTCACTGAAATCCACAATCCCCTGTTGCCCCAATTGCTGGCGCAGCTCATCCGATAAATCAGGCACCATCATCCTTACTTCCTCTTCATCCTATGAGAAATCTCCTTTGGTTATTCTCTGCATGATACATCCAGATTGCAAATGTTGGGGATAAAAAACAGGAGAGCGGGCTTTTTAAGCCCTCCCTCCTGTTGTTCTGTTAGCACACCGAAAAGTGTAGCTAGTGAGTGGCGACGCTAAAGATGTGCATATGACCAGCGGTCTGGGCCGAGGTCGGCAACGTTACGCTGACTACTGGTTCATTATAGCTCAGGATAAATTCAGACTCGAACACATAAGTGGAAACATTTTGTTTCCCGCCTGGAGTGTTGCGATAGGGCAGTTTAAATGCTGTCTGATTACCATAGGTTGGCGCTTGCTTGCCTGCATTTAACGTCCAATCACTAAAGCCAAGGCTCTCAGTCTGGGTTTTGCCATCTGCATAAGTGATAGTAATGTTTCCTTGCGAAGGCCCGTTAATGGAAGATCCAAGGAAGGCAATCGTAGTAGCGCCATAGACGGAGTTCACCGGTACAACCTGTCCACCTGCGATGTAATTATTCGCCGTCGCACCAACTCCGCTCGGCCAGATAAAGGTAGCACCATTCATATTGAAATTGCCACCAGGAGTCACCCCGGCATTTTGCAGAGCCTGACGGGAATAGCTGGCACCACCGGCATCAAAGGCTGCGGATGCTGGCTGATTATCAGCACTGGTTCCCCGACTGTTATATGGGGCTACGGCCAGGCTTGGATCAGACTTTGTGGAGACCGAAAAGATGTGCATCTGTCCACCGGTCGTAGTTGTGGGCAATGTCACACTCACGATATTTTTTGCAGGCGCTAATGCGACATCTGTATAGAATACAAAGGTATTAAATGCCTGCTTGCCCGTATGCTGGTTACGATAGGGCATGGAAAGTGCGATCTTATTATTATACGCTGGTGCCAGCATATCGCCACCCAATACCCAGTCGCTAAAGCCAAGCATAAATGGTTGGGTTGATCCATCATCATAAGTAATGGTTGCTGAGCCTTGAGAGTTTCCATTCGTACTGGCTCCCAGGAATGTCAGGGTTTGAGCACTGGCAACCGGCGAAATTGGAATGGTAATCGTTTGACCATTAATAGCATAGTTATTGGGTGTACCTGAATCGGCAGCAGGCCAGATGAAGGTTGATCCATAAGAATAAACAGATGTACCGGGAATAAGCCCGACTGCCTGGGCGGCCTGGGAGGAATAACTGCTGCCAGGATTGCTCGCAGTGCCGTCGAAATTGCCAGACGCAGGCGCTGTATCCGAAGACATGCCCACGTTATTATACGGTACAGTAGGAGTTGGATTCGTAGTAATGGTTCCATTAGCAGTCGAGATGGCAAAAATGTGCATTTGTCCACCCGTCGTTTGAGCCGGGAGCGTAACGCTCTGGGGAGTCTTGCCTGCTTGTAATGTAACATCCGCATAAAACACATAGTTGTTGACGGCCTGGAAACCATTCACAGTGTTACGATACGACATGGTCGCCAGTCTGCCATTACCGAAAGAGACAGGGGCTGTGCCTCCTCCCAGAGTCCAGTCGCTAAAACCAAGCGTAAACTTTTGAGTTGAGCCATCTGTATAATTAATGGTTGCGGAACCATAGGTTGGTCCGCCACTGGAAGCGCCCAGGAACCCTAACAGATTAGCATTAGCAATGGGATTGCTAACGGGAATAGTTTGACCTGCTGGAACGTAGTTATCTGGCTGACCAGCCGGTACATCCGGCCAGGTAAAGACCATTGTTTTATAGCTGACCTTGTAGAATGTATTGTCACCAGGATTAATACCATTGTAGAGCAGAGCTGTGGCAGAGTAGCTGCGATTGCCGCCATCGAAATTTCCAATTCCCGGCTGCGTGTCACTACTGATGCCAACATTATTAAAGCTGGCAGTACCAGGAGCGGGTGTTGGTGTCGGAGTAGGTGGTGTTGGTGTTCCGGTAGGCGTTGGTGTTGGCGTTCCGGTAGGCGTTGACAACGTACTGTAAATGGTCAGGCTGGTTTTTGTACCAACAAATACCTCACCATTCGCGACAATCGGTGTTGAGAATTTAACATAGCTATCCAAAGAATCACGGCCTGAATTGCTATTATAAAGCTCACGGCTCAGATTAGTCGGGTCATATGCCCGCAGGATGCCCAGTGGATCAATAACCCAGAGCACACCTGTTCCGGCTGCTCCATTGTTGCTAGAGATAACCGTGTTACCACCGGTAAAATTGTAGGTTTCCGCTGACTGTGAAGTCGGTCCAGCTGACAATTTGCCAGTGGTCGGATCATATGCAAATGCTTTGATGTTGTCATGAACACCACCAAAGTAGACCGTATTGTTATAGAAAGAAGGTACCGTGTAAATACCGCCAATGATTTTGGGGTACAACTCTTGCACAATCTTATCAACATCCTGGCGCTTTTGTTCTGGGGATGTAGAAGCGCAACTCAAATTTGGATCGTTGGTGAACTTGCCCATGTTATTGGTATTCAGCACATAGACACGCCCCTCTTTACCAGCTTGAATCAAACGACTCGTACCCGGGATGAGTAACGGGCCACCAGAGCCAAGGTCAGCATCAGCCTGTTGCAAACAGACCTGATTGAAGGCAGCAAAGTAATCCAACACCTTCAAGTCGGACGTCAATTTGAGGATTGCGTCACTGGCATTGACACCACCAGAGACGTTGAGATCGAAATCGCCATTACCACTGCTAAAGTAGATATTCCCCTGACTATCCGCTACTAATGGGCCGCCGCCGGCCCACAGGCCACCCTCCTGGCCGTTCGCAGTAGAGTTATAAATAGCAGACTGCTGTAAAACGCCCCCGCTATAACTATAGCTCATAATCCAACCATGATAAGGACCAACATCACAGAAGGAACCAAAAGCGACATAGACCTTTCCATTAGAGAGAAGCAGTGCTGAACGTTGGCGCTCATATTGAGCATTGAAAGTTATCTTTCCATTGACACTACCCGTACCTTTACCAGCAACCGAGCCCTGAATAATTGTTGGGCTACCGGCCTTCTCTTGTCCTGAAGCCAGATCAAGCGCATGGAGACGGTAGATAAAGTTTCCATTCTCTTTCGTAAAAGCTACGATATAGAGCGTATTTGTCTGAGGATCAATGACCGGGGTGCTGGAGAGACCATCTTCAGGAATCATATCATTACAGGAGACATCGACATTTGAGGGAGAAGTCCCATTGCCCAAAAGTGAAGTCTGCCAGATGGGGGCCTTGGAGGTTGTCTGGTCGGCATCAAATGCATAGAGGCTATCATGCTCGGTTGCCACATAGACCACATTATGAGTAGAGCCATTTATAGTGACATTCGGTACATAAAGAGGTTGCGCATAAACCTGCCCATCAACGGGATAGGAAATACGCTTCCCAAACGAGGAAGCAATCACATTACTCGTATTTAATGTCGTCTCATTAGGATATTGACCGGTATGGTAGTTATCTCCTTTGTACGTTAGCACCGCAGTATTGCTGGCTGCTGCATGGGCTGATATAAGGGAGAAGAGATTGAGCGATAAAAATGTTCCACCAATAATACCCAGCAAAATCAAAACGCTGATCACCCCATAAAGCCGTCGTCGTGGATCAGAAGAGGGGCCAAAAATAGAACTGAAGTACTTGTTCTCAGTAGCTAGATTCCGGGAAATCATCCGTAATCTCCTTCATTGCAGTTATTGTTCACTATACGTTGCATCGAAAACAGAGATAGAATAAAGAGATACTGTTTTAGGAATAGGTTTATTTTTGTGTGAAAAAGCAGGCAAAAAAACAGTACATCATAAGCAAAATAAAGTAGTTTTTCTCGTTTATATATTCGTACATTATAATGTATAAATCATTGAATTGTAAATAACAACATTACGGCAAAAAGGTAGTCATAAAGTACTTTTACGGTATAATAAACTGAGAGAAATCGTATTTTGTGGAATAATTAGTATTGCTGGGATCAATGTATTTTAGAAGGCAGTGCGAGCAGCTAATTATCGAAAAGCATGAGCGGTACAGGGTGTTCAAATGCCAGAAAAAAGTAGCAAACAAAGAACTCTTTCTTTGCGCAAAACATCAGAATATACCATTTACAAATTCTTAACGTAAGGCCTGGTGATCCTGCGTAAGTGGATATCTCTCAAGCATCTTTCACAATTTTGACAATTTCCCTAAAGGCTTGTCGATTGGGGATTATATAAGTACAATACACGATATCAAAGGAAAGGCGAATGATTTATGAAAAAATACATTCTCTCAGGTATTTTTATAGCGCTATGCACACTTTTTTTAGTAGCCTGTAGCGATTCCTCGAACTCAAATGCTAGCCCTCCGCGGGGGACAAGTAGCCAAAGTAGTCATGTCACTCCTGTAACAGAGCCAAAAACAGCTATATTGAGCATACCGGCGGTTGCTGGTTTTTATCAGGCCATTAAAGCCAGAAATTATACTCTCGCATATAGTTATCTCACAGACAATGCCACTACAGAAAAAGGTCAGCGGCTTACCAAAGATGTCTTTATCCAAATGGCAAAGGCAGCTGATGGCGATAATGGACCTGTGACTGACGTGTTGATCAATCCAGGCTCAACCGATTCAACCAGTATGGTCACAACCATTGATCGCAGCACCCATCTGCATTATCATTCGCATCTCACCCTGAAGAAAGACGGTAAGCTCTGGAAAATTGTCTTCCTGGATAGAATTTAAGCAGGCGAGGCACTACGCAGGATCTCTGCTGCTGTCAAGGGATCAAGCAGAGCAAAATCGGTGCGTGGAAGCTGGCGTGGAATGACTGCGAAAGGTCCCGTCCAGCTTTTAGCCTGCTGCTCAAGCAGATCTAGCGCCGCATAGGATTGCTGACGGGACTGCTTAACCAGGGGGAATTTGCGTGCAGCACGCTCAAAAACTTCCTGGTCCTTTGTATAGACATTGAAATCTTCCTCGACCACGACATCTACATAGAGATCAATATACACAAGCTCCGGCGCAACATTGGCAGTTTGTTTATCGTAAGCTTGCGGAAGCACCACATCACAATAGACACCAATGCATGTTCCCTGATCGTTATAGTGAGCATGCAACGTATGCCAGGCATCCGACCAGAAATAGACCAGGGTATGTTTGACCGAGGTCCATGTTCCAGGCTTCCAATGCATGGCGGTTCCCATGGGAGTCCAAATCACAAAATACTGATCGCTAACAGGGATATGATAGCCCCGCCAGCTAGCCCACTGGTCCCCATTCACAAGGAGCTTCCGAATTGTCACCTCAAGTAGCATATTTTCCTATCCTCTTCCAATTACAGCCAGACGAGTTTATATCTACAATTATAGACGAAGATTACACTGAGCAACAAGAAGATAAGGCTTGACGTCTGAAGCATATCATTGTGTGGCGCATAAAACGTTCTTTGGACATTTTATGCGCCACACAATTAATAGAGCGCGGCGGGGTGATATAATGACTGAGTGATACACCATGCTCGAAGAGGAGGTTCTATGTCGCAGACAACTCAAAATACCCGCATTGAGCGCGATTCTATGGGTGAAATGCAGGTACCCAATCATGTTTACTATGGCGCAAGTACGCAACGTGCAGTCCTCAATTTTCCCATCAGTGAACTACGTTTTCCACGTGCATTCATTCGTGCACTGGGACAGATCAAGCAGGTAGCAGCTCAGGTAAATGCAGACCTGGGGCATATCGATGCTACTATCGCGGATGCTATCGTGCAAGCATCGCAAGAGGTTATCGACGGGCAGTTGGATCAACACTTTGTACTGGATATATTTCAAACTGGCTCAGGTACCTCTACTAATATGAATGCCAACGAAGTGATTGCCAACCGGGCCAGTGAGATACTGGGTGGTGCACGGGGCTCAAAAAAAGTTCATCCCAACGACCATGTCAACTTTGGGCAATCCTCCAATGATGTTATTCCAAGTGCCATTCATCTTGCGGCCCAGCTCAGCATTGAAAAGGAATTAGTTCCAGCCCTGCTGGGATTACAGAATACGCTGGGGGATAAAGCCGAAGAGTTTATGCCTGTGATTAAGACTGGCCGTACCCATCTGCAAGACGCAACCCCGATTCGCCTGGGACAGGAATTTCTGGGCTATACGAGTCAGATCGAGCGTGCGATTATCCGTCTGAATCATGCGCAGAGTGAACTGTCAGAAGTGGCACTGGGAGGAACAGCCGTCGGTACAGGCGTGAATACCGATCCAGTCTTCGCGACTCGTGTCTGCGAACGCCTCTCTACACTCAACGGTATTGAGGTCAGAGAGACAGGGAATCACTTCCAGGCCCAGAGCACCATGGATAACGTGGTCGAGGCCAGCGGAGTGCTCAATACAATCGCTGTCAGCCTGATGAAAATCGCCAACGATATTCGCTGGCTGGGCTCTGGCCCACGCGCAGGTATTGGCGAAATTGAACTGCCTGCCGTCCAACCCGGCAGCTCGATCATGCCAGGTAAAGTGAATCCAGTAATCGCGGAATCCGTCTGTATGGTCTGCGCACAGGTCATAGGCAACCATACAACCATCACCATCGCTGGACAATCCGGCAACTTTGAAATCAACGTCATGATGCCAGTGATAGCGCACAACATCCTGCAATCCATCAGTCTGCTGGCGGCGGCGGCTCGTAACTTCGATCATCAATGTATCAAGGGACTCAAAGCAACCAGCAAAGGACCAGAGATGGTCGAGCGTGGCCTGGCGATTTGTACCTCGCTAGCCCCCGTCATCGGCTACGATGCAGCGGCAGCTATCTCGAAACAGGCCCATCAAACCGGCCAGACCGTCCGAGAAGTTGCCCGTGAAAAAACCCAGCTCTCCGACGCAGAACTCGACCGCATCCTGAATCCTGAAAGCATGACCCAACCCGGCCTCTAACCGCACATCATTATCATATAAAACCGTATATTTACGGCGCGGTTACACACGGTAAGCTACATCCCCTGGATGATGTGGCTCTCTATCTTTTCGGGGGATTGAGAGGAGGGGGGATTTGTTAAGGGTACAACCCTTAACCTGGGGCCCGGGGCTATGCCCCGGTCTCTTACATCCCTCTCGCCGCCGCATGCGGCGGCGAAGAAAAGAAGAAAAAGGGGGATTTGTGGACACCCCAAACCCCGGCAAAGGGCTGGCCGCCCTTTGCAATCCCGCTTGAAAAGCCTTCTGTTCGTACCTATGGGCTGCCGCCCCTGCACCCCGCTTTCACCCGCAAAGACGGAGAACCAAAGACACGAAGACAATGAAACAAGTAAGCAATATTTTAAAGAGAAAAAAAATCGAAAAAACTATTGCAAATAGGGAGAGGACCTGCTATAATTATTTCTTGTAAGCGGCAAACACAATATGGGCTTGTAGCGCAGCTGGTAGAGCGCCTCCATGGCATGGAGGAGGTCAGGAGTTCGAGTCTCCTCAGGTCCACCCAAACCAGAAGGATCTCTCATCATTTGATGAGAGATCCTTTTTTGCTTGAGATTATGCTTCATCTTTTCGGTAAATCGAGGTCCCGACATAACCCCCCCTCAAAATTCCGCTAAGGGGTTGCTGGCTTAGAACTGGTCCTCGGATACTGCGCTCTTTTTACACGCGCTTTTTATAGGCCCACATCGCAAAGAGGTAGGCCACAACCAGAATGCCGACGCACCATGCAAGAGCAACCCATATATTGTTAGACACTGGCTGTCCAGACAGTAACGCACGGATGGTATCCACGATCGCCGTCACTGGCTGATTTTCGGCAAAGACCCTGACGACCAGTGGCATCGATCTGGTTGGCACAAACGCCGAGCTGATAAAGGGCAGGAAGATAATCGGATACGAAAATGCAGTTGCCCCGTCTGTCGATTTTGCGGTCAGTCCGGCAATCACCGCAACCCAGGTTAAAGCCAGCGTAAACAACGCGAGTATACCGACGACGGCAAGCCATGACAGGATGCCCGCCGACGAACGAAAGCCCATAATCAACGCGACGAGAATGATGACCACCACCGAAATCGCGTTGGAGACCAGCGAGGTCAGGACATGTCCCCACAGCATGGTGGAAGGGGCAATCGGCATGGAGCGAAATCGCTCAAAGATACCCCGTTGCACATCAGTAAACAAACGGAAAGCCGTATAGGATATCCCGCTCGCAATAGCAATCAGTAAGATACCAGGTAACAAGTAATTGACATAATTAGCTGTCCCGGTTTGAATTGCGCCGCCGAACACATACACGAACAGCAACATAAACGCAATAGGCATGATCGTGACCGTGATGATGGTGTCCATACTGCGGAAAATATGGCGCATGGAACGACCAAGCATCACGCTCATATCGCTGAAAAAGTGTTTCTGTATCGTTTCCATTTACTGATCCTCCTTTTTGCCAATGATGGCAAGAAATATCTCCTCCAAGGTTGGTTGTTTTTCAACATACTCCACCGAAGCCACTGGAAACAGCTTTTTTAGCTCCATGAGCGTGCCGCTGGCGATAATCGTGCCCTCATGGAGAATGGCAATGTGATCGGCCAGCTGTTCCGCCTCATCCAGGTACTGCGTGGTCAAGAAGATTGTGATGCCACTATCCGCCAGCTCCTTCACCACTTTCCACACCTCAATGCGTCCCTCGGGGTCAAGCCCGGTGGTCGGCTCGTCCAGGAACAGGATCGGCGGTGTTCCCACCAGGCTCATGGCCAGATCAAGCCTGCGGCGCATACCGCCTGAATACGTCGACGCCCTGCGGTTTGCGGCATCGGTTAAACCGAAGCGTGTCAGTAGCTCGTCGGCAATCTGGCGCGGATGTTTGAGATGTCGGAGCCTGGCGATCATGATCAGATTTTCTTGCCCGGTTAAAATCTCATCCACGGCGGCAAATTGCCCGGTCAGACTCAGTGATTGCCGCACGTGGTCTGGCTTTGACGCAACATCAAATCCGTTGACGATGGCAGTTCCGCCGTCCTGTTTGAGCAGCGTAGTGAGGATTTTGATAAGCGTTGTCTTGCCCGCGCCGTTGGAGCCAAGCAGGGCAAAAATGCTGCCCTGCTCCACAGTGAAATTCACGCCTTTTAAGACTGTGAGCTTCTTGTAGGATTTTTGTAGATCTTCTACCTGAATTGAAATGTTTTGCACAATCTTTTCCTTATGAGAGGACAGTCGCCTTCGATACATCAGCTCCCAGGCCTTTGAGCGCGGCATACGTTAACTTATCCATCATCGCGCCGTCAAAGTGAATGGATTGTATAGCACGCTTCAGAGACCAGAGACCTACCGGGCGGAAAGACACATTTTTGAGGGTCGCGCCCTGAAACGAAACATCCTTCAGTGCCGGCAGGTCAAACGTGACGCCGATAAAGGTCTGCCCATCAAGTTGCTGTCCGCTCAGGTCGGAATAGTGGAAGTCTACGCCCAGAAAGGTACAGCTTTCAAAGGTGGTTTTTCGCAGGTCAGTCTTCGTGAATTTGACATCAGTCAGCTTGACTCCGATGAATTGTGCTCCGACCAGCCCCGACGCGTTGAAGTTGGTGCGCACAAGGATGGCTTCACGGAAGTTCGCATCCGCAAGGTCAAGGGTGGAGAAGTCGCAATCGGTCAGATTGGCGCCAGCAAACGTGGCTTCACGGACGTCACTGCCCCGAAACGAGCTCCCGGTTAAGTCTGCGCCCGTAAAGTCAGAGCCGCGCAACGCGCTCGCTTTAAAATTTCCTTGATGCGCGATAACACCCGCAAAGTCGCTCTTTGGCAAATTACTTGCACTCAAGTTTATGAACACCTGCCGCTCCAGCGAGTGGGAGAGGTTGGCGACCTCCTGGACGGTTTGCTCAATGTCGCCGATACTCTCAATGGTCATGTCAAAGGCAGTTTCATCATCCTTACCCTCAGCTTTGAGTTCCCGGAAGCGCTCCAACAAATCGGCGAGCAGATCAGCCTTTAATTCGGTCGCGCTTTTTACCCCATCGTAGGGAGCAAAAACGCCGTTGACATAGTTGGTCAATTTCTCATTCATAACAACACATTTCCTTTACAAGAGGTTATCCAGTACGCGCTTCGCGTACTCCCAGTTGCGTTTGTTGCGATCGTACGTCGCTTTCCCTTTTTCAGTAATCCTGAAATATTTCCGCCTTCCGCCCTGAGATTCATCGCCCCAATACCATTCGATATCACCGTCCACCTCAAGCCGCCGGACGCTGGAGTACATCGTGGCTTCCTTTAATTCATAGTCCCCACCCGAGCGCTCAGCAATCAGCTTGACAATCTCGTAGCCGTAGCGGTCAGCTTCCGATAAGAGGCGTAAAATCATCGTATCGGTATGTCCGCGCAGCAGGTCAGAAGTAAGTTTGTTTTCACTCATATCATCACCTCGTATTGGGATTATACATCATATTACTATGTCTGTCAAGTTACTATTCCAATAATGATACTTTGTTTGATAAATATGCCAGCATGGTCCTCATCACCTCTGTTTGACGCAGAAGACGAGCCGCAGCGAGCCGAGGCGCCCACCTTCAGGGTCATGGATGGCTTCCATGACCCTGAAATGGCTCAAAGCGTGCCCTTGCAACGCGTTCAGTTTTAACGTCTACGGGACCAGGCGGTTGAGGTCACGGGGAAAAGTGGCTGTGAGTTTGACGTTCTGGATGCCGAGTAACTGCATGAGCAGGCGTTCAAGTCCGATAGCAAAGCCTCCATGCGGTGGCATGCCGTATTTAAATGCTTCCAGGTAGTAGTCAAATGCTGCGATGGGCAGATGGGCACGCTCAAGGGTCACTATGTAGTCCTGATGCAGATGCAGGCGTTGCCCTCCTGTGACGAGTTCAGTTCCGCGAAAAAGCAGGTCAAACGAGTTGGAATATTCCGGACACTGCGGATCTGGATGCGTATAAAAGGGCCGTTTACGCATAGGATAACCAGTAACGAATAAGAAGTCACTCTGGAATTCCTGTTGCGCCCACGCGCCCAGCCAGCGCTCATCCTGTGGCGAGAGGTCTGGTTCACCGCGCACATCGACTTGATGCAGTTTGAGGATAAGTTCCTGCGCGTCCGCGAAATGGATGGAGGGGACTTCAGCAGGCATAGTAGGTATGCGAGTATGTAAGAGTTCCAGTTCGGGACTGTAATTTTCGCTCAAGCTATTGAGGATAAAACCAATAACGTCACGCAATAAGGCCATGACGGTAGTATGATTGTCGATAAAGCCGAATTCAGCATCCAGGCTAATGTATTCGTTGAGATGGCGCGTGGTGTCGTGCGGCTCGGCGCGGAAGACGTGTCCTACCTCGAAGACACGCTCAAAGACACCAACCATGATCTGCTTATAGAATTGTGGGCTCTGGGCCAGATAAGCCGGACGTCCAAAGTAGTCTAGTTGGAAGACGTTAGCCCCGCTTTCAGTAGCAGCTGCTACGATTTTGGGAGTCTGAATTTCTGTAAAGTTACGCTCGGTTAAGATACGGCGATAGGCTGCGATAATCCCAGCCGAGAGACGAAAGATGGCCCGGCGCTGTGGATGCCGATTGGCAACCGGCGCATGATCCAGTAAGGTTGCAGGCTGAGCGTTGAGTTTGGTCTTGTTGAGCATAATAGGCGGAACTTCGGAGATAGGGCTGAGAATCTCAATGCTCAGGTCGTGCAGTTCACATCCTCCCGGAGCCTGCGCTGTACCAATCACCTGACCCTCGATCACAATAATACTTTCCAGGCCAGCCTCGGCAGCTAAGAGCGGCGCAATTTCAGCCTCGCTTTCAGCCACGGCCTGCATTATTCCCCAGCCGTCACGTACGACAAGAAAGGTAATTCCACCTAGACGGCGGAATGAATGCAGCCAGCCAGCAACCCGAATACGCGTGCCAACATGAGATGAGATTTCGCTGGTGCGGATACGTTCCATGAGAAAAACTCCTTGCTATCTGATAAAAACATCTGCAGGCTTGTCAGGCTGTTTCAAAGAGGAAGGACACCTGACAAGCCTGCATACATTCTGTTACAGACATCCAGTGCCTTCCTCGCGATCATTATCGTCGCCGTCGTTATTCATCATCTCGCTCCTTCTGTGCATAGACATCAACAAAGATATCGCAGGTTATAGCTGGAAAAGGACAATAAAAAAACCCTCATCCTCCAGGAGGACGAGGGGCCTATGCGCCTATCGTGGTACCACCACCTTTTATTCCACGCTCCTACGCGCCCGTTTGCAAAGGCTGGTAGAAGTGGAATCTCAGTCGGTTCGGTCGCGCTCACTTGCTCATCATATATAAACAGTGGGATAACGACGAAACCGCTGCGCGATAACGGGCGCACAACCGAAAACCAGTTACTGGATAGCCAGCGCTATGGTTCGCTGGTTAGCTCATGGGTGTCATCGGATTGGAACGAAACGCAATGCTTGCAGCCTGGACATTGCTCTCTTAAGAATCGGGGACCGATCCAACATATCCCATTCATTGCTTTATGATATGCACTTATTTATTGATCAGACTATAACATCTCCTTCTAACTCACGTCAAGTCCAGTTGCATCGAGAACCGTTTCTGCAATGCTGACCGCGCTTTCCTCAATGGCATAGATGGGAGCTGTTTTGCTTATACCGAGCGCCCGCGCAAAGAAGATAAGATTGGGCGTGAGGATGGCACTGGTAGCCAGTAACGCAGCGCGCAAGGAGGGGGCACTACCAAGATAGCCAATACCCGGTCCACCTACGATCTGTCCAATGGCATCCACCTGTCCAAACATGGATATGACGGTGGCTCGTATGCGCGGCTCGCTGTTCTGAACAATCCAGGTATTATAGAGTGGCGCATCGGCACGCCGTCCAATACTGGCACACCAGAAGGAGAGCAGAGCCAGATAAAAATTATCAGTGAGCGCAAAGACGATGATGCTGCCAATTAACAGGATTTGCAAACCAGACATGACACGAATGACCAATGTCTGATTGTTAGTATTGACACAACGGCGCACAAGTTCTGTGGCAGTCAGACAGAGCAGGTGCGAGCCTTCAGCGATGATGCCAAACCAGATTAGTTGTGGCAGGTGAAAAAAGGACGGAAACGCGAAATCCTGGATAAAATGATCGGTCTGTAAACGATCAAAACCTTCGCTCGCCATGCCAACAAAGGCCGTGATACAAAGAATCGTCAGCAACATCCGACTGCGGCGTACAGCCTGACCGCCATCCGCCATCAATTGTCCCATCGCACGCCAGGAACTGCGTTCGGTATGTGGCGCGGGCTGAAAGTTGCGCTCCGGCATCCAGAAGAAAAGGAAAAGAGCCAGCAGGATAAAAACGACACCTCCGACGACAATCGGCAAATTCAGCCGCAGTAATCCCAATCCGATGCCCAGCGGTATGCCCAACAGCGAAGCAAGCATACCGAGTTGTGAACTACGCAGAAAAGCTGCACCCACGCGTTCCTCGCCGATCTCGCTGGCACACCAGGCCTCCTCAGCGCCGCTGACACAGGTCGCGCCACAGCCCCAGAGTATTTGAGCCAGCAACATCACGAAAAAGGTCGGGAGCATGCCCTCTAAGAGAAAGCCAAGACCCATCAAAAGATAGCCCACAATGACCGCCAGCCGACGGCTGTACATATCGGCCAGAATACCCGTCGGCACCTGACTGATAAAGCAAGCTGTTTCCAATGTCGTACCCACCAGGACCAATTGTAATGGATTGAGTTTTACCGTCTCAATTTGATAGACCATACTCAAAGTAAAAATGATGGATTGCGCAAACGCGCCCAGGCCAGCAATCCAGAGATAGACGGTAAAGGCATTAAACTTGCTGTGCTTAGAATGCATAGAATGGCACTCCTCAAATGTCTTCGTAAAGACGATTACAGAGCGAATATTATTAGGAGGGAAGAGTGCACATCAGGTCCCGGGATCATGAGTTCAGCAGTATTCACTGCGGCCCGTAGATATAATCAGTCATGTAGACATAATTATATACGGTAATAAGTAACCGCAGGGTGTGACTCATCGATCAAACACACAAGAAGTGAAAAAGCGAAGCTATTCTTGCTGCTTAGAGAGAGCACTCAATCCCAATGAGGCTGCTGGGGACAGTGGCAGCAATGGTGGAAAATGTGATTGATGCTGTTCTCATTGAATGCTCCTTACGCAGCACTTATAGTTATTTTGAAGAATTTGCGCTTAAAGCATACCATAAACCCCGCCATTATTCAAGAGTTTTTAGAGCAATCTCCGCGCGTCGGCAGGAGGATTGCTGTCCTCCTGCACTTCCGCATGGGAAAAGGTTCTATAGTTAGTGGATGAGGAGAGTTGATAAATAATAACCAATGCCAAAGAAGAGGGCAAATAGGAAGAGGCCCAGAATGATGATGAGAGGCATATTGACACGTTTGGCTGGTGTGCCTTCGTTGTATGCTGCCTGGCGGGCGGCCGCAAGCTGAGAACTCATAGACATATCAAAAGAGGCCCCCGTAGTCGGTTCAGGCCTCACCATGCGCTCATTAGCATCCACGCGGGTCGGGAAATCATTCCCGGCACCAGATAGTGAAGTGGAATCGGGACTGGCTCCCAGAGGCTGGCTGAGGAGACCGGTACGCACAGGCATAAATTGCGCTTGCGCGGCACGTCCCGCAGGTTCTTCAGCCACCTGATAGGCTAACGCTGGTGCGGGCTGAGCCATAGCCGGAACGGGTATAGCAGGCGCTAACGCATCAGCGAGCTTCTTTAATTCAGCATGCAGTGCTTCGGCGGCTGAAATATTCTGGGGATGCTGGCGAATGACAGTGCGGGCAACGACTTCACAGACCTCGGGGGGCGTGTTGCGCATAAAGCGTAAACGTCCGTCGGTAGGAGGCTCGACAGTGCGCGCATCAGCGCTACGTCCTGAAGTGAGTAATTGATAGAGCAGAAGACCAACCGCACGGGTATCGTCAGCATAGCGCCCCTCGCTGGCCTGACCAACCGGCAAATCGGGATCAGAAAAAGGCGTAGGTCCACCACCCAGGATATTCCAGGTTGAAAAATAATGAACATCACCGGGCAAGGCAAAATTATTGACGCGTACAAATCCACGGCGGTCACGCACAATCGCAGCAGGAGTTAAATCGCCATGACATATTTTGCGCGATGGGGTTGCGGCATACATCAGTGCCTGGCAAATCTGCACGCCCAGATCAACCACATAATATGGCGAGAGTTGGGATTGCAACAATGTGCCAAAATCATCGCCATCAACATATTCCTGTACAATATATAAGGCATCAGGCTCAAGAATCAGGTCATAGATGCCAATAATATTGGGATGGGTAAACTGTGCAGTTGCGCGAATGGCAGCACGATAGATGGAAATATGTTCCACTGCTGCCGCTTTAACTGCAACTGTACGTTGCAATACCTGGTCGAACCCCTGGTAGACAGCAGAAGTTTGCCCCTGCTGTATCAAGCGTTGTAGCAGGTAGCGTCTTTGAATGACCCGGCCTGTTTCCACTGTAAGCCTCTCAAGATTACGCACTTATACGTCCTTGCATTCAGATAAGTGACCAAACATCGACCACCCAGCTGGCATGTCTGAATGTTATAAGTATTTATAGGTCTTGTAACGCCAGAGTAACGGCACCCAATAAGTTCGCCTCGGGCCCCAGAGCACTCTGCACGATACGTAAAGATTGGCTGGCCTCTGGCAAACAATACTTCTGGATACGCTCACGCAAGGGAGCGATTAAACGCTCGCCAGGGCTTGATCCAGGGCCACCCAGAATAATCATGCTGGGATTGACCAGATGTACGATGTTGGTAAGTGCCATGCCCAGATAATGATAAACATCGTGAACGACACGTTGCGCGATGGGATCACCCTCTTCCGCCAGTCGAAAGATCTGGTCAACGCTAATATGTTCTGTATCCCCCTCAGTGACCCGCTGCAGCGTCGCCGCAGTCTCTGGATATTCAGAAGAAAGATCCAGCATTGTACGCACAATCGCCTGTACTGACGCAATGGCTTCGAGATGTCCCGCCTGACCACAGGAACAGATCGGGCCATCCTCTTTCACGAAGAAATGACCAATTTCGCCAGCGGTACAGGTCGCGCCACGAAAAATACGTCCATTAATCACCAGGCCACCGCCAATACCACGCCCCAGGCCGACATAAAAGATGCCGCGTTCCCCCTGACCCACACCTCGCACATATTCTCCAAGTGCAGCCGCATTGGCATTATTATCTATAATACACGGTGCGCCCAACTTTTCCGCAAAATAGTCCTGAAGTGGGAAATTTATCCAACCCGGGGTATGATGAAACCGCTTCACGAGACCCTCACGTGCCTCTACCAGACCACCCACAGCCACTCCAACACGCAGGATTCTCGGTTCAATATTCCGCCCGGTACGCAGACGATCAGGATGCGCCACCTCAGCAATCATCTCATCCAACAAGCCAAGAACGGTCTGTGTATCGGGAGCATACTCCAGGGGACGGCGAACACGATGCAAAATAGTACCATTCAAATCCGCCAGAGCTACAGATTGACGCGCTCCGCTACTGCTCAACTCAATACCAACGACAAACCCCTCTGTAGCCAATAAATTGCCAGAGGTCCGTTGCGCCCCGGGTTGTCCTGAAGCGAAAGCCTCAGTGCCAGCGGTTCCACCTGAAGTAGGTTGTGTAGTCACGGCTCGCTCTCCTTCAATTCTACAACAGTCAGACTGTTTGAAATCTCCGTTTGCTGCCATCCATAGAAATGAGGCGAAGGCCGCCAGAAGCGCGCTCAGAGCATTCGGCAAGCCAGAAATTGCCCACAAATTCAAGATGGATGATCAGAATTTAGACGATCCTATATGTAGGATTGAGCATACTGGGACAACGGGTTTAGTATATCATACCGAAGGAGTAACGCAAAGTTGGCTAGGATGCCTGTCCCACTTCTTCACGCTCCTACCAACAACCAATACTGCCAGAGAGATACAGGCCACACTTCTATCACTTATAGTTTTTGATAGATAGAGAGGAAAGAGACAATCCAATCCAGCCTTATACATATCCCGAAGTGCCGCTATTCTCTATTTAACGTTATCCGCTCATGGTGCTCTATAGCTACTCATAGCACATCAAATTGTTTCATAGCAGGCATGGCTTAAACGCAGAGAGAGATCGGCTGACGCAGGGCATTCCTGGCCGGGAGAAAGAACGCAGCCTGACAAATTTAGCATGTATCAGATGGGCAAAAGTACTGGTATAGTCTCTCCCACCTCAGCTGGATCAGGATTATTAGAATGTTCAGACTCCCAGGTCTTCGCACACGCGTTTTCGCACACACCTGCCGACAAACTCTCGATGAGACTGGGAGCAAGATACATTCTTATGGGAAGAGGGCATAATCAATGAGTTGTTTGAGGAGGGCGACATCAGTGATAGTCCAGATAGGAAGGGTATACCACTGGTCGGTGGCGGCGTTGCGTTTGATGATGACTTCGTGTTCGTTGACGCCAATGCTGGCGATCTCTTCCCAGGGGAGAAATTCTTGCTGGCTATAGAGGTCGATGCCGTCTCGGCTGATGGCAAAGGGACCAAAGGCAATGGCTCCTCCAGTATCATAGGCGACCAGATGAGAGGGGCGAGCAGGGACCGAGAGAGGCTCCAAAGCAGGGATACGTGCTTGCTTGATAGCATATTCAAGCACCCCCTTGAAGATCCAGGTATTGGGAAATCCCGCCAGGCTCAAGGTAAGCCAGGCCCCGCTATCACCCAGGCGATAGATGTTAAGGGTAGTTTCATCGAGACTGATGCGCTGAAATTCATGCCAGGAGAGGAGTTGTTGCGCGGGTTGATAGATAATGCCATGTGGAGTGATAGTGAGATGAGCAAAGGTAAGTGGTTGACCCATATCATAATTCGCCAGCGCCTGGGGCAACAGGTAACGTGTGATTTCACGCTCCATAAATCCTCCCAGGCGATCCAGGTGGGGTAGATCGTTCTCTAACAGAAAAACAGCCCCATCCCGACGAACAATCTTATATCCGCGCAACACGGTTGCAGCACGATCCATTTTCAATTCTTTGGAAAGTTCCCGGATGTCATCCCAACGGATGATATCCGGGTGGCGGCGCACATAGATAATGCCTTTAGGACAGAGGAATACGCGCAGATGAATGGTGACGGCAGGCGTCATGAGCATCCATAGTCCAATCAAAAACCATGCCAGTCCAATTATGACCACCATCCAGGACTGCAAGGCGGGCCAGGTACTAAATATCTGGTCATAGAGGAATGCATACGCACCAATAATGCCAGCACTGACAATAAAGGCGAAGGAGGAGAGGAAGAGATAGGATTGTGTGGTGGCAGGTGACTCGTAGACAATACGTGGCGTGCCCAAGTGATGTGCATGTGCGCATGCATTGATTTTTTTTGGTATTTGTTTTTCAGATGTCACACGCATAATCAATCAGGCTCCGTTACCTTCATACTGGCGACACGTCCATAGCAGCCAATCTATATGAGCAAACAGGCAGCAATAGCAATACGAATAGATTGATGATATCAGCCAGGCCAGATGAATATTTAGCATTATTATAACTCAAAAATAGCTATTTCCTCCGCCCTCACGCCAAAGAATATTGCGACTTGTCGCAGATTATGAAAAGTTGATAGTAGCATGACTGGTTTATTGGTCACAGTATTGTCTATCGTGTGCATAGTAGAATTTGCACAGGTGTACCATTGATCCTGATATCCTTAAGAGAGCACGAGATTAGTAGACGATAACAGTAGTGTTATAGCTGGTATTGTTGTAGAGCCATGCAGCCTGATCGGGGGGCAGATTGACGCAACCATGACTGCCATTGCCAGAATCGTGCTGATCTCCACTGGCGTCGGCATGCGGGAATTCGGTTCCTGGTCCATAGGTTTTTCGCCACCAGCTATCATGGATAAAATAACCGCCATCGTGGAAAAGAATAGCATTCTGGATAATGGTATTGGGATACCAGTAGGGCGAATCAGGAGCATCATCAGACTTAAAGACGGTGGGCGAGAGGCGATTCATAACGGACCAGACTCCGGGAGGCGAGGGACGTTCAGTCCGGCCAGTCGTCACAATAAACGCACGCACCAGATTGCCATCCTGATAGAAGCGCAAGGTCTGCTTGCAGAGAGAGATTACAATCACCTGCCCGCTGAGCAATTGATAATGCTGTAAGGCACGCATATCGGCTGCATGTACCTGATCATAAGATGTAGGATCATCGCAATCCTGCTCCATCAGTTGATGATTGAAATAGAGTGTATTGGCATCATCAGTTGCGGCCTGCAGATCCGCCAGTGAGGTGGCTTGATTGAGGAGTGCCTGGGGTCCCGAGCCGAAATTATTATCCTGATAGCTGATATCGATAGCATAACTATTGTTGTCATAATCGTCATAGTACAGATGGCTATCACTCCAACCAGCGAGATCCTGATGAAACTGATCAATGGCGCGCTGACCAAGGGTACGCAGGGCGTCGGCCTGAACGTCATAGATATCACGATCTATCTGCTGCAAAAAGTGCCGATAGGCCGTGATACTCATGGTAGGCGTGACTAATCGATGATCGGCTGCCATTCTGGTGCGATAAGGGGTTGCGTCGATATGATAACCGGGGAGGGTCTGTATATGCCGGTTCAACTCGGTCAGGCGGGCGCTGGTGACATCCGGGATAGCCTGGGCCACAATTACGGTAGCCAGCTGATACTGGGCATTCAATTGAGAGACCAGGGTACGTATACTGGCGCTGCTTGAACTGGTCCGCATGCGCTGTTGATCCAATTGATAGTGTTGCGTAAGATCAGCGCTATTCAACCGCGATGCATGGAAGAGATCGACCATTTGCTTGAGTTGGCTCAACTGAACCGCAGTGGCGGGGAGAAGTTGCATAGACAAGTGCACATCCTGTATACCGGCACTCACATATGCAAAATCAGAGAGTGCCTGAGCCAGGGACAGTTGGCGCTGCAACTGATTGAGACGCGTCGTGAAGCCGTCGAGAGGAAGGCCTGTACTCTGCTGCTGCTGGAGCTGCATATGAGCGGATCGAAGTTGTTGCTGAACCTGGAGACGGATGTGAGCGGTATTACTATCCATGAAATGTTGAAGCTGACTGGTTAGTTGAAGATATTTTTGCCCCAGGGAGAGATAATAATCATCTATCGGTTGATTGCTAAGCAGGCTAGTGGGAGGCCGCAGCTGGCGTAGTCTCTGCTCTTGCTGTAGGATAGGCTGCAAAGTGTCAGCCGTAAAACCAATTTGATAGGCGCTGAGCAGCAATTGATCAAATCGCTGCTGGTTCCCTTGTGTATGCTGTCGTATCTGTGGGTTGCCTGCGCAGGCACTCGTCGCAAGCAGAACGCCAACCACCACCAGCACCATTCCACACCTCATCAAACGCGCACGACCAACCACAGGATACGACAACCACCACATAGAGTTTACCTCTTTCCGCCGCGAGACTTCGCTTTCTGTTTCCGTTTCTCTTTGCGTACAGCCTTGCCAGTCTTTTTCCCACCAATGCCCTTACCGGCCCCCGGCAAGCCAGGCATACCAGGGATGCCACCGCCGCCAGCATACTGACGTGCCATCTGGGCCCAGGGACCCTTACCAGAACTCATCTGACGGATCATCGTGCGCATCTCATTGAACTGTTCAAGCAACTGGTTCAGCTCTTGTACTGTTGTACCACTACCACGGGCGATACGTTTGCGCCGACTACCATTAATAATATCCGGGCTGCGCCGCTCTTCAAGGGTCATCGAAAGGATCATCGCCTCAACATACTTCAGCTGATCTCCTTCCAGAGCCTCTTCCATCTCAGGGGTAGCCGCCAGCTTATTGAAGCCAGGCAACATCTCCATCACGTTCCGCAACGGACCCATGCGCTTCAACTGACGCATCGCATTCAAGAAATCCTCCAGGTCAAATTTTCCCTGTTGTAATTTCTGCTGTGCCTTCAGCGCCTCCTCTTGATCGATGCTCTCCTGCGCACGCTCAATCAGAGAAAGGACATCTCCCATTCCTAGTATACGCGAGGCCAAACGATCTGGATAGAAGGGCTCCAATGCGTCTGTCTTCTCGCCCACGCCCATAAACTTCACCGGGACACCCGTCACGGTACGAATTGACAGAGCGGCACCACCACGCGCATCACCATCCATTTTCGTCAGGATCATACCTGTCAGCGACACGGCCTGATTAAAGTCAGAGGCCACATGAACCGCTTCCTGACCGGTCATCGCATCGGCAACCAGCAGCACCTCACGAGGATGCAAGCGATCCCGAATATTGATAACCTCATTCATCATGCGCTCATCGATATTCAAGCGACCGGCGGTATCCAGGATCACTACCGTATTCGCCTGTTCGCGGGCATAATCCAACGAATTCACGCAGATCTCAACCGGATCAGCGCCAGCCGCTTCTGAATACACAGGGATCGTCAACTGGCGACCCAGCGACTTCAACTGATTGACAGCGGCGGGACGATACATATCAGCGGCCACCAGCAAAGGACGCTGTCCCTGCTTGCGCAGATAGTTCGCCAGTTTCGCGGCCGTCGTCGTCTTACCAGAGCCCTGTAAACCAACCAGCATAATAATCTGGGGAGGGGTGCCACCCAGATTCAGCTTATTATCGCCCTCAACGCCACCCAGCACCTCAACCAGTTCTTCATTGACGATCGAAAGCACTTGCTGGGCCGGGGAGAGGCTGCCCATTACATCAGCGCCAATAGCCTTCTCTTTGACACGATCCACAAACTGTCGTGCCACCTTCAGATTGACATCAGCCTCAATGAGCGCCAGTCTGACCTCGCGTAACGCAGCGTTTACATCCTCCTCGGTCAATCTCCCCTGCCCACCGAGGTTATTAAATATACCTTCTAGACGTTTCGATAAATTCTCAAACATTGCCATAACGGTGCTCTTATCCTCTCTCCGCCAAAAGAAAAATGTGCCGATTTGGCCCCATTATATCACGGTTGTTAGAGGTAGGTATATAAGGATTGAAGCGGGTTAGCATATTATTCGCGTGAGGTACAACCACCCGTGCGGCAAGCCTGGCAAGCCCATCAAGACAGACAAATGGCCGGATCAGATGATCCAGCCAACAATTTATCCTCTTAAAAATGTGCCTGATACCCATCAACTCCATGATCACCAGGCATGAATTTTCGCGCCTCTGGCGTTCCGGAAGGTTTAATGTAGCGTGTGGAAGATAGGATTGTGCACATATCCTATCTTCCACACTCTCGAACAGAGTGCAGACGAGTCAACACTGCTTACATTTGTAATTTGTAGATTGCACTCAGGCGGACGCGCAAATGGTGGATGCTGACAGAGTAGGATAAATTCCAGACTTGACAGCAACCGCCAGCGTACCAGCGGCCTGCCAACCAACAGGCTTGCCACTGGCATCCAGAACAGGAGCCTGACCGATCAGAATCACATCATCTGAAACCTGAGCCTGGCCTGTCAGAGCAACAAAACCCTGAGGACATGCCACCGAGACAACCGTCTTAGTGGATGTACTCTTTACACTCGCAGGAAGGGAAGACACAATCTCAGCACTACCAGCTGTGGCAGCATGTGCCGGGCGACCCGGATTGGCAGCATGTGCAGCCCCCTCTGGCAACGCGAAAAAGCCAACGAAAGTAGCCACACACATGGCTACAGTAACAAACATCCAAACAGACTTACGCATGTAAAATCTCCTTTTCTATGTTTTACCATCTATAGTATACTCGCATCGAAAATTATCGACAAATACAAATCAATAACCCTATCCACAAACGCTACTTATACCCTTCTTATTTACTTCAGCGGTATTGCCTGTGAAGGGCCGAGTGAGTTTAATATTATTGTCAATACATGATTTGATAACAGGGCACTAAAAGTTCTGGCAAGAAGTACATTCTATGTTGTATAGTAAATAATAATCAACGTTACAGTAGAGTCTGAGCATTTGTAGAGGTATGCTATGAAGATAGAACGCTTTACTGATAAAGCTCGTGAGGCAATTCAAGAAGCATTGGAAGATGCAAAGAACTATAATAATAATCAGATTGAGCCTGAGCATTTATTGGATGCTCTGCTCGCTCAAGATGGAGGTGTGGTTCAACAGGTTATACAAAGGGCGGGCGGCAATCTGGAGGTGGCGAAGCGGGATATCGAGAAGGATATTGCGCGCTTGCCACGTGTCTATGGCGGTAGCGAACCTGGCATTTCTCCCGCGCTCCGCAAGGTGCTGGACGATGGCTGGCAGGAGATGAATGCGTTTAAGGATGAATATCTGAGTGTGGAACATTTATTGCTGGCCCTGTTCAAATCCGATGGGCCAGCGGCACACGCGTTACAGGCAGCTGGCCTGACACGCGATCAGGTATTACAGGCATTGACATCTATTCGCGGCTCACAACGCGTGACGGATCAGAATCCGGAAGAAAAATATCAGGCACTGGAGAAGTATGGACGCAATCTGACAGAACTGGCCCGGCAGGGTAAGCTGGACCCGGTGATCGGACGTGATGAGGAGATTCGACGGGTCATCCAGGTGCTGAGTCGGCGTACAAAGAATAATCCAGTGCTGATTGGTGAGCCGGGCGTGGGTAAGACTGCGATTGTGGAGGGGCTGGCCCAGCGGATTGTACGTGGGGATGTGCCTAAAACGCTAGCGAATAAGCAGGTAGTGACATTGGATCTGGGTGCCCTGGTGGCCGGTGCCAAATTTCGAGGAGAATTTGAGGAGCGTTTGAAGGCGGTTCTGAAAGAGGTTACCAGCGCCGAGGGCAGGATCGTCCTGTTTATCGATGAGCTACATACGCTGGTCGGTGCGGGCGCGGCTGAGGGCTCGATGGATGCATCCAATATGCTGAAACCGATGCTGGCACGCGGTGAATTGCATTGTATAGGCGCGACCACCCTGAATGAGTATCGCAAATATATTGAGAAAGATGCCGCGCTCGAACGGCGCTTCCAGCCTGTGACTGTGGATCAGCCCACGGTAGAGGATACAATCAGTATCCTACGCGGTTTGAAACCCCGTTATGAGGTCCATCATGGAGTACGCATCCAGGATAGCGCCCTAGTGGCCGCCGCTGTGCTTTCTAACCGCTATATTACTGACCGCTTCTTGCCAGATAAAGCGATTGACCTGATTGATGAAGCAGCCAGTAAGCGACGCGTGGAACTGGATAGTACGCCAGGTGAGCTGGATGCCCTGGATCGTCGCATACGCCAGTTACAGGTTGAACAGGAGGCTCTGAAGAAGGAAACGGATACCGCGAGTAAAGAGCGAAGAGCGCGGGTTGAGCGCGAGATCGCGAATCTCAGCGAACAGCTACGCGCAATGCGCCTGACATTGGATAGCGAGCGGGAGCCGGTTGAGGAGATGCGCGATCTGAAACGCCAGCTCGATGAGGCTCAGGTCAAGTATGAACAAGCTGAACGCGAGTACAACTATGAAGAGATGGCCCGGCTACGCTATGGAAAGCTTCAAGAACTGGAACAGAAGATTAAAGATCAAGAGGCCAAACTCTCTAATATTCAGGGTGCACGTATGCTTAAAGAAGAGGTGGACGCCGAGGATGTGGCGGAAGTTGTCTCAAAGTGGACCAACGTGCCTGTCTCACGTCTGATGGAAGCTGAGATTCAGAAGCTGCTCCATATGGAGGACCGCCTGCGAGAGCGTGTGGTAGGCCAGGATTATGCATTGGAGACGGTTTCCGATGCAATACGCCGCGCCCGCGCCGGCCTGCAAGATCCCAATCGCCCACTGGCAAGCTTCCTCTTCCTGGGTCCCACTGGCGTCGGTAAGACTGAACTGGCACGTGCCCTGGCAGAATTTCTCTTCGATAGTGAACATGCCATCGTGCGCATCGACATGTCGGAGTATATGGAGAAATTTAGCGTTTCGCGCTTGATCGGAGCACCTCCCGGCTATGTTGGATATGATGAGGGCGGACAATTGACGGAGGCTGTACGTCGCCATCCCTATAGCGTAATCCTGCTGGATGAAATCGAAAAAGCAGCCCCGGAAGTCTTTAACATTCTGCTCCAGGTACTCGATGATGGCCGTCTCACCGATGGTCAGGGACGCACCGTCGACTTCAGGAATACCGTCATTATCATGACCAGCAATATCGGCGACCGCTGGTTGAATGAATATCAAGGACGGGATGACGATAGTATCCAGCGCGATATCCGTGAACGGCTGCGCGATGAAGGTCTACGGCCCGAATTCATCAACCGTATCGACGAGATCATCATCTTCCATCCAGTTGAAAAGGAGAATGTCAAGCATATAGTGGATATCCAGCTCAATCGTATCCGGCCACGGCTCGCGGAACGGCATATCACGCTCAATGTCAGCGACACCGCCAGGGAGCATCTGGCCGAGGAGGGCTATGATCCACAATTCGGGGCCCGACCACTCAAACGCGTCATTCAACGTGAGGTAGAAAATCGCATTGCACGCGCCATCCTGGATGGTACGGTACACGAAAACGCAACAGTCACCATCGATGTAGAAGCAGGGAATTTAGTAATACGAACACAACAGCTACAAAGCGCAGCTGAATAGAATAGGATAGACAAAATATGGTAGTAAACTCTGCCTGTAATGTGTCGACAACATTGTACAGCTATCTACATGATGGTATAGATTGATATAATATTGATATAATAGAGAGCGACGACACATATCACGGTCTCATTATTGTGAAAATGCTAGTTCACGGGCCGAGATAGGCTAATTGGCGTCGATTGGAGAAGACCTAGTGAAACTCTACGTAGGGAAGCTCCCCTATCGAACAACCGACCAGGAACTTGGGGACCTCTTTAGCCAGTATGGTCAGGTAGTTTCGGCCACGGTCATCATTGATCGTGATACGGGACGCAGTAAAGGGTTTGGCTTTGTGGAAATGAGTAACGATCAGGAAGCTCAAAGCGCCATGAACCAGCTCAATAATTCCAGTCTGGAAGGTCGTAGCATTGTTGTAAACGAGGCACAAGAAAAACGCGATAATCGTGGTGGTGGTAGTGGTGGCTTCCAACGACGTGATTCACGTGATTCCCGTGGCGGCGGTGGTGGCTACCGTGATCGTCGCTATTAATTAGTGTTCTCTCGTGTCCATCTCTTAAAACAAAACAGAAAAGTAGCAACGAAACTCCTCCTTATGAGAAAGGAGGAGTTTCGTTGCTCTGGCGCTTAAGTTACTCCAAATACCTTTTTTTCTTTTCTTCGCCGCCGCGTGCGGCGGCGGAAGAGAGGTAAGAGATCGGGGCGCAGCCCCGAACCCCAGGTTAAGGGTTGCACCCTTAACAATCCTGCTTCTGTTCGCACCTATGGGGCTGGTCTCCCTTTGCAATCCTGCATATTTCTCAAGATGAGTATTAGCTGCGATCGAAGAATTCGGCGCGACTGGCTGGATCTGGCTGTTCAGTTAGCTGGATCGCTGCGAGATAAGGATCAGATGCGGCCAGAAGCTGGTTGGCTTGATAGGCTAGCGCTCGATAATTGATATGTCCACCAGGGCGGACACGCTGCTTTGTGAGGTAGAGCGCTTGCTTGGGGTCTCCATGCATCCAGAGATCAACCTGATGGGCCAGTGGCAAGAGATTTAAGAGAAAAACATAATCAATTGTATCGCCATAGCGTGCCACCACACTGGCAAAGAAAGCCTGCAATTTCTGATAATATTCCGTGAGATCCTGCTCGAAGGCGGCTTTGTAGGATGCGAAGGCAGGAATTTCAGAGAGATAGAGCGGCAGGCCGAAACCACGCGCTAACAGTTGCTCCATAGTATCCTGACTGATGCGCTCACCAAATACCAGTGGGAATGGAATAAAGCGACCCCAGGCACGATGTCGATTGAAGTCGCGTAGCTCGCCCAGGAAACTCTCAATCGAAAGCGTCATGGATGTCGTGCGGGCGAAAGCTGGAAGTTCACTATAGTTAGAATGATCCGCGAAGATCAGAGCACTGAGCACACGCTTGGTATCATCCTCCTGACGATGCACCCAATCTAACAGAGGAACGCGCTCCATGCCGGGCCAGAGCAAGAGGATATATTCTGCCAGCAAGCGATCACCCGGTGTATAGTGAGCATCCAATAAGCGCACACGCTGCGCCACGCAAGCAGGAGCGCCACGACGAATCGTGACGGCCTGTAGAAGATCCGTCTTTTCACTGAGATACTGATGCAACGCCTGGAGATTCATGTTCACGATCGTCTGTGGGCGTGTATGGCGGACTAAGCCGGGCGCTTCCGCCTTATAACTCAGGATCTTCTCTTCCTCGGGAGTGGGAGATAATAACTTTTCGATCTGAGCCGCCACGCGATGATAATAAGCCAGCGGAGAGGCTTTCAGCTCGCCAATAATACGTGACCAATCGCGTGCCGATGTCTCAAACGACATCCCGCTCCACTGTCCAAAGAGCAGAAAATAACGCACGCAATCCAATACGCGTGAAGTCAGGGCACTCTTCTGCGCAGGATCAGTCAGATCGGCCTGATAATACTCCGCAAACGCCTGCTGCAAACTAGCACGCTGTCTGGCGAAGAGGGATAGCGATAACGCCCCGAATGCTTGATACTCGGTCTCCAGAGCCTCCAGTTCGGCTGCTGGAATGGTTGAGGGGAGATAATTGTGCAATTGATGCAACACCGCCTTGCCAAAACGTGGCTGATAGCGCGTGGATTTCTCTTGACCAGAATTCAGCGTGCCCTCATTAAACAGGGCCAGACACAAATGCATCGGAACCTTACCCATATCCACAGCCAGACGAGCCATATCGCCAACCGACGCATGACCATAACCGCGAAATGTCTCCTCAATCTTCTGATCCGGATCGACACCCTTTTGACCCATCTCGCTCAGGATATCCCATGGCATGCCAGCTGCACGCGATTGCCGTGCCCCGGCCCACGCCTTATGGGCAGCGGTCCGCTGCTCTGGATTTGCAACAGTCGTCGTTACCACCGTACCCGTCTCCAGATCCTCCAAACAAATCAGGCGCAACCCCGTCACATCGGGAGCATAGGTGAACCAGCGAAACGAACCCGAAACATATTCACACTCGGTCGCCAACGCCGCCTCTTTAGCGGATTGAGTCTGTGCCATAAACACCTCTAACATAAAATATAGCTTATCATCCTATCCTTTATCCTATCATCATTTTTTCCCAGGGTCGATATTCCATCCTACCATCCTTACCCGGTCCTATCAAAGTGTCCTCGTGATTTTTCGGGATAGCGAGAGATAAAGGTCGGGGTTTTGCTACATATGCTATGGATGAGTCGTATATAGAAAAGAGAGAATTGATCTGATAAATGCATGTGCAGAAGAGCGAAACGCGAGGGTAGTTAGAATGTCCTGGATATCGTTGTCTGAACGTATTACACAGTTGCCGTTGATTCTGGCGGGACCAATCGTGCGGCGGGTAGACCCGGAGAGTGTGACTGTCTGGTTGGCCCTGAAATCCGCTCGCAACGTGACACTGCGTATCTATGAACGCGCCTCACAGGATGATTTACAGCTACGCCTACAGGCTACCCAGACCACGCTGCGTATCGGTGATAATCTGCATATGATAGCGATTACGGCTAAAGTAGCAAAACAGCAGGAGCCACTGGACTGGCAGATGCTCTACTATTATAATCTCTTCTTTAGCCCAGCGGATCAAATTCCCGATGCGCAAGCTCTACAGGCCGAAACAATTGATCACCTGGGAACACCGGGAATATTGAACAAACAGAAAGACCCGCTGCAACAGATTGTCTATCCCGGACATCCTTTGCCGAGCTTTTTATTGCCAGCGCAGGATATCCAGCAGTTTAGAATTGTGCATGGTTCCTGTCGCAAAGCGCATGGCGCAGGCAAAGAGATGTTGTCGGGACTGGATATCATCATTGCACAGGCGGTTGCACAGGGTGGGCAGGAACGCCCACAACAGCTCTATATGACCGGCGATCAGATCTATGCCGATGATGTGGCGACTCCGCTCCTGCATACACTGACCGATGCAGGGAATGTATTACTGGCAGGTAATCAACGGGAAATACTACCACAAATCCAGCTAGCAGCCGATAAACTTTTACCTGGAACCCGCAAACACAGTATCGAAAATCAAGCTCATTTCACTACCTCAAAGCCCCAGAACCATCTAATGGCGTGGGGTGAATATCTAGCAATGTATCTTTTTAGTTGGTCCGACGTCCTCTGGCCCGCAGAAATGTTATCCATAGACGAGTTCTGGGCCTGGCTCTATCCAGGGGTACATGCCGATCATGGCTCACAGTTGAAAGCACAGGATCAGTATCGCGATGAGCTACAAAAGCTGGCAAGCTTCCGTGAAGCGCTCCCGCAGGTACGACGCGCCCTGGCAAATATCGCAACCTATATGATTTGCGACGATCACGATGTCACCGATGACTGGTTTCTGGATGGGGATTGGTGCCATCATGTCCTGCAAAAGCCGCTGGGACGCCGCATTATCCGCAATGCATTGCTCGCCTATGCCTTATGTCAGGCCTGGGGCAACACGCCCGCACAGTTCGCTGAATCCCATGGGGCTGCGCTATTGGAGGCGATTAATGACTGGCGTGGAAACGAAGGCTCCTCCCAGGCTGATATCATTTGGAAGGCAATTGGTATGCCAGAAGCCTTTAAAGGCAAAGGGGCCTTGCAACGCTCCAAGCGCGCACTCGACTGGCATTATCACTATGCAGGTCCCAATTATCAGGTCATCGTCCTGGACACACGCACGCAACGCTACTATGAGTCTCCTGGCAGCTTTCCAGGCTTACTCACCAGGAGTGCTATGCAGCAACAAATTGAGCAGATCAAGAAACCAGAGGCCGAAGCCACGATTATCATTTCAGCCGCCCCGGTCATTGGCATTGATTTCATCGAAACAGTTCAATTTTGGAGTCGCTGGCGCGTCAAAGATAATTATAAATTTGATCGCGAAGCCTGGTCTTTAGAATGGGGAACCTTTCAGCACTTCTTACAGATAACCAGCACATTAAAACATGTCGTATTTCTGACCGGCGATGTTCATTATGCCTTTGCTTCCAGCCTTGAATACTGGGATCAGAAAAAGCAGCAGACAGCCAGATTTGTGAACTTTACCGCCAGCCCTTATTGCAACGAAGGATCAGGAGCACAAATCTCGGTCCTGGCAGTGGGTTATCCCCGCCTGCGCGCCTTGCTACAGGGTGGCGAGGAACCAATACTCGACTTCTTTGCCTGGGATATTACAGGCAACGACCACTATACCCTCACGTATTTTTTGACACTGATTCGCAAGCAACTCTATCGCTTCTGGTGGGCTATTCCACGCTTGATCGCAGCCCGGCGTGCACGCAGTGAAATCATCATGCCAGCCAATGGATGGCTCAAAGGAGCCTTTGATCATCTACCACCCAGCCGTAGCTATCGCATCCACTACCTGCGCAATACGCTCCAGACAACAGCCGATCAGGAGCACCGACCACATATAAGCCTGATGCGCTTCACGCTACGCCCCTTGCGCGGCATCCTGAGAGGCCTCACCAGGGTTCAGACACGAACCAGGCGCACGCGTAGCAAGCTTCAGGAGCGCAGCCAACGCTATACTCCCGACCAGACACAACATGCCTGGAACCGCTCAGGGCAACAACTGCTTGGCACTACTATCGAGCAGGCAGCGAAGATTGAGCAAAGGCTAGAGCGTCCCAAAACGGGACTCGCCAACACGCTATCCCAATATGAAAAGTGGTTGGGACGCTGGAAGGCCGGAAATCTGATTGTAGGATACAACAATCTCGGTGAAATCAGCTTTGCCTGGAATCAAGAGCAACAAGAAGTGCGACAACGCCTCTGGTGGCACAATCCCGAACATCCCAAACAATTACAATCCACGCTCTATCGTGACACCTTAAAACTACCTGCCCTGGCGGATGAGCCGCCATTACCCTGATCGATAACGTTTTTTCAGCGCAAAAGCAGGCAATTGTTGTATTGCTAAACATGAGCATAGTGATACACAGATCACCATAGACAAGTACCAGTATAGTGAGCTAAAAAACCTCACGAAAACCTCACAGAGACCACAGGTCAGTTATGGTATGCTTGAGGCAGAAACAAATCGTTTAACGAGACGTAGAGAAGTTTTCGTAAACGTATGATCCAATAGAGGAATATGGAGGAGGAATGCAGTATGCAAGCACTGGATCATTATGTACAGCAGGAGAAACCGCTCTACCCATATCTACGGGTAACGACACTGGGCGAATTTACACTGACACATGCACTGCCAACATCCATAGGTCGGCCCAGCTATCATGCGCTTAACAGCGCCGGTGCCAACAGTCGCAAGGCAGCCATTACCATGCTCAAGGTACTCTTATGTAGTCCACGCCGTCGTATCGCCAAATCCGCCTTGATTGAAGCCTTATGGCCGCGACATCAGGGTATCAATGCCGAGCATGCGCTCGACACCACCGCATCGGTACTACGGCGGCATATCCTTTACCTACCCGAAGAGACCGCAGAGCGAGAGGACAGCCTGCTTCAAACCCGACGTATAAATGGAGAGACCGTCTTCCTCCTGCCGGATCAGGCATGGCTATGGGTTGATGCCGATGCATTGCTAAAACTGGCTCACACTGCCCTGCATAAAGAGAAACAAGGAGAAAATCCACTTCGTTACCTGGAAGCGGCCCATCTCCTCGATAAAGGAATGTTTTTAGAAGACGATATACAGGCACCTTGGTCGCAACGGCGACGCTATATTATTGATGGTGCTCAGCGGCGTGTCCTCTATCATCTCGTCGATCTGCACATGCAAGCCCGGCGCATACGGCAGGCAGAAGAGCTACTATATCTATTTCTACAGACCTATCCGCAGGATGAAGATGCGCTCTGCCGCCTGATTCTGCTCCTCGCAGAACAGGGACGCCGCCAGGAAGCTCTGCATATCGCACACTATTCAATCAATATTATCCGTGAAGACAAAAACGAACCAGCGATCTACACACAGGAGCTTGCGCGGCGCATACAACACGGTCTGCTCATCCGTGAACAACAAGCCGCCTATCGTACCATACAGCAACGATCGCTTCTGATCATCATCGCAGTGGCATAAACATCAACATACAACGTATCCATGGTTTAAGTGGGAAAGGTGGAATGATACAATGCATGTCGAATTATATAAAATAGTCTACGGCAATTATGCGTTTAGCGCGGAACTGGATACTGGTGCCGAAGTAGGAGATCAGCAGTTAACCCTCTGGTATCGCGAAAAGATCTCCGTTGCCATACTCCCCTTATCACAATTGAGTATCCATATCTTACTGAAAGCGCTCAAGGAGCCTCAGAAAACACGTTTATCGCAACTCTTACAAGAGTTAAAACAACAACAACAGCAGCAATTGCTCACAGATATCACAACCCTAAAACAACCCTATCAAAATAAAAAACTGCCTGGCGAGGTAAAACAAACAATCAGACAATTACAGGCACAGATTCAAACAACCTTAAAACATCTGGAAAAAAACTTTACCCACCAGGAGATCCTCCCTCTGGAGCGCGACTGCTTTGACATGACCGTCCTCGAACAGGAATCTCCTTGCTATGGCGAGAGCCATTTTCTGCGAGAGTTCTTCTTTGAAGAAATGAACTATCAAACTATTTGTAACTTTTGCCAGGAATTCGCGCTCAATCCTGACTATCGCCAGCGTATTCTCGCGCAACAAGAGCCCTGGATACAACGCAACAAGCTCTTCAGTCTCAATCTACTCTCAGTTGTAGGAGAGAAGGCACTACTGGCCAACGATGGCAGCTATCTACGCCAGGCCCGTGAGTTCTTTCGCTGGCTGGATCTCCATATCGATGGCATATTGACACACCCCGAGTATCAACGTCTGAGCGCCAGCGACCAAACAGACAAGCAACAGAGCCATCAGCAGGATCTACACATGTATCCAGCCATCGAACTGCTACAACACATAGCAGGCATTGAAACAGGTCCAAGTTGTCAGGGCATTACCGGCAAAGTACAAATGTTAGGCTATCAAATTATGCCCATCACTGATCACCGCGAATATGCCTTTGTGATCCTCAAAAAAATCAGCCATCAGATGCATGATGCCATTCTCAATCGCCTCAGCTTTTGTCCCAACATCACCACCGAGCGCATCCCCTGTCAATTTACCCCCCATATGCTCCTGCGCTCAACCGGAGATAATTCCCGATTCCGGATGGAGCTTCTCAAGCTAGCAGCCTATCTTTATGCCCGGCAACAGGATAGCTATGGCTGGGAAGGAAAGCAGGCGAAGGATGATGAAATGGTTTTGATTACGGCCTGGGAATACGCCAATCAACCACCATATCAACCCCAGCCCAATGATCCAGGCAGCATACTGCCAGGACGGCTACGCTGGCTCTGTCAGCCCGAACGTATTGAGCAAACCTTTTATCAGCTCAATCATCTCAACCATTGGGCGAAAGCGACCGACCAACTCTACTACGACGACCGGCAGGGATTATACAGTGTGAAAGCCACACTCCTTGAGCAGGCATATCGCAATGGTGTGATCATTCCCACTGGCTATCTGGATGGCAGCGAAGCCTTCACCCGCCAGCTCATGCTAGAAGCCGCAGCCAATTTCGCCGCCGATACTTTATTCGATAGCTTATCTTCATTAAAACGCCATGGCATTGAAGACGAGATCAGCAACCGCACGCGGCAGATCTTCCAGGCCATCACAGGGCAAGCATTACAGCCAGAAACGAATAGTGAACTGCTCAGTGTCGAGCAAGTCGAACACTATATCCACCAGCAACTGGAAAGCATACTGGCGCAAGCCCTGCAGACGCGCCAACCCATTGACCATGCTCGCCTGACAGAACTACTCGTCCATCCCACCGATCTACTCGACATTCCCTGGAGCCGCACTCGCTATATTGGCGACTGGGACACCCTTGACCAGGGAGACCTGCGCAAGCTCGATCCAGAAGGACAGAGCCTGATCGCCTTTGAATACAGCAGTGCCGACGCGCACTATCAATTTCATCTGCCCTATCGAACCACCGCAACCTTCTTGCCAGAGGAGATTATCACGCACCTGCGTCAACACATTTGTGCACATCGTCAGGAGCGCGGCAACGCCTATGGAGGGCCTATTACAGTAGAAGAAAGCGAAAAACATCCTATTGAAGAGATATTACATCTACTTGGCGTACGGATAGAACTGATCTGTCCCAACAAACTGGAACGCAAAAGTCAACGCCGCTATCCTGCTACCAGATGGGAGAACAATGATTGGGACGACGACGATGACGATGAAGAAGATGACGCAACATATCCTGACAACCAGACAAGAACAGGGGAGGATAACATGTAGGCAGGATGTCAAAGTGAGTAGTTTGTCTAAGGGATACAGATATAAAAACGTGCTGAACCTTGATCATGCGGATGTCTCGTTCCGCCTGGCTATTATCAAAAAGGGCACCATTTGGATTGACTTTGATGTTCGATCACCAGAGCTCGTTTTGCAGGCAGATCGATGACCTGGCGACGTTCGAGCGCCAGGGAGGGAGCATCCGCCAAAGAGGTCCGGCAGTGCTGACTGTGCTCAACCGTGTGAACAATGACCTGATCAGGGTAATCAACCAGCATCAACGTATGACCTTGATGACCCTGTTGACCGTCAGAAGCACGCTCACTTTTGGAACGTAAGCTTTTGGGTTGACTATGGATGAACAGCTTAAACCGCCAAGCGTACAGTAGAACTGGCTCTCTCTTATTTTAAGGAGAGCCAGTTCTACTGTACGCTTGTAAATGGCGACGTATTCCCAGTCATTATTTGATAATCTGAACTGGTGCTACTGCTCAATAAAAGTAATTGATTGCTTGACCTTGCTACCCTTAAATGGATCTTGTATCCCAATCATTTCCGGAGGGCCTAGCCGACGGCTTTCGGGGAGCAGCGCCAAATTATTTTTAGCGAGGGTATACTGCGGATCGATGACAAGTGCACGGTTCAATGCAGCTTCGGCCTCGTCATAGCATTCCTGCATCAGCAAACATATTCCCAGATTGCCCCAGGGTTGTGGTAAGCAATCTCCCATTGCAATGGACTTCTGGAATGCTTGCCCCGCCACATCCCACTGACGCTCTTCCATCAGTGCCAAACCACGTTGGAAGAGATGCTCCTGTTCAATTAGTTGATCT
This sequence comes from Dictyobacter arantiisoli, assembly GCF_008326305.1. GTDB lineage: Bacteria > Chloroflexota > Ktedonobacteria > Ktedonobacterales > Ktedonobacteraceae > Dictyobacter > Dictyobacter arantiisoli. The sequence goes on along the minus strand of NZ_BIXY01000002.1, from coordinate 42,384 downwards.
AAAGTGAATTTGGGACCACGTAACTTGATCGACTTTTCTGCCATCTCACGACTAAACTTCAACGCCTCATCAAATTGCTTTGACAGATCAGCTCTGCAATTCAGTTCTACGGCACGCGTAAAATCCTTGAAGGATTGACCAAAACGCAAAGTATATCGACACGACATGCCCCGGTTATACCAGAGGTCAGCGGCATTTGGTTCTAGCTTCAGTGCTTCACTGAAGACTGCATAACTTTGTGGATAGTTTTGCAGCATACTATGCGCAGTTCCAAGTTGTACAAGCACATCAGCACGCAGTGGAGAGTACAGAGGAAGGAAATTTAATAAACGCTCACAATTGGTCACTGCACCGGCATAGTCTTCCTGCAATATTTGCTGACTGACAAATCCGAGCAATCTGTCAGCTTGTGATGTGTTAACACTTAAGTTCTTCTTCTTAGATGGCTTTGATTTTTTTGCCATTTTTGCTCCTTTTATAATCCAAAGCCGGAAAGTCTAGGATGATAATAGACCCGCTAGCATGAATGTTTAGCGGGTCTATTATCGTTGACAATTTATACAATAACGCGGTTTTAGACGTCGAGGTTGGCGCTTTTGGCGTGGCTCTCGATGAAGCGTTTACGGGGCATGACTTCACTCCCCATCAGCATACTGAAGACCTTGTCGGCTTCAACGGCTTCGTCGATGTTCACCTTGAGGATGGTGCGATGGCCCGGGTCCATGGTAGTTTCCCACAGAGTTTCAGGATTCATTTCACCAAGACCTTTATAGCGTCCAATCTCTGGTTCACGGCCGTTATGACTGGCCTTATATTCTTCTACCAGGCCATCACGCTCTTCAAGAGTATAGACATAATGGACTTGCTTGCCCATCTTGACGTGATAAAGTGGCGGTTGCGCGATATAAAGATGTCCATCGGAGATGAGTTGCTGCATGTGACGATAGAAGAAGGTCAGGAGCAGGGTACGAATGTGGGCACCGTCAACGTCGGCGTCGCACATGATTACCACCCTTCCATAGCGCAAACGCGCCATATTGAAGTGCTCATCGATACCAACACCGATAGCGGTGATGATATTCTTAACCTCTTCATTCTTGAGGATCGTATCCAGACCGACACGCTCGACGTTCAGGATCTTACCACGCAGGGGCAGAATAGCCTGGAAGTGTCGATCACGACCCTGCTTCGCGGAACCACCTGCCGAGTCACCCTCAACCAGATAGAGTTCACAACGATCCGCACGCCGCTCACTACAATCTGCCAGTTTGCCCGGCAAGCTATTATCCAGTGCATTTTTACGCTGGATCAGATCCCGGGCCGCACGAGCAGCCTCACGCGCACGCGCTGACATCAAACACTTATCGATAATCGTCTTGGCTTCGCTCGGCGTCAACTCCAGGTATTGATTCAGCAGATCAGCGGTCGCGGCCTCAACCGCAGGTCGCACTTCGGCATTGTTCAATTTGGATTTCGTCTGAGCTTCAAATTGAGGATTCGCAATCTTCACGCTCACGACAGCGGTCAGGCCCTGGCGCACATCATCACCGGTCAGATTGCCATCTTTTTCCTTCAGCAAATTCGCTTTACGCGCATAGTCATTCAAGGTACGCGTCAGAGCGCTGCGGAATCCCGTAATATGCATACCGCCATCCACAGTATTGATGCCGTTGGCAAACGAATATTCCGTGGGGGACCAGCTATCGTTATACTGTAAAGAGACTTCCACCTTTACATTATCGATATCGCGGGTCGTGCTCACAGGACGAGCCTGCAAGGTATTACGATTCTTGTTGAGATAGCGTACAAAGGAAGAGACGCCGCCCTCAAAGTAGAAGGTTGCCTCGCGATCACTCCGCTCATCCACCAGGCTAATCGTCAAGCCACGATTAAGATAGGCCATCTCACGGAAACGCTGAACCAGCACATCGAAACTATAATCACGTGTCTCCATCACCGAAAGATCAGCCAGGAAGGTCGTAATTGTGCCGGTACCATCGGTTGTCCCGACTACCTGTAAAGGTGTTACTGGATTGCCCTTCTCGTAGCGCTGACGATAGATCTTCCCATCGTGCTTCACGTCTACCTGACACCACTCAGAGAGCGCATTCACCACCGACACACCCACACCGTGCAAACCACTACTGATCTGATAGCCGCCACCGCCAAATTTACCGCCAGCATGCAACACCGTCATCACCACCTCAAGGGTAGACATGCCGGGACGCTGATGATGTTCATCTACGGGAATACCACGTCCATTGTCTTCGATGGTCACAGAATCGTCAGCATGGATTACCACAGTAACCGTATCTGCAAAACCCGCCATCACCTCATCAACACTATTATCAACAACCTCGTAAATGAGATGATGAAGTCCACGCTGATCAGTCGCGCCAATGTACATGCCAGGACGTACACGGACCGCCTCTAAGCCTTCGAGAATCTGAATATTCTGTCCGCTATAATTATTACCGTGGCCGTTGTCGTTCACTTTCCCCTCACCATTCCCACTCGAGTTTGCATGTTCAGTGAGTAGAGCATCATCATAATCATTCGGGAGTTGCTCTGACATTATCGATTCTCTCGTCTTTGCCATCAAAAACACTCCAATATGGAAGTCCAACTACAACAAGCTGGGACTTACACACACTTAAGGACAAGTATCCTCGTGATACATAAACCGTTTTATCAACGGGGGACTATTACAAAGAGCATGGCAGATGCCTCATTTTGTTCAGTAAATAGGGAAAACGTATTCTGCCTGAACGATTGGGACAGGTGCACGCGGCTCCGAAAAAAGCTTCCGCTTATCGGGATGCCGTTCGTCTCACATAAAGATTGCCTCGCATGGGGTGGCACAAGAGAAACTGTACATACCCTGTATATATACCAGCATATACAGACGTGCTAAGAAGCTTTCATTTTATGGAGACATGCCTACTTCTATGAAAAACATTCTGTTAGAACATCCAAAATGCGGTAACGTATGCCACATTTCGTCACATCATTATATCACATTTCAGCCCATGAACAAAGCAGATAGGATGAACGGACAAGCCTGTTAGATGAGCGATACAAGCCACTTTAGATTGGTAGCGCTCTGGAAAGATAAAGATGAGCAATGGAGGGGAACGAGAGCTGAATATGGAGGATTAAGAGGGCGCTATACAGAAGACCCCCAGCCTGGAGGCTCCCTTCTCGTCTACAAGGACAAGTAGATGAAATAGGAAGGGAGCCTCAAACAACCTGAAGCCGCACGGCAAGCATAATCAATAACGGTTACCACTAACAGGCATGCCAGGATTGCCGGGAATGGATACGTTGGGTGGAATACCCTGCATAGAAACACCAGGCATGTTGCCTGGCATCGGCGCGCCACCGACGTTACTGGCGCAATAAGGACAATAGGTCCAGCGTAGCTCAAGCAAGCGCTCGCATTTGGGGCAAGAACGTTTCAGCTTCTGTCCACATGATGGGCACACCTGGAAATCGGACTCCACACGGGCATGACAATTGGTGCATGTTTGCCGCTCAGTCATCTCAGCCAGGAGCGATTCTTCCTCTAATTGACGCTCGTAGATTTCCGCCAGAGTCTGACGAGGGCGCAGGATCAAGTAGATAAATAAGCCTCCAACGTTGAAGAGAGTAACAAGGACGGTTGCTAAAATCTGTGATATAAAGTCTTGCGTACGCGAACGAATATCGCGGAAAGTCCAGATAATCAGACTGAGTGAAAAAATCACCAGGAACATCACCAGACATCCCACAATAGGTCCAACCAACCCCGAGAGGGTATCTAATATATTTGACGACGCAGTGGCCGCCGAAAGCACCAATGAAATCCCGTTCACAGGACAAATGCCCCTTTCAGAATAGAATAGAAAATTACTGACTCATTTTAAGCACAACCTCTTGCGCCCATGTTTTTTAGAAGACATACACTGCAATGTACAACGTTCAACCATGTACCATGATGACAATCTAGGACTTTGCGCTAAAAGACTGCCGCTTCGTTGGCTCACATGTTACGCACAATGCCCATTACGCCTACGAGAAAGCGGTATTGGATTGTACTTACACGTTTGCCATAAGATACAACAGTTCACGTAACCGCTCTGGGATATATGCCTGGAGCAGACAGAGAAACATGAATAAATACCCTTCTATCCCAAAGAGCCAGATTCATTCTAAAGTATGGCCCTAACGCGAGTATATCACGCTCATCCGCAAGCTACCCAGCAATTGCCTGTACGCCAGTTACCATTGGGTAGGTTTATGGTCCTGTATGGGCATATATCACGTCCACGATCCCAGAACGTCGCGTTCAAGACAGGTAACTCTTCAGCATCTTCTCTTTATAGTACCTGACTTTAACAAGAGAAGATGCCAGGTATGACTACAATCAGTATGTCGTTGCTTATTCTTATCGACAAAAATCAAAGAAAGGCCAGGACAGAAAACAGCGAAATAAAGTCAGCCATACAAAGGACTATTTCTTTTTATACGAATCAAGAGGAGTTTACCGTCATAGTATGACGACATATTTCTAATCTAGTTCTTTGATACAGGACTTTTTCCTTATACAATAGCCGCTTTTAGAGTGGTATGATAGTTTGTAGCTAGCTGTATTTCTATGCACCAAGTTGCATAATAAGCCGATTGGTTGGGGAATTGAGGGGATTGGGAGGGATGTGCTATACTTAGAACAAAAGTTCATGTTGCTATTACAAGGAGGTCGTGTGCATGGCGAGTGGGAACTACGCCAAGAAACCCGTACAACCAACGCCAGCCGAGACGCGCTCACAGGTACCGGCGCGGGCAACTCGGAGGTTGTCAGCAGCTGTAGCTGAGCCGAGTGAGGCCGATACGGAGACATTCACATTCAGTCGCGAAGGTGCATCGGTGCAAGCCCTTTCACAGACGGCAGCTCCGGCACGGCGAACTAGAAAAATGGATACAACCATCGAGGTTGCTCCTGTGACAAAAGTCGCCAACACGACCCGGACACAACCAATCACTGAAACGATAAGGACGAAACCAGGTGCCAAAACTACGCGCATGCTACAGCTGCAAAGTGAGGATATAGGAGCAACCACGCAGGTACTGCCAGAATCACATAATGAGCATGTCACCAGGATGCTGGTGACACCGACAGCGCCAAAGTCTGTGCGTACTGTTGATATCGGCAAAGCCATTACCCATGACGTTTCTCTGACACATCCACTTGAACGCCATAAACCCTGGATGGGCCCCTGGCTGATCTGCCTCACATTCGCGATCATCTCACTTCTCGTCCTGATTTTGGCTGGCATCTTTCAGCGTCCAATGAATGTTGGCTACTTTGGGGGTGGTCAAACATACAATATCCAGGTTGGTGGGGCGCAATCGAAAGACTGGCAGCAGACTCCTCCCCAACCAGCGAAAAAAATAATCAAAGCATCCACTGGCCCTTATTCTGTAATTGGAAAACCGACGATCTCGGTAAATTTTATTAATCAAGTACTGGCCCATTATCACTCACCGGCCGCTGGCAAAGGTCAGGCGCTGTATGATCTAGGCGTGCAATACAATATAGATCCGGCTTTTGCGCTGGCCTTCTTTATGCACGAAAGCTCCTTTGGTACCGCAGGCGAGGCGCAGACAACACAGTCATTAGGAAATCTCCGTTGCTATGACGGCGCTACCTGTATTGATCAAGATCGGGGCGGCTATGCTAAATATAATTCCTGGGAAGAAGGTTTCAAAGCCTGGTACTCGCTTATCAACAACTATTATGTTGGGGTAAGAGGGCTGGATACCGTTGATAAGATTATTCCTACCTACGCACCAACGGCAGACAATAACTTTGAAGCAGGCTATATAGCCGCGCTCAAACATGCTATCGATACCTGGCATGCTGGCACTATTGAGGTCAATTAAAATTATTGAGCAATGGATTATGGCATTACAAGTCCTTGCTCGATAGCTTTGCTTAAAGCTTCAGTGCGCCCAGAGACATTCAGTTTCTGATAAATATTGGCCAGATGAAAATTCACAGTCCGCTCGCTTACGTATAAGCGGGCGGCAATTTCTTTATTACGCAATCCACGGGTCAAGAGGCGCAGTACTTCCAATTCACGAGTCGTCAAAGTACTATAGTGACCGTTGCTGCGTCCCTGGCGTCCCACCTGGGATAATAAACGGCCTGCCAGTTGGGGATGAATCAGCATCTCACCTCGCGCCACTGCCCGCAGCGCCCTTGCGAGTTCATCCGCGCCAATATCCTTCAGCACATAGCCATCCGCACCAGCACGCAACGTCGCATAGAGATACACCTCATGCTTCTCGCTCGCCAGTAACAGGACACGCGTATTCAAATTAAGCTGTTTAATCTGGCGTAGCGCCTCCAGGCTCTGATCATGAGGCAAATGAGCATCCATCAAAACCACCTGAGGACCCAATTCAAGCGTCTCACTCACCGCCTGCACGCCATCCATCGCCTCTCCAATCACAACCAGATCGTGATAGGGCTCCAATAAGTGCTGCAAGCCTGCCCGTGTCACAGCCAGCGTATCAACCAGCAAAATCGAGATCTGTTCTGAAGACGCAAAAGAGGGAGATGCAACCGTCAGCGCCTGTTGATAATGATAAGGAACACTGGCACTCACACGCACACCCTGTCCTACCAGCAGTTGTACCTCCAGGGTACCGCCCAGTTGCTCTAAACGCAGACGGAGATCACTCAGGATCGGAGTCAATAGCGCATCATCCGCAATCTCCTCAGAATTCAGAGCAAGCGCCGCCTGCGGCTCATTTCCCCGGGCATCGGGATCAGTGCGTAGTGGAAGCAGACCATCGTCTTCCAGTGTCATCTGTACATCATCAGCGCGATAGTGAAAAGAGAAACGCAAGCGATGCGCAGCGCGATGCCGTTCTATCTGATACAACGCCTCCCGTGCCACCAGATAGAGAATTCGCTCCGCTGCTGGCTCCAGCATATGCGCCACAGACTGTTGCTCATCCCCACCGGTAACAGTAATGCGACTGGCAAGTCCCAACTGTTCCGCTGACGTCTCAATCAACTGTGAGAGCGCCTCAGACAACTGCAGACCAGATAATTCAGGTAGTGTTGCCATCTCAAAAGAGGAGCGCACCAGGGTCAGCGCCTCGTTTGCCAGCACATCCATATCCACCAATCCTGCGCGCACGGCGTCCATATCAGGTTGGTGATCAAATTCATCAGGCTCAACCACTACTTGTAGCTCACGGAGTTCAATCAGCAAAGCATTTAATGTCTGTAATAACTGTTTGTGTGGATAGGTACTCATGCAAAACCTCTCTTCAGTAGTGCTCTGCCCTTATTATGCCATATACCACGAAGCTTTAAGTACAAGTCGCTCTCAACATCTTTGTAATCCCACTTCGTTTGAAAAGCTCCTGTTCATACCTATTCTATGCACACTCTACATGAGAATTGGTAAGCCTGGATTCCTAATGATTGCCTGACTATAGACGGTACACTATAATAAGCTGTGTTCAAGTGCTCTACGTGAGGAAAAATAAAGATGCAGATTAGTGAACCAGCCGAATATGTTATTTTAGGATTACTCCAGACGCGCTCTATGCATGGCTATGAAATGTTTCAACTCATTGAAAATGGAATATTGGGTCAAATTATTCATCTGGAAATGAGTCAGATGTATGCATTCTTAAAGAAGTTGGAACGCCTACACTATATCGAGGCTGAGCTAAGTATGCAAGGGACGCGGCCACCACGCAAGATTTTTCATCTTACCACAATGGGTCAAACAATCTTCCATGCCTGGGTCGCACAGCCAGAAGAGAAACCGCGAGACATACGCATTTTCTTCTTGCTGAAGCTCTATTTTATGCAACAGTCAGCGTCGACAGAACAGATTGCACATCTACTGCAACAACAAATTCAAGCCTGCCAGAATTTCCTCATCCATTTGCAGGCACAGGAGTATGCCACCCATCTGGAACAGACAGATGATGCCACCTTCTTCGGCCAGGTCGTCCTGAACAGCCGTATCCACCAGACACGCGCCCTGCTGACATGGCTCGATGAGCTACAAAGCGCAATCGCGCAATCACGCCAGGAATGAGAACCAGGTTAATAGCAGTAAACCCTCTACAAGGCTCTGAGAGGACGCTGAGGCTGCTGAGAGATGTTATCCCTTCTGAGATGCTAAAGGTAACAACGACAGGCTAAAACGAGGATTATAATTCTTGTCACAGCTACTGCATGAGACAGCCTGCGAATAGCGCCGGGTACGCGGATATTGTTTGCCACAGTGAGAACACTGATAGAGATAGCGAATCGGACGCCGTTCACGCCGTATACGTTCAAGATTAAGACTCTCCATATGCAATAGCGCTCGCAAATCTTCCACTGAACGACCAGTAATCGCTGCTTCATCGACTGCAATAGAATCATAGCCGTGGTGTTGATGGCGACGTGGACTCCCTTGTACCCGGTCTGAAAGATGGATCAGCTCATGCGCGATAGTTACCTCAGTTGAAAGGGGTTGCAAGGTTGGTTCGATAAAGATAAGATGACGGTGTGGTAGTGGCTCAAATTTTGGCATGGTAGCTTGTAAGCGTGCAGGGATCGGGTCTGTGGAAGCTGGTAAATAACAGTAACAGCCCAAAGCCATAGCATTCAAACGCTTACCTGTCCAACGTGTATATTCCTGGCGATTTTGCGTCGCAGCCAGCAACGGCCATTCCACATCAGGAATAGACAGTTTTTGCCAGTAATGCACAAACCACACTTTAATGAGCGCAGATTCTCCAGCGATAAAAGGTTCTATCTGCACAGGAGGAGGCGTAGGTTGAGAACGAAGACGTGTTAATTTATCTTTAGTAGCCATGGATACTTTCTACTTTATACTTCCTATCTTCTATGAAAGAGGGGTAGGATAGATAATACAAGGCACAGTAATATCTATTAGATTCGTCTATAGACTGGTAGCAAGTTGTACTAACAGTATATCAAGCAATAAATGTGAATGCAAGTAGAGAGAAAATAGAACCAAACTTTGACAAATTCCTCTTTATTGCAATCATATGGCTTGACACCTCTACTCAACAGGGGTAAGATGAAGACTAGATTTTTACACAAACCTCCCGTACCTGCAAGGAGAGGCTCATATGTCATTTCAGATCTGTATAAAAACAGACAAATCGTTGCAGCAACTCGCCACGGAGATACGCGAACTTCTATCGCTACCCCCATTCACGCTTGATTCTCTGGCAGAAGAGCCATATTGTCAATTTGATATGCTGGGCATCCTGGTACTGATACGTTATGTATTAGAAGACGACCGCGAGCCGGAAGTCAAAGACTATCACTATTATTTCGACGGCCAAATGTCATTTACGGAACATGAAATTGATACCGATGCAATGGAATATAATCTGCAGCCCTACTATGCACAATTGTTAGCCTTCCGTCTGGATCTTGAAACAGCCTGTTATGAGAAAAAGAGAGTGGGACAACACTGGCAGATTCGTTATTGCTACTACAAGAAAAATCCCGACTGGAATCCCAACCTCTTATTTGGTGAGCCAGGCTGGGTGCCGGCGATATTAGTTGACGCACCAGGACCCTGGCGTTCCATGCATACTATCTTCTAAGTATCCACTGCTACTGAACCATACATATTTTGAGAGAGTTGGCAGACTCCCATCCTCATCGGGATCTCTGCTCACATAATCGTAAAACATTATTGAGCATCATGAGCGCTCAATAATGTGGCAAAACAAAGCTATAAGAAGAAGCCTCCTGCATATGCATATGGCAGGAGGCGTTGCTTTAACAAGACAAGACAGAAAAGAAGAAAGATTATTGCTTTTCCATGGGGATTTTAATTGCGGCAACCGCAACAGTAGCATCATATTCACCCCCATCATCAAAATCCTCTAGCAGAGGTGTAACGGGAATAGCGTCGAAGTCAAACATAGCTGATGTGGCTGATGTAAAGGTAATCGGCACAACTGGTAGATTGCTTTCTACAATCAGGCCATTGTCCATATAGAGATGATAAGGGAAAAGGGCCGGATCGAAGGCATCACTATGGGAAAGCAGGATAATCTGTTCGAAATGCTGGCTCAAGATATCGCCAGTAACGACATCGACCAGAGCCTGCGCGCGTCCGCGATCAAAAGAGCTTAAAGGCTCATCCAGCAAGACAAAGCCTGGTGCAACATTTAAGTCACCCGGTAAGGTGGCAATTGCAAAGGCTAAGCGTAAGGCAAGGGATAACAGATCAGACGCACCACCCGAGAGTGCCGAAGTGGGAATATATTCGCCTGCCGCCGTGTCCCAGACTTGAATCTGGAAAGGTCCACCACTGACGATGCCCTCCTCTGGATCAGTTATCAGATGGACATCGTGGTAGCGACCACCAGTTAAGAGAGGCAAGATCTGTTGCATATACAGTTCGGTACGCGGTAAGACCTTGCGCAAGAGGCGTTGCTCTACCTCCTGTAACAGGAGATGTCCATACTTTTTGGTTTGATAAGAACGTTCTTCTTGCTGCATTTGAGCCCGGGTCTGCGCCAGGTCTAATCGCTGGCCGTCAGTAGCTAATTGTAGAGCAAGTTGCTGTTCTTGCTGCTCCTGTTCACGCAACGTCTGCTCACAACTGGCTAGCTCAACCTCCAAATGCTCCCGATCCTCAACAGAGTACTCAGCGATGAGCGGCCAGAGTTCAAGCAGTTCAGCACGAGCAAAAGTGTGAGCCTCAGGACATTCATAATGATTGAGTACGCGTGAGATCATCTCTTGCGCATCAGTGATCTCCTGCTGACAGAGATTAATCTTCATATGGGAAGCTTTTTCCTGATGCTCAAGCGAGGCGAGATCCTGTAGAATATCTGCTTCATGCGCGGCCTCTAGCTCATTCAGGCAACGCGTGCGCAAGGTCGCCAGTGCCTCAGCAAACGGATTCAACGGAACGATCCAGCTTCCCAGCGTATTACTAAATTTCGCCAGTTGCTTATAATGCTCAGAAAGTGATTCCTGACGTTCTTTGAGCAGTTCAGTATAATGGCCATGGCGTTCCTGAAGCATGACCTTATTACCCAGTGTGATATGCAATTCATCCAATTGCTTACGAGCAGCAATTTCAGCACTGCTCACCGCAGCCTGACCATAGCCCACGCCCAGCGGCTTAACGCGCTGGCGCAACGAATCTTGCAAAGACTGCAAAGCGCCGCGAAGTCCCATCTGCTGCTCACGAGCCAGCGCAATCTGTTGCTGTGGATTATTCATCTGATAGTGAGCATCACGATCCTCAATGGCATGTTGGCGAACCAACAACATATCGAGATCATTTTGCTGCGCCTTTGTCTGATCGAGCAAATCGGCCGCAGTTTCCAATTTGCCATCCAGAGAAACAATCTCATGTTCAGTCGCTTTGATCGTACTCTCAACCAGATCTTCCAGGCGCGGCACACTGGCAAGATCCACTTCCTCAATCACCACAGGGGCAAGCGGACCAGAATCAAAAGACTGAGCCGAAGGTACCGGGCTAGATTGCACGCGGGCATTAATACTCGGAAGAGGCAGGTTCTCCTGTGCAGCCAGCAAGGTAATCTCTTGATGCATCAAATCGACGGCAACCTGATCGTTATGCAAGTTCTCTTCAATATTATCCCATTGCTCACGTATGCGCACCTCTTCCAGGCGTGCACGCTCTTTGAGCAAAGTCGTCATAGCATCACGCTTTGCATTGACGCGCATGCGAGCGGCGTTCGCTTCTTCAACCTTAACGCGCATTTGCTGCTGAGCTTCATCCAGGTCACCCTGATCGCGGGTGCGGTCCAGGAACTGCTGGGCCTCCTCAAGCGTCTGGGGAATACTACTGCCCAGAGATTTCATCTCCTGCTCAACCTGCTGCAAAGCCTCCTCGCTACCAGCCATACGCATAGCTGCCTCGCGAGCGGTCACCATCATGCCCACGCGGCTAATGGCCTCTTGCTCTTGCTGTCTGAATCCCATTTCCTGACTATGTGCTTGAGAATACTTTTGATAAAAAAGAACAGCCGGAACGATCAGAATGACAAGAGCAATCAAAGCAATAATAGCCAGAAACAGCAGACTGCCAAATATAGCGATGGCGGTAACTAAACAAACCAGCATCATAGCAACATCTACACTGATATAAATCAGGAATTTGTTGGCCCTGCCCCGTGCTTCTATGGCCTGGCCGGTCACGGCTCCCTGTTGCTGTCGAGCCTGAGACACATGTTGCTCAGCCTGGGCCAGCCCCTGCATCAATCCCTTCAAGCGGGACCATTCTTCCACCAGGCGGCGCAAGTTAAGCTGTCGCCACATCTGTTCCGCGCTATCTGCCTGTGATCTGGCTTGCTTGGCCTCATGGTCCAGCAATTCCTGCTCTTGCTCAGTATCATTGAGATTGCGCTGGATTTTGAGCAACTGTTGCGCGTTTTCCTCCGCCAGAGATTGACCAGAGACGCGGTGTATGTAGGTCTCTTCGAGATGGCGCAGATGGGCGAGACGTTCAGACAGGGATTGCAGACGCTGCAAACGCTCCTCTAACTGCGGACGTCTGGTACGTCGTGTCTCTTCCAGATCCTGCAAAGACTTTTGGGTAGCCGCCAGTCGGCTACGCGTCTGGATAATTTGCTCGCTGACACTGCGTAAGCTCTGCTTTGCCTCATGGTACTCATGCACTTCATCCTCTAGCTCGCGGATAGAATCCACTGCCGCCAGAAGATCATTTGACATGCGCTGGAGGGTACCAAATGAGCGTGTCAACTCGGCCAGAGCGCTCACGCGCTGTTCAATTTTCGGCAAATCTTCGCGCTCGCGTCGCTCCAGATCAGCGATCTGTTGTTCGAGAACGGGCAACTCACGTCGTGCCTCGGCGATATCATCATAGGAAGCGATGATTTCAGCCAGAGTCGCATCGGCCTTCTTTAACTGCTGAACGCGGCTCTGCGCACTCTTCAGCTCAATACGCTGCACAGAAATATCTTCGATGGCTTGCTCAAGCTCGCGAATATCAGCCTCTTGCTGATCAATATGAGCCAGATAATCATTGACCTGTACGGCATCCAGGGCCACTTCAAGCTGATCAAGTTGAGCGCGAACCTCTGGGATATGAGCCTGGACCTCCGCCAGCGTCAAATGTTGCGCAGAAAGGGAGAGACGTTCCTCATCCTCAGCAGTAACCTGAAACTGAGAAGAGAGTTCAGTTAAAATATCAAGACCTTGCAGTCTCCGTACCGCAGCCTCGCGTGCCGAACCAGAGATCGTCTCCAGGCGAGTCAAAGCTTTCTGTTCAAGCAGGCCAGAGTCGCGCAACGTCTCGCCATTTAAATTGCCGAGCAGGGACACGATCCGCTCATTCAGGGTAATGAGATCGCCATCAACGTGCTCATCAGGCATTCCCAACTGACGTATCAACAATGATGCCTGCTGGCCCTTCCCACGCTCAAGCGTCCGAGAGATCGTCAATTCAGTCGCACCAGCCGCAAGAACCAGGGTCACCACAGCATTGGCAGCGCCGTAGAGAATCAAATCATCCAATGAACGCTTCGTACGGCGGGAAGCCAGAGGCTCGCCATACAAAGCAAAATAAATACTTTCGATGAGTGCCGACTTCCCAGCCTCGTTTGGACCCTGAATCAAGATACTGCCACGCTGGGGGAAGTGCAGGTTCATAGAGCGTAAAAGCCTGAACCGTTCTATCGTTAAATGCTTAAGAATTATCATGGGTCTACTCCGTTCGCCAGTGCCAGATTGATGATCGATGGATAGACAGAAATATCAATGCCTGATATCGCGCTTACCCCCTACTTTTTATCTCATCTATTGCCGACAATACTTCCTCTTTCGTCACGCGCAAAGCCTGCTGCTCATCTTCATCAGTTGCCGAAGCAATCCATTCATCAGCCAGGGAAGCCAGCTCATCCCGCAAAGAGAGGCGCTCTTCAGTATCAGCAGAGGCATCCTCTTCATCTACCAGAAGTGATAAATCACTATCATCAATCGCCAGGGCGGCACAATGTTCTTCTCCATAGCGACGGATCTGATTTAAATCGAGCTGATGATAAGCGCTCCGTGCCAACTCGCCCTGCAAGCGTAAAAGGACCATCGAGTCATCATCGCAGAGAGGGCGCAAGCGCTCCAGGATACTATCGGTCGGAGAAGTCTTTGCGACTTCAGACCAAAGCTCTGCCATATCAAGCGTCAGGCGTTTCATAGCCAGGGCATCGACACTGATATGATTACACCAGCGCACCCCATCAGCCGCCAATCCAAGAAATACAAATCCGGGAGCCTGATCCGGCGTACTGAAATCAATATATTGTGTTGCACCAGCCACAATCACATCCGTCTGGTCGACGCGTGTCTGGCTATAATTGTGATGATAGCCAGCCAAAATATAGCGAAAAAAGGATTGCTTGCGAATACTACTTTTATGGACCAGTGCACGCGTATCCAGGAGAGATGAGCCAATGGCCTGACCTTCAAGTGGTGCATGCAACACCAGTACTGGAATAGCCGCCCGCTCGATCTCCAGTTGAACCGTCACATCGGCCAGAGGATCTCCCACCTGACCGGCCAGCACACCCAGGCCGCAGATACCCACCGTTGTACCACGTATATCGAGCAGGAGAGGCTCCAACTGCTCAGTGGGGGATTTGAGAGCTGGAGAAAGATAGTGCAAGGCTCCCAAACTGGCATAACTCATCTGTGGAGCAGGTGCAGCCTCCCTCGAAGCGGATTGTATAGATGCAGGAGTATCATGGGTACCACCCAGCGCCACAGCCTGAATGCCAGCCTGCTTTAATTGAGCCAGACGCTCGGCTACAAAACTACGGTCGCGCTCATCCGGCATCGTCGTATCAAAAAGGTCACCTGCCTGAATAAACAGATCAACCCCCTGTACAATCGCAAAATCTGTGGCTTGCTGAAAGGCATGGCGCAAGCGCTGCTGGCGCTCCTCGCGTTTTCTCGGATGCTGACCAAAACCCGTATATCCGAGATGATTATCCGCGGTCAGCACCACTGTAATCACCCCATCCTGCTGATGCTCAATAGCGGGGGTTGCATCTGGTTCCAGGTCATGTTTCAAAATATCTTCTCCCATCGGGACCACTTCCTTGCTGGCTGACTAACGAAGCAAGCTACTTCCATAATGACAAACGAACCCGTGCCAACCACGAGTAAGCCGAATACAAACAGATAAAGAAGAAATAATCAGCCAGAGTCTAGAGAGATGGCATACGTCGCTACAGGTAGAAACGAACGATTAATTGGTACTAAATACCCTTTTCTCCAAAGTGAGTCTATCACAAAAGCAGACGATTAAAAACGAATCAGGACAGTAAGAGGGACTATTTGGGGGATGAAAAGAGCAATACAAAGTAATACAAAAGTACCTATTTCTCCTTTGGCGTGGACAGGATGAAAAGTGAAAGATTAATATGATAGCAGCCCATATTAAACACACAGCCAAAAAAAATAGGCAAATTGGTTATCATTGATAATACTATATCCATATCCTCTTTGAAATGATAGCCAATAGGTAGCATAAGCAGTGCGAATGGAGCTATTTATTCGTATTCGTTATTGGTAGGAAGATTGGTAACCAGGAAGTTATCATGTTTGATCAGATATGTGGGAGAGCAGAGTGGTGGCAGTAAAGTATGTGACACACCAAAAGGAAAATAAAGAGACGAGAAAAGTACTCCTCTCATTAGCTCAAAGCATTCAAGAACGCGACATTGTGACCTATGAACATTCACGTCGCGTGGCTGTCTATGCCCAGAGATTGGCGCGCAATTTGGGTTGGAGTCGACAAGAAGCATTAGATCTCGCCTCAGCGGCGTTAGTACATGATCTGGGCAAAACCTGGATTGGAAACGACATTTTAAATAAATCCGCGGCACTCTCAATTGAGGAGAGACGCAAGATGGAGCGCCATCCGGTGATTGGCGCACGTATTCTCATTGGTTACGAAATTCACCGCTTCTACATAGACGCGGTACTCCATCACCATGAGTCATGGAATGGTCAAGGATATCCCTCGCAATTGAAAGGGGAAGAAATTCCTCTCAGCGCACGTATCCTGACAATCGCAGATGTCTATGATGTATTGACATCCCAGCGCCCCTATAAAGCGCCACTCACCAGAGAGGAAGCGCGTGAGCGATTGCTGGCAGGCTCAGAAACAAACTTTGATCCCGGCCTGCTACGAGCATTTATTCAATTATTAGATACAACACCAGAATTCACCTTATCCCAACCGGCCTCCGCACTTGAATTCAAGGATCTGCAATCATCATCTTTCTATAGCCTATTCATTGCCGGTTCCTGATAAAGGGACATGAAAATACTCATGCACGAAGACATGAGCATGAGTTTTCGCACCAGAGGTGTTCAAAAAATTTACAATGTGTCGGACTCCCATCCCCATCAGGTTCTTACTGTTTGACCTGCTGGCAGGCGCATGCGCGCCTGCACCCTTTTTAGTGTGTGGTGCTGGAAAGGTGCTGCACACCTTTCCAGCACCACACACTAAAAACAGTTTTGAGCACCGCAGGTGCGAAAACTCATGCACAGAGATCGTGGAGAGCATGGGAATCCGACACCCTTATTTAAATGCGCGGCAATGCCTGCCTACAAGTAGGCAGTGATATCACGAGAGTATTGGGAATCAAATGTATTGAGAGATAGAGATATCACGCGCATGAGGTAACCAGCGTCACGAGCCTGAAGTATCATTCGCGGGGGCTGTAATATCGCCCTGATAAAGTCCCCAGTGAGCAATCAAAGCACGATAAGTTCCATCGCGCTGGACAGCTTGCAAGGCACGCTGGAGGGCAGAGAAAAGCGTCCCATCCCCCTTCGGTACTACAATCCCTTCAGCCGTTGCGCCAATGACAGGCATCCCTAAGGCAAACAACAGGGGATGGAGTTTAATAATATAATCCAGCGCCGGAACATCGGCATAGACAGCATCCACATGTTTCTGCTGCATCATTGGCACAATATCCTTATAACGCGAAAAAACGGTCACGTACAGAGCTTTCTCTTGATTTAATGTACACAAACTACTGATCCTCTGCAACTCCTCTTGCTCAAATGAATTTTTCTTCACAGCCACGCTATGACCACAAAGGTCACTCATTGCATGAATATGCAGAGGGTTACCATATGGCACCAACAGTGATTTCCCACCGCGAAAATACGGAATAAAATCCACCTGCTTTTGTAATTCAGGCGTGATACTCACAGCGGAAATCACCACATCAAAACGCTTTGCTTGCAGGTCATTAACCAGCAATTGGAATTTATCTTTCACCATATACGGCTTCAAGCGCATACGCTGTGAGATAGCATTGATCAGATCCATATCAAAACCAATTGGTTTTCCTGTCATAGGATCGGGATATTCCTGAGGATAGTAGCCTGTATAACTGCCAATCGTCAGGACGCCAGAGGTAATCAGCATTGAAGAAACGTCATCAGCAGGAGATGCTGTCACAACTGCAGAGGGTGTTGACACTACAGAAAAGCCGCCCTTACAAGCAGTAAGAAATAGGCAACAGAAGATCAAACAGGAAGAGAGGAAGACATTCAAACACGAACCGCGCCGCCAGCCCCCCCAAAAAGAAAAAACCATAGAATCTGCAAACTCCTCTCATGTTACTGGGCTTACTTCTAAAAGTATTTACGTTATTTTAACACGCTATATCACACCCGAAGAAATTTGAGAACCGTATGCAACACGAATTTTAAGCTTATAATAAAAATACCGGAAATATTCATTAAGAAAAACTTTTTATAGGAAGAGAGTATGATACACTGTCAAATAGTATAGGTCTGGCAGTCAAATCAGACGTTGTATAGAGTAGAGATACAATCGGAAATACCGCATTGTAGCGGTTACTTCTCCTATTTTATTGTGATACCGTTTATTCGTGGTGCGAATTACGCTACTGTCCACTTGTAGTCGCGGAACTCACATTGAGGGGCTTGGAGGGTCTAACGATGACCATAAGCTTCGGTCGCAACATCTGTTGTGATCTCAACAAAACCATCTCTCGTGAATGGCTCGTGACCAATGGTCTGGGAGGTTATGCAGCAGGGACAGTTGCAGGTGTGCTTACACGGATGCAGCATGGATTGCTAGTAGCAATGCCGCCTGGTGCACATACTCCACAACTTTTACTGGCGAAAATTGACGAAGAGGTCACTTTTGATCAACGAACATACTACCTGGGTACGAATGAATACCGGGATGGAACTTTTAATCCATCTGGTTTCGTCCATCTTGAATCATTTCGCCTGGAAAATGGTTTTCCAATCTTTACTTATCGGCTGGGTGGGATCGATGGTATGATCCTTGAGAAACGCATCTGGATGGTACAGGGGTTAAATAGCACTTATATCCAATACCGGGTGAGCCATCCATCAGCCATTGAAACACCATGCTATAAACGTGGTGGCGCTACAGGGACTCAGATCACTAACACAGGCATTCTGGGCCAGATCAGTGAACAAAGTGAGCGCAAATCACTCGCGCTGACGCTGTTACCCCTGAGCGCATACCGGCCATATAATGTTCCCCGACGAGGCAATACGCAAGCTCCTTTCGAGGTACAGGTATTGGCGACAGCAGATGCCAACAGTGAAGCAGTAGCCACATCTACTAGTTGCTTACCATCGGGAGTCACTGGCTGTAACATCCATCCGCTTGAAGCAGCCACGCCCTATCACCTCCTGGCAATTGGACACACAAAAAACCAGGCCACATTTATTCCAACTGGCGTCTGGTATTGGAATTTTCTACGCCGCCGAGATGCAGCTGCGGGTCGTGAAGCGATTGATGATCTCTATCTGCCAGGCGTTATACGTGCAACGCTGTGGCCGGATGAACATACAACCTTAACCATCGTCATCAGCGCCGATCCCTTGCAGGTTCATCATTATCAACAAGAGAGCATAGAAATATTGTATAGAGAAAGCCAGGAGCGACAACGTGACCGCCTGGAAAGGGTGCTACGCCGAGGGCATATCTCTGCTAAAGAAAAAGAAGCGGAACCCTCATCGCAAACCAGCCATGCAATACAAAAGAACACAGCCACAGATGCACCCAGAGAGGAAGACGATTTGCTCCAAAACCTGCTGTATGCAAGTGCGCATTTTATGATCCGCCTGGTGCAATACGTACCGCAACGCAAAGAGCCAGGAAAGCCAGGGAGCGAAACAACACAGATCAGACTCTTTCCGTCGGTCATACAAGAAAAAATTTTGCTACTGGCGGACTATTATTCGCATGAGAATAAGACACGCGATGCGTTGATTGCTCTCCCCGGGCTACTACTGGTACCAGAACACTATGACGAGGCTTATCAATTTCTCCATGAGCTCGCCAGTTACTTTATCGGTGGACTCCTACCGGATCGTCTCCCCACGACACAGCAGGCCCTGACTGACCACGATTATAGTAATGTAGACATCTCGCTCTGGTACTTTTATGCATTGGATTACTATCTGCAGGCAACTCGACATTACACCTTCCTGGAAGAAATCTATCCACGCTTGAGCGATTGCGTGCAACGCTACCTACAGGGCACACATAACGGTATCCATGTTGATCCAAATGATGGCCTGCTTGTAGCGGAAGGAGAGGGAAAAGCGCTGACATGGATGGATAGTTATCTCAATGGTCAACCAGTCACGCCCAGGGCAGGGAAACCTGTTGAAGTTAACGCACTCTGGTATCATGCACTGAAGCTGATGCAGGGATGGTCGGAACGCCTGGGATATGGTGAACAGAATGGTTATAGCAGTGATTTTTATCAGCAACAGGCGCATTTCTGCAAACAAAACTTCCAAAAGCGCTTTTGGAATAGGGAGCGGAATGCCCTTTATGACGTCGTAGATGGTCCTGATGGAGATGATCCCAGCCTGCGCGTCAACCAATTATTCGCGCTCTCGCTGCCGCATTCTCTCCTAACACAGAATCATCAACAGGCGGTGTTTGAAATCGTCACCCGGCAACTGCTCATGCGCTATGGACTCAGGACGCTGGCCCCTGGAGAAATGGATTATCATGGTCACATTGGGCCAGACAATTATAATCCAGAAACATATCAGCACATGCTCCATCAGGGTAGTTGTTGGACATGGCTGATTGGTCCCTATATTGACGCCTTGCTCGCCGTGAAACGATGGGAAGAACCGGAGCGAAGACATGGCAGCTTCATTCCACAAGACCATCTCTGGCAAAAAGGCATGCAACTGCTGGAACCATTTCAAGAACGCTTTACGGTTGATCTGTTAGGGATTTGCGAAGGTCTCTTTGATGGTGACACTCCACAACACCCAGGGCCACAGAGTGCTGCTCTTATAAGTACAGCCGAATTACTGCGCAGCTATGATCAGCTCATCAAAATACACACACAGCAACCAGAAAGCATACTTTTGCATTAACAAAGAAGCGAGAGAGGCAAGATAACGTATCCTGTCTCTCTTACATTCCTCATTCCGAACGGCAAAGCCTCTTATCCACATCGCATCAGTAAACTGCAAAATCAATGCAAGTTCACAAAACAAATCTACCATAAAGAAAAGAATAGTAGCACATAGGCAGCAAAAGCATAAAAAACATTCACCATTGTAAGAAGTTCTGCACATATTCTCAAAGTTATCCACACAAGATGTGGATAACTTTAGTTCATCTTAGCCAGTGTTGCCAAAGAAAATGCTCATCTGGCAGCCAAATTTCTTCATGAATATTTTTTCATAAATCTCAAATTTTTATGAAGAAATATTTAATGTGGATAACTTTTTCGCCGTTTTTCTTATAATTACGACTTATCAACAAAAATGTGGATAAGTCAAAAATGGCATTTATAGCTGGCAATATTGCCTGTTATAAAATTTCACATCTATTTCACAGAAACAGAGTTTTCCACAGAAAATGTGGAAAAGTTTTCCACACTATCCACATTAGTTATGTCTAGTTGATACTGTTATTATCACTCCATATAACCAGCAATATAACTTAACATGAGCGCACTCATAGCAAGATAACATAATTATGAGTTTTCCACATCTTTTGTGGATAAGTTTTCCATTTTTTCCACATTTTTGATAACTGGTGATATAGCCAGCTATAGATCAATGTTATTGAGTACATTGATCTTCACACGCCATTCACACGCCCCGACTTTTCCACACTTTCTGTGGAAAAGTTTTCCACACTATTCACATTTTGCATAGCCAAGCTATATAGCCAGCTATAGATCAATGTTATTGAGTACATTGATCTTCACACGCCATTCACACAGAAAGTTTTCCACATTGAATGTGGAAAACTTTCCCACATTTGGGAGCATAGTGGCTATATATAGGAATACATAATATAGCTGGCAGACTTATCCACATTCAATGTGGAAAACTTATCCCATTTATCCACTTTTTGCCGACTTATCCACAAAGTTATCCACACTAAATGTGGATAACTGATACTCCAAAATGTCATTCTGTCGTTTTGGGACAAACATGTCGGACAGAATGTCCGAGGACTTCGTCCCAAAACGACAGAATGTCCTACCAGGCAACCTTTATTAAGGATTTCTATTATCAAGCAAACAGTAATAACGGTAAAGTCCGATGAAAAATAAAGGGAAGCTTGATCGAAACAGGTCGATTTACGACGACTTTTGTGAATAAATGTTCAGAAACTGGGGAATTTTCCACAGTTCCACCACTTTTCCACATTCAGTGTGGAAAAGTTATCCACTGCCAAAAAAGGGTGTGGATAACCTGTGGATAACTCGCCAAAACCTGTGGATAACCTGTGGATAACTTTGCCAGTTTTATGAAAGATTTTTCATGTGTGGAAAACTTATCCACAAAGTTATCCACCGTTAAACCGAGGGTTATCCACAGGTTTTGAATAGCCGAGTGCTTGTGTGGATAACTTTTTTTAGAGGGCTTAAAAGGGCTCTAGAAGCCGATTGAGATGGGGTGGATAAATCACCTTATGGATGGGCTTAAAAAAAGTTATCCACTTATCCACACCCCCTACTACTACTACGTTATATATTTTTTTTAAAAAAATATATTTCTTTAGTAGTATAGCGTTGTGGATAACTTTTGATTTTTGAGGAAATTTCCGAAAAAAACCTGGAAATTGCGCAGGATAACAAGCGGGCAAAATTAAGAACGAAAAGAGAGGATTGAAGATCGAAAAACATCGTTCTGAAACCAATCAGATAGTATAAAAGCAAGCAGAGGATATAAGTAATGTGTTAAAGTAAACAGAGGGTATAGATGCAGTATTGTAGATAATGGATAAGCCCAGATGTCCTATCGTGACCATGCACTCCTTATCTCAATCGTTGCAAGTAGTACAATAGGCATAAGATTTCCAATGATCGCACGCAGTTATGTGTATACTGTGAGTCTAGCTTCGCATCTGGTTGGTTGCGCCTATCCTTATCGAGGAAGGGGGACAGAGCCAGAATGGCTATAAAGGCTGTTTTACACGTGATAGCTCGTTCTATTGGTGGAAGAGAATCCGGTAGCGCAAAGATATGGTGAACATCCAGGGGCCATATCCAGGGATGAAGAAATGACGTCAGTAATTGAAGCAATTAAAGCAAAGATAAATATTACCGATGAGGTTAGCTCCATTGTAACCTTACAGAAATCTGGCAAGTCCTACAAAGGGCTTTGTCCATTTCACAATGAGCGCAGCCCATCGTTCTATGTTTTTCCGGAGTCGCAAACATGGCATTGTTTTGGTTGCAACGAGGGTGGTGATGTCTTTTCATTTGTGCAAAAGCAGCAAAATATGGATTTCCACGAAGCGCTTTTGCATCTGGCCGAGAAGGCAGATGTGCCGGTAGAGGAAAATGGGAGTGGGAATGCAGAGGAAGAACGTGAAACCAATGCGCTCAAAGAGCGCTTGCGGAAGTTGAACGAAGATGCAGTACTCTGGTTTCATCAAATGTTGTTACGCTCACCTGAAGCGGCTGGAGCAAGAGAGTATGTACAAAGCCGAGGAATCTCAGCCGATAGCGTGCAACTTTTCAGTCTGGGGTATGTTGGTGATCAATGGGATGGTTTAACACGTTTTTTGTTAGGGCAGGGATATAGTGAGCAAGAGCTTGTCACGGGTGGTGTAGCGCGTTGGAGAGAAAGTGATACGCTGGGTGGAGAGCGCAATGGTATCTATGACTACTTTCGCAATCGGTTGATGTTTCCGATTCGCGATGAGCGTGGGCGTGTGATTGGCTTTGGTGGTCGAGCGTTGGGAGATAACAAACCAAAATATCTCAACACGCCCCAAACGATCCTGTTTGAGAAAAATACTGTCTTGTATGGTATTGATATGGCGAAAGATGCGATACGGCAAATTGGACAGGTCGTTATAGTGGAAGGGTACGTAGATGCCGTCATTGCCCAGCAGTATGGAACCAGGCAGACGGTAGCGTGTTGTGGCAGTGCGATTACTGAGAAGCACATCCAAAAATTAAAAAAGCTTACCAAGCAGGTTACACTGGCTCTAGATCCAGATGCGGCAGGTAATGCAGCAACCGAGCAAGGCATTAAAGAGGCATTAAAGGGATTTGATCGTACTATTGTTCCCGTGCCACTGGCTGGAGGAAGTTCTTCTGGATTTCGACAATCGGGGCAAAAGGGAAAATGGAATGGTCAATCCAAGCAGAGTGAGCAGTCTCAGACACGTGGAATTATCCGTCTGGAAGAGCAGGTTGATGCTGAGATTAACGTGTTGCAATTACCTCCAGGAGAAGATCCCGATGAGGTTATTCGACGAGATTTCGCAGCCTGGTTTTATGCCGTTAACCATCCGCTTTCACTGATTGACTACTACTTTGTGACCAGGACGATGGACCTCAATCTGCACGAGCCCGTCGGGCAGGCTGAAGCCGCCAAACGTCTACTGCCAGTGATTGGCATGATCAGCGGGCGCATTAAACGTGATGTTTACATACGCAAGCTGGCAAGCATGATTGGTGTCGAAGAGCGCAGCTTGTATGAAGAGTTGCAGCGCGTACTAAGCAGTCAAAAAAACACAGGTATGACAGCTGATTTCAGCGGAAAAGGTCCAATCAGCAGTCAGAATGGTCGGCCAACAAGCAGTGGAAAAGAAGAAACGCAGCGTGCAAAAGGAGATCTTGAAGAGAAAAAGTACGATTTTCCGAGCACAGAGGATAAAAAGAGTACAAAAGCTCAGACGCGGGACAGGCTTGACAGAACAGTACAGAATACGCTAAAATGGGAGGACTACCTTATTGGGCTACTCATACAGAATCCAGGTCTATACCCGCATGTTTGTGCTATAATTAACGAAGGTGACTTCGCTGGGACAGACACGCGGGAGTTGTACCACTTACTCAACTCTGTGTATCAACGTGAATCTTCCCCTTCTTATCAATCCTTAGAACAATTTGTGCCGTCAGCGCTAATGCCCGCGGTAACCAGGAGCCTGAAGTGCTTAGAGGCGATGTCTTCACGAGACGAAGAAGCATTGATAAAAGAAGCTGTCCAGTGTGCAACCCGTCTGAAAAAAACACGCTTGTTACAATTAAATACAGAACTAAAATTTCTTTTGCGAGAGGCTGCAGCAACTGGCGACAAAGCAGCAATGCGGCAGTTTCAGCAGCAATTTGTGACTATACAAAGGCAGTTACTTACGTTGAATACCGCAACGCGGCTACAGGGGTAAAGTGCTGTAGGCTATTGTAACATACATAGACATAACAAAAGAATGCCGTGATCGCAGGATCGGAGGCGGCAATTAACAAAATCATTTTTACCAAAGCGGACCAGAGAGCAGGAATTGTTATCATTTATCGTTTATCATATTAGGCCTGTTTTCTGAAGGGGGATGCCAGAATGGTGAATCGGGACCAAGAAGTAATGGATCGCGTACAAAATGATCATGGTAAAGTCAGTACCATCAGTACAGGACCATTGCATGGTGTTTTTGATCTTGAACATTTTGATATGGATAACTCCATATTAAGTGATACGGCCGATGTCTTTAACGTTGACACCATCGGTCATCATGCTCACGTACCTACGGAAGAACTAACAACTCCTGTGGGCAACAGCGAGGGATTTGACCTGTTTAAATTGCAGGACGAAGAGCCTATGGACGCCCTGGATCCAACCAAAGAGCCTCCAGCAGACTGGGAGCCTGGCCCTGAAGATGTTGCAGAAGTGGATGCTGAGATTCTGGCAGGCCCCAAATGGGCTGAACTGGACGATGGCCTGGGAATTGTTGTTGCCGATCTTGAAAGCAGCCTGGATGACCCTGTGCGCATGTATTTGCGCGAAATTGGTCGTGTTTCCTTGTTGAATGCTGAAGAAGAGGTACGGCTGGCGCAGTTAATGGAGCGTGGCAAGCAAGAGCGCCTGCGTGCTGACCGTCTGAAAGTGGCCCCCCATCGCAAATATATCCTTGATGGAGAAGAGGCCCAGCGGCGTTTGACCGAGGCAAACTTACGGTTGGTCGTCAGCGTTGCGAAGAAATACATTGGCCGTGGTATGAATCTCCTGGATTTGATCCAGGAAGGAAATATCGGTTTGATCCGCGCGGTTGAGAAGTTCGATTACACCAAGGGATACAAATTTAGTACCTATGCTACCTGGTGGATTCGGCAGGCGATCACCCGTGCGATTGCTGATCAAGCACGTACCATTCGTATCCCAGTGCACATGGTAGAAACAATCAATCGTTTAATTCGTATTAGCCGCCGCTTATTGCAAGATCTTGGCCGCGAACCAACCTCAGAAGAAATTGCCGAGCAGATGGAAATCACGGCTGAAAAGGTACGTGAGATCATCAAGGTGAGCCAGGAGCCTGTTAGCCTGGAAACCCCCATTGGTGAAGAAGATGACAGCCATCTGGGTGATTTCCTGGAAGACCAGACCGCACTGGCTCCTGCTGAGGCCGCCAGCCATCAACTGTTGAAAGAGCAGGTTGAGGATGTACTGGACAGTCTGACTGAGCGCGAGCGCAAAGTTTTGCAACTTCGTTTCGGTCTGGATGATGGTCGAAGTCGTACACTGGAGGAAGTCGGTAAAGAGTTCCATGTGACACGCGAACGTATTCGCCAAATCGAGGCTAAGGCGTTGCGCAAATTACGTCATCCCAGTCGGAGCCGTAAACTAAAAGATTATCTGGATTAAAAAGTTATCCACATGTGCACAAAGTTATGCACATGTGGATAATGTTATGCACATGTACATAAACGTTCGTGTTTGTGCTGTGAGTCACTTGATGATGGCTCACTATTTTTTTGTCTTTTAACATCGAATGTATAAGCTATTTATCCTGAACTTTATATAACAATTCATGCTTAATCGAATTTAAGATGGTTAAAAATCTTGTCCAAAAGGATATGTGTTGAAGACATGTAGATAAATTTTATTTATTGCCTATTAAATAATCTTTCCACATGGAATGTGGATAACTATGGTATATGTGGATAACTTCTCCACATTTCTCGCGGGAGGTGAACATAGATAAAAATATGAGGGTAGTAACTATATTTATGGACGGTGAATTCTATACGTAGAAATGTGGAAAAGTTATCCACATTGTGGATAAAGAATTTGATAGTTAAAAATAGGGGCCAAAAAATCTCTCTATGACCGGATTCCAGAAAAACGGTAAGCTTATGAAGCTGTTTCTATTCCCTATGGATGTGATTTGTTCCAGAAGGCTTTGAGAGGCGGTAGAAGGGCATTCTCCTGTCTTCTTAATATATCTTAGCGGCAAAGCGGCTGAAGGCCATTTCTCATGGCTCTGAAGAGTACTCTTTATGATGCTTTAAATTTGCTTTATAATGTTATCTTTAATAAAACTTGTGTAAATTATAGAGGTTGCTAGCAGTGCTATAGCTTATATTTTCTTGCAATCTATACCGATATATTCCAGATACAAAATACCCTTTATTTGTGTAACATCATTGATGCAAAAAAACATGCAAAATTCTTATACATATGTTTTACTCTAGCTAAGCCGAAGAATATGTTCCTTCTTTCACTTAGCTAAAGTAATCTTATTAACTCTGGTACAAGTTGGCTGTCTTTTGTAAAATTTCAGCGAAGTCGGACTTGATACTAGAGCCGCCAATCAGCGCGCCATCGATATCGGCATAGGCTATGAAATCTGCTATATTGGCACCTGTGACGCTGCCTCCATAAAGAATGTGGATAGTATCGGCGGCCGTTTGACCATACATAGCTGTATAAGTGTGGCGGATAAAGTGGATCACTTGATTGGCCCCTTCCGCGGTGGCTGCTTTACCTGTACCGATTGCCCAGATAGGCTCATAGGCAATCACAATCTGTTTAGCTTGTGTTGCGTCCAGGTTAGCCAGGCTGTGTTGTATTTGCGTCTCGATAAACGAATGTGTCTTGCCTGACTCATACTGTGCTAGATTTTCGCCTACGCAGATAATGGGACGGAGCCCGTGATTGAGGGCCGCTAAAACTTTCTTATTGACCAGCTCGTCGTTTTCATGAAAATAGCCACGGCGTTCGGAATGACCAAGGATAACAGTGGTACAGAGTTCTTTTACCATCTCTGGTGAAATCTCGCCGGTGAAAGCTCCCTTCTCCTCAAAATACATATTTTGAGCTCCCAGTTCGATATGAGGTGCAGGCATAGCTTCCATCACTTCATGAACCGCAGCCAGTGAAATAGCGGGGGGACAGATGATACTTAAAACGTGGGGGTTGGCTCGTGTAATCTTACCAAGGGTTG
Organism: Dictyobacter arantiisoli; assembly: GCF_008326305.1. GTDB lineage: Bacteria > Chloroflexota > Ktedonobacteria > Ktedonobacterales > Ktedonobacteraceae > Dictyobacter > Dictyobacter arantiisoli. Next base: position 14,578 of record NZ_BIXY01000002.1, on the reverse strand, counting down.
GTAAAATGTTTGAGGTAAAGCTGGCAGCCTGTTTGGGGCCAAAATTCATTTTCCAGTTGCCGGCGATAATAGCTGTACGTGCTATAGTCATATATTGCTCCTTTGCTTCTATATGTTAAAAAGGCGGCCAGCATGCCGGTCGCCCTTCTTCTTTGTTATGAATAATGGGAATGACACTTCATTGTATCATCTTTGAATTCAGGCGTCCTGTAACGCTGCTACTCCAGGCAGGACACGCCCTTCCAGGAATTCCAGTGAGGCCCCACCGCCAGTAGAAACGTGAGTCATTCTATTGGCGGCCCTAGCCTGCTCGACGGCCGCCGCCGAGTCTCCACCACCGATAATGGTCGTGGCTCCCTGGCGGGTACGTTCGGCCAGGAGATCGATGACTGCATTGGTACCTTTAGCGAAGGCAGGCATTTCAGCCACACCAAGGGTTCCGTTCCAGATGATCGTCTGAGCGCTTCCCAGAGCCTGGCGGAACTTCTGAATGGTTGCAGGCCCAATGTCCAGAATACGCCAGCCCTGTGGCACGCTATCAGCCGTCACAACCTTGTGATCCGCATCCGCCGCGAAACGATCAGCAATCACCACATCAACAGGGAGAATAAACTGTTTATGCTTTGTCTGGGCCTGTTGCAATAGACTTTTTGCCTCAGTCACCTTGGCTTCCTCAAACAGGGAATCCCCGATCTCAAAGCCCTGCGCCTTTAAGAACGTATTAGCCATACCACCGCCGATCAGAATAATGTCAGCGATATTGATCAAGCGTTCCAGGACAGCGATTTTATCCGAAACCTTTGCACCGCCAACCAGGGCTGCAAAAGGACGTTTAGGATGTTCCAACACGCTACCCAGAAACGTAATCTCTTTCTCCACCAGGAAGCCAGAGACGCCGGGTAGTGTATGTGTTACTCCCTCGGTGGAAGCATGGGCGCGATGGGCGGTCCCGAAGGCATCATTAACATAGAGATCGCCTAAGGCTGCCAGTTGACGTGCGAACTCAGGATCGTTCTTCTCCTCTTCTTTGTGGAAACGGAGATTCTCCAGTAGCAAGACCTGTCCTGGCTGTAATGCACGGGCTTTCGTTTCAGCTTCAGGACCAACCGCATCGTTTGTTGTCTCAACTGGACGCTTGAGTAACTGGCTCAAACGTTGGGCGACCGGTGTCAGACGCATTGTCTCAACGACCTGTCCTTTGGGGCGACCCAGATGTGACATTAGAATGACCGAAGCTCCACGGTCAAGTAAATACTCAATAGTTGGTAGAGCGGCGGTAATGCGATTGTCATCGGTAATATGTTGTTTGGCATCCAGCGGAACGTTAAAATCGACACGGACCAGCACCCGCTTGCCAGTAACATCGATATCGCGTATCGTTTTTTTGCTCATGGTAGTGTCCTGTAACTATCTCTGACAACAGGTAAGATGCCAGAGAAACAAAATGGCGTAGTTACACAGATTTTTGTGTGTAACATACGCCATTCATCTGGTCTAAATTTAGAAGCCTTTGTTCGCAATAAAGGCGGTCAGGTCAGCAACGCGGTTCGAATAACCCCACTCGTTGTCGTACCAGGCCAATACCTTGATCATATTGCCGCCCAGGATCATGGTTGACTGGCCATCTACAATGGACGAGCGGCGGTCGCCACGGAAATCAACGGAGACCAGAGGCTCATCGGTATAGCCCAGGATACCCTTGAGGGAGCCAGCGGCGGCTTCTTTGAAGGCATCATTAACGGCTTCCACTGAAGCCTCTTTTTGGGTAGTAATCACGAAATCCACTACTGAAACAGTAATAGTTGGAACGCGCAATGACATACCATCGAAGCGGCCCTTGAGTTCAGGAATCACCAGAGCCAATGCGCGGGCCGCACCGGTTGTGGTTGGGATGATACTGTTGCCAGCAGCGCGGGCACGGCGCAGATCACTGTGGACCTGATCGAGGATGCGTTGATCGTTTGTGTAAGAGTGAATGGTATTCATCAAGCCGCGCTCAATGCCAAAGGTGTCGTTAAGGACTTTAGCTGTCGGGGCCAGGCAGTTGGTTGTACAGGAGGCATTCGAAATAATATTGTGTTTAGTTGGATCGTAAACATTTTCGTTCACACCAAGCACGACTGTGAGGTCCTCACCTTTGGCCGGGGCAGAGATAATGACTTTTTTCGCGCCACCTTTTAAGTGTGCCGAAGCTTTTGCAGCATCTGTGAACAGACCGGTAGATTCAATGACAATATCGACACCCAGGTCACCCCAGGGGATTTGGGCAGGATCACGTTGGGCAATCACTTTAATCGTATGACCATTGACAATCAGCGAGTCTTCTGTGGTTTCAATTTCGCCGGGGAAATGGCCGTATGTGGAGTCATATTTCAATAGATGGGCATTGGTTTTGGTATCCGTCAGGTCGTTTACTGCCACTACCTCGAGCTCGTCCGAATGATTTTCCAGAATTGCTTTGAGGGATTGACGTCCAATGCGTCCGAAACCATTGATGCCTACGCGGGTTGCCATAGCATTTTCTCCTTATTGTGTGTTGTAACCCTGTATACAATTTGCCCATAGTGAGTAAGTTGTTGTCTCCTTACTCTGCTAATCTTTTCATCTCATTATGGTGTACCACTCATAGTCGGCCACAAATCAAAAATGGTTGCATCATCGGAACGTTTGTATGTGCCACGGTCTTTTCACAATACAGCCGCAATGGGTCGATCAGCTCATGTTTAAACCCTGAGACTATGCCGAGATGAATCGCTGGCGCATTTCGACCTTGAAATACTCAATGAGGGTTGTCCGGTAATGCTGCGCTCGTACTTGGGAGAATGCGCCCAAATAGTTTCCGTCCCCTTCATTTCAACATTACAAGATTAACACCTGACAGCGAAACTAGCAATATGTCTAAGTGGAGATTTTAATGGGCAAGACGAATAGCAGTGTTTCACGGCTGTGTGTAAAATATCTATATGTCTATCAACTTAGCTGATTTTTAGAGTAGATAGCAATAAAAGCGGCATAATATTGCTGATAGTTTGATAGGGAGATACTCTCATAGCGATATAATGTGTTCCTGGCGCTTGAAAAAGACTCACGCGCCCAGGGAATGCCATTTTTGTGATGCACCCCTCAACGCGTGAGAATGTTGATTTGTAGTGAAACCGATATTATGCAGGATTAACAGGGATTACGCCGATCGAGAAACGGATATATTCATCATCGTAGCCGAAGCCAGAGCCTGGAACCCCGGCGATGCCGGTTTGTTCAAAGAGAGAAAAGGCATCAATGCCATCTTTGAGCTTGCTCCAGTTATAGACGGTGGCATCATCATCCACATAAATTTCGTCGAAGAGTTGATATTGTTTATCGATCATCTGCAATTGAGCAATCAGGCGCGCACGGCGTAGATGGTAGAAAGCGCGTAGTTTTTCTGTCAGCCAGGGGCGGTCCTGGAAGAGGCGGTAATAAGCCATATAGCGCAGTTGCCATTCTCCCGGCAGGGCTGCCAGGCCATTGGTCCAACTCACTGCGATAGCGGCTGCGACTGTAGGATCACCACTGGTTACCCAGCCAAAGCGTTCACCGGTGAGCGTATGGGTTTTTGAGAAGCTACTGACAAAGATAGTATTATGCAGCACATCTGGCGCGGCGAAGGTCGCCATGCGGGCACGATCCTCTTCAGGTTTGCCGGTGCCGATATAAGCCAGATCGGCGATAATATAAATCTGGCGATCCTGTTCCCGATATTTGCGTAGTACTGCATGCAGAGCGTTTAATTCTTCGGCCGAATAGGAGAAGGCCGTAGGATTATTTGAGACTGTCAAATAGAGCACGCGGATATCTGGTGCGCTGGCAAGCGCCGTATCCAGTTGTGTCGCGGTGATTTTAAAGCGCTGTTCAGGCAAAGTTTTGTAGCAATGGATATGATAGCCATAGCTCTGGGCCTGCCATTCCGGGACGTTAAATCCGGGTTCGGGAAACAAGATACCCCATTCTGTGGTGCCTTGCGTACGATAAATATGGGCCAGGCCACGCAAGACATTATCGATACCGTTCATTGCACCCAGGCTAAGATTGACATGTTGAGCTTCAACCGGGATGCCCCATTTTTGCATCTCTTCAGCCATCCAACCGCGCAGTACTGGATTACCAACGCCGTAGATATCATAGATGCGTGGATCATATCCCTGACTGAGCAGTAGTTTTTCACATTCAAGCATTTGGGCACGTAGCCAATGATAGGTCTCACCGTTCGCCGTATAGCCATTGAATTGTGCGCCGGGGAGAGCAATACCTAATTCATCGGCCAGGGTTCGATAATCCAGCGTACTCCCTGCTTCGCCTTCACACTCGGTTACCAGGCGCAGATCGATATCGCCAATCGTGCGATTCACAATTTCGGCATCAATGATATCCTGGTCGATTTGTTGGTGACGGCACTCCTCTTTTAACTCAGTAACGATTCGGGCCATCACACGAATGGGACCGGCTCCTTTTTTGATATGTGGACGATAGCGGGCGAGAATCTCACTGCGCAACTTGCGGAGAAGTACACGTTGTTCATCACGCGGCAGAACTGATGAGACAGATGAATCCGAGGAAGTAATAGATTGGCTCATACTGGTAGTTTTCCTTTCCATATGCGCAGCTCCGCGCTCCACTATCCTGATTTTTCATGTGAAAGCTAGATGTCCCCATTGACCAGCTTGATCTTAACAGTGTAACACTAATAGAGAGTCGCGGAAAGATCTATCTGTGGGATCGGGATAACTGTGCAGTTTTTTCACAGTATCAGATATGCAACCGCGCTACGCTGGAAGGTAAAATAGAGGAGAGACTATAATTGATAGAGAGCGAAGCGATAGTATGGACAAGGAAATTGCGTGTATGTTTCAGGATAAAGCGGTTGTTATTACTGGCGCTGGCCGAAGTATTGGCCGAACGCTGGCCCTTGGTTTTGCGGCTCAGGGGGCGATAGTTTTAGCACATTATGGACACGCCAGACAGGGTGCGGAAGAGGTTGTGCGTCAGATTAACGAACAGGGAGGGAAAGCATTTTTGGCCGGAGCTGATCTCAGCCATCCAGAGGAGGTGACAAAGTTGGTGGAGGAGGCGCATCAGTTGCTGGGACCAATCGATGTCTGGATTAATAATGCTGGCGCAAGCGCCAATTCTGCGGAAACCAGAGGCATGAGTGAGATAGAAATTTTTGAGCGCATGATGGGCGTTGATGTGCTGGGTACCTGGCGTTGTTGTCGCGAAGCTGAGCCATATATGCGTGATGGTGGTTCTATCTTGACGACCGGTTGGGATCGCGCCCTGGATGGAGCTGCTGGCTTACCTAATCAGATGTATGCTATGAGTAAGGGAGCGATCATGTCTTTGACGCGCTGTTTGGCGGCAGAGTTTGCTCCGCGTGTACGGGTCAATTGTATTGCGCCAGGAAGAATTGAAAATGAATGGGCTCAAACACTCTCTGAAGCTTCACGGCAGCAGGCAGCTCAACAGGTGCCCTTACAACGTTGGGGCACGCCTGAAGATATTTTGAATACGGCCCTCTTCCTGTCCTCCTCCTCGGCTTCGTTTATGACCGGTCAGGTATTGTTGGTCAATGGAGGCGAGATCATGCGCTAACCTGCAAGGGCAATACCGCACAAAGAATGAGATTATGATGGAGAACTGTAGGTGCGTGCCGAGGTCGCAACCGAGGTGCGCTTTCTCGTTCATCGTACGACCCTCTCCCCAACGCTGACTAAGCCGATTGAAAGAGATACCAGTGCGGCCATGTAAAATGGCTTGATTTGCGACGCAGTCTATCTTTAAAACAGATAGCCATGTCGTGAACAACATCGAGAAGGGCCAGTAACAAGTGAGTATGTTTTAATGGAAAAACTTCTGGCGAAGCGAGCTCGTACATCAAGTAGTGGTATCTATTTGGCCTGGCGCTCGCTGATTTATAAAATCAATATGTATGACCAGACACTACTCTGGCAGCAGCCAATCGAAGGATTAGGTCCAACCATCTGCGTTGAAGGAGATATTGTGTATGCATATTCGGCGCAAGTAGAAAGTTTTGTGTATGCTTTCCAGAGCAGTAGTGGTGTGCCGCTCTGGACCACGGTTGTCGCCGCCTATGAGGTAGACAATGGAATTCAACTGAACGAATTGTTGGCCCTCACGGTCGTTGAGGATACCGTCTATGTGCTGGCGCGCTGTGGTAGCATTTACGCCTTATCCGCCAGCACCGGCGAAATCTTATCATATTGTGAGACAGAGCAGGTGGACGAAATGAATCTTGGCACACTCGGTCTGCTTATAGTTGATACCATACTCTACTCGGCCCACTTTCATATCCTCAATGCTATCGATAGCAAATCGTCGCAGGTGCGCTGGCAAACAGCGCTTCCCAAGGGTCAAAATGTTTTGACCCTCTCTATGAGCGGAGGCCGCATTTACGCCAGCGCCGATAAAGATCCTGAGGGGAGCTATATCTATGCCATTGCCCCCGAAAATGGCACCTGGTATTGGGCATCGCCACTCCTCGCCGATCCTATTTTTGTGCAGCCCCTTTATAGAGGTGAATATATTTTCTGCACTGGCGCAACCACCATTTACGCCCTGGCTGCCAGAGACGGCCATGAAATCTGGGAACACCATGTTGGTGTCACCAACTATCACCCATCTTGTAGCGAAGGAGAACATCTCTATATCTGTTTGCGAGGATCTTATCAGCGAGCTGCCGAATCCCTCTGCCAGGAAGAAGAAGGAACGCTACTGGCCTTAAATTTTGTAGACGGCGCACTTCATTGGTCACGCGCCATTGATTTTTATCCCACGATGTTTCACGTGAAACGTGGCATCTTATATGTCCGCGCTGAGAATCGCGGTGATCTCTATGCCTTTGATGCTGATAATGGTGCCAGCCTCTGGCACGTCGATCCAGTGATAAACGAAGCATCCGAAAATTTTATGATCAAACCTGGCTTCGGATCGGAGCTTATCGTCATCCCCTGATAATGAGAATGTTTATCGTGTAATGTTTCACGTGAAACATTGCCTCCCAATAGAAAATCCAACCAGCAAAAAGTTAACAATCCCGGCATTGATCCCATCGTGACGATGCAACGGCCGGAGAAGGCCCGAACCCTTGCGGTCGGGTTTTCTGGGCTGTACGATACTCTTGTCCGTAGGTTCATCCGTCCCGCATCATGCCAGCGAGCGTTGGGGCGAGAGGGTGGTACGATGAAGGGAAAGGTGGGACTCACGTGCGTTCGTGCCGCATCTGCGTGTTTCTCAACAATGTTTCACGTGAAACGTTGATTTTGGCGGGAATCTGTGGGCGGCCATTTGCCCTTGCCCTCTCTTGTCGAATTTGTTACACTGTGATGAGGAATAAAAAACGAATAGTATACGTAGGACGAAAAGAGGTGTGTCTATGCGAGCCGTTGATGATAGCAGCCCGAAATATGCTGCTGTTATGCGTGTCTTGCAAGCCTGGAAACAATTGCCTGAAAGCGATGTCTCACGCATCCTACATACTTATTTCCTCACGACCGACGATTTCCGCGAGATGGAAGATCAGGGGCTTCTCACCATGGCTTTTATTGGTGATGAGTATATGATCACCCCCACCTTGCTAGGCCGTCTCTGGCTTGAGCAATACGAAACGGGAGAATCTAGCAATGGCAAATAATTATGACGATGATGTGTTACCATACGAGACAATCGGGACCGATGATGCGAAACGTATGGTAGAAGGCGGCACTCGTATTATTGATGTGCGTACCACCGATGAATGGAACTATGGACATATCGCGGAGGCATCCCTTGTTCCTATTCAGGGCATTTATACGTTTGGAAAGGCGTTGCAAGAGCAGAATTTACCACTCGATGAGGATGTCATTTTCGTGTGTGGGTCGGGACAGCGTAGCGCGACTGCTTCCGAAATTGCCTCTTTGCTGGGATTTAAAAAAGTATACAATCTGGCTCGCGGCATGAATGGTTGGGTGAATCGTGGCTATCCGATTGAGCGTTAAGCTTTGATTGCTGGATAGATTGTGTGACATCATCATGGATTGGTGTCTTTCGAGAAGGAGATTACGAAGATGCCCTTATTAGAAGGCAAAAAAGCCCTTATTTTTGGCGTTGCTAACCATCGCTCAATTGCATGGGCGATTGCTCAGGCCCTGGCTCGCGAAGGCGCTCAGCTGGTGTTAACGTATCAGGAGCGTATGGAGAAGTATGTCCGCGATTTAGCCGCGAAGATTCCTGGTACCGAGCTGATTCCTTGCGATGTTCAGAGTGACTCAGATCTCGATGCGGCGTTCGCAAAAGCTGGCGAGCTTCTCGACGGTCGCCTGGATATTCTGGTTCACTGCGTCGCCTTTGCTCCCGCCAGCGAGCTGGAGAATCCTTTCCTTCAGACAACCCGTGAAGGCTTTCATACCGCACTCGATATTAGCGCTTATTCATTGGTTGCTCTGGCGAAACGTGCTGAACCTTTGATGAAGGAACATGGCGGCAGCGTTCTGGCTCTGACCTATATGGCCAGTGAGCGCGTGATGCCGAAGTATAATGTTATGGCTGTGGCTAAAGCCGCCCTGGAATGTAGTGTGCGCTATCTGGCCTTTGAAATGGGCGAACATAATATTCGTGTCAATGCTATCTCGGCTGGCCCATTAAATACTCTGGCTGCACGTGGCGTTTCTGGCCTGTCAGGATTCCGTGAACAGGTTGCCCACGTTGCTCCCCTGCGCCGCAATATCGAGCAGAGTGAAGTCGGAGATGCCGCTCTCTTCCTGAGTAGCGATCTGGCTCGGGCTATCACAGGCGAAATCATGTTCGTCGATGCCGGTTATAATATCATGGGAGCTTAGCTCTTCCGACTCGACATCTCTTTGTACCCATCCAGACGAGTGGACGTTCAGTGCTGAACGTCCACTCGTCTTTTCTTTATAATTGGGAATTGGCTGTTAGAATGAAATACAATAAGGCAGCCTGGTGTTATGCCTTTAGGGTTTCCTACTGGTAATAATAGTAAAGGATAATAAAGATAATGGCAAAGAATAAACAAGTTCTCTTTGCTAGCCGCCCTCATGGCTGGGTGCAGGAGAGTAATTTTAAGATTGTTGAAGCCGAGATTCCCGCATTGAAAGAAGGAGAGATCCTGGTAAAAAACCTGTACCTTTCTCTTGATCCCTATATGCGCGGTCGCATGAGCACGGCTAAATCGTATGCTTCGGGTATGGAATTGAATGATGTTATGATAGGCGGCACGGTCGGTGTGGTGGTGGATTCGAAGAATCCAGATTTTAAGGCTGATGATCATGTGCTGGGCTATCTCGGCTGGCAGGAATATGGTATCTCTAACGGTAAGGGTTTGAATAAAGTCAACGTTTCTGAGCGGGTTCCTGCCTCTTCTTATCTGGGTGTGCTCGGCATGCCTGGCCTGACTGCCTGGGTGGGCTTGATTGGGATTGGCAAACCGCAAGCTGGCGAGACGGTGGTTGTTTCGGCTGCTTCTGGTGCAGTCGGTAGTGTGGTTGGTCAACTAGCTAAGGCTCACGGTTGCCGCGCCGTTGGTATCGCTGGTGGTAAAGCGAAATGCGATTATGTCGTCAATGAGTTGGGTTTTGATGCTTGCGTCGATTACAAAGCCGGTCATCTGGCTGAGGATCTGACGGCTGCCACCCCTGATGGTATCGATGTGAATTTTGAGAATGTTGGCGGCGAGATTATGGATACGGTGTTCACCCGTCTGAACCCTTTTGCTCGCATGCCGTTGTGTGGATTTGTATCGCAATATAACTCGACCGAGCCATATGGTATCAAAAACTTTGGTGCATTATTGGGAAGTCGCGTAAAATTACAGGGCTTTATCGTTGGCGAGCATACCGACCTCTGGCCTCAGGCGATGCAGGAGTTGTCCCAACTCGTTGCTGCGGGCAAGCTAAAATATCGCGAGAGCGTGGCGGATGGTCTGGACAATGCTCCTAAAGCCTTTATTGGCATGCTCAAGGGTGAGAATTTTGGCAAGCAGCTCGTTAAGATCTCATAAGAACTGCTCATTGCCTTACAGCAGCATAATGCAAAAAGAAGCGATCCTCCCGAAGAAATTTTCTGGGAGGATCGCTTCTTTTTGCATCTGTCAGGACTGAGTTGGCGCTAGCTCACCACAAATGCTACAGAAGCGCGCATTGGGACGATTCATATGTCCACAGGGCCAGACTTTGAGTGCCAGGGTTTCTTGTCCTACGCCAGGAGTTACACCGCTGACATTGACCGGTGGATTCACACCATTCGCGGCAGGGATCGACGGTGGATTTGACTGCGCACCAGGCAGGATATCCGGTTGTGCCGCAGTTGCATTCCTACTATTTGTCGATGCTTTCTTTTTACCCAGGATTTTTCCTGGTTTTCGCTTTTGGCGGAGCGCCATTCCAAAGAGCACAATTGCCAGTAACACCACGACGGCAATAGCGGCGATGGTGGCTGCCATTGCTTGCCAGCTAAATGGAGTGGCGGCTGTGCCCTTTGCTGGTGTTGTATGACTGGCAGCGGGCGTTGGTGTTGCAATGGTGATTGCCGCGCCAGAAGTTTTTGCTTGCGTCTGAGCATACGCCTCTAATGGCTGTGTCGCTTTGAATAATGGATAGTTTTTGAGAAGCTTCGCAAAATCTTGTTGGGCGCTCTGCCAATGTCCTGTTGTGCTGGCTGCATACTCATTAAATGCCTGACTCCACAGTTTTTCCTGGGTGCCAGGAGCAGTATTCAGTTTCAGACTTTGAATCATTGTTTGGGCGCTACTGCTAGCCTGCAAAAAGCTGGTACCATCGAGGCCACCGGCTGAATTTGTCGTACCAAAGCTCACAATACCCACAATATTTCCCTGATTATCCAACGCCGGGCCGCCGCTATCCCCATGTCCCACATTGCCTCCAACCTGGATCAAAGGAGCTCCTGTGCTACTCGTTTTCAATGAACTGACATAAATCTGATTGAGGGATGGGGTCAGCAGTCCGTCGGGAGCCTGACTGATGTCCGCATCGCCTGGAAATCCGATGATCGTCAATTTGTCCTGTGAATTAACATTGGCGGTGCTGCTGATCGGCGCGCTTAACGTATCGGTCAGCGGTACATGGATAATCGCGGTATCCTCCTGATTGGGGGGACTTTCCTTTTTTATGCTATCCACATTGATGCCAATGCCAGTTGGCAGGCTTTTAAAATCCTGTGCGTTTGTCTTGCTGGTATAAGCAGTGCTTAAGAATACCGAGCTGCCAGGCTTCTGATAATTTGAGGTTGACTTGAGTTGTCCACTCGTCAGTTGTTGGACAACCTGATCTTTTGTGATTTGTGTGCCACCATTCAGGTTGTGTTGATTCATATAATCAGCGATATTCTGGGCCGCCTGATTATAAAGAGCTGTGGTCAGATCCTGTTGCGGTGGACTGACAACATGATCAGCCGTCAGGATATCACCCTGGCTCGTGATAAACGTCCCAGTGCCAGATAAATCAATTTCATAATTACTATTGGTCGCCTGGGGAAAGGTAACATTATTTGTAGCCGAAAATTGAACTTTTAGTTGCCCATTAACCGCTGTGATGATACGGACGACAGCTGGTTGAGCTATATCTACGGCCCGGATTGTAGGATCAGTAACGTTGCCTCCCGGTGTACTATCGGCAAACGCAGGATTACTCCCGGGAAATAAGATAGCAAGTATGCCTGCCAATATCAATACATAGAATATGGCGCGCGCGCTACGTCTATTGAAAATGTGGCTTTGTCGTTGGTGCATAGATTTCTATTCCATCCCTATCTATAGAGATAGAAAACGTTCTGATTACACTCTATCTCTTTACAGCAACATTACTTACGTTTTGAGATTGGCAGGGTTGTACAGTACTGTATAGTTTGAGTCACTCTGTAGATTGCATTATTGTTGTGCTCGCCATTCTCTTTCAAGGAGACCGAATAAACGCAATCCAATATAGCGGTTATTGAGCCGTTCCGCTTCGCGAATAACGCCTTCTTGAACAAAGCCCAGGCGTTGTGGAATTGCTGCACTGCGATGATTATCGATTGCAGCACGAATTTCCACCTTATTCAGTTTCAATTCATCAAAAGCATACGCGATAAGAGCTTGACAGGATTTCGTCATGATGCCTTTGCCCTGATAAGGTTCAGCGATCCAATAACCTATTTCTACTTTGCGATTAGCCCAATCAAATAAATGATAAGCAATGGAGCCCACAATCTGGTTGCGATACCATATCGCACAGGTGATGTTCTGATTGTCCTGAAATTGTGAATTACAGATGCGAATAAATGCCCGCTCATCTTCCTCTGCTTTCGTATAATCCACCCAGGGTAACCATTGCCGGAGATAAGCACGGTTAGTATCGATCAGTTGAAACAGTGCTGTGGCATCCCGTTCGTCTGGTAATTTCAATTCGATGTCATCATCAATGCGTAAATAGAATGCTTTTTTGACCATAGTCTGAGCTCTCCAATAATAATTATTCGTGTATTTGATCACGCTGGACCGGAAAAAAGGCAGTATCTCTTCCTATATTATCACGCCACTCTATATACTCTGGCATTCTGCTACAGCTTTTCCTGACAGGTTTTTCTGGATAGCTTTAATTAGGTGCTAAAACCCCTGTAAACCTGAAACTCTTGGAGAGTATAGATGCGTATTCAATAATAGCAATGACATTTTTACATAATTTATTAGTATATAAAAAGGAGTCTTATCATGAAAGTCTTGAAAAAATCTTCTTTCATGTTCCTATTCATAGCTCTGTTTGCTCTGATGCTAAGTGCATGTAGCCAGGTAAATGTTGGCTCAACCAGCGGCAAATCGGCCAGTGATCTTACACCGTTACAAGTATTGCAGAAAAGCGCCGATGCGATGAAGAGTCTTAAGTCAGCGCATTTGGATCTAAGTTCTAATTCAAGTGTCCAGGCAGCCAGCACCGGGCAGGCTACGACCAAATCTAGCCCATCACCTCAAGCACTCAATACAAATGTAACCATAACCGGTTCTGGTGATGAAGTTTTACCTGATCAGTCACAATTAAATCTAAATATTAATGCAGCTTCGCAGAAGAGTAAGCACTCTGAAGTCGTTAAAGGCGACAATGCATACATCCAGAATGCCCAGGGCAAATGGTATGTTATTAATAAAAAACAGTTTAACACTGGAAACAACAATGTCTTCTCCGGGGCGACGTTGGATCAAAAAACTTTGATTGGTTTAATCGAGAACGTCAAACTTGTTGACCACCAGACCGAAACACTCAATGGTGTTAGCTTACGCCATCTGACTGCTACCCTGGATAAGACCGCGCTGAAGCAACTGCTTACATCCAATCCTCAATTGGCAAGTTCTTTTGGAGGGCAGCAAAACCTTGATTCCGTCCTGAACAGCGCCAAACAATTTCTGGCTGTGGTGGATGTCTGGGTTGATGAGAACAAATTCTATGTTCAGCGCACCAAACTCAATCTTAATCTGGTAATCGACAGCAGCTTTTTGCAGATCACCACAATTCCAAAGGTACAAGCTTTTATTGCTAAGACATCCCTGAGCACAACAATTGATCTGAGCAAGTTTGACCAACCTGTTACGATCACTACGCCTGCGAATGCGACCCCTATCACTGATACAAAAGGACTGATGGGATTAGGTCAATAGAACCATACATCGCTAAGCTAGTACCTATGTTCTGGTAGTGTGAGCACATAAATTGTAGAGAAAGCCGGGTTTCCATGTTTTTCAATATGGAAACCCGGCTTTCTCTACAATTTATAAATTTCGTACTAAAAAGTATTGACAAGCGAATCCCACTGTGGCATAATCAGCGAGCTGTCGAAACGAAACAATCACACCTTCCTTTTTGAAGGGATTGTGCTCCTGTTTGTTCGAACATCCTTTGTGCCACGGTAATGTGGCTCCTCTGAGATTATGCATCTCTCACGCGCTTCCCAACCTGGTTGAGATTGCCGGGAGCTGTTGGCTCTTTTTTTCGGATCGTCTCCCTGCTGGAGACAGCACGAACGATGAGCACAATGAATTTCAGCGCAGGCGCAAATTCCCCTGGAAAAACGCTTGACAAACCACAAGGGATATGCGATACTACGGGAGCTGAAGCGAGCGAACAGAAAAACACGAAACGCTTGCCTTACAGACAGATGTACCTTGACAACTGAAGAGTGGAAAGCAGAACAGTAACTGGAACTATACAAAGAAAAATTTATAGCTCCTGTCAATTCAGTCTTGGATATGCAGCAATGCATAGGTTAAGACAACAACATAATCTGCGAACAAATGCCATGTTTTTGTAACTTGGCCATGATCGCTTTTCGCATGCAATTGACTGATGCTCGTTGAGTATCTGTTATATATAAAATTGGATGGCGAGTTTGATCCTGGCTCAGGATAAACGCTGGCGGCGTGCCTAACACATGCAAGTCGAACGCTCTTCGCAAGAAGAGAGTGGCGGACGGGTGAGGAACACGTGGGCTATCTACCCCCTGGTGAGGAATACCGGCGAGAAATCGCCGACAATACCGCATA
>NZ_BIXY01000001.1 GCF_008326305.1 Dictyobacter arantiisoli | reverse complement strand
AATGAGGCTGCATCTCTCGCCAGGGATTGGTGGCTCTCTTGTTCTGATCCGTCGAATATGGTAAGGTACATTCAAGCCGTTTCTCGCTTTCATAGGTAGTTTGTAATTTTCCTATTTTAGCAAGAAATGGCATCTTTTTTGGCTTTTCAGGACTTTCGGGTATACCGAAAAGCCCTGATTTGAGGAGATTGTGCGTTGACATTTGGGGAGGACAATGGTAAGCTTTTGAATGAAACGAAAAATAGATAGTCCCGCGCTGATCGAGATTAGTATGAGGACAACAACCAACAGCGATCCGAAAAAGAGTGGAAGTTCGGAATGGATATGTATCCTCAGAACGCGTTCGTGAGCGGCTGACCGAAGAAAGCTTTCTGCATCTGCGACGATACAGGTTGCATCGAGAGCAAGTAGGACAGGTGGGTGGTTCCCATGTATGACTCAACCAGGAAAAAGTGGTCTTTCACGGCACTTGCAAAGAGCGCCCGAGAGACAATTGGGGTGGTACCACGGGCATAGCTCCATGAAAGTTGAATACTTCAGGAGTCCTTATTCTCGTCCCTTCAGATTTTGGAGGGAGCGAGGATTTTTTTTACCCTCTGCACCTTCCAGAACATTCCGACTTTTTCTTTGCTCTTGCTGGCCCATCCTAATGCGTAGCCAGTCATAGGATGATCAATCCAAAGAGCATATAAACAGGAAAGGAGAGGTGCAACATATGCAGCCTATCAAAATTCCCTCAAGAGCGCATGAGCTTCATGTAGCAGCGATCAACATGTTCAAGCAAGCAGGCATATCCTACTACCATCATTGCTACGTGTAATCACTAGCCACCAGTGCAATGCGCTAGCACCTATCCTTATTTCTGTTGACCAATCATTATATTCTGCATATCCTCCTGCTCATCCCAGGAAAGCAGTAGAAAGGACCATCCATGCAAATGCAAATATTATCTAAGCCAGCGCAAACAACACGTCCTGTACGCTATGGAAAATTGATCTTAGAAGATGGCATGCAGTTTGAAGGCATATCATTTGGAGCGGAAACAGGACGCGCTGGCGAGGTTGTCTTTAGTACCGGTATGGTTGGCTATCCAGAAGCGCTCACTGATGCCTCTTTCGCGGGCCAGATCATGATCATGACCTATCCATTGGCAGGCAGTTATGGTGTGCCAACCTCTCAGAGTTGGGAGGATGATCATATTCATACCAGTGGATTGATCGTCTCCAATTATATCGATACCCCATCGCATGCCCAGAGTACGATGACGCTGAGCGAGTGGTTGAAGCAAGAGAATATTCCCGCCCTACAAATCAAGGATACACGCCTGCTGACACAACATATTCGCCAGCATGGTTCACTATTAGGAAAGATTGTCTTTGACGAGGATATTCCCTTCTACGATCCCAATCAGGAGAATTTGATCGCTCAGGTTTCGACCCGGCAAATCACCAAAATTGGACAGGGTCCGAAGACGATTGCTTTGATCGATTGTGGGGCCAAACAAAATATTGTACGCTGCCTGCTCAAGCGCAACGTTGAAGTCATGACCGTCCCCTGGGATTGGGATCTCTTTTCGAGCGCCAATGATTTTCACTTCGATGGCATCCTGATCTCGAATGGTCCCGGTAATCCCAAATTCGCGGACAAGACCGTAGCAACTGTACGCAAGGCGCTGGACAATAAGATCCCGACGCTTGGTATCTGCATGGGTAATCATCTGCTCTCACTGGCGGCAGGCGGCGAGACTGAAAAAATGAAGTTTGGACATCGCAGTCAGAATCAGCCCTGTGTGATGCGCGATAGCCAACGCTGCTATATCACCACCCAGAATCATGGCTTTGTGGTCGCCGATGTTCCTCCTGGCTTTGAACCCTGGTTTACCAATGCCAATGACGGCACTAACGAAGGCATCATCCATGCCTCGCAACCTTTTATGTCGGTACAATTTCACCCCGAAGCAGCACCAGGGCCGGTGGATACTGAGTGGGTCTTTGATTACTTCCTGGAGAAGATTTAATGGAACAATTACGGAAAGTGCTGCTTTTGGGCTCGGGTGCCCTGAAGATCGGTCAGGCGGGCGAGTTTGATTATTCCGGCTCTCAGGCCCTGAAAGCTTTAAAGGAAGAAGGCGTCCAGACCGTCCTGATTAATCCCAATATCGCGACGATTCAAACCTCAAAGCAACTGGCTGATCGCGTCTACTTTCTGCCAGTGACGCCCTACTTTGTTGAGAAGATCATTGAGCGCGAACAGCCCGACGGTATTCTGCTCTCCTTTGGAGGTCAGACAGCCCTCAATTGCGGTATCAAGCTCCACGAGCAAGGGATACTCACAAAGCATAATGTACGAATTCTGGGCACGCCCATCTCAGCTATTATTCTTACTGAAGATCGCCAAAAATTCGCGGAACATCTCCATGCCATCTCCATCCCAACCCCGAAGAGCCAGAGCGCAACCACGTTACAAGAGGCTTTAGAACTGGGCGAGAAAATCGGCTTCCCGTTGATGATACGCGCCGGATTTGCGCTGGGTGGACAGGGATCGGGCATCGCCCATACCCACGAAGACCTCAGAAATATTGTTGAGCATGCACTTTCATTTGCACCACAGGTCTTAGTTGAACAATATCTTCATCACTATAAAGAAATAGAATATGAAGTCGTTCGAGATCGCTATGATAACTGCATAACTATCTGTAATATGGAGAATATGGACCCCCTGGGTATTCATACCGGGGAGTCGATTGTGATTGCGCCCAGCCAGACGCTGACAAATGATGAATACCATATGCTGCGCTCAGCCGCGATTGAGATCGTCAGAAGCCTGGGCATCGTCGGCGAATGCAATGTCCAGTACGCCCTTGATCCTTTAAGCAAGCAATATTATGTGATTGAGGTGAATGCTCGCCTCTCACGCAGTTCAGCCTTAGCCAGTAAAGTCACTGGCTATCCCCTGGCCTATATCGCCGCAAAATTAGCCCTGGGCTATGGTTTGACTCAACTCGCCAATCAGATTACCGGCGTCACCAAAGCCTGCTTTGAACCCAGCCTTGACTATCTGGTTGTAAAAATACCGCGCTGGGATATCGATAAGTTTGTCGGCGTTGAGGAGACGATTGGCACCGGCATGAAATCGGTCGGCGAAGTCATGGGCATTGGGCGTACCTTTGAAGAGGCCTATCAAAAAGCGCTCCGTATGCTGGAGCAGAACTTTGAAGGCGCAATCCCGCCGGATGACTACTTCGCGGATGAGGCTGAATTCAAAAAATACTTGCATACCCCGACTCCAAAGCGCCCCTTCGCAATCGCACAGGCACTCAAGAAAGGTATGACGCCCACAGAGATCCATGCCATCACCGGCATTAATCCCTGGTTCCTCTACCGTATCCAGAATATTCTGGAACATGAGCAGGTGATTACAAGTGAGAGCATATTGGATGCCGCCCAACTGCAAGCCCTCAAGCAAATCGGTGTCTCAGACAGACGGATAGCCACGCTCAATGGCAGCAATGAACTTGAGATACGCGCATTGCGCAAACGCTATCACATCACTCCTTCGGTCTTCCAGATCGACACGCTGGGAGCAGAGTTTCCGTCTGAAACCAACTATCTCTATCTCACCTATAACGCACAACATCATGATGTACAGCCCAGTGGCGATAATGGTGTGATTGTGCTCGGCTCAGGACCATACCGCATCGGATCTTCAGTAGAGTTCGACTGGACCAGCGTCATGACTGTGGAAGCGCTCAAGAAATATCGCAAGCAAGCCATCATCATTAACAGCAATCCAGAGACCGTCTCAACTGACTATGATGTTTCAGATCGTCTCTATTTCGAGGAACTGACCTTCGAACGCATTGCCGATATCTATGACTTTGAGCAATCGGGTGGCCTGATCGTCTCCGTGGGAGGTCAGACACCAAACAACCGGGCGCAGGCTCTTGCGGCCTATGGCTGTAATCTCTTAGGAACGCGAGCCGCCAATATCAATCGAGCCGAGGATCGCAGTATCTTTTCACAACTGCTGGATACCCTGGGCATCCAGCAGCCAGAATGGAACAAGTTCAGCACCTTCGACGAACTAACCTCCTTTGCGCAGCGCGTCAGTTATCCTATCCTGGTACGTCCATCGTATGTCCTCTCAGGGAATGCCATGAAGGTATGTGACACACCCGAAGAGCTTGCGCATTATGCCCAACAGGCGGCAGCCCTTTCCTCTGAACATCCCGTCACCGTCTCAAAGTTCTTTGAATTCGCTCGTGAGGTCGAATTCGATGCCGTGGCGCAACATGGTCACATCAAGGCCTACGTGATCTCAGAGCACATCGAGAATGCAGGTGTGCATTCAGGCGACGCAACCATCGTTCTGCCGCCTCAGACGCTCTCGGAGGCCATCCAGCAAGAGATTGCCGGGATTGGACGGAAGATCGCCCAGGCACTTGAAGTTACGGGTCCAGTGAACATTCAATTCCTGCTCAAAGACAAGCAGGTATATGTCATCGAAACTAACCTGCGAGCCTCACGTACCTTCCCATTTATCTCAAAGGTCACTGACATCAACTTCATGGATCTCTTTATCGATACCCTCTTCAGCCAGGAAGAGATTGCTGAGATTAGCGTGCCCAAACCAGCATTTGTGGCCCTCAAGGCACCACAATTCTCCTTCTCGCGCCTGACCGGGGCAGATCCAGTGCTCAGCGTCGAGATGTCATCGACCGGAGAAGTCGCCTGCTTCGGCAATGACATCGAGGAAGCCTATCTCCAGGCCATGCTGGCCTCGGGTGGAACATTGCCGCAAAAAGGTATCTTTATCAGCCTGCATGGAGAAGAGAAGCACATGGCGCTCATCCCGAGCCTGCCATATCTGCAAGCCTCGGGCCTCCCACTCTATGCGCCGCAGGAGACCTGGCAATTCTTGCAGGAGCGGCAGATTGCTGCCACTCTGCTGCACAACGAGCCACAGGCTGAGGGTGAGAGTATCGAACAGGCCTTCCGAGCCCAAAAGATCGATCTGGCAATCGTCATCGTAGCGGGCCGCCTGCAACGCGACTTTGACCAGAACTACGACATGCGCCGTCTGGCCATCGACTGCAACATCCATTTGATCACCAGGATCAAACAGATGCGCCTCTTCCTCAAGGCCATGGTCGAGAAAAAGCTTGACACGCTCCCCATCCAGGCATGGGACGAATACCGCGACACGCTACCTCCCATAGAGACCAGCGCCAGCGATCCGCTCCTGCTCAACGCCCATTAGTTCGCTAAGAAGAAAGAGTATGAACACAGTGACAACACAACGCAAGGGTCTGCGCCTAACGCAAGCCCTTTTCTCGCGGGCCTTTGCCTGGTTCTGGTTGGGGCAGACCATTTCGACACTGGGCGATGGCGCGTTCACCATGGCACTGGCGGTTGTAGTCTACCAGTTGACCGGCTCAAGTCTGGCTATGGGCTTCTTTTTGATGGCGAAGATGATTCCTGAATTACTGTTCACGCTCTTTGGCGGAGTCGCGGCGGACCGTCTGCCGCGCCGTCTGCTTTTGTTGTGCGGGGACAGTGGGCGTGCCCTGACAGTGCTGGCTATCGCGGTCCTGGCCTGGCTGCATCTGCTTCAGATATGGCATCTCTTTGTGCTGGCGGTGCTCTTTGGCCTCTGCCGCTCCATCTTCAATCCGGCGTATCGCGCCATCACCCCGGATCTGGTTGAAAAAGACCATCTCCCCTCAGCTAACACACTGACCGCACTCAGCTTACAATTTGGAAACTTCCTTGGGCCGCTGCTAGGTGCGGGTTTGATCGCGCTGGCCAACGGTTCTGCGAGCGCGGCCTTCGCCTTCGACGGGCTCACCTTTGTTGTCTCTGTCTGCTCACTCCTGGCGCTACGCTCGTTGCCGCGTACCGTTCAAAAGCCTGCCACGACGTCGGCCAATGGGCTACGAGGGATGTTTCTGGATATGCGCGATGGTTTTCGCACCATCCTCAACTCGACCTGGCTGCGCTGGTCGCTTCTCGCTGCCACTTTCGGCCTTGTGGCGTATGCAGGAGCCATGTCCGTCGCGTTACCCAGGCTCGTTTTCGCCGTGTATAAAAGCGGCCCCTGGCTCCTGGCCGCGATTACCACCGGCGCGGCCATCGGAGGCATAGTCGGGGCCATCTTTGTCGGCCAGGTGCGCCTGCGCCATCGCGGCATCATCGCTTTCCTCGCCTACGTTCTCAGCGGTTTAGCTCTGCTTGTGTTCAGTCTGCCCATTGCACAGAACAGACTCGTCTTTGTTGTGCTGCCCGCCGCCTTTGGCGTTGGCTTCGGTATCAATACCATGGACATGATATGGGCCAACCTGCTTTACGAATTGGTCCCCAACGAGAAGCTGGGCCGCGTCGTCAGCGTTGATCAGCTCGGCGCGCTCGGCATGCTCCCTGTTGGCTACGTGCTCGCTGGTTGGCTCAGCGACCAATTCGGCCCGACTTCGGTCTTCCTGCTCGGTGGGCTGATGATGGTGGTGCTAAACAGCTTGCCGCTGCTCTTACGCGGCATTCGCGAGATAGAGTAGGCAACAGTCAGCAGTCTTACGTAGCGGCTATCCGGCTCTTAAGTACGAATGGATCTAAATAAGATTATTTTATCCCTCACCTGACATCTGCTCACGGGTTGCGCAACCCATGAGCAGACTCTAGAGTATTGTGGTTTACAGACAGGAGGGCTTGCTTCTCTCCGACAAGCTGCTAGACGAACATTTTCTCGATGGATGAGACGAGAATACCCTGTGCCCCTAGCTTTTTAAGCTCTTCAATGGCATCCCAGAAGACGTCTTCACGTATAGCAGTATGGACGGCCATCCAGTCGGCATCTGCGGTGGGTAAAACCGTAGGAGATTTCAGGCCGGGCATGATGGTTGAGATGTATTCTAAGGATGCACTCGGTACGTTCATCATTACGTACTTATATTCGCTGGCCGCCATGACACCCCGGAAACGCGTTAATAGGCGTTCGATGATAATCGCTTTTTGCTTGTCCGCTAGCGAGGTGCGGTTGCCAATGATGGTGGATTGCGAATCCAGAACGTTGTCGATGGCAACCAGATCGTTGAGGCGCAAGCTACTGCCTGTGCTGACAAGATCGACAATGGCTGTGGCAACTCCCAGCGCGGGCGTGATTTCTACGCTGCCACTGATGGTGATCACATTGACATCAATATCACGTTCAGCAAAGAAACGGCTCGTGGTGACGGGATAGGATGTCGCAACATTGCAACCTGATAGCTGTTCAATCGAGGTGATCCCGCTCTCAGCAGGCACCGCTACTTTCAGGCTGCAATGTCCATAGTTCAGAGGCAGGATCTCTTCAACGGGCTTCTCAGACTCAACCACCAGATTCCGACCGACAATACCCAGATCCACGATACCTTCGGCTACATATTCGGCGATATCATCATCACGTACATATAAGATATCCATCGGGAAATTGCGACAGATGCTAAAGAGACGTTGTTTATAGGATTCAAAATGGAGGCCAACTGTGCGCAACAAATTACGCGTATCTTCTGTCAAACGTCCATCCTTTTGGATTGCCAGTTTGATGTGATCACCATTGAGTTTTGACATATTTGACATAGCCGAACTTCCTTCTCTGCGTCATTCAGACAAATAAAAAAACCTCCACTCCTCGCTTAGCGAGGAACGAAGGTTAAATCCGCGGTCCCATCCTCATTTCTGCCCATACAGGCAGACTCTCAATTTGATAATCTCAGCGTGCTTGTAGAAATGATGCTCACATGAGAATATCAAGTGCCCGGGATAACGGATGGGACAATCCGATGTGCTTCTGCTGGCACTACGATGACCATCGTAGCAATGCAAGCATTCTCGCACAAGGCTCTCGGGGTGTGTTCAGTCAGTCGGTATGCCTGGACTTACACCTCTCTCCAGGTCGCTGTAGCTCGCCAACTGCTTACTCTTCCTCGATGATAACGCCTTTTCACAGCTTTGCTGCTCTGTATGATTTTCTGTATGACTACAGGCAAAACTTACGTCTACCGTCACTACAGACAATGTTTCTTGTACCAGTTCACCATTAGTATATAAACCGCTCCAAACAATGTCAAGGGATACCCATGAGCTTAAGGATTTTTTAACATTCACACCCTCATAGCGGATGATTTTACTGTCCGCGCTGGATCGTGATACCACCACTCCCGGTTTTAGCACTCAGTTGGGCCCGTGGACCAGTCCCGACTTCATCACTCCCAAACTCATTGATGATCCTGCCAGAACCAGTGGCTGCCTTCAGGTTAAATGCGGTCTGGGAAGCCAGAATGAAATTAATGTGTCCACTCCCGGTTTTCAGCCGGTAATCCCCAAAAGAATCAAGTGTGCCGGAAAAGCTGATCGAGCCACTGCCAGTTTTAAAGGTGCTATTTCCTTTGAGTTGTGCAGACAGCGCCTCAATCCGACCGCTCCCTGTCGTAAACTGGGATTGACCGCGCAATCCATCCACAACAATAGGTCCACTGCCAGTGGACAACAAGATAGAGCCGTCAAGTTGCGTCGCCTGCATCGAGCCACTCCCGGTCTTAATGGCAATCTGGCCTTGCAGATGAGCCACATCTACGGAACCACTCCCGGTTTTCAGGGCAAGCGATCCCTGCAGTGCTGCGGCCTCAATCGAGCCACTTCCCGTGTGCACTTTGATCTCACCTGTCAGATTCTTAATGCTCACCTTGCCCGAACCGTTTTTCAACTGAATGTCGCACTGTTCAGGCACGGTAATCACAAGATCAGCACGCCTGAATCCAAAGAGGAGTCGAGGCACCATGCTGGCAATGGAAACATTATCCCCCTGCTGATAGGCATTCACCTTTATTGCGTTCGATAGGTTGCCCAGACCACTGGCATGCGTTGTTGGAGCTAGCGTGACCATGGACTGCTCGCCTCTGCGCACAGAGATGTTGCCAGCAAAGTTATCAATAACGAGCCGGGCATGTTCCTGAATGGGAAATGTTTGTACCGGCAAAGGAGCTACCACAACCCGCCAGTTTGAGATCACCACGAAGATACCTGCAGCTACCAGAAGCGCAATTGGTATCCAGATCAACCAGGCTATCGTTATGCCAATGAATTGCGTGGCTACCTCTCCCAGCACAAAACCGATAAGGAGTATACCTAGAAGCAGAAGTATATTCCCGCTACCACGTTGTGGCTCGGAGCGGGGCCGCAGCTTGGCTCCCTTATCCTCACGGAACCAGCTATCCTCCTCAAATATCTGACCGCTATAGCCATCTTGATAGTTAAAAGTGAACTCGCTATCAGTATAGGATGGGCTATCTGCTTGCTGTCTATGTTCGCGGGGATCAGTATTTTCAACGCGCTCTTCAGTGGAAACATGTTCCGGCTCATATTGGTATTGAGGATGGTAATCGCCTTCCTGGCTTTGCATAACAATAGGCCTCCTTCTATCCACCTGGCTTAATTTAAAAATATACAGATAATAATAGCATCAACATAGATACGTCTCAAGCTCAAAATAGTTGCCGATAACTATCTTTCACCGCATGCCAGATGAAAAAAAGACAGCAAAGAGGCCAGTAGAAAGATCTGCTGGCCATCTCTGGTTCTACTGACTTGTTGTCAACAAGATGTGTTAACGATTCGGCGTTTGCTGGTCAGGGCGTATCTTTTGTCCAGGATTCGCCTGCCCGGAATAGGATTGTTGCTCGGGATACGTGTTTCTCGTACGCGTTTGTTCACCAGCAACACCCGGAGTTGTGGGAGTGGATACGGGAGTATTTGGCACTGCGCCTGTCCCCGTACCGGTACCACCCATGGTGCTTCCCGTCCTGGGCGACTGATTAAAGCGATCTTGCATATCTAACTGTGATGCTGGCCCGCCAGCCATACCTACATTTGCCGATCCACGTTCCAATAAATGCCTGGCACTGTCACGACCACCCAGGCCGAATGCCAGGCCACAGGCCAGGGCGATAGATCCGACAATCGCGGTAAAGAGGGTTGTAATCAAAACAGGTGCAATTTGTAATTGTTCCAGCGCGACTAAGGTCACAAATCCGATGATTGCATAGCGAACAATATTCGCTAAGAGCTTTGGACTCACAGCGCCAGTTCGAGGGGCTGCCCCAATGACAATGTCAGCAGCAAAGGTTGAGACTATCATGCCCAGGAGGAGCACTACAATAGCGACAAACACGTTCGGCAGGTAGGCGACAATTGAGTTGATAATGGAACTTACAGAAGTCAACTCCAATGCATTACAGGCCGGTACCAGAAAGATCAGGAAGACAAACCAGAAGACGATCTTGCCCAACAAAGCTGCAGGGTCCATACGCATGTTTAACCGTTGCTCGAAGCGTGTCAGGCCAATGCGGTCACTCATACGGTCAAAGCCGACCCGGCGCAAAAGCAGAGTAACAGCTTTTTCAAGAATAGCAGCAACGATCCAGCCGACTACCAGGATAACCAGGAAGCCGACCAGTCTGGGAATAAAGCTAAAAAAAAGTGAGAGTGCCGTGGCTAAAGATGAGGCAATAGCTGTGCCCCAATTTGTGACAACGCCCATTCCAATACTCCTTTCGAACTCGTACACTGTTCTTCCACATCCGCTCTATATAGATACGATGGATATGGTTGCTAAGATGCTAAAAAATGCATCAAAAATCAACCACATCAACTATAATTTCAACTATATTTATAGATCAGCTCGGGAATGGTGCAATCTCATCTGGGGCGTGCAAAAATTTGACATTTTTCAAGAGGACTGTTATTCTAATACAAAACATAACCTGCGTCGAGCGAAATTAGTATGAGAGTAGCAGCCGACAGCGATCCGAAGAAGAGTGGAAGTTCGGAATGGTGATGCCTTCTCAAAACGCATTCGTGAGCAGTTGACCGAAGAAAGCTTTGATGAGCACCCCGCATTCTGCGGATCTGCCAGGAGCAAGTAGGACAGGTGGGTGGTTCCCACGTATGACTCAACCAGGAAAAGTGGTCTTTCACGGTCTATGTAAATACAACCAGAAAGACAATTAGGGTGGTACCACGGGCGTGATAGGGTAAATCCCCTGCACTCTCGTCCCTTCAAAAGCGACGGAAGGGACGGGGGTTTTTTATTGCTCTCAATTCCTTCCTTCTCACCAACGAAGGAGGTCACAGAGATGACAAAAATCTGGCAAAAAGGCTATAGCATCAACGCACAGGTTGAGCGCTATACCTCCGCGCAAAATAGCCTGCTTGACGACCGTCTGATCCGCCACGATGTCTGGGGCTCGCTGGCCCACGCCATTATGTTGCGGCAGATTGGTATCCTCGAAGATGAAGAACTGCAGGCTCTCCAACAGGCCATGCATGAGATTTTAGAACAAGAGAAAACGCATGCGTTTGTTATTCAACCCGGGGATGAAGATGTCCACACCAGTGTCGAAAACTTTCTGACCGAGAAGGTCGGACCCGCCGGCAAAAAAATCCATACCACCCGTTCACGCAATGATCAGGTACTGGTCGATGTACGCCTCTATAGCAAAGAAGAGCTGATCCAGACTAGCAAAAAACTCAGCAACTTATGCGAGACGCTACTTCGATTTGCTCAGGCCAATGTCGATGTACCAATGCCTGGCTATACTCATATGCAGCGCGGTATGCTCTCCTCTGTTGGACTCTGGGCAGCCGCATTCGTTGAAGCTTTACTGGATGATGAGCGCCTGCTCGCAGCCGCGTATGAGATCAATGATCAATCCCCGCTCGGCTCGGCCGCTGGCTATGGCGTGCCATTTCCTATTGATCGCCAGCTTGTTTCGGATCTGCTTGGCTTCGCCCATGTCCAGAACAATGTCATCTATGTCCAGAACGCCCGTGGTAAGATCGAAGCTGCTATCGTGCAGGCTCTGACCCAGATTATGCTGGATCTCAGCAAGTTCGCGCAGGATATGTTGCTCTTTACCACTGCCGAATATGGCTTTTTCCAGGTGTCACAAGAGGTCTGCACTGGTAGTAGTATCATGCCGCAAAAGCGCAATCTGGATATTATGGAACTGGTACGCGGTCGTGCTCAGACGATGCTGGCCCATCAACAACATATTCTCGGTCTGGTCACTGGCCTGCCATCCGGTTTTAATATGGATTACCAAGAAACCAAACGACCGTTGATGGAGGCGCTGGATCTGGCCCAGGAGACGCTGGATATTTGTGCTCTGGTGATCGATCATGTTACTGTCAACAAAGAGCGTTTACAGGCCGCCTGCACCTTTGAGTTATTTGCGACCGACCGCGCCTATGAGATGGTGACCAATCAGCAGATGGCTTTCCGCGATGCCTACCGTATCGTAGGCAAAGAGGTGACCGCTCAACTCGATCAACATATCCCTTTCCCCACTGAGAGCCAGGAACAGTTAGTTTCACGTCTGAAAGCTCGCAGTCATCTGGGTGGCACTGGCAACCCGGGACTGGAGTTGGCTCAACAACGCCTGGAGCAGGCGCAAGAGAACTGGCAACAACGCACCACAACCTTTAAAACAGCTATCCAACAACTTGTTGGAACATCCCTTATTCATATTCTGGAGGAGGAATAGATATGGCAACCGTTGTACTCGCATATTCTGGTGGACTGGATACCTCAGTCGCTATTCGCTGGATCAAAGAAAAATATGACCTCGATGTTATCGCCGTTACTGTTGATGTCGGTAATGAGCGCAATATGCAAGAGATTGCTGACCGTGCCATTCAGATTGGGGCCGTCAAGTCGTTGATTGTGGATGGCCGTGAAGATTTTGTCCGTTATTTTGTCTGGCCCGCCCTGCAGGCTGGCGCAATCTATGAAGGACAATATCCTCTGGCAACAGCTCTGGCACGTCCTTTGATCGCTCGCTTGCTGGTTGAAGTAGCTCGTCAGGAGGGTGCGGTCGCCGTTGCCCATGGCTGTACGGGTAAAGGCAACGATCAGGTACGCTTCGATGTCTCAATCAATACGCTGGCCCCTGATCTGAAGATCATCGCTCCTGTCCGCGAGTGGGGTATGACCCGTGATAACGAACTGGCTTATGCCGCCGAGCATAACATTCCCCTCAAAACGACCGTTGCTAATCCTTACTCGGTAGACCAGAATCTGTGGGGCCGTAGCGTCGAATGTGGTATCCTCGAAGATCCCTGGGCCGAGCCGCCCGCAGAGGTCTATGCCTGGACCAGCGATCCCGATGCCCTGGGCGATCTGGCTCCCAAATATTATGAGATTACCTTTAAGAATGGTATTCCGGTCGCGCTGGATGGAGAAGAGATCCCTGGCTATGTGCTGATCGAGACCCTGAATAGTGAGGCCGGCAAGTATGGCATCGGGCGTATCGATCACATCGAGAACCGCCTGGTTGGCATCAAATCCCGCGAGATCTATGAAGCTCCGAGTGCTGTTGTACTCCATGCCGCCCATAATGCATTGGAATCATTAACATTGAGCCGTGAACAGGTCCGCTTCAAAGAAACGGTCGCCGCTGAATATGCCCGCGTCATCTACAATGGTCAGTGGTACAGTGCCCTGCATCAGGATCTGGCCGCATTTGTACAGAGCACACAGCGTTTTGTCTCAGGCACTGTACGGGTGAAACTCTCGCGTGGCCGCTGTCAGGTCGTGGGACGCAAATCCGAGAACTCACTCTACAGCATTGGTCTGGCAACCTATGATAGTGGTGATCAATTTGACCACAATGCCGCCCTTGGCTTTATCAAACTCTGGGCTCTTCCCCTGACCACCCAGGCTCAGGCTCAGTTACTCCCCTCCATCGGCTTTGAAGGCAACCTCCTCAACAATGGAGAAGGGAAGGTTCAGATCGCCAGTAAGAGCGAATCTGAAACTGAAAAGTAAACCGCATCAGTAAGCAAACGTTTTGATGTTTGCTTACTGATGTCTTGCACAATACTTGTGTATGACTTTTCGCACCGAGGTGCTCAAAAGGTTTATATTACATGGGGTACAAAAAGTTCTTCGAACTTTTTGTACCCCATGTAATATAACAGGCGCAGGCGCAGGCTCGTAAGCGCCTGCCAGCCAGGGAAAAATAGACTCTTTACATCAAGCTTTGCGAGCAACAGGTACGGACCTGGCCGCCACCTTTGCCTCAACTTGTTTCTCTTCTTCTTTCGCCTCCGCAGCGCGTTCTTTTTTGCTGGCACGTTCAGCACGCCAATTCTTGAAGTCCAGCATGCTCCGGTACGCCTTGAAAAGAACGGGATTGTAGGGCAGGTCGTAGCCGGGTAGCGACAGCCGAGAGAAACCATTGAAGCCACGCTTGAAACTATAGACACCCCAGAGTGGATCTCGCTGTGCCTCTGGCTCCTCAAGCGAATTAGGAATACCCAGGAAATTATAATATTCGCAGCCATGTGCTTTGGCCCACTGCATACCCATCCACTGCAAGAGATGATTGGGCATCAGGTTACGACTCTTGGAGGAGGATGCGCCATAGCGATACCAGCACCATTTACCCATCCTCATCAGGACGATAGCCGCAATGGCTTTTCCTTCGTGTTCAGCGATCAATAGCGCATAGCGATCATCCTGTTCAAACAGTTCGCTCAATAATTCAAAATGATCGACATCATGGATATAGAAATGATCGCGCTCAGCCGTCTCCTGCAAAATAAGATGGAAGATTTCGAGGTCCTGCCGTCCATGTCCCTCGCGAATGGTGACACCTTTGCGGGATGCCAGACGAATATTATAACGCCACTTCTCTTTCATATTCGCCAAAATATCTTTTTCATCAGGGCGAATATCGAGAATCCATTCATTGCGGATATGTAAGAACTGGCTTGAGGGTTGGAAACCACGGCGTTCCAGGGCCGCGATCCAACGCGTATCGGTGGCATCGACACCCGGCTCCAGTTTGAGCATAAACGCCCCATACTTGCGGGCCTCGCTCTTCACGAAGTTCAGCAATACTCCCATCGCAGGTGCGTTTGGATCATCAATTATGGGACCACGTGGCGCATAGAAAAAGGAACTCCGCAACATCGGCATTTTGACGACCAGCAGCAGTACCGCCGCACACAGATTATTCTGATCGTCCACCACGCCAATATGCAATGCCTGGGAACCGACATCCTTCGAGAGCTCTCCCCACTCATACGACTGAGTAATATTTCCATAGGGCGACTTCGCCACAAAGTCGTTCCACTGCTGCCTATCAGTAATGAAACGTGCTTCCATTCTTCTTTTCTCCTCTATAGCAACCTGATCAGACTTACAGTTTTATCACAACTAGCAAATACCAGAGAGCGCTCACCCGGTAGAGTAGCAGGGATAGCTGTGGACCATGCAAGGGCATTCGTCAAAAGACCTCTGCATGCCTCTTCATTACCAGGATGCCGTTGAGTCTGGAGAGTCAATCCCGTCCAGACCTCCCAAATATGTAAGACAGCATCAGTACTGGTAGATGCGATCACACATCCATCAGGCGACCAGTCAATATGATCGATCCAATGTTGCATATACTCATGCTTATGATAAATTTGCCGGCACATGCCAGTTTTGACGCTCCATACATGGATATCGTCGCCACCAGACGCGATCCAGCCACCATCCGGCGACCAGGCTACCGCCAATACCCAGCAATCCAGGTGTCCTTCATAGATAACCTTGCACTGACCAGTAAACGCATCCCAGACCTGTACACGGTTATCATCACCAGCTGAGGCCACATATCGACCATCCGGCGACCAGGCCACTGCATCAATACCATAACAACCCTGTGCATGACCATTGTATATCACAGTTGCATACTGCTCGACGATATTGACAACCTGAATGGTATTATTGTCACCTCCAATCGCCAGCCAACGGCCATCGGGGGACCAGCCCAATGCCCGCACGCTGCATTCTTGTCCGCGATAGAGCATAACCGTACGCCCTGTACGTGCGTTCCAGACCTGCACAGTATGATCCTCACTTGCCGAAGCAAGCATGGTGGTATCAGGGGACCAGACAAGAGCCGTTAACTCATCAGTATGACCGTAATAGGTCTGTGCACAGACATAAAGGGAGTCAGCATCCACACAGCAATCCCATACCTGTACTGTAGAAGCCGGGCCAACGCAAGCCAGTGAGATCATTCCCGGCGCAGGAACAGATGCTGCATGCTCATTGCGCCACGCCACAGCCAGTACGGCAGACACATCGTCAGATAATGGAGTTCCATCGGGTATCAACATTCTGGAGCAGGTCTGTCCCACCACGTGAGAACAAACCATCACGGAAGGTTCTTCCACACCTACACCTCATCTTCTTCGACCAAATGACAGCAGCCTGGCATGCACCTGACGAGCCTGAGAACAATAGCGGCATCGTATTTACATTGAGGCAAACGATTGTCAGCTCGTCCTGTTTAGCATATGCATTGTATGAGCCTACAACGCTCTATTTTCATCCAGTGTACCATGCAAGCATGTTCTTCGCCACAAAATAACACTAATGTCATACCACAAGAACAACAAACTCTACAAGCCAGCTCGCCATATCTAACAACCCCACCATTTAGATAAATACTCTTCACGAAAAACAAAGAAGCGAGCTATAATGTAGGGGCAAGTATCACCTCACGACAGTAAAGGCCGCCCCATGGACACATCCTCTACTTTAAAAATATAGAGCGTCAGGGGAAAGGGCAGAAAGTATAGATTTATGGCAACGACAACACAATCGAGCATTTCTGAAATTATTAAACAACGCCGCAGCATTGGCAAAATGACAGATCAAGTACCAACACGCGCCCAGATTGAACTCATTCTGGAAGCAGCTACCCATGCTCCCAATCATCATAAAGCAGAACCCTGGAAGTTTTTTGTGTTAGCCGGAGAGGCACGGCGGGAATTGGGTAGCGTAATGGCGCAAACATTGATTGCACGTCAGAAATTGAAGGGACAAGAGGTTCCCCAGGCTGTGATTGAGAAAGAACAACAGAAACCCATGCGTTCACCAATTATCATTGCAGTCGCAGCCGAGCATCCCACTCAGAACAATGTACTACAAATTGAAAATATCGAAGCCACAGCCGCTGCGGTCCAAAACATGCTGCTAGTCGCAGCAGAGCTTGGATTAGCTGCCATCTGGCGCACTGGCGATGCCGCCTTTGATCCAGCCGTGAAACAATGGTTTGGCCTGGTACCAGAGGATGAAATCGTCGCCTTCTTCTATCTTGGCTATCCTGCCAGCCAGCCCATGGAACGTGAACCGCTAGCAGCCGCCAGCAAAACCACCTGGCTAGGATTTTAAGATAAGTTAGATAAGTTAGATAAGTTGGACAGTTCAAGTATTTTAGACAGTTTGATGCGTAGGATGGATTTTCCAAGGGCTACCATCCCACGCATCAAACCACGCATGCCATGGCAGGCATCCGTCCTGATGTATGCTTAATATTGAATCAAAGCAAAAACATCGTGGCCTTTTAAGCGCTCGCGCCCCTTGAGGAAACCTAATTCTACCAGGAAAGCAATACCCGCGATATGACCGCCTAACTTCTCAACCAGCTCGATAGAAGCGGATACGGTACCGCCGGTTGCCAGCAGATCATCAACGATCAACACACGTTGGCCGGGCTTAATGGCGTCCATATGCAGTTCGACGACATTCGTGCCATATTCCAGAGCATATTCAACGTTGACCGTTTCACCTGGCAACTTGCCAAATTTGCGTACCGGCACAAAACCGCAGTTGAGCAAATAGGCCAGCGGTGCCCCAAAAATAAAGCCCCGAGACTCAACACCAACGACGGCTTCAATACCCGCTCCCGCATAATGTGCGGCCAGGCGATCCATAGCTACCCGAAAAGCTCTGGCATCTTGTAGCAAAGGAGTAATGTCCTTAAAGAGGACACCTTGCTGGGGAAAATCAGGAATATCACGAACCCAATCTTCCAATCGTACTGGCTCGGATGTTGACGTCATGAGATATGTTCTCCTCTATATGAAACTGGCAATAGCACAGGGGCTCATCAAGTTCTCTACAGTATTCACTTGACTGCCCCTTGTCTTCACGGCATACATCAATTGTGCGCATGCAACCATGAACCACAATCAATTATTTCTCCGTTAGCAGTATACGCTAGCCATTTCTCACATGCAAGAATTTATCAGCCATCATCAATAAACGTCACAATGAAAACCCGACCGCAAAGGTGCGGACCTTCTCTGCAGCGACCAATACCGCTCAAAGGAGAGGAATGATATAAAGAGCCAATAAATGTCTGCCATGCCAGCAATCTTAGCGGGATGGAGCTACATTGGCCTGGGCCTGAGAGCCATCTACTGGCGGCAACTGCGCCGTACAATAAGCGCAACGTGTCGCCTTAAGATTCACTGTGCTCAAACAGAAAGGACAATCCCGTGTTGTGGGAGCAACCTCATGTTTCGGACGCAAACGACCAAAGCCATCCTGCAACGCATTGATCGGCTTCACAACAAAGAAGTAAACCACGGCAGCCGTCAATATAAAGCTGATAAATACACCGATTAAATCACCCCAAAGAAAAGTCTGCCCATGGAGTATTGTGTGCAAACCACTAAAATTCTGTCCATTTCCAAGCAGCCCAATTAATGGCTTAATAACATCATTTACAAAAGCTTGCACCAGGCCATTGAATGCGGCGCCAATGACAACACCGACGGCCAGATCAACGACATTGCCGCGCAATAGAAATTTCCTAAAATCACCTAGTGTACTCAAGCCACCCTGAAAACCACGCTTGCCATAGTCTGCCAGACGATCCCGATCAAATATTTCCCGAGCCATGGGCATTCTTTCTCCTTCATAACAATAAGACCACAATAAAATTGACGCACGCTTATAACACGTGCATCGAAAATAATCCGCTACAATGTGCAGGCATCTCATTTCAGCAACCGCGCAGGCTTGCACGGATCAAAATGCTTTTACATGTATCGCTATTGTTTAGAGTAGCATAAAAGATTGAGTTTTTACCAGAGAATTTACGACGAGATAAACGACGATATCCCCTGTACTGTGAACTTGCCAGGAAACACATCTTTAAGCGCCTATACGTGGGGATAGTTGAGCGGAAAACATTGAGGATAAGGCATTTTCGACAGAGACGATTTTTGACATTTACACAGGAGATGTGCTACTCTAGTAGGTAGAACTGTAAGATACTACAAAATGGAAACATCATTCTGTACGGTTCTGATTTTTTGAGAGTTACGACAATTTCAATTGATTAATTGTCGCCCTGTATGACAATCGCTTACGATTGTCAGGCAAAGGAGTAGCAACTCATGTGGCCCTTCGACAATAACAATCAACAGGCCTATCAGCAGTATGCTCAGGCCTATAATACAGGCAATTACAATGGCTTCGATTCTGGACAAACACTAGGTCATCTCAACCAATTTATTCAAGGTGCCCCCGCTGATCTGCAGCAGAGTCTTTTTCAACAGCACTTTGATCAGATGCCCTATGAGCATCGCGCCCTGCTGGCTCAACAGATGCCTCCACAATATGGGATCGATCCTAATAATTCCTGGTCAATGGCACAGGGGCTGATGCGCCTGGGCAGAGAACAGCCACAATTGTTACAACGTGTCTTTAGCCATCCGGTCCTGCTCGGTAGCGCCGCAGTCTTAACTGGCTTGATCGCCAAACATATGATTGACAATCATCGCCGTGAAGAATATAGAGAAGATCGTCAAGAATATGCTAATAATGGCTATCAGCAACAATATGGTGGCTACCAGCAGCCATATGGCAATCAAGGTTACATTCAACAAGAACTGAATGAAGAACGACGCGAAGAGAAAGAATTACGCCGTGAACTTCGCCAGGAAGAACGTGAACTTGAGCGCTTTGAAGAGGGCGAACATCGCCATCATCACCGCCGCGAGGATTACTAGATCTTCTTAATCCTCCCTGACCTCTTGTATAGACTCTTTCGCTCTATACAAGAGGTTTTTTAGTTCTCTCCTATCAGGTGTTATAAACGTTTCTAAGAAATGACGTCAAACGTTGACAAATACGTAAGAATATGTGATCATTGTGGTATGAAATTAAGCCAGTACGCGAAACAACAAGGGATTAGCTATCGCACCGCGTTACGCTGGTTTCGCGATGGAACCATTCACGGGTATCAGGCTCCATCAGGAACGATTATCGTGACGGAAAGCCGCGAACCAGCGCAAGCCGTTCAGAAAGTCGCGATTTATGCACGCGTTTCTTCCTCAGAGCAGCGGGAGGATTTAGAACGGCAAGCAGAGCGCTTGAGCCAGTATTGTACCGTACGCGGATATCAAGTGGCGCTGGTTGTCACAGAAGTTGCTTCTGGGGTCAATGACAGTCGTCCAAAATTGCTCAGTCTTTTAAAGGATGCCAGCATCACGCGGGTGGTTGTCGAACATCGCGACCGTCTCACGCGTTTCGGTTTTCAGTACATTGATGCGCTGTTTTCGGTACAAGGTCGGGTGATTGAAGTGGTCAATCCCGCCCAAAACGATACCGAAGAATTGCTGGCTGATTTGACCAGCATTATCTACTCGTTTTGCGCCAGACTCTATGGACAACGGAGAGCCAAACGCAAAACAGAGAAGGTTGTGCAAGAGTTACAGGAACAGGGGGATGCCTGATGCGGCTGGTTGAACGTCATCTCGTTCGCGCAACTGATCCACGCTTTGCCGTCATTGATGCGGCGGCGTTTGCATCCAAAAACCTGTACAATCAGGCGAACTACCAGATCCGGCAAGCCTACATCACTCATGGAAGGTATTTGCCCTCTGCCGACGTGTTCCACCTTGTCAAGGGCAGGGACTGCTACAAAGCGTTGCCAGCCAAGGTCGCCAATTCCATTTTGATCCTGCTGCATAAAAACTGGGTATCGTTTTTTGAAGCTCTAGCGTCATACAACGCTGATCCTTCTCGTTTTACCGGACGCCCTCGCCTCCCAAAATACAAGGATAAGGAAAAAGGGCGCAACATCCTTCTCTATGACAGACAAGCCCTGGGCAAACGCGCGTTTAAGAAGACCGGGAAACTGCTCCCTTCAGGATTACCCATCGAGATTGAGACCTGCGTCCCCGAGTGGTGGCACATTGCTCAGGTACGTATCGTGCCGCGCTCCAATGAGTATATGATAGAGGTCGTGTACGAGCAGCCTGAGGAGCAGGCCGATGTGGACAGGAAACTGGTTGCGGCTATTGATGTCGGCGTGAATGTCCTGGCGGCATTGACCTCCAATAAGCCAGGATTGGCTCCACGTCTGGTCAGCGGCAAGCCCATCAAGAGCATAAACCAATACTATAACAAACAACGCGCCACGCATCAAAGCCATGTGAGTCACGAAAAACGGTTCACCTCTCGCCGCCTGGATTGCATAACGACGAAGCGCAATCGCCGTGTTGACAGCTATCTGCACACGGCAAGCCGTCGCATCATTGATCTGCTGGTGGAGGAGGGCATCGGAGTGCTCGTCATTGGCAAAAATCCGCTCTGGAAGCAGGAAGTGAACATGGGAAGCAAAAATAACCAGACCTTTGTGCAACTTCCTCATGCTCGTTTCATTGAGCAGTTGACCTACAAGGCCAAACTGGTAGGGATTCAGGTGATCATCCAGGAAGAGAGCTATACGAGCAAAGCGAGTTTTCTGGACGCTGATCCGCTCCCAACATATCAGGCCGATCGTTCGGAAACGGTTGTTTTTTCTGGCAGGCGCATTGCCAGAAGTTGGTATCGAGCCAGTGATGGAACGACCATCCACGCCGATATTAACGGCAGCTTGAACATTCTACGGAAAAGTAACTCCGACCTTTTGCAATTGGGGCGAGGAGTAGAGGGCGCTGCAGTTCGCCCAAGGCGGCTGGCCGTCTAAACGGATGACCGATAGGCATATTTGTCGTCATTTTAAGAAACTGTAGAGTCTAAACAGGAGGTATGCTATACTCGGTGAGAAAAAATCATCATCGAATAAGACAAAAAGAGGTACCATGCCTGAATATATATGGGGCCGTAACCCCGTCTCAGAGACGCTACAAGCCGGACGACACGTTCAGCGTGTCCTTATCGCCGAGGGGGTTCGCGAAGCCCCTGCGATTGCTACCATCCTCAAAGAGGCCCATCGTCGTCTCGTACCTATCGAAGTGGTGTCCCGCCAACGTCTGGACCAGATCAGCCATGGGGCCGTCCATCAGGGTTGTATCGCGCAGGTCGAGGAGCGCACCTATGCTACGGTAGATGAGATTCTGGCGCTGGCCGAAAAAAAGCATGAAGCCCCCTTCCTGGTGATCCTCGATGCGATCCAGGATGTCAATAACCTGGGATCACTGCTCCGCACCTCAGAGGCCGCTGGCGTCCACGGTATTATCATCCCTGAACATCGGGCCGCAGAAGTTAATGCAACCGTCGTCAAGACCTCCGCAGGCGCGACTGAACATATTCTGATCGCCCAGGTGACCAATCTTACCCACATGATAGATAGTCTGAAAGAGAAAAATATCTGGGTCGTTGGACTGGCAGGCGAGGCCAAAACACTCTATACTCAGGCCAATTTAACCGGTCCTCTGGCACTGGTCGTCGGCAATGAAGGTAAAGGACTCAGTCGCCTGGTGCGCGAGCATTGCGATGTGTTAATCAAGCTTCCTATGTTTGGGCATGTCAATTCCTTGAATGCCGCTGTAGCTGGCAGCATTTCACTCTATGAGGCATTGCGTCAGCGATCCGCGCAACCTGGACAATAGTGGGAAAACAACGCCTAAAACGGGACCATTGGAGTACGTTGGACGTATAGAATAAAAAGGACTTTCTTCGTTACGTGCATTCATGCAGTTACGCCTATTTTTATACAGCGTTGGATTCTCAGGAGTAATTCTAGTGTTCAAATCTTTTCTGAAATATACCAGTGTCTTATTTTTTGGCATGGTCGGATGGGTACTTGTGGCACTGCTTGCGATACAACCAACGGCGTTTGCCAGTTCAAACTATAGTAACGATGCCACACCAACACCACCCGCGACGAGCAAAGCTGCGATTACCCTGGCGCTCCCCACCGGAGGGAATCCGATGGGACGTGCAGGCACAGCCATACAGATCACTGGCACCGGCTTTCCCGCCAATAGCACTATTTCGTTCTCGGTTGTCAGCGATCCCAATCAATGTGCAACAGGCAGTGGTAACATAGCAGCCATTCAGGCGACAAGCGGCGGTACAGCGGATGGCAATGGTGGATTTCAGGCGGCGGCAACGTGGCCGGCAGGAGCGAATATACCCAATACACCCTACTACGTCTGTGCCAGTACCACAGGTGCCAACGCCGTATCAACCAGTACATTTACGGTCTTGCCCGATCCTACAGTCACCGTTACCCCCCAGACCGTCAATGCAGGTCAGACAATTACGGTCAGTGGACAATATTGGCCTCCGCAACAAACCATCAATGTAAGCCTGGTTGATCAAAATGGCACAGCAGCATCTACCCAGCAAGCAAATTCGAATGCCGATGGCACGCTAAATATCACCTTTACTATTCCGGGCAATACTGCGGCAGGTAATTATAACATCAGCGTCACCGCTCCCAATAATCCAAATATTAAAGCCAATCAGAATAATCCGGTGACGGTGAATGCTTCAGCCACACCGACACCACAGGCAACTGAAACAGCCACACCTACCGCCACGGCAAAACCCACTCCAGCCGCCACCGCCACCCCAACAACCACGACCGGTGGCAACGGCGGCGGTACAGGTGGATCTTTCACCTGGCTCATCTTTGCCATGGGAGGCTTAGGTGTTATCCTGGTCATCGTTGGTCTCACCATGTTCCTCAGCAATTCCCACAGCAATTAAATAAAGTCAAAACAAGAAGCGCGTGTGTCTGGCAAATTTCCAGGCACACTCGCTTCTTGTTTGTACCAATTATCTCATGGAGAGTGTTTAATCTCCATGCTCTTCGTACATGACTTTTCGTGCCGTTGGCACTCAGCAGGTTTTTATTTAAGTGCTGCAGGAAAGACGTAGAACGCCTTTCCTGCAGCACTTAAATAATGAGAGTCCAATGCTCCCTTAGCTCGACTTGGTACAATTTTGAAAACGCGAGCTCGAAAATACATCGCACTCGCCCTTTTCCGCAGGCTCAAAAGCCTAAAAATGTATAACGAGCTTAGAGGGGCAAACGTTTAAACAGGCCTTCTGGGATTGACTTGATGATCAGCATCACCACGCGCCAGTAACCTGGCACATATGCCACATCTTTCCCTTTTTTGATCGCTTCATAGATGCCTTCGCCGACTGCTTTCGGTTGCGCGAAGAGCAAGCCCTGCTTCATATGGGCGGTCATGGGGGTCGCAACGCTGCCTGGTTTGATCGTGACGACGACCACACCGGATTTCGCCAGACGGCCACGCAGGCCCTGCAGGAAGGTTGTGACAGCCGCTTTGGCGGTCCCATAGACATAGTTAGAGGGTCGACCGCGATCACCAGCTACCGACGAGATCACGGCGATACAGCCACGCTTCTGCTGCTCCAGATAGTTCGCACTTAGCGTTAAAAGCGAAATCACGCTGATAGCGTTGGTATTCAATTCCTGCAACGTCTCAGCTACGCTCAACTCGCTCTTCCGCTGATCACCCAGCGTCCCATGCGCGACCAGGATGATATCCAGTCCACCCAGGGTAGCAACCGTCTGCTGTAAAAGCTCCTCATGGCGATCCAGTTCATTCACATCCAGCACAAAGGTCTCGGCGCTATGAGCACCGCGCACTTTGAGATCGTCGGCCACCACCGCCAGTTTATCGGCGGAGCGACCAACCAGGAACAGGTCAGCACCATCACGGGCAAAAAATTTGGCCGTCTCATGGGCCAGGGCAGAAGAGGCCCCGATAATTGCAACTTTCATCTCTTTAGCTTTACTTTCGTCTTATCTATAGGCACAGCGGCGGAAGACGGAGTGTGATCCGCCACTGAAATTACGTCAAGATTAAAGGTCTGTTTAAGGCAGTATATATGTCAGATTGCTATTAAATATACAGAGGTATATTGCTATCAGTGCCCTGGGTGACCCGTCTCCAGAAGCTGGAAGAAAACTTGGGATCGATATATTGCTCAAATTCTTGCCACTGGGGATAGAATTTCTTGAAGCTCTCAGCACTCATGCGAGCATCCTTGGCAGGATAGATCACGCCACCATTGTCTTCCACAATCTGATCCAGTTCACGCAGGAATTTCTGGGTGCGCTCACCATGATTAGAGAAGTCCAGCGCCAGGGTAATACCTGGACGAGGGAAAGACAACATACCAGGCGACTTCACATCCCCAAACTGCTTTAACACGGTCAGGAAGGAACCTTCACCAGCCTTTTGGATATGGGTAATGCTCTTGTTCAATGCCTCACGACCATGCTCAAACGGCACCACAAACTGATACTGGAAGAAGCCGCGCTTGCCATAAATACGATTCCAGTTATGAATGGCATCCAGAGGATAAAAAAATGGCTCGTAGGATTCTGTCTTCTTGACATATTTGTCAATCTGTACCCGGTAATAGGCTTCGTTGAACGCCTTTACGGTATAAGAATTGAGCACAAAGGAAGGAAAATCAATCGGCACAGTCAGGGGCAATTTCTTGGCCTTCAAAGGCTTTTGTGCCAGTGCGGGATCCTGGTTGTGATTGCCACGCGAGAACTTGCCGCGGCAGAGACCGGGACCACCAATCAGCAGATCCACCCAGGAGACAGAATAGTCAAACTTCTGATCCGATTCCGCGGATAACTCGAAGAACTCATCCAACGAATCAAAGCGGATGGACTCCATATCGATATAAGGGTTCACAATCTTCTTCAGGCGAAACTCAGCCCAGATGACCATACCAGTCAGGCCCAGGCCACCAATCGTAGCGCGGAAAAGCTCGCTATTCTGCTCCGGCGAACAGATCAAATGCTCACCATTCGAACGCAACAGTTCAAACTGTGTGACGTGACAGCCAAACGTACCGGCGGAATGATGGTTTTTCCCATGGACATCGTTGGCAATCGCGCCACCCACCGAGACAAACTTGGTCCCTGGTGAGGTCGGCAAGAACCAGCCACGCGGCACGGCTACTTCCAGAATGTCGGCCAGCGAAACCCCGGCTTCACAGCGGATGACACCAGTTTCATCATCAAAAGCAATAAAGTTTCTCAAATGGCTGACATCGACGGATACCCCACCATCATTCAAACAGCTATCACCATAGCTCCGTCCATAACCATATGGAAGGATTGATTGTTCAAAGGCCGCCAGATTCGGCAATTCATCGCGCCAGTATACTGGTACGACCTGACTCGATTTTGCAATTGGATAGCGTCCCCAGGACTGAGGATGTTTATTGACAGTTGCCATAACGTATCTATTCCTTATTTTTAGTATACTGCGAATGAGTGTTTTAAATTGTTCTTGTGAACATAATAACGCATGACCACTCACCACTGCTATCTATTTACCCAAAGGTCCACTCTGATAGAGATAGAGATAAACCCATCAATGGATGACAGCGCATATGCTGTTGAAACGCAAAAAAGATAGGATACGCATAAAATCGTACCCTATCTTTTTGTCGCTTGTTGACGACTCTATCCAAACCTTATTTTCCCAGCAGCGAAGCAAAGAGGCTGAGAGCCGCTGGATTGGCAGCATCCAGGACAACCGTGACGATGACGGTCAGAACCAACAAGGCGGCCGTAGCCAGTGTAATGGTTGTGCTCAGGCTGATAGGAGCAACCAGACGCTCTTCTTTGCGCGGTGCATCGAAGAACATAACCTTGATGATGCGTCCGTAGTAAACGATGGAGACGATGCTACAGAGCAGGGCAATGATTACCAGCCAGGGCTGACCCAACTGCCAGGCGGCAGTAAAGATAAACACTTTGCTGAAGAATCCAGCCACCGGGGGAATACCAGCCAATGACAACAAACACAGAGATGTACAGACCGTCAGGAGCGGTGAACGATGCCAGAGACCACGGAAATCTTCAATCTTCTCACCGCCGGTCAGATTTGACAGCGCGATAATACCCGAGAAGGCTCCCAGGTTCGTGACGACGTAAACAAGAATGAAGAACAATACCGCAGCAATACCGCTGGAAGCCGCTGTATGATTTTTCTGCGACATGGTGAGCGTTGCCACAACACCTACCAGGATATAGCCCGCCTGCGCAATACTGGAATAAGCCATCATGCGCTTGATATTGGTCTGAACCGCGGCAGCAAAATTACCAAGTATCAGGGTCAGCACAGCAACCACACCCAACACCACAATCAGAGGTGTCAGATCAGCCTGCCAGAGACCACCGTAAACCAGGATACGGATCAAGGCCGCAAAACCGGCAGCTTTTGAGCCGACCGAGAAGAAGGCCGTCGCCGGGGTAGGAGCACCCTCATAGATGTCAGGAGCCCACATATGGAAAGGCACAGCCGAAATCTTAAAGCCGAAACCAGCAATGATCAATACATCAGCCACAATGACCATCAGGTTGCCATTGCCAAAGCTCTTAAAGGACTGCGCAATACCCTGCAGATCGGTAGTACCGGTCAGGCCATAGAGTAACGCAAAGCCATACAGCAAGATCGCTGAAGACATAGCACCCAGCAGGACATATTTCAGAGCCGCTTCCGAGGATTTCGTGCTGGAACGCAGCAGACCCGCCATCGCATACAGAGGGAAGCTGGTCAGTTCGAGAGCGATATAGATCGAAATCAACTCACCGGTGCTCGCCATCAGCATCATACCAACGACCGAGAAGAGCATCAGGACATAGAACTCACCCTCAGCTTTAATATACTTCCCAAGATAGTTATATGAGGCCAGCACCATAAAGGCGGCGATAATCAAAAAGATAACGCGAAAAAACAGTGAGTATTGGTCTACCACCAGCATCCTAAACAATGCTGTCCTGGGACCTGTATAGGTGACAGCCTGCGCAATCACAAAACCCACAGGCACGATTAACCCCACCAGTGACACGGTAGCAATAACGATGCGTCTCTTGGTGAAGAGATCGATCACCATCACTACCAGAGCCAATAGCACCAGACTGATTTCAGGTGCTAGCAGGTAGAGATCAGACAGTTGAAACATAGTAACTCCTTAGCCCCCTCAACAGGGGCGACTCAACGGGTATACGCTGATCGCCCATGCACTCAGGGGATCCCTCCTACTTGATAAAGGTCACAGCCGATTGAATAATTGGTGTGAGGC
This sequence comes from Dictyobacter arantiisoli, assembly GCF_008326305.1. Taxonomy (GTDB): domain Bacteria; phylum Chloroflexota; class Ktedonobacteria; order Ktedonobacterales; family Ktedonobacteraceae; genus Dictyobacter; species Dictyobacter arantiisoli. Next base: position 292,136 of record NZ_BIXY01000001.1, on the reverse strand, counting down.
TACTCGAAATGACATTGATCAGCGGTGCAGGATAGATACCCACAAACACGATCAAACCAGCCAGGGCAAACAATGGGATCAACTCGCGCTTCGAAATGTCCGGCAGCCAATCCCATTTCTTATTAAATGTCCCAAAGAAGACGCGTTTGATCATCCACAGCAAGTAGGCAGCGGTTAAGATCATGGTAAACACGGCCAGGATGGTTGGGATGGTCCAGACACGGAAACTGCTGGTGAAGACCATGTATTCAGCGACGAAACCGGCCAGGCCAGGCAGGCCCAGCGAAGCCATCGCCGCAAACGTGAAGAGTGTTCCCAACATTGGCATGCGCTTGGCAATACCACCGAAGATCGCAATCTCACGTGTATGCGCCAGATCATAGACAACACCGACGCAGAAGAAGAGCATACCAGTAATGATACCGTGACTAAACATCTGCAAGGTCGCGCCGGTCAAAGCAGCCTGACGGAATGCCAGATCGCCACCAGCCAGAGCACCTGTGAAGAACCCATTGCCACCACCAGCCGCAGCCGCTACGCCCAGCAGGATGATACCCATGTGGCTCACGCTCGAATACGCGATCAACTTCTTCATATCCGTCTGTACCAGACAGATCGCCGCACCATAGAGAATGTTGATCACCGCCAGCACCGCCAGCACACCAGCGAACTGTGACAGTCCACCGGGGAAGAGCGTGAAGCAGAAACGGATCAAGCCATAAGCACCCATTTTCAGCAGCACACCAGCCAGCAATACGCTGACCTCGGTCGGAGCGTCTGTATGGGCATCTGGCAGCCAGGTATGGAATGGGAACATTGGAATCTTCACGGCAAAGGCTATAAAGACGAGCAAGAATGTCAGCAATTGCAGGCTTATCGAGACGCCCAGGATGGTTGTGCTACCACCAATCAAATGGTGAGACAGCACGGTCATGTCTGAGCTACCAGCATGGAAGTACAACAGGATAAAGCCCGCCAGCATGAACACACTACCAAAGAACGTGTACAGCAAGAACTTCCAGGCCGAATAGACGCGACCAGGGACGCCATGTTTGACAACATCACTACCCCAGACACCGATCAAGATGAACATTGGGGCCAACTCAACTTCCCACATCAGGAAGAAGAAGAAGATGTCTAACGCCATGAAGACGCCCATGACACCAGCTTCCAGCAAGAGCAATAGCGCCATATAGGCCCGAACATTCTTCTTTTTCCAGCCACCAATAACCGACAGCATGGTCAGGAGAGCGTTCAAAATCACCATCGGCAGGCTCAAGCCATCCACACCCAGGAAGTAGTGAACCGTAAAGTGCGTTGTACCGGCAGCAAAATTGATCCAGGGAAGATTGATCGCGTAGGGAAGATCATTAAGACTGCCGAACCCATTAATCCCACGCGCATGCAGAATGTAAAAGAAGACGCCCATTGCAACAACAAACGTCGCCGCCGAAAACACCAACGCTGTCCAACGTGCAGCATTCTCATAACGTTTCGGCACCACATAGATCCCAATAGCACCAAGGACGGGCAGTAGGATAATCCATGTCAGCCAATTTCCAAAAATCGCCATGATTTCTTATCCTTACTTCCAGACCGTTGTGATCAGGACTACAAAGACGACGGCCAGTACAGCAACTCCACCAAAGAAACCGATCATATACGACTGTACACGACCCGTCTCCAGACGACGAATGCCAGAACCTGTTCCAGTCACACCACTTGCCACGCCATTGACAATGCCATCGACAATATAGCGGTCGAAAGCCTGGGCGAGAGCGGCAAGACCCAATACAACGTATTTCACAATCCAGTTGTACAGATCGTCCACATAGTAGCGATTAAACAGGATACGATGGATCGTGCGCAGCGCAGCATTCGACTGTACCACCTGATTGATCTTCACCAGATCAACACGGCCATACAGGAACCAGGCAAAGCCCAATCCAACCAGCGAAACAATCACACCAATCCAGGTATCGGTAGCCTGGAACAGCGCAGGTATGCTTAAATTGGCAACATTCTCAGCGCTGACGTTGACATACTGATAGAAACCAGTCCAGTAACCAGCCAACACCGAAGGAATAACCAGCAGCATCAGCGGAATAGTCATATACAGAGGAGACTCTTTTACTTCGCCATAGCCACGGTAAGGACCGCCCCACAGGCCCATGAACTTACCACCCTTACCACCGAAGGCCAGGATGAAGGCACGCAACATGTAGAAGGCAGTCAGACCAGCAGTTGCCAGGGTCAGGGCATAGATAACTGGATGCCCTTGCTCAAGTGCCAGACCGATAATTTCTTCTTTACTATAGAAGCCAGAGAAGCCAGGGAAACCAGAGATCGCCAGTACCGCAATCAACCAGGTTGCAGCGGTAATTGGCATCTTCGAGGCCAGGCCACCCATCAAACGTACATCCTGCACTTCTTTATGCATGGCGTGATGCAGACCGTGCAACACACTACCAGCACCCAGGAAGAGCAATGCTTTAAAGAAAGCGTGTGTAAAGAGGTGGAACATACCAGGACCAACGCCATACTCAGGACCCGCAACGCCCAGACCAACAAACATATATCCAAGTTGGCTGATCGTTGAGAACGCCAGTACACGTTTGAAGTCCGATTGAACCAGAGCAATCGTAGCAGCAAAGAAAGCGGTGAACGCACCAATCGAGGCCACAACTTCCCAGGCAAAGGGAGCTGCAGTAGCGAAGAGAGGGCTGGTACGCGCGATCATATACACACCGGCGGCAACCATGGTTGCGGCGTGGATCAGAGCGCTGACCGGGGTAGGACCTTCCATAGCGGATGGCAACCAGGTATGCAGCGGGAACTGCGCCGATTTACCCATCGCACCACAAAACACCAGGATCATTGCGATACCCAGCAGTGTTTTGTCCATATGGACAACACCATGCTGAACTGCGATGAAATCAAAAGAACCAGTATTGACAAAAAGGATCATGATGCCGAGGATAAAACCAACGTCACCAATACGGTTCATAATGAAGGCTTGCAGGTTCGCCGAGGCCGGGGAAGGACGCTGCTCCTCTGGTTTCGCGCGTTTATTAATCCAGAAGCCGATCAGCAAGTAAGAACTCAAACCGACCAGTTCCCAGCCACAGAAGATTACCAGGAAATTTTCAGCAAACACGATGACTAACATAGAGAAGGCAAACAGCGACAGGTAGGCGTAGAAACGCGCATAACCAGCGGAGTTCTCCATGTAGCCCTGTGAATAAAACTGCACTAAGAAAGTGATGGTTGTCACAACCACCATCATGGCAATACCCAGGCGATCCAGGTGGAAACCAACGATGTAATTCAAACCACCAACACTTAACCAGTTGTAGGCAAAGACCTCTTTACCAGCTGCTGCCAGATCCGCTGGATGCAGAACTGTGCTAAACAACAAAACCCAGGAATAGATACAGGCAAGGGCCATAATCACCAGCGCGGCATAAGCACTGGCTTTCGCGCCCGCAGACAATTGCGGAACGTGTGGGTCGTCATCTTCATCCTGTTCGCTATGCCCGCCATGGCCGTGCTCATCGGTTACCGCATGGGTGTCATGGTCATCAGTATGATGTTCTCCATGGCCGTGCTCGGCAGCTGGTAGCGCGACTTTCGGTCGGCTTCGCAGATCCCACACACGTGTACCAAAGATAATAACAGCGAAAGCGAGGAGCGGCGCAAACAAGATTGTCCAAGATAATTGATACAACATATCTAGATCACCACTTCATCATATCGATCTCGCCAACATCCACCGTAGCACGCTTGCGATAGATGGCAATAACCATCGCCAGGGCAACCGCAGCCTCAGCCGCAGCAACAGTGATAATGAAAATAGCGAAGATCTGCCCAGTCAAGTGTTGTGAATATAGCTTGACAGTGTCAAAGTACGAAAAACCAACCATTGTGATATTGACGGCGTTTAACATAATTTCAATACTCATCAATACGGCAATGGCATTGCGCTTGGTTATTGCGCCATACAGGCCAATACAAAAAAGCACGGCCCCCAAAACGAGAACGTGTTCAAGTGTGAGGTGCATCCCGTTTAATCCTCTCTGCCGATGACAATGGCGCCAACAATTGCAACCAGGAGCACCAGCGATGCAATTTCAAAGGGGAGCACATAGCTGTAATTCGTGGGACTGTACAATAATTGACCGATGCGTACTACATTGTTTGGCAGCTGCTTTACGACATCGGACGCAGCTATAGTTGTGCTTACAGCATGCTTACTCTCGGAAAAAGCGTAGACAATGACCGCGCCAATGGCGACACAGATAACAGCAGCAACCGGCCAAAGCTTGTTGGTCGGATTGGTGTGCCTTTGTCCTTCGATGCGCGTCAACATCAATGCAAACAAAACCAGGATCGTTACCGCACCTACATAGATGAGGATTTGGACAATAGCGATAAACTCTGCATCAAGCAGAACATACACGCCGGCAGCCATGGCAAACACCACAACCAGAGCCAGAGCGCTATGCACAATATCACGCAGCCCCACCACCAGTAATGCGGCACCCACCATGATCACGGCAAAGATCCAGAACAAGAGGGTGGCTAAATCCATAAAGAACATACCTCCGGAATATATCGGATATCATTGGATCGTAATTTCAGACTCAAACCAGAGGGAGAAGATTACACATCCTTACGTTGGTTTACTCTGTAGACTGTATTGTATCTCATTCTATGGCGTCTGGACACGACAAGCTACAGACTTCTCTTAAATATCGTTCCAGGGGGGATAGAATGTGTGCATAGTCCCTCTGGGATTCTAACAAAACAGAGGGCAGGTGACAAGAGGAAAAATGTCATATCAATCTGCCTTTTAGAGGCAAATCAGCAGGGACTTAAAATACCCGTTTCCTATCCATTTCTCACTCCTCACAGTTAGCTCATCCATACCGTCGCAAGAAAATATCCTGACATCCTACCTATCGAGCTTCAACAAAGAGCACGTTAATAGAGTTGGTGTGCTATAATTTGTCTGAAGCATCCATAGTTTTACGAAAAAGGGCGTAATTGCGGCATGAGCTTAACACACACATCTCTCGACCAACCTCAACATGAAATTATTCGCTGTACACGCTGTGACGCAGAGTTACCGCCGTCAGCGACATTCTGTAGTCAATGCGGTGAACGTGTCGAGAAACAAAACGGCGATAAGTCTTCACCAAAAAACGCCGATATCACTGACCGTTATCGTATCACTTCATTGCTCCAACGACAACCACCAACCCAGGTTTTATTAGCGCTTGATACCCAGCAGCAGCGTCCGGTGGTGATTCACGATATTGATGTGAGCAGTCTGGATAACGATGCACGAGCGCAGGCTGTAGCGGCACTCCAAAATGAATACGATCTCTTACGTCGAGAACGCATTCCAGCCATTATGCCGCTGGTCGATCTACGCTACTTCAATACTCACCTCTATGTTGTGGCTGGCTGGCCTTTTACTCTGGCAAAAATAGCACCGACTGAGACTGGTACACTCCATCATCAATTAACTACCTTACACGATTTATTACAAAGCGGGCTGGGTCTCCCTGAACAACAGGTGGCTATCGCCTGGATGGTGCGCCTCTGCCACGCACTCGAACAACTCCATCGCCTGGATATCGTGATCGGCAACCTGACACCCCAGACTATTTTGATGAGTCGGCAGGATTATAGCGGCGAGCCTCTACTGGTCGGTTCATGGCTTCCTGATCTGGTCCGTACGCTCCTCACACCAACCTTGAAGAGCAACAATCCATCGGCTTTTTGCGCACCAGAGGCACTCCAGCAGCACGTCGAGCCATGCTCGGATGTCTATAGCCTGGGCGCCATTCTCTATCTCCTGCTAACCGGCATTACCCCTGCTGATGCAGTCAAACGTGGTCATCGTCCGCTTCCCTCCCTGCGCGATCTCGATCCCCATAGTGATAGTGCGTTGGATACCGTTCTCATGCAAGCACTGGCACTGGCGAATGAGCAGCGCTATCAAACCATCAGCGATTTTTCAGAAGCGCTTGAGCAATTCCTACCCCATACCCGGTCTGCAGGGCCCGGTTCTCTCACGCCAGCAGGTAAAAATCAGGCGCTATTGGACTCAGTGGATGCTGCCGATAATAACAATGATAAGCAGGATGAGCCGTCGAATATGGCAGCTACAGCCGATATGGCAGGGTTGCCCGATAGCAACGAAAAGACGGTTTCAATTATCCCATTGCAAGCTCGTATGGCCCGGCGCTACTTATCCAGAATTAAAACAGGAAAATTGGGAATGCCGGAACAAACAACCGGGGAGGCAATAGTGGAAAAAGGGTCGATTCAACAGCGACAACCCGATGAAGAACTGGTAGAAGAAGCCGGGAGCGGGAATGCAGCACACCCGGCATTGACGTCCGAACTCATAGTGGATACCCCCATGGCACCCATCCAGACAGAAATATCCAATGTGCAAAGCGACGCAGAACCAATCACACAGCTCACCTCTCCAGTTGTCACGGAAACATCCCAGGAAACGACTGCAAAAAGCAATACTGAGGAGGCACCAGCTACCACGTCCACCTCCCAGGAACCAGAAGACAGAAACGAGCCAGATATTGCCCAGCAATCAACCGTGTTAATCAAAAATGATGCCTTTTTGAACAAGCTGGCAACGGCTCAAAACGCAGCCGAAGTTGCGCAGGACATGCCACAGCCGGCTACAGATGAGAATACCACCTCTTCGCAGAGAACATCCTCACTTGCCCATCTCAAAGGATTGATTACCCATTCCTTACCAGCAATCCCACGCCTGGGATATCCGAAAAATCAGTCCACGACCGACCAGGAAAGTGCTGAGACTGAAGAAGAAAGCTCACTCCTCAAACGAATGCAACGTTTTATTCTGGGTGAACCTCAACAAACAACCTCAGCAGCGGCCTTGATTGAGACACCTATGCGCGTCCAACCCGGTCAGGAATACTCGATTCGCATCAATGTCATAGGACGTCGTAAGCTTGAGGGCAACGAGGATAACGGTGGGCTCAGTGCGTTTGGTGAGGATGATACCATCCATATCGAGGTACGCTCCGCTCTCTATAAGAACTATGCCTATATCGTGCAACAAGCAGATGTCACCATTCCCGCCGCTGGCTACGTAGCCGAGGTCACAATGCCCATGCAACCTCTGAGTAGCGGCCCCAATGGACGGCGTGAACGCCTGCATATCTTCTTTATGGATGAAGATCGCAATCCACTCTACGAAAAACCCTTTGTCATCGAACTCTTCATTTCTCACCTCGTCCAAAACGGACGCGAGGGACACAACGTGCTTTCCATTCCCCTCTAAGCATTCACATATAACCACGAAAAAGGGACATCTCTCTAATAAGCAGAGGTGTCCCTTTGTGTTGCGTATTCCAGAGCGTTGGCTTAAGGCAAGAGTGGAGCGGTCCCAAACAAGAAAATGGTGCCACCCATCATCACGTAGAGGAGGATCAGCAATAAGCCTTCCAGCCAGACCAGCTCACCATCTTTCGTCACCTCGCTAAAGAGGAAGGTTGCCAGCGCAAGTACCGCCAGTTCCACCAGACTAAATACCAGATCAAGACGTACCGGCATAAAGATGCTGACCAGCACCAGGATCGGCGCGACCAGGAGCGCAATCTGAATTGAAGAACCTGCCGAGGCGGATAAAACCATGCCGATACGCTTATTCCATGCCATGCTAATCGTATTAAAATACTCCGGTATCGCCCCGATCAGCGGCACAAATACCAATCCTACAAAAGCAGGATTCCAGTGCAGGATGGATGTCATCGGCTCGATTGCATTTACCAATACCTCAGAGATGATGGCTACACCAATCGTCGACAGGGCCAGCAGAGCCAGGGCACGCCATAATGACGGCTTCTCCTGCTCCACAGCCTGCGGCTTCTCCGCTTCCATAGCTGCTGACGTCATTTGTGCCTGTGCACCAGCTGGCAAGATGGTATCAGCTGGTGCGGGATTTTGCGTTGCAACGCCAGCAACCTGCTTGCTTTCGTGCTCCATAATCGCATCCACTGTACCATCAATACGACGAAGCACAGCGGTCTTGCCAGTCACACCGCTGCGTGCCACATGTTGACGATACGCCAATAAACGCGAAATCGCCGCTACAGAACGCACGCCTACCAATGGCTCCATCATCTCATTTTCGGAGACACCATTATCTCCAAACTGAAAGACGCTGAAAAGAATCGAGGCAATATAACCAACCAGCAGCAACACAGCAATAAAATCAGAGAGGAGCACCCCATGCTCGACGATCATGGACTGATGCGCACGGCTGGCAAAGAGCTCTGCGATTGTCGGCAATAAGAGGCCGCCAATGGATAGAGCCAGCAATGAAGCATATTGGCTGGCAGGACGCGTCTCAAAACGCAAACGTCCATGTCTAAAACCACCTACACAAACCGTAATTCCCAGCATCAATAGCACATTGCCCAGAATAGTACCAATAATCGTGGCACTTACAACATCTACCAGCCCCTTGCTCAAAGCCAAAATACTGATGATCAGCTCCGTCATATTGCCAAAGGTTGCAAACAGCAGGCCACCAATGCGCTCACCAGTATGCTCGGCCACATCTTCCACCGATTGACCAATCAGCGCGGCCAGAGGGATAATTCCCAGAGCAGCAATTACAAAGAGAAGAAGTGCCGGTAAATGAAGAGGTAAAAAATTCAAAAGTATTGCGGCAACAGAAAATACAAGTAACGCATACAACCAACGAGACATGCACAGTCCTCCAAATTTAATCCCAAACCCGGGCCCATATGGGATACACGTACGCTCTGCTATGATGGTTCCAGCAGTCTATCCCCTCGCGGTGTGGATAACACTGCGTGACAGGGCTATTGCGCATTACCAGGGTATAACAAACGAGATTTCATGTCGTGCAAGAGCATTACTGTACGCTATGTTCCAGGCGCTCTAAATGGCCTAGATACCAGCGTACGGTCATGACATATTCGGCATGGCTCCAGGTGAGAGGTGAAACGCTGAGCGGCTCACTGGTAAAAGGATGCACCTGTTCCGCCATCACGCCACTGGCCAGGGCATGATCATATACCCAGCGCAACAACGGTAGGGCTTGATGGAGTTCGTCGATGGTAGTTGAATGAGCAATGCGATACTGCGCCAGCCATAGAGTGCAGATAAACCAGGGATTGCCCTGCGCCTGTGAGAGATCCTGCGTCACCTGATAATAATTATCATTTTCGTAGCGCGCCATGCCACCGACAGCAGTCTTAGCCCATAGCGTCTGCTCAAGCTTTTGCATCGTCTGCTCGATATGTGGATCATCAGGAGCAAACATACCAAACTGGAACAATCCACACAGGCTACTATCCAATACCAGATCCTTCTGAAGGGTGCCGTCAGGGGCCACATTGATCATACGCACGAAATGACCATGGGTGTCATCCCATAGATAGCGCAAGGCCGCCTCTTTTATCTCTGCTGCCGTCTGACGATAAGTGGCAGCCAGAGACTCCTCACCAAAGAGTGTTGAAAAGTTTGCCGCCGCCATTAGCCCGGCATAGACGGTTGCAGTGGTGTAAGAAAGGATACCACGCCGTTCCTCCCAGAGATCATAGGATGCCGCAGGTAAATGCGTGGTTGGCTCACGATAACTGATCAAAAAATTAGCGCCCGCCACTACAACGTCCCGATACAGGGATGACACAAACTCTATATCATGGAAGAGATCGTAGTGCTGCCACAGACTATAAATGACAAGCGCCGTCTCATCCTCTTGAATGGGTAATTGAGAAACACCATTTTTATCAATCCAGGGATGCCAACTACTTCCCCAGGAGCGATCTGGATTATATTTATGGAGGAGATAGCCCCCTTCTGTGATCACAGAATGGCAAAACTCATAAAAGTTACGCGTGATCTCCGAATAGCCTGCATGGCTGAGCGCCGTAGCGACCAACGAACCATCGCGCGGCCACATATAAGAATAGCTATCGCGGAAGAAACGCTGCATATCGGCATCATTAGCCGCCACAATGGCTCCATCATAATCAATCTGCGTCCGCAAGATCAGTAAACTCTGCTTGTAGAGCGCGACCAATTCAGGAGACAGATCAGCAAAACCTTGCTGCTCTTTATTGACCCAGGCGTGCCAGTAGTTCTGTGTGCGCTGCAAAAACAAGGCTGGTCCCTGGGTCTGTACCATGGTATTTAAGTTTGTTACATCCGGCATAGCCTCCCCTGCGACCAACCAATGATAGACTTCACTGATAGCATGCGGAGCGATAGATGGCACCGCCAGTTCCAATGTCCCATCCACCGAACCCTGCGCAATAGGATTGCGGCTCAAAACACCATCCTCAGCATCACGCCATGTGCCCTCAGAGCCATTAAACTCTTTGATGCCAGTAGACCAGCTTGTGATACCCTGTTGGACCTGTGCGCCACTACCAACCTGTCCCCCCATCAAGAAATAGGTGCGATCCTTATAAGCAACCAGGGCCTGCGCAGCTGGATAATACAGTACCGTATTGCCATCCACATCGCCACAAATATGCCAATCATAATGAAAAAAGAGCCGCACCTCGCGTGCACTCTCAGCCTGATTGGTAATCTGCACATGGCGCAAGAAAAGAGGACGGTAAAAATCAACGGTATCGTGAAAGAGTAATTGCAATTGTAGACCGGGATGGGTCAGTGTCACCTCGGTCACCAATGTCTCTGGCACATAGGCCATCGTTCGTTGCCACTCAGGTGCATCCAGCCACGCAAACTTGCCATCCACCCACACGCCAGTATGTGAAACATCACCCGCCGTATGAAGCTCCTGGCCTACGTGCGGCCAATAAATATCGCGCACATTATAGCTTTTATCAAAATTAATCAGCAATCTTCCATTGCCGACAGGAATATCTCTTGGCATAACATCTCTTTCCTTCCATCATGGCTATCAACCATTCACCTGAGCAAAATCATATCGCACCTACTCAAGTACTTTTGAGAGATAAACGTTTCGACACATCCATTTTCCTAAAGCTGGCTGTGAAATATCCCCTTGCACGAAACGATAAACTTTTGTAATACTCTCAATGGGACCTATCTTTGTCATTCACAATCACAAAGGTTTTAGCATGAAACGTAGTTTATTAGCTCGACTCCGCTCAAACGGATTCAATTACCTCATAAGTGGACTCATTTTACTCTTAGGAGTACCACTCTATCAAGTATTGATTTTAGGATCAACCGGCTTTAGTAGTGCCCTGGATGAAACAGGAAGTGGACGCTATGCAGCCTATTTGATATGGATCAGTACGCATAGTTTGCTCTTTGTGATCTATCGTGTACTGCTGCTTGGCGCTTTCTTTCTGCTACTCACATTCCCTTTCGCGCTCCAGCGTATCATCGTAGCCCAGGAACTACTGGGTCTACAAGAGAGGGCGGAAACGCAAGCTAGCGAGGATAACGCTATTGACACCACGGCCAACCCAGACACAATCGAGACCGAGGACGACACAACAGACAGCGATGATATGACAGAACATCCCTGGCGCGGCAAAGGCTTTGTCGTTCTGGCTGGCTGGGCTGGACTGCTTGGTCTGGCGATCTATCTGATTGGGGGAGCACTCAGTACAGGATATTTCGTGCTGGTAGGTGGAAGTACTGGATCAGCTATCCATAACAGCGTGACAGTGCTGGCCCCCATCTTCACTATCATCACCAATGCGGTTGGCACAGGCTTGCTTGGTCTGGCATGTCTGTTCTTTGGAGCCATGATCGTCCGTACAGGCAAAATTTTCTGGCCCGATTCCTGGGTATTCTTTGGCTACACTGCCCTCTTTGTGGGCGCAATCCTCTGTATCAGCGCAGTCGCAGTTGTCAGTGCAGCAGGGATTGGACAAAGCACACTAACCACCATAGCCACCTGGCTACTAGCCATCTGGATTATCTGGTTGGGCTGCATGCTCATTCGTCTAAAACCAGAACCATAAACAGAAAAACTAGTAGCAGCCATCCTTCACAAAGTGTTTGATTCCCATCACCAGCGGGATCTTGCTGCTCCCTGGCTGGCAGGCGCTTGCGCGCCTGCGCCCTTTTTATTGTGTAGTACAGGAAAGGTGCTATGCACCTTTCCTGTACTACACAATAAAAAGATGTTTGAGCACCACAGGTGCGAAAACTCATGCACAGAGACTGTGGAGACCACGGGAGGCTGACACTCTCTCAGGGATGGCTGCTACGGTGTTAGAGCCAGTACAGAATATACATACGTATAGCTATGCTCCGCCACAAAGTGTTTGCCAAATAGCTAAAAAAAACACTGCCCCCTTCCCATCCTTATGAAAGAGCTTTATACTAATCTCAATAAGACATTTCAAAACCATAAGCGGAGTATAGAAATCTGCTATCGTTATGTAAATATGCCTATATGCAATTTGATAGCTTCAAACCCTGCTAGCTTCGACGAAAAGAAGAGGAAATTTATGTTGAATGATCCTGTCCTTGTGAATGATTGGCATGTTGTCGCCCTCGCCACCGATCTGCAGGAAGGCAAGACAATGGCCGTTCGCTTACTGGAAGAGGACCTGGTACTCTGGCGCGTTGGCACGTCTATTTGTGTCTGGCAGGACCTCTGTGTGCATCGCGGCACCCGTCTCTCCCTCGGCAAAATTGAGAATGAAACTCTGGCATGTCCCTATCATGGCTGGGTCTACGATCAAGATGGCCAATGTATCCGCTATCCAGCGCATCCCGAGCAGAAGCCGTCTGAGCGTGCGCACACAAAAGTATATAAAGCGCGCGAACGCTACGGTTGGATCTGGGTCTGCCTGGGTGAGCCCGCACAGGATATTCCAGTCTTTGCGCAATGGGATGATCCAACATATCGCAAGATACTCTGTGGCCCATATGAATACAAGGCCAGTGCGCCACGAGCTATCGAGAATTTCCTGGATGTCACACACTTCCCCTTTGTCCATCAATCCTATCTAGGTGATCCAGAACACGCTGAGATCAACGACTACACCGTTGAAATCAACGAGGATGGTATTACGGCCAGCGATATCAACATCTGGCAGCCAGATCCAGATGGCACGGGACAGGGAGCCAACGTATCCTATATCTATCGTGTCTATCGTCCATTCACAGCAGGCTTTATCAAGTCATCAGCAGGACCGCACTTCGCGATGTTCTTTACCATCACACCAGTTGCCCCTGATCTTTCGCGCGCCTGGGCCTATGTCGCGATGGATTATAGTAACCTGACCGATGAAGAGGCACGCCAGTATCAAAATATGATTACATTGCAGGATGTCCCCATCGTCGAATCACAGCGCCCAGAATTGCTTCCCCTCGACTTACAGGCCGAGTTGCATTTGCGCTCTGATCGTACTGCTATTGCCTATCGAAAATGGCTCAGACAGTTAGGACTCACCTTTGGGACCGCATAAAGCACATCCCTGACTGCTGGCATTTCATAATCCACCACAGCACAGCACAGACGCAGAGGAAAAGCATCGTACGACCACAATCACAAATTACTTGCTTACCTCTGCGTTCATGGTCAATCTCCCTGGTGTAGCACATCCTCTTTGGATTGGTGAAGCATTACATAGCCAGCACGCCAGCATTCAAACGCCTCAGCGGCACGGCCTAATTCTTCGAGGGTTAATGCCCAACCGCCGTAGACATCTGCGACATCCGCATAAGCCTGTGTCTTTGCCAGGCATGCCTTCGCCTTCTCATACCAGGAAATCGTCTCTTCCAGCAACAACTTGCGTTCAGATCCACTAAAACGACGTGACTCTTCATAGGTCACCTTCGCAATGACATGATAGACACGGCCTTGCATATGAACATCATCCGTATGATCCATCGAAGTCAGCGCCAGATGGCAATAGCGTTTCGCCTCCTGCAAGCGGTCCTCCGCCAGGCGCAGTTCCGCCAGAGACGCGCAATTCAGCATCACCATCGTAGGGCCATTATAATTAGTAGCCATCGCCAGCGACTCGGTATAGTGATCCGCTGCCTCACGATAATCGCCATGCTGAAAACTCACCTGTCCCAACATATTATGCATACGCGCTTCCATCTGCTGATCGCTGCGCAATGCGTAGAAACGTAACGCCTCCTGTCCCATCACATACGCCTGTGAGAGATCCCCCAACGCTCGATAGACATCGCAGAGGCCATAATAAATATCTGGCAAAGCCGTCTCATCATTATAATAATGGCAAAGACGAATGGCCTCTGAATATTGCTCTAAAGCTGGCGTATACAAACCACGCATCAGACACGTCATAGCCAGGTAATAACGCGCATTAATACGCACTACAGGTAAATGCACACGCCGATCATGGAGCACCTTTAAACAGCGTGTAAAATGCGAAGAGGCATCTTCGTACGTCGATAAATTCACCGCAACGACGCCCAGACGCAACAAAGCCATCGCATGGCGTTCACGCTCCTGTAACGTCTCAACCTCGAAGCGCATATCCATGCCTGCCAGGAGAGGCGTCAGGGTCTTTAATGCATCATCCCAGCGTTTCTGTAGCACATAACACCAGCCAAGCAGATATGTTACATCCTGGCGTTGCTTCTCATCTTCTGGATGCATGGTCATCAGCAACGTCAGGGCCGCATCATATCTACCTTCTTCCACCAATAGTCTGGCCCGATAGAGTAACATCTTAACATCTGCATTCTGTGTCATTGTGCATTCCTCCCTCTTAAAATATGTGTGCAATTATAACACATCCAATAAACAGAGAATAGCTACTGTGAAAGCAGCGAAAAAACGCAAAGGGGAGGAAAATAGCAAAAAGGAGAGAAAAAATAGGTCCCAGGAAAAGAGGGAGTCAGCGTGCATCCAGGCTCTTTGGGATTGCCAAAAAAGAGAACGGGAGTCTTGCGCCCACGCCACCGCGCCCACAAAGTGGCGGAGAGATTCCCGTTACACACAGTATAGCGTAATTCTATAGCTTACACAAGAAGATATGACCTATGATAGGAAAAACATGCGAAATAAGATAAAAAGAATGGCTAATTAGCAGCTATATTTACTGCTTGATATGCTATTATAAGCAACAGATTATCTATTTCACGGCACTAGCAAGAGAGGGAGGCTTCGATAGTATGGAACATATCCTACCCACAAGTCCCATTGTAGAAGCCATTCCTGTGAGCTCGACTTGGTACATTTTTAGGCTTTTGAGCCTGAGAAAAAGGGCCAGTGCAACGCATTTTCGAGCTCACGTTTTCAAAAATGTACCAAGTCGAACTGAGATGAAATGGGCAGGTTATGCGATATGGCCGTAAGGATACAAGCTAACGCACAGGTAAATACTATTTCTTGCACGGCGTATACTGCCGTGGTAGACTGTCGGGATAGAATAGATGAGTCGCAGAGAACCAGTCTATTACAAGGTGAATTTGTAGATCTGGCAAGTTCAAAAATGCTATATCCGCACGTTCTCCGTATCGAAATAGCCCTTCATGAGCGTATATAACCTGTTGGAGTGTTTCTTTTGACTACGGAAAAAGGAAGAAACTACTCCCTATAACATAAATGGCTATTTGGGACGATACACAATTGATACCTATGCGACCTTTATTCTCACCCAATGGTGGTTGGCTCATGTGGGGGTTGAAAACGCTACGAACACTCGATACATGCGCACATAGGCGTTGTATTGATACAAGTGTTACTGCGATTCAGCAGATATAAGTCGTAAAAACAACATTAGTGCGCGTATATTTGGGTCTCTGTCTTTTCGGGTGAAAGCGGGGTGCAGAAGCGGCAGCCCCTGACGGAGCGCGCTGGCAGGCATGCCGGGGGCATGACAATCCTCGCCATTATTCCCTTTCCCTAATCACCCGGAAGGATAAAGAACCGTATATTTTAAATGCGTAGCTATCTAAAAGGAACATATTGTGGATAACGAACCTGAAATCAGCCGAAGGAGAAGCCTAGTGCAAAGGAACTATCGCACAGGAGATCAGTTTGCAGGACGCCGTATTGTAACTATCGGCGGAGGATCAGGAACATTTTCACTCCTTTCCCATCTCAAAAAATATCAATTTAATATTACGGCAGTGGTGAATATGTCAGATAGCGGCGGCAGTTCGCGCCGCCTAATGGATGAGTTTCGACGTCAACTTCCATTAGGTGATCTGCGTATGTCGCTGGTAGCTCTGGCACGCAATGGAGCCCTCTGGCGCGAAGTCTTTATGCACCGCTTTGAGCAGCCCGACGATGTCAATGATGAGCCTGCAGTTCCCGGGGTCACGGGCCATAGCCTGGGGAATCTTATTCTCAAAGGTTTGCAGGACATCAATAATGATAATCTTTTGTTAGCTATCGAAGATGCTCAGGAGTTACTGCATACAGCAGGAAATGTGGTACCAGTGACGCTTGCGCAAACCACTATTTGCGCTGATATGGAAGATGGCACCACAGTGTGTGGTGAGACAGAGATCGATACCCGTGGAAAGAAATATCCGGGTCCACTCTCTCCGATTCGCCATCTGCGCCTCGTACCCGGCGATGCCCCTGCCTGTCAGCAAGCTGTGCGGGCCATTCGTCGCGCCGATACCATTATTATTGGTCCTGGTGACCTCTATACCAGTCTCTTACCAAATCTGCTTGTGCCTGAAATTGCTCGTGCGGTACGCGAGTCAGACGCCGAAAAAGTCTATATTTGCAACCTGATGACCAAACATGGTGAAACTGACAACTACAAAGCATCAGATTTCGTCAACACCATTCATCGCTATCTGGGAGCACGAGTTGACCGCGTCATGCTCAATGATGGTACATTCCTACCTGAGGTACTAAAAATGTATCAGGAAGAAGGAAGTGCACCTGTCACGGTTGATCGTGAACTATTGGAACGCCTGGTACCCAGTATTGTGGTCGAGCGCCTCAATCTGGAAGGAGACTCACTGGCCCGTCATGATCCAGAGCGGGTAGTCTACTCCATCTTTGGGACTGATCCCGCATAAAGCAATGGATAGGCAATAAAATGAGTCAGGCTCCCAGTTTCATTGGGATCTTGATACTTTTCTGCGCTCTTTTTCTGCTATATTGCACGAAGATTTCCGCATGCAATATAGCAGAAACGCGCTCTCACCAGGAACGCCGGAAGAAGATCCACCCCTCACACATGCCCGCCAGGGCTCCCGCCAGAGAAAAGAAGGTGGCATGGCGACTGATGGCCTCATTCCAGGAAAAAATACCGCTGGTCAGCAAGACATAACTTAAGAGCGCCAATGTCACACCAATAAATGGGCGCGTAAACCAGGTAATAATCACAAAAGTTGGGGGGACCTCCAACCGCAAGCGGCCCAGGGTTACGATGCTACTAATACAACCACCCAACAGGCCATACATCAATACCAACCATGGTACCCCGAGCGGCGTAAAGTTATGATTAAAGACACCATCGCCAAAGCCAATCCCCTGTGCAATCGCAAAAGTCAGCGCGAGGAGTAACAAAATGACCAGATAGAGAGCAAAAGCCATTAACCAGCGAGAGGGATGAGAGGCAGATGACGGTAGCACTGACTTAGGAACAAAATCAGTAGAAGGTAACAGACGCTCTTTGAAGGTTGCTGGCAAAGGCTCAGTATCCAATTCACTATGCAGCGCCGAGCTGGCACCAGGATGCGATAATGAGATCGTGGTATGTCCCCGCACCTCAGAAACATGAGAAGAATGGGATGCATATGGACTCATGGGAAGAGTGCTCTCTTCTAATGAGCGATGCGGTGTACTGGTCCGTGTCGTCCGCTGGCCCAAAATCTGTTCATCAGGCAATGGCTCATCGGGCAAGCGATCCCTGGTCCCGCATAAGCGATCAATATAGCTTGCTGGCAGTTTTTGCTTTCTGGCAATCGCGGCGAGACGTTGCATAAATGCCTCATCCCCTCCTTGCTCTGCCTGCGTGAATTGTAATTGTTGATATGCCAGATCGGTAGCGACATAGGTAACACTCGTGATTTCGCGCTCCCGGTAGGTCTCATACACCACTACCTGTACTCCCTCAAAGAATTTTTGTGGCAAAATTGCCGCATGTATCGTATCTAACAGAGATGGATCACCTCCGTTTGGCTCAGCCAGACGCTGTGGGATACGGTATAAGACGCCCCAGACCTCGGCATCTGGTTCCTCATCTGGCCGGATAGCGATAATAGCCGGTCCAGTACTCCCATGGATACGCTGTGCCCCCAGGATCAATGTATATCCTTTTAAGACTGCAGGTCCATAGAGAAGCGCCAGTCCATCCAATCGTTCGGGACTATTCAGGATAGCGGCATCCATTTCCAATCCATACTCAAACAGCCAGATAAACTCCTGTGCCTCTGCAGGAGGCGCAGGAGGAGCGGCAAGAGGCTGCGGTGTGGGGACGGGAACGCTCCCAGCTTGCTCCCGCTCACCCAACTCTTCTGGTAAAGGAGGAGCCGAGGGAGCTCTGGCA
The DNA here is from genome assembly GCF_008326305.1 of Dictyobacter arantiisoli. Lineage (GTDB taxonomy): Bacteria > Chloroflexota > Ktedonobacteria > Ktedonobacterales > Ktedonobacteraceae > Dictyobacter > Dictyobacter arantiisoli. Next base: position 273,645 of record NZ_BIXY01000001.1, on the reverse strand, counting down.
GGGAACGTTGGTATTGGAGGAACACTATTCGACGGAGGTACGCCTTGATACTGTCCCCCGGAAGATATCATCAATTCATATGAAAGCGGACGTGGGGTATTACTGCGCACAATAGACGCGCCAGGTACAACTTCACCATCCTCAGGTTCTTTTTTTTCTGAAGGCTCTGGTGTCGGCATTTTTTTTGCTTGCGACACATCATTCGATGATTCTTGCTGTTTATGCTCCATCTTGACTGCCCATCTCCTTCCATTCACATACCCACCGATCAAACAATAGAGAACAGCGACTACCAAGTTAAAGATACTGATCTTCTCAGCGTTCACCAAATCAGCAGGACTAATGGGTATACCATAGTATACTAAAATACGGGCCTGATGGGAAGTAGATCTCTCTTTGAGTGAATATATTATACAAGACGTTTTTTAGACGACTGGCAGCCTGTCAATCGGATATGAATGCTCAGCTGAACGCAGATTCCAGGCGCGTAAATGTTTCATAGCCACACCAATGCGTCGCACCCCTTCCACGATTTGCTGTTCTTCAACCGATGCAAAGCTCAGACGAATATAATGTTGGCCGCCCCCATCAACATGAAAGAGTTCGCCAATGTAAAAAGAAACCTGTTCACGGAGCGCTTCGCGGAACAATTGACGAGCGCGCATATCGCCGGGCAAACGACACCAGAGTTGCATCCCACCCTCCGGAATATACAAACGAGTTTCCCTGGGCCAATAGCGCTCAATCGCCTCCAGCATGAGCGTTAATTTATGCTGATAGTCTTTACGCGCCCGCGCCAGATGTTCATCTAACCAGCCAGTGGACAGCATCTCTTGAATAATCCATTGTCCCAGCGCGTTGGTGTTCATATCAAATGTCTGTTTATACAGAGCCAGACGTTCGATAACCGGTTCTGGAGCAGCCAGCCAGGCGACACGCAGTCCAGGAGCCAGAATCTTCGAGTAAGTGCCAAGATAGAGCACATTTCCATATCTATCCTGAGCTTTGAGAGGTTGAGGAGCCTGCTCAGTAAAATAGAGCTCACCATAGGCATCATCTTCAATGATCGGTATCTGATAGCGCTTTGCCAGTTGTAGGAGGCGGCGGCGACGCTCAGCACTCAGCACCGAACCGGTAGGATTTTGGAATGTCGGCAATGTATAGATAAAACGCGGCTGACGGCGTGCCAATATCGCTTCCAACATATCAACGCGCATCCCCTCATTGTCGGTCGGCACACCAATAATATGGGCTCCCAGAGCACGAAACGTCTGAATAGCACCCAGATAGGTTGGCACTTCCACCACCACTTCATCGCCAGGGGACAGCAGGAAACGCCCGATCAGTCCTAATCCCTGGGTTGAACCCGAGAGGATCAAGATATTTGGCACATCAACAAGCACGCCCCGTTGGCGCATCCGCAAAGCGATATGACGGCGCAACATCTGTAATCCTTCGACGGGACAATAACCAAGGGCGCTTTCGCGTGCGCCATCCAGACTCTCAGCAATAATTTGTTGAATACGCTCGGTTGGTAACATAGACGCAGAGGGAATACTTTGCGACAGAGAAATCATTTGCGGTTGTGGTCCTTCAGTAAACATTGTTCCGCTTAAAGTACGCTCATCCTGTCCCAGCAGAGAATCTCCATTGGCCGAAAGGCCGAGCAGCCAGGAAGGGGTTGTCTGCTCGCAGTAATCATATTCATCATCCTGCCGGAAATAAGCACGTTTCACCAGCGTCCCACGCCCGACATGTCCTTCAATCAAACCTTCACCCGCTAAATCATTGTATGCATTCATAATCGTCGTGCGATTAACACACAATTCCCGGGCTAATGCGCGCTCAGTTGGTAAGCGCGTACCCTCCGCAAGTGTTCCAGCTAAAATCGCCTCTCGCAATCCCTGGCTAATTTGTCGATACAGCGGTGTCCCGTTAGCACGCTCAAGATGAATCAATGCATGAATCGTTGTCGTATCATATGTGAATATTGATTGCTGCTGTAGCTGATCCGATTTGGCTTGTCCCATAGAATCCTCCGATTGGCTCCTGATAAAAATAGTGTAACCAATCCAATTGTCAGGAGACAAGAGCCAATCAGCACAAGCACAGGCAGTCCAATATGTTTATCCCATCCAATCAACAGGGCAAATCAAGCCAGGAAGCGATGCGATTCAAATGAGAATACGAAGAGTATCCAGGGGGCTGGCGGGTATGTTACACTGAATCGCATCGTAAAACTTATAAGAGAGACGAAACAAGGTATACGCGTTTAAATTTTCGCGTTAGTATTTTACAGTACAATCTAGCAGCGGGTATAAAAAATAGTTATGGAGACACTAGAACAACGTATCCAAGAGGTATGCGAGGATCGCGAACATGGATCACGCTGGTTAGTCAAAGAGGCGGTGACCATTCTCCGAGATCTCGCGCAAACCATAGAAATAGCACCAGACGAACGCATCACAAAACTTATTACCAATGCCTATCATATCGCGCAGGCACGCCCGGCTATGGGTGCTCTGGCCAGTGCAGTCAGTCAGATCATCAGCGTCTATGAGGATGGGATAGAGGCCATTACACAGGCCGCTGAGCAACTCTTAAGTGACTATGCTAGCGCGCCCCAACGTATTGCCGAATATGCGCAACCATTGCTTACCGGACACATTATGACTTGCAGCATTTCAGGAACCGTCCTGGAGGTTTTGTTGCAACTCAAAGCACAAATCAAACATGTAACTGTACTTGAAGGGCGTCCACGCTACGAAGGGCGTGCAATGGCACAGGAACTCCAAAAACAGGGGATTCCAGTGACACTGGTCACAGATGCCCAGGCGGATATTTTTTTGCCCCAATGCCAGAGTGTGGTCGTAGGAGCAGATAGTATTCTCATCAACAGCGATGTCCTCAATAAAGCGGGCACCGCCTTACTCGCCTGGGCCGCCCAGGGCCGTGGTATCAAATTACATGTACTGAGTGAGACCCTCAAAATCTCTTCTCAGCGCTGGTATGAACATGATCCAACACGCCTGGCAGGCAATCTCGCCCTCCTCGAAGAGAAAGAGCCCGGCGAAGTATGGGACGCCGCACCGTCTGCTATCGAGATCCGTAATTTCTATTTTGATCATACTCCGCATCGGCTCATCACCAATATCATTACGGAACAGGGCATCCTGGATCGACGGAACGTTCGGGACATCGCAGTCACAACCAGAGCAAATAAACGCTTGCTTGCCAGATTAAATAAAATGTAGCAGCTACCTTTCACGGGCAATACCGCTCAAAGAACGAGAATGTGGAGGAAAACCACAAATGATGGAAAACGTAGCTGCGTACCAGGGGTCGCAACCGAGGTGCGCATCTACAGCATTCTTCAATATTTATCTATTTGAGCGTTATTATTCGTTATCATGGTGATTAAAGGTAAACCAGCATAGCGGTATAGATCCAGGGGGCAGAAAAAAAGGATATCATGGATAGACACATTTGCTATGCCAGCTATTTATCAGCTACAATACCCAACAATAGTAAAATACCTACTATAAGACCAGTCAATTCTGTGCCAGGAAAGTACCTACCCTTCACGAGGGACAGAGAAAGGGCGAACTATGTATTCGAGGAAGGATGCGGAGGATTGGGAGGTTACAGCAAACGGCCTCTATATCGCAACACGTGATTATTTAGTACGCCGTGGCTTTTGTTGCTCCAATAAGTGTCGTAACTGTCCTTATATTAACTGGCAAAACTGCACGAGTTGGGAACCGCTTCCTGCTGAATGTATTAAGCGCACTCGAGTCTCGCCTAAGTCTATCGCCGCAGCCTATGCCTTACTTGACTATCACGAACAGCAGCTACAACACTGCCAGCCCGCTGAAGTACCCAGGCATCAGGCCATGATTGAGCATTATAACCTGCTGCTTGAGCGCTGGAATGCCAAACATCGACTGAACTAAATTGAAATAAAAATAGAAGGAAGAGCCAATGAAAATTCCTCATCGGCTCTTCCTTCAGTAGCGTTGGCAAGAACTATTTATGCCAGACAAACTGGACTCCAGCTGCGGGAGAATAGGTCTCCCATGAGAAGACGCCCCAACCCTTGACATTCCAATTAGTCGTCGCTACGGAACCATTCGCATTGATGCTTTCCACCACTGCAACGTGTCCCGCGTAGCCAGCACCCTGTACGCCTGGTTGCAATACAATAATTGAAGGGACATGTGGTGTGCTGGAAACATTCCAGCCGGCGTTAGCTGCTCCAATTGCCCAATAGGAGGCGTTACCACTCCAGGTCACAGCATAGCCAGTTAAATGGTGATATTCGTAATCAGCCCAATAGGTACACTGACCAGGGGTAAAATAATTGTTGAAGCTACTATCCGCAATGGTTCCGGTGCTTGAAGAAATACCACCGGATGAGCTATTTATCGCGGGCGCGGAAGAAGTGTTTGTGTTTTGTGTCTGCGTATTCGTTGTTCCCTGTGAGCCAGTGCTTGTGCCATCAGGCAAAGTAAAAGTATTTTGTACGCCCGCAAAAGTATATTGGCCGCCCGCTCCGTTCACTTCGTAACCATCCTGGGTTACCGCGGTAGCCGTCGCTGCCTGAGCGGCAATCAGTGCTGTATCATTCTTTTTCGACGCCACCATATTCACGCCGGGATTAAATATGGTGCTCAACACGCTACGAGCTTCACCAGAACCGGCTGGAAGCACGGCCGCTAAGGCACCCAACACTACTGCAATCAACAATATAGAGGCACCAATGTTGATCACATGACGGCGCCCTTTGGGTGGACGCATAGTGCCACTACTCTTTTTACCGGTGGCTGGAATATAGACTGGCTCACGTCTGGCCTCAGCCTTAGCGGGCAGCATATTCTTCTGCTTTACATCATCATTTTGTGCACTTTGCACTCCTTGCACCGCCATTGACATCTGCTCAACAGAAGATCGCGATGATGTCGCTTCATCCCTTGGATGTGATGATGCGTCAAAATCCAGTTGTTCTACATCGGTTGATGTATCAGTATATTCCTTTGAAATCATTTATACTTCCTTCAGTCCGATAGAATGTATCTCTCGTGAGCGTGCAATCAATTTCACGTCGCTAAACATCTGTCCACAATTTATCTAATTGCACCTATGTGAGTCAACCTATTGACACATATTAGGACTATGTGACTAGTATTGCACGAATATAGTGTGAATTTAGCAAGGTACGAAAAATACATAAAGAAATCAAAAAGCGGAAATAGCATGATCTATTTCCGCTTTTGTTCAGCTTGATGTGGTACTTATGCGCCCGGGAACCAGACAAAGGTTATACCGGCTCCTGGATAAAACGTCACCCAGTCTTCACTGGCCCAATGTCCATTCCAATTCCAGTTACTGGTGGAAACACCATTATAGGGATTCGAGACGCCTGTTTCGACGACAGCCACATGTCCATACGAACCAGCACCTTGCGTATATGGTGCCAACACAATAATTGAAGGTCCATTAGGATTGGGCACCGAAGAGGTTTTCCAGCCATAGGCCGGCGCTTGATAAGCCCAGTCGCCTGCATTACCCAGCCAGGGCACCCAGTGACCTGTTAGTTGATGATAACGCATGTTAGCCCAGTAAGTGCATTGGCCGTAAAAAAAGCGATTCAGACTACCAGTATCTGACGCCGTGATAACAGTGGTACTGGGAGCAGAGGTCACACCGGCATAGATCTGGTTACCAGCATCATAGCCATCTTGCGTTACCGCTGTAGCCGTAGCAGACTGGGCCTGAATCAACGCCGTGTCATTTTTCTTCGACTGTACCATGCTCTGTGTAGGATTAAATAGTTTGCCCAGAGCACTGGCCTGCCCATTGCCAGCTGGCAAGACGGCTACTAACGCCCCGATCACTACTACAAGCAGTACTACTGCTACACCAATATTAATTACGAGCCCTCTTCCCCTGGGAGGGCGGAGGGAACCGGTACTTTTCTTGCCAGTAGAGGGAATAAAAATAGGGGCACGAGTCTGCATCTTTGGACTTGCATCTGGGGATGAAATATCTGGCATCAATGAGCCTTCCATTGGCGATGGCACCATTGGGACCTGCGCTTCTCCGGGAAGGGCATATGGAGTAGTTGTATCAGGTGTGGAGGCTTGGTCCATCAACGCACCTGCACTCCATTCCTCTATTTGGGATGAAGTCGAACTACCATATGGCTGCTCAGTAGTGGCTGTACGAGAACGATCACGAAATAACATACATATTCCCTTTAGTTTTACACAGGAGCATCATAGATGACGGCTCACATCGATTTTTTTAAATACTCATACATGACTTTACTCAAGAGATGGGGTCACAGTCAATTCAGCAGGCGTTTTGTAGGACTATATAACTATCATGCATTTACACCTACAAATTAAATGTTTTGAAAAAGGACCGCGTCCTTCTTTTCGATTATTTCTTATAAAAGCTCTCATTTAGAGAAAATTTAGCTGCCCATTTATGGGGCAACCAAAAATTTTTGCGCGCCTACACAAAAAAGGAGCTGTACAAAACAACTCCTCAAATGAGATGTACTAACCGGGATACCAGATAAAATGTATGCCAGTGCCAGGATAAAATGTACGCCATGTCAATGTGGCCCATGCTCCATCCCAGTTCCAATTGCTGGTAAGGATACTACCATCATCATTCACGCGCTCGACCACTGCGACATGTCCATAGGCCCCCGCGCCTTCCGTATAGGGACTAAAAACCATAATCGAAGCGCCATGCGGATTGGGGATATCGGAAATATTCCATCCATAGGCTGGTGCTTGATAGGCCCACTGATAGGCATTCCCCAACCAGGGTATCCAATGGCCCGTCACCTGATGATAACGCTTATTAACCCAATAGGTACATTGCCCGTAAAAGAAGCGATTCAAGCTTCCATAATCTGCCGCTGAGGTCTGGGCGTCCTGGGGTTGCACCTGTACACCCGAATACATTCGCCCACCACCGGGATCATAACCATCCACCGTCACGGCGGTTGCGGTCGCGGATTGCGCATCAATCAAGGCAGTATCGTTTTTCCTGACAGCGATACTATGAAACAAGAATAAGCCTCTTGTACTGCTACGATCACGCTGATCCATGGGCAAAATGGTGATCAAGGTCCCCATGGCAATAAAAAGCAACAAAACGCTGATCGCCCCATTGACCACCAGTCGCCTGCCCGGAGGTACAAAGGATACGATTGCCTGCTTCCTCTTGCCATTGCCACGAATTACTACTGGTAATTTCTGTGGTCCCATAGGCATACGCCTGGCAACAGACGCGTTCTCAGGCACCGGTACATGAAAAGACGGCCAGGATGATGCGCCCGGAACATCAGGATGAACTAGCTTTGTGCTGTGGAAGATCTTGCGTGCTGAGCTAGCAAATAAAGCGTCCTCTTGAGGAGTAACCTTTACAGAAGTATCAGAAGGCCGAGGAGAAAATAAAGGTGGAGTATGCACCGTATCGTAAGGGAAAAAACATGTTTGCCCATTAAAAATGGTTTGTTCATCTGGTGTCACTGGTGGTCGAACATCATAAACGAGAGGGGTAATTCGACTGCGCTGTCGATATATATTCTTACGCTTGCCTCGATGATCTGAAAACGACATCCTTTATTACCTTTACAATACAGCTGAGCTGCACTACTACTATACAACCCAACAGAAAACGCACTCAACACATGGCTCTTTATCCTTCCGGGTGATGGGGGAAGGGAATAATGGCGAGGACTGTCATGCCCCCGGCATGCCTGCCATCGCACGCCGTCAGGGGCTGCCGTCCCTGCACCACGCTTTCACCCGAAAAGAAAGAGATCCCAACACATACTAATAAGTGTAACTAAAATCTTCTTATACATCCAAAAGTAACCAATATAGTAGGAAGATAAGACTACACGCAAGATAATTTTTTAGAGATTAAATATATATATTCAAATCTATAACATGTAATAAATCATTCCCTGGCTGCAAAATATCGTCATCCATGATAGGATATGATAACGAGTTCAGCCAGCTCTGCTTAAACTCTTAAATCAAGAGCATCAAAATAAGATACATGGTCTTGAAAGAGAGTCTGAAGATGATTCTGCGATAATCAGTCATGTTTGTACTTGTTTCTAGATAGAGCGTACATAGGAGTTACAATGAAGCGCCACTTGCGTTTTTCTTCCACAGTACTATTGATTGCCTTTCTCCTGACGGCCTGCATTACGGCACCAGCCCAGGGGACAGGCAGTAATGCAATGGATACCCCAACTGCCACCCGTGCACCACTCACGGAGGCATGTCCAGCCTCACTCAATCTTTCTGCAACCTGTCAGACTCCGCAGACGATGCGACAAGCCTATGGAGTTGATTCCCTGATCCAACAGGGAAATACCGGCAAGGGTCAAACCATTGTCGATATCGTTTCTTTCGGTAGCCCAACCTTACAACAAGATATGAAGACGTTCGACAGTACTTTTCACCTACCACCCGCTAACGTCAAAATAATTGCACCTTTGAACATACCTGAGTCTGATCCTCATCATGACAAAGAGGGCTGGGCGGGAGAGACGACCTTAGACGTTCAAATTATTCATGCTCTGGCCCCTGATGCCAATATTGTGCTCCTGGTTAGTCCCGTCGCTGAAACAGAGGGAACAATCGGCCTGCCAGAATTTCGGCAGCTAGAACAATATGCGATTGACCATAAGCTCGGTAATATTGTGTCGCATAGCTGGGGGGCTTCTGAATTGACCTTTGGCAATAATCAGGCAAGGCAGGAACTCAAATTATGGGATGCACTGCTCCAAAAAGGAACGACCCAACAAGGAATGACCTATTTCTCTTCTTCTGGCGACTCTGGCGCTACTGATTACACGGATCTCAATGGCACCAAACTTGCCAATGTTGCTACGACCAGCTTCGCCGCCGATTCTCCCTGGGTAACAAGCGTTGGTGGTACATCACTTTACACGAAAAATAACGTCGTCAATGAGGATGCCTGGTCGGGGAGCGGCGGTGGTTTCAGCAGATTCTATGCAGCGCCAACCTATCAGAAAGATCTTCCTGCCAGTACACAGACACAATTTCAAAACCGCCGCGGCGTACCAGATGTCTCTGCGGTCGCCGATCCATTTACGGGTATGGCGGTCTACATCAATGGACAATGGACACAGGCCGGAGGCACCAGCGCCAGCTCGCCAGTCTGGAGCGCGATTATGGCGATTGCCAATCAAATGGCCGGGCATCCACTGGGCTTTATCAATCCAGCACTCTATAAAATCGCCGCCAGCGATACCTATCATCAAGCATTCCATGATATTGTCAATGGCAATAACAGCAACCAGTCGGCGAAAGTTCAGGGCTATTCAGCCGCCCCGGGTTGGGATGCAGTGACAGGACTGGGGACACCCAATGCGCAATACTTGATTCCAGCATTGATTAAAAACAGTCACTAAACGACAACAATCTGAAGACTATATCGATAGTCTTGATTGTTAGCCCGACGATATCCTTCTTTACCTTTACGCTCTGCCTGCGTATCCAACGTATTCTTGTTGCAGGCAGGGCATCTCTCCAAATGCACACTTGCCTGCTATAAGCCCGATCATCTTTTATACTCTGCAATTAAATTTCTTGTCTTTTTGAGAAATACATTCTTTTCCTATTTTGAAGCAGGCCTTCCCAAAGTATCGTAATATATAAAAGAGAACAGAAGCATTTTTTATCTACACCCCCCAGCTGGAAAATGTGGATCATTTCGCGTTTGCGCTGTAAATTTAAGGAGCTTTTTTTCTAATGATCCGTAAACTATTTATTGTCTCGTCCCTATTTATTATCTTATTTTTCGCATTGATCCATCCTTCATTAGCGCAAACAGCTAATGAATATGCCGCCGACCAATTTACTGCGTCTATCTCAATTCAAAATGACAGTTCTCTCTTGATCACAGAGACGACTGTCTTCCACTTCATAAGAGGGACATATACCTCAGTAAATCGTCCCATTGCAACGAACCACACGGAAAATGTGACTATCGCCAATGCCAATATGGATGGAAAAGTGGTAGCGCGTGGCGATGCAACGGGACAGTATTCTGTTACAGGCACTAATCCACTTCGGGTCATGTGGCACTTTGCGCCAACCAGTAATTCAACGCATACTTTTAGCCTGACCTATCGTGCAAAGGGTGTCTTCACAAAAACAGCGACATCTGATTTTCTCGGCTGGGAAGCAATACCGGCCTCGCGCAATTATGTTATTCACGACGCGACTATTACTGTAAGCTATCCCAATAATACACAGATTGTCGGACCGCCAGAGGTCGTGAAAGGGCCAGCTCTGGTGGTACATCCCCTGCAAACAGGCAGCGTTGTATACAAAGCGAAAGAGGTCGATGCTGATGATCCAATAGATATTGGTATTGACTTTCATGCTCGCAGCCTGATTACAAGCGCTCCCCATTGGCAAACGTGGAAAAATCAAGCTGATAACTATTTTCTCCCCTGCTTTTCAGGTGCCATTATCCTGGGAGTGATTATCGCGCTGGCACTCTTTCTCTATACGCGAAAACAACAGAGTCCTGTCACCTTGAATAGAAACCTGACAGTTACAGAGCCGCCAGATGATCTCACACCAGCACTCAGCGGAACGCTGGTTACATCCCCCACCCGTGGAGATGTCCACTATGAACAAGTCTTAGGCACGCTCTTTAATCTGGCAAACCGTGGCGTCCTCAGCATCAGCGAGCAGCGGCAAACAGGCGACATTCTCACATCCACAATAGAGGGGGCAGATGCCGTCGTATTCTGCGTCAACTTGCTTACAGAACCAGCCGATCTAAAACTCTACGAGGCACAGCTACTTAAAATACTCTTCCACGCCGAAGACATGCCATCCACGGCACTCACATTTACAGATATCTTTAAACGTTATCTCAATGGAGCCAGACAATTTGATACAGCCGTGCAACAGACCATCGCGAAAGCAGGCTTGCTCGATCTCAACTATGTCCCACTTCGCAAACGCTTGAGACAGTGGAGTGTGCTCTTGATCAGTGTCGGACTAGGCGCATCAGCATTGGGCTTCGGCATTGGAATTGCACTGAATATCTGGCCGATCGGTATTCTTCCCATGAGTCTAATACTGGCAGGCATCATCGCCCTGTTCATACGGGCTTATTGTCGGCGGCTATCCCCACAAGGAGTCCAGACAACAGCACAATGGCAAGCCTTCGACAAATATCTCCAAAGCATCATCTTACACAAAAGCGAGCCAGAAGACGGTCAGGACATCTTTATGCGCTATCTTCCCTATGCCACGAGTTTTACCTGGGGTATTAGCTGGGTTGAACATTTCCAGGAAGAAATAGTACAGAACGGGCTTCCAGCCTGGTTCCAGCGTAATACTGACTCAAACGATACGCCAGCATCAGATATCTATCTATCGAATAGTGCCGCACTCATCGCATTGATGGAACAGGCATATATTAGTCCATACAGAGCAATGCAGCCAACACCATTAGCACCAGATACCTTAATCCTGGAAAGTAGCAAGTGAACAAGAGATAGGACCAGGATATCACCGAAATTGGTAACTGTTCAGAAGCGTGGGGTACCTAATGAGACTCCATCCTCCGCTGTTATCCTTTGGAGATTGCTTGCCAGGTGAGTTTCTCGTGTAGAGACAGAACATCATCTCAGTTTGACGAAACCACATTGGAAAATCAGCCAAGTTCAAACGGTAGAATGCGGGGAGATACATAGTGCTAGCATTACATGCGTAAAATCAGTTGGTGATACCTTACAGTTTTTCCTCTCAGCTTCTCTCTGGAGCGTGAGCGACAAGGAATGGGAGTGCATTGATTGTGAGAGGCAATGCAAACTATCTTCCTTGCCTCTCACAATCGGCCGTTTGATGAGACAATCTGATCAGTCTTTTCATGCGGCCATGCACCCGTTCCGCATGCGTAGAATTTTCCTTGACAAATCTCATAACTCATCTCATAATCAAAATCTCAAAACCTCACTCAGTTGACGGGAAACGTGAGACAAAAGGAAGAGTTTATGAAGATTGGCTATGTGCGTGTCTCAAAACAGGAACAACATGAGATGTTGCAAATCGATGCCTTGAAAGAAGCTGGCTGCGAGAAATGTTTTTTGGATAAAATGACTGGCTCGAAAGCCGAGCGCAAAGGATTGGATGAAGCTCTCGCGTTTGATTGAGCTACTCAAGGGTCTCACCGAGCAGATTGATACCACAACTCCAGGAGGCAAACTCATCTTCCATCTGATGGGTGCTCTTGCTGAGAAGGACAGAAAGCCAGATGCTATTGTTCTTTTTCCTTTTGCTTTTTCACTCGCTCTAGAACGTCAAGCCTACTCATTGCATTCTCTACATCTAAATTAAGTTTTTTCTCTTTATAGGCGTTAATCTTTTTCCACAGCTGAGTATCGGTTATAATCGTATTCCCATCCCAGGCAGCATGCGCTTGCCCTTCCTCAGAGAAATTTAGTAGTAATAGTTGGGTACTATATCTTTGTCCAATTGGCCGAAGAGTATCGATCATTGTTCCAGCCATTTCTGGATTTTTTGTCACAAACGCTCGTATATCTCGTAGAATTCTTTCCTTTACAATTTCTTCCCCTAATGTCTGTATTGTTCCCCTTATGTGTTCTCGCTGCTCTTGTATTGCGCGAGCATCGAGGTCTTCAGGTCCCGGTTGAGCTCCTCTCTCTTGCCTATGTACGTTATACAAATCTTGATGCCAGTGATCTGGTTGATCATTGCTACGAAAACTCCCATTCACATCCAATGGAATGGCATCGATAGAGATGCCGTCTAAACCGATGGGCTGCGGCCCTCCAGAATCAGTATGACGGTCGTACCGTTGAGATAGAGACATGTCGGGAACCTCATGTCCTTGAAAGGCGGCGTCAATCTGATGTGCGAAGAGTTGCAGGTAGTTCAGATCGTCTGAATCCAAGGGCGTGACTTCGGAGGGGGTGTGTTCACGGGAACGTGGGATATCCATGGTCCGTACTCCTTTTTGTCAACAGGATAGAGTAGCAGACGGGCAAAAGCAAGAGGGAAAGAGGCCCAATAGCATCGAGCGGGCTTGCCGCAAAAAATCCTTGCCGCACCCCAGCTCGGGCCAAATGATAACGATTGCTTTCTCACACAACGAAGGCAATCGTCACAATCTCTTTGTGGATCCACTGAATGGCCGCTCACGATTGCCCTTTCATACATCTTACGGCTCCAGCTCCTCAAAGAGCGATGGCTGTTGCCCACTTTCCAAGCGCTTCTGTGCTTCTCGTTGGATCTGCTGGATCGACTTCGTGGGCGTTGGTTGATCCTCTGGCAGTGTTCCACCTCCTCTGGCAATCAGTTCCCGAATCTCCTCACCGGTCTTGCGATGCTCCTGGTTGGCACCTTCCTTGGTCTGAATCGCCTTATTCCGGATGCGCTCCTCCGCTAAATGGGTAGATAGATTGAGCTCACTTACAAAGTGTTTGTTTCCCATGGCCTTCGCCATCCTGGTGCATGAGTTTTCGCACCTGCGGTGCTCAAAACTGTTTTTAGTGTGTGGTGCAGAAAAGGTGCATAGCACCTTTTCTGCACCACACACTAAAAAGGGCGCAGGCGCGCCTGCCAGCAGGTGAGCAGCAAGATCTCGATGGTACTGGGAGTCTGACACTTTGTTACAGCGGTAATAATCCCTGCTGTACACACCACTCAGCATTTAAGATTGAGCCGCCCGCGGCACCGCGAATGGTGTTATGACCCAACATGACGAATTTATAGCTGAGGATAGGACAACGGCGCAGGCGTCCCAGTGTCACCGTCATGCCATGTCCAGCATCGCGATCACGGAGTGTCTGTGGGCGATCAAGCTCATGCCGATAGATCAGCGTGTGCTCAGGGGCAGTGGGCAATTGAGCCTGCTGCGACGCTGGCCGATAGTTCTCCCAGGCAGCAATAATCTCTTCTGGACTCACATCGTTGCGCCCCAACTCGATACTGGCACATTCCAGATGAGCCTCACGTGTCGCCACACGGTTACAATGCGCACTCACCACAATCGGAGCATCCACAAATCCCTGGCCCTCGCGCCACTCGCCCAACATCTTCTGAGTCTCACACTCAAGTTTTTCTTCTTCACCACTAATATAAGGAATAGCATTATCTAAGATGTCATAGGAGGGTAGGCCGGGATAACCCGCACCAGAAATTGATTGCAGAGTTGTGATAAGCACTTTAGTGACACCAAATGCCAGCTGCAAAGGCTTGAGAGCCATCACTAATGGGGTTGTGGCACAATTAGCATTGGTAATAATAAAACCCGGCCAGCCGCGCTGTTTGCGCTGTTGTGCGACAGCCGCTATGTGATTGGCATTGACCTCTGGAATGAGCAACGGCACATCTGGCGCCATGCGATAATTTTTGGCATTGCTAAATACAGCCACGCCAGCCTGCGCAAAAGCCTGCTCAATCTCACCCGCAATCTCGCCAGGTAAGGCCGAAAAGACCACTTTCACATCTGGCAATGCCTCTGGCGTACAGGCTACCACCGGCATTTGCGCGGCCCCCACTGGCATATCGCTGCCTGTCAGTCGCCAGGCTGTTACTTCAGCGTAGGGGCGTCCATTATGTTTTTCAGAAGCACCGAGGCCAACCAGTTCAAACCAGGGATGATCCTGCAAAAGTTCAATAAAACGCTGACCAACCATACCCGTCGCGCCCAATACGGCAACGGGTATTCTCTTTCGTTCCTGTGTCTCCATATTTCTTCCGCCATCTTGTCTTCGATGGAATGGGGATGCACCGCTAGCTATTCCCATCCCGGGCTGTGTTTTTCTTGTGTGTAGTATAGCAGGAATCGTTCAGGCTTTACGCAGTGCTACCTCGCTCACATTAGCGGGATGACGCACCAATGGAATAACCGGAGCGACCAGATCCCGATGCAAACAGCGTAACGCCCGCTCGCTGGAACGATCCTCAACAATCAGGGTAATACCTTGCTCCGAAGCACCCTGTGAGATAACAGGAATACGCTCACTGGCCAGGGCTGTGATCGCGCGCGCCGAACTCATAGGATCAGCGGTGAAACCAGAACCGATGCAGGCGCAGGCGGCCAATCCACGCCGCTGACTCACCGTCCAGAGGGCCGGGTCCATCACATGATGCAGCAATGCAACAACAGAGTCTATGGCCTTCTCATCTACCACAAAGGAAAGATGATGTCCAGATGAAGAACAGATCGCAACCGGGGCGGCACCGGCTTTGGCAGCCAATGCAAAGACCTGACCAGCATTTTCTGGAGCACCAAACAGATCTGTGCTTTCTACAGTAATCAGGGCCAACTTTCGCCGTGTCGTGATCGCGCCAGCGCCACTGGGAGTATGACCAACTGGACCAATAATTGTCCCGCGAATATAGGGACGGAACGAGTTACGTACTCGCACAGGAATGTTGCGTGGAGCGATGGGGATCAAGGTACGTGGATGCAAGACTTTTGCGCCAAACCAGGAGAGACGTGCAGCTTCTGCATATGAGAGATGGGGCAGCAAGCGTGTATTCGCCACCAGACGAGGATCGGCGGATAATACGCCATCCACGTCGGTATAAATAGAGACTTCAACACAGTCTAGCGCTGCACCGATCACTGTTGCGGAATAGTCAGAACCATTACGTCCCAGGGTTGTTACAAAACCTGTAATTGTGCGGCCCATAAATCCGGCTGCAATTGGCACACAGCCATTTTGCACCAAAGGATGGATCAAGGTATGGGCATTGGTGCGTGTTTCCTCAAGCAATGGCTCCGCCCCCTCGACCACGCCAAAGGGCTGCTCAGGATCATGTGGAGGATGGGTAGTAATAATGACCTCTTTACGTACTGGCTCTGCCTGCACTCCATGTTCACGAGTCGCTGCTGAAACAAGCAAAATAGAGAGACGCTCACCCCAGGATGCGACTGCCGCGGTATGTAAATGCACCATATCGTTTGCATGGGTAGCTTCGCGCAAGATCTGAACATCACGCGCTAAACCTTCCAGAGCACTATCGATATCCTGCAACAATTGCGTGCGAGCCTCGCCCTCAGCGGTCACTTTTGCAACTGCATCCAGATGCTTCTGGCGGAGAGAAGCTAATTCTTGCTCACAAGCCGGCAGATCATCAGATGAAGTCGCACGCGCAATTCGTAGCAGTTGATCGGTGACACCAGACATGGCGGAAACGACCACCACCGGAAACGGGGTTTTCGGATCATTGCGAGTATCAGCAATAATGGAGGCGACACGACGGATACGTTCTCCACTACCAACCGACGTACCACCAAATTTTAAAACACAAACAGATTGTTCCATAACAAACCACCAACATTCCTAAACATGACTCTGGGGCCTGTAGCACTATCTTCATGCAAAGAAGCATTACAGACCCCTAGAGACAGCTATGACTCAGGCATTCAATGAAACGCCAACATCAGCAACCGCTGCCTTCAGGGCCTGATCCAGGTCCTCAATCAAATCTTCAATGGTCTCCAGACCAATTGAGAGGCGGATAAAGTCAGGGGTTACACCAGTCTCGACCTGCTCTTCAGGAGCCAACTGAGCATGGGTTGTACTGGCGGGATGAATGATCAGCGATTTGGCATCACCAATATTGGCAAGATGCGAGAAGAGTTCAATATGGCGAATTAATTGTTTGCCAGCCTCCAAACCACCCTTAATACCGAATCCAAGGATAGCACCAAAACCGCCATGTGAGAAGTATTTGGTAGCCAGCTCATACTGCGGATGACTCTTCAAGCCAGGATAGGTGACCCAGCTCACTGCGGGATGCTGCTCCAGGAATTCTGCAATGCGTAGAGCATTCTGGCTATGGCGCTCTATACGTAATGGCAAGGTTTCCAGGCCCTGCAGGAAGAGCCAGGAATTAAAAGGAGTGGTTGCGGCACCCAGATCGCGTAACAACTGGACGCGGGCTTTGATGATATAGGCCAGAGGTCCAACGGCTTCTACATAACGAACACCGTGATAGGAAGGATCAGGCTCAACCAGGCCAGGGAAACGACCGCTGGCCGCCCAGTCAAACTTACCACTATCCACAATCACGCCGCCAATGGAGGTACCATGTCCACCAATAAACTTGGTAGCTGAATGGATCACAATATCTGCGCCATGCTTGAACGGCTGGATCAGATAGGGAGTGGGAATGGTGTTATCGACGATCAGTGGCAAACCATTTTCATGAGCAATATCAGCTACGGCACGGATATCCAAAGTATCCAGACGGGGATTGCCAACAGTCTCGGCATAGATAGCCCTGGTACGTTCATTAATCGCAGCACGGAAGCTTTCAGGTTCACGCCCATCCACAAAATGGACCTTGATGCCCAACTTCTCAAAGGTATAGTGGAAGAGATTATAAGTTCCACCATACAAACTGGAGGATGCAACAATCTCGTCGCCCGCACCGGCGATATTTAACAGGGCCAGCGTCTCTGCCGACTGACCGGAAGAGGTTGCCAGCGCGCCAACGCCACCTTCCAGTGCAGCAATACGACGCTCAAAGGCGTCCTGGGTTGGATTCATAATGCGGGTGTAAATATTGCCAAATTGCTTCAAGGCAAATAGATCGGCCGCATGCTCAGGACTATCAAAGACATAAGAAGAAGTCTGGTAAATAGGAACGGCACGGGCTCCGGTGGCGCTATCAGCAGTCTCTTGCCCGGCATGTAATGACAACGTCTCGAAACCGTAACTACGATTGCTATTCAATGCCATGTTTTTTCTCCTGTTAAAGCTATACTATATGAAAAACTGCGTAGAATTAAAATTCTTGCAGAGTATCCACTATTTTTGACCATTCTTTTAAGAAGGCATCATGACCATGGGGAGAATCCAACTCTGCATACTGCGCATTACCACCCACAGCCTGAATTTTCTCTGCCAGCCAGCGGACCTGTGACGCAGGAAAGAGAAAATCTGAACGAATACCCACAAATAATATCTGGCTACGGATACGGCGCAAGGCCTCATCCAGAGAGAGATAATCTTCGCTCACGTCATAGAGATCCATGGCCCGGCTCACATAAAGATAGCTATTCGCATCAAAGCGTTGGGCCAGGCGATCACCCTGATAATAGAGATAGTTCTCAACATCAAAACGTCCACCCAGCTCAGGCGAGAAGGTTGGTGCCGTTACCACCTCACGCTGCACCGAATTGCGTGCAAAGCGCATCTCCATAGACTCTTCGCTTTGATACGTAATCATGGCGAGCATGCGTGCAATCGACAGGCCAGTGGTCGGTCCCTGACCAGGCAAATAATCGCCACACAGCCAGGCAGGATCTGCCATGATTGATTGGCGAGCCACTTCATTAAAAGCAATTGCCTGAGCAGAAACTGCCGCTGAAGCCGCCATCACAATGACTTTATCGACCAGATGAGGATAATGGACCGCCCATTCCAGAGCCTGCTGACCACCAATAGAGCCACCAACTACCATGGCTAAACGCCGTACACCCAGATGCTCAATCAGTTTCCGCTGCGCCCGTACCATATCGCGGATAGTAATCACGGGAAAACGCATACCATAGGGGCGTCCGGTTAAAGGATTGATGGAAGAAGGGCCAGTGCTGCCCGAGCAGCCTCCAATGATATTGGAGCAAATCACAAAGAAACGCGAAGTATCAAAATACTTTCCAGGACCAATCAAAGGATTCCACCAGGCAACTTTAGGATTTTCCGGATCTTCTACATCATGAGCATGTGAACTTCCGGTCAGGGCATGCGTAATCAAAATCGCGTTATCACCGGTTGCATTCAACTCCCCCCACGTCTCATATGCCAGCGTCACGGGACCGAGACGTCCACCGCGTTGCAACAGCAGTTGATCAAAAGTGAATGTCAACACTTCATTCTCTGGTTTTACCTGTATTTTGTGATTAATGTACTGCAATTGTGCTACCATGTTGCACTCCTTCCTGGAAAAGGGAACAAAAAAACCCTCACCCTGCAGGGGCGAGGGGTAAACGTCTTCGCGGTACCACCCTGATTTGTCACTACCTCACAGCAGCAACCTTATGAGTGTTATCAGTCGTTCCCTTCCAGACTTCTATTCTGTGGGCTCCATGGACACTTCTGGATAACACTCGAGCTGTAACGTAGCTCACGGCGCAATCTACTACCTCATACAAGGGTTCAATCCGCGGCTCTAAGGCCATATTCAATGCCGGTACGGTGCTGACATCTCATCTCTATCAACTCGCTGTAACCGCCCTTAACATTTACTCTTCCTCTTCAACGCCATTCGATATTTCAATTGTAAGGTACACGAGATTCCAGGAAACAGGTAACAAAAAAGCCCCTCACGGGGGGCTGCTACATCGCTGTTCCCCTCATCTTGCAAAACATGCACTGTATATCTACAGGCACATCTTACCGGAATTGGCACCCTGCTTGCAACATTGCAAAGCGGGTTGCCGGGCTTCACAGGGCCGTATCCCTCCACCTCTCTGGATGAGAGCAGTTATTACTGCAATTTTTGATTCTGTTGTGTGAACTTGTATCTAATTATTGTCTGGTCTGTTTATTTTTACGTTAGTGAGAGTATACCCAAGGGGGTCCCGACGTGTCAAGGGCACAACCGTTATAATCCAGTGTATACATTACACATAGATCATTTTGATGAATACATTTTCCTTGTTTTCATGCAACCATTTTCACTTGCGCCGTGTTCTATGCTATGAAACCTGATCATACCGCGGATGCTCAGAAAGGGATTTATGGAGCAGTTAGATGAACCGCAACTACTATATCTGCTAGCCAGCAATCTTGATGGAGCCTTTGAGCAGCTTGTTATTAGTTATCAAGATCGACTCTACGCATTTGCCCTGACCCATGTACACAACCCACACGCAGCTGAGGAGATTGTATTACTGGCACTTGAGCGTGCCTATTACGCGCTCAAAGGTTATCCTCCTGAGCGAATTTTATTGCTCAGACTGGCCTCATGGCTCTTTGAGATCACACGCAACCTGTATAAAAACTATCTACGCGATACACAAACCCGCGCCGACAGACTCCCTTCCATTCCATTGCCCACGCAGCAAACCGATCCTCTACTGGATATTGAGGATCAAAGCATGACGCCGGAAGAGCTTGCCTGCCGCAATGAAGAACAACAAGCCTTACGAAAAGGGATTGCGCAACTTCCCCAAAACTATCAGACGGCAGTGCAACTTTATTACTTTGAACACCTGACAACACGCGAAGTGGCCGAGAGGACCCGACAACCCATCGGAACCGTCAAATCCCAACTACATCGCAGCACCAAACTTCTCTATCAAATACTCTACACGCCTACCAGGGAGGTATACTAATGGATGAGCAAAATCTGGATACACCAAATATTCAAGCGCCAGCAACGCTCTTGCCAGCTCTAAAACAACGCTTAAACAGTGCTCGGACGGTCCTTGAGACGATAGATACCACAAACATGGCGGAGCTAAACACACGCTTCCCCACGTTTAGCTGGCAGGAACGCGTCCATATCATCCATCATCTGAAGAATACCGCTCAGGCTCAGAAATTAATACAGAACGCGCTGCAAGATCCAGATGAATCGGTACGCATCGCAGCCCTACAAGTAATCACTTACAGGCATGATACCAGTTCGCTGACACGTTTAACCAGAACGCTTCAGGATAGTTCACCGTTGGTACGGGAAGCTACTATCTACGCATTGGACGCAATACCCGGCCATGCCAACCTTGAACACATTGCGGCAGCTCAATTTGATCCCAGCGATATTGTACGTCAGGCAGCGCTACACGTTATGACCCAACATGGACATGACCAGCCGACCTCATTACCTGACAGCTCAGCATTCACCAACATGAAACGCCAGAATCTCCAGGACAGAGCAGAATCACAGATAGAAAACAACTCTCTGCCAACCTTTGACAGCGACAAGATAGAGTTTGAGATCGTCGATATCGCTCCTATGCACCCACATAACAAATATCAACACGTTAAAAGAGTTACTATGAGACGCCGACACATGCTCGAAGGATTGGTAGCAGCAATCATACTACTCTCTCTTGTGAGCGCCTGGTTTCTCTTTTCCATCGTCCCAACCACCCATACCGTCTCGGATGGCGGACAACCGCTGTGGACCGCTGCTACAACCAATCAGCAACTCCCTATCACAAACGCACAATGGAGCGCTAACAGCCAACAACTGACTTTTTCTAATCCTTCACTCGAAACATTTAACCTACCAGGCAAACATAAAACAGACTATCCGAAAATAGACCTTGCGCGATTAATGAATATTGATAAAGTACTCATAATGGAAAATGCAACCGGGTCTGATAACAACTACTATGTAGGGATTGGTAGCAGTAAAGAGACACAGAGAAATTATCTCTATATTGTAGATAACAGGACTGGTCGCTTACTGGTGCATTATACGCTGGCGGGAAAAGCTCCTTCCAGTGAGGGACAGGGGGAATTTGCAACACGCAAAGTATGGTGGTCGGCAGATAACACACAATTAGCGTTGCTGGACAATGAAGGGAGTCTGGTAATCGCGCAACCCAAAGAAAATTCCATCCCGTTTGTCTTGAAGGATAGTCTGGCTCCCTATCAACAGGCCACATGGCTGCCAGGAGGAAAATCCATTGCAGTTAGCACTACCACAAGCAATGTTGTCATCTGGAACGTTACGCAGAAAAGAGATGTCTCATTTGGCTTTTTCGATCGAAATATTTCTAACCTGACAATGTCTCCTGACCAGCACTACCTGGCAGCGATTAGCCTTGAAAATATCTTTATCCTCGAATCCTATAGTAGAACACAAAAATTACTGCAAACCATACCATCCACACTCATACAAACATCCGCATCCGCATGGTCAAGGGACAGTCACTATCTGATTTTACAGGGAGTAAAGGAGGGATTGGCTGGCTATCATGATGCAGAATATTCTACCCTGATCTGGGATATCCCTCATCAAAAGCTGATTGCAAGTATTCCCAGCGATATGAGCGTCGAAACAGATCTAAGCAAACTCATCTCTCCCAATGGAGCGGATATAGCAATCCAGGAGAAGGATAACAAAACTGTTGATATCTGGGAAATCAGAACAGGTAAAAAGATCGCCACCCATCATGGAAATATGGGTACACAGAGGCATATCCTGACATGGTCACCGGATGGCAAATATTTAGCTGCCATCTATCAAAATACTGCTGTGCAGGTTTGGGATGCAATGACAGGCGACGATATCGCACGCTACAAAAGTGCAAATTCTGTTAGTAGTGTGCAGGAAATTCAATGGTCGCCTGATAGCAACTACCTCGCCATTATACGTGTAAGTTTCGTAGGTAGCCAGAACGTTGATCCACACTATAATAGCACTATCGGTATCTGGTCAGCACCCCATCAATAAGCACGGGGACTGGAAACTGGCAGGAGCGGCTGTATTAACCGCTCCTGCGACTTATTCCCAGGTAGATGCATGATTTAAGGCATTGATACGTTTTTACGCGGGTAAGCGTTCCAGGATCATTGCATTTGCCATGCCGCCGCCCTCACACATCGTCTGTAAGCCATAGCGTCCACCAGTACGTTCCAGTTCATGTAATAGAACCGTTGTCAGACGCGCCCCTGAGGCTCCAAGAGGATGTCCCAACGCAATCGCACCTCCATTGGCATTAACCCGGCTCAAATCAGCCTGTAGCTCGTACTGCCAGGCCAGGACCACACTGGCAAAGGCCTCATTGATCTCGATCAAATCCATATCGGCCAGTGTCAGATTGGCCTTTGCTAATACTTTACGTGTAGCCGGTATGGGAGCGGTCAACATCCAGACGGGATTATCGGCCGCCAGGGCAAAAGAGATCAAACGGGCGCGCGGGCGTAATCCCAGTCGCTCGGCCGTCGCGCGCTCCATCAAAAGCAACGCGGCTGCCCCATCGCTAATCTGTGAAGCATTCCCCGCTGTAATCACACCATCTTCCTTAAAGGCTGTTTTGAGCGTCGCCAGTTTTTCCAGGCTCGAGTCAAAACGAATGCCCTCATCCTGGCTGAAAAGCGTGGTGCTGCCATCGGTATGCGGGACTGGCACCGGCACAATCTGCGAGACAAAACGTTCGTCGGCCGTTGCGACAGCGGCTCGTCGATGGCTCTCCAGACTAAAAGTATCCAATGCGGTCCGTGAAAGATTCCATTTCTGCGCAATCATTTCCGCGCTCAAGCCCTGATGAAAAATTTGTCCCTGATAGCGTTGCTCCATCAATGAGCCAAAAGGTGAGGCTACTCCCTGCACATTTGAGCCCATTGGCACACGCGTCATCGACTCCACACCAGCGGCAAGCACAATATCATACGCCCCACTGATGATACCTTGCGCCGCAAAATGGATAGCCTGCTGGCTGGACCCACACTGCCGATCAACGGTCGTCCCCGGAACGGACTCAGGCAAGCCAGCCGCCAGCACCGCATTGCGTGCGATATTCTGACTCTGCTCGCCAACCTGGCTCACACAACCCACAATCACATCATCAATCAACTCGGGATTAATGGCGGTACGCGCAACAAGATTCGAGAACACATGCGCCAACAAGTCCACGGGATGCCAGTTCTTCAACTGACCACCACGTTTCCCAACCGGTGTACGCAAAGCCTCAACAATGACCGCTTCTCGCATGCTATGCTCTGACATCAGCGTATTTCCTCTCACTCTAGCTGGACGTGCTTATGCACCTGGATGTACTGCTACTTTAGCTCCCATCTCTATTCTTTCACAACATCGCAATGATTAATAACTGTACTATAAAGCTTACTCACAGCAGAAGATATAAAGCAATACTAACGACAAATTGCCAGATGAAGATAATGTCTATCAATCATACGCTCTGGCATATCTATTGTTATATAAAAACGGGCACAACCTTGATTTCAGGTTGTGCCCGCTAGATTTAAACTGGTTAGTATTAGCGCTGATAGGGATTGTTGTTGAGGTAGCCCGGCTGTCCAAACATCACGCGAGGACGATTGACGGGACGCTGTCCAAACAAGAGGTAGAGCAAGGCTCCCAGGAAGGGTATGCACCAGACAATAACTAACCAAAAAATCTTACCCAGGAAAGAATGGTCATCCTCCAGGATAAAGATAGTTTCAATAATATGGCCTACAACGGGTATAAACACGCAGATTAAAAACAGAATAGAATTAGTGGCACAGCCGCGACTGGCAGTCATTTATTTTCTCCTTATGGAAGATATAACGCGTTTAAATTAGAAAACAATAGAGTTGCTATTCATTTGGCAATTCGCTTTTCTTTGTTGAGAATTTCCACAGCGTTAATTAATTGCTGCTATTTATAGTACGAGGTGAGTGAATAGATTGTTGCACGATACACCCTTGTAGTCATTTTTGGGGATGGGCTATCAGATTTGCACTGATTGGGAGGCTGCAAAACAAATCGTGCAATGAAAGGTAAGCGTTTGATGCATGCTGCACTCAACCCAGATCTGTCCACCATGCAGGTTAATAATCTTTTGCTCCAAAGCCAGGTTTAAATATATTCCCCTGCAATCCCCACTCTGATCAGTCATCTGAAGCGATGAATGGTCATATTTTGGAACAGCCAGGGCAATTACGGCGCTTCGCGTGTGAATACTGAGATGCACAAGATTACCTGCTACCCGACTACAAATAATAATGTCACTACCAGGAGCGGAATATTCCAGTGCGGTACTGATAAGATGCGAAATAACCAGTAGCAATTTTTCACGATCACCCAATAATACCGGTAATGCAACAGCCAGACGAAGCGCGATATGCCGATGGGGAGTGGCTCCCCGTATGCGTTTGACCACCGCCATAATCAAAGGATTAAGATTCAACCAGGATAAGCATAACTGATCCTGTTCCGCCTCCAGAAGTGCCAGTCGATCCTGTAATATAGCCAGCTTACGCTCTGCCTCGCGTCGGGCACGCTCCTGTTGAATAATCAACAGCGCTAATTGGCTACTCGATTTTATAAATGGTAGCTCGTGCAAAGAATAGCGAGGCAACGGCAGGTTATAACTAATAAACAGCATACCAATCAGATTCTCTTGCTGCGCCAGCGGTACGATTATCTGATACGCTGTTGAAATGCTGGAAGCTGGCTGAGCCGTCAACCAGGGAAACACCTCACCGGAACACAGTTGCGCATATTGGGAGGCATCTGCAACCAGGGTGTCTAAACGCACCCCCTGCTCCCAATATTGATCTGGCAGAGGAGAAGTGCCAGCATGGCTTAAGGGCACCAGTTTATCTGTCTCACAGCAAAATTCGGTCAGCATGACAAAATGACAGGATAATACATCCCGTATCAATGCGACATAGTGTGTCGTCAGATCGTGTGCTATAGCCATCTCAGCAGGCTTTCCCTGGACTACCGAAAGCATCATGTTTTGTTTCTGACGTACATCAAGGCGTTCATTTCCATCTCTACTCATTATGCCACTCCTTACTTTTACCTATTTCCAGTCTACAAGAAGGCACATAATTGTCGTGTTTTACTACTACTATTTGCGTATACCACACATCGCTTGTTATTTTTCACGAGTACTAACTAGCAGGAACAAGCGGCCTTCATCCTTCAGGGGCCGCCGGTTATTCCAATCGAAAAAAATGAAAAAGAACACAACTATAACTACGGCATGACAGCATCAAGCGTATTGATTACCACTTGAACTACCCTTCCCGGCTCTCTAGCCAGCCACTGGCACAAACTCAACCGCATCAGCAGCAACCTGAACGCCGCTTTCACCTGTCGCATTACTCAGCACTACCCGCCCGGTCATCCCCCGGCGAAAGTAATAGGTTCCCAGGCTCAACCACTGTGTGCCGGTACTTACCGTGCCAAAAGGGCCACCGAAATAGCCGATGTGGGACTCATCCAGGCGTATCGTATGGGCCGCCAAAAGCCGGGGATTACCGGGATAGGCACTATACACAGTATAAGGAACCCAACTACTGGTCGCGTGGGTATCATCCACATAGACACCCACCTCATAATAACCACTGACAGGAATGGTAGCGTGCCAGGTAGAGGTTGCAGTTGTAGTGTCAGGTGAAGTATAAGCCCAGTGTAAGCCACCATGTACATCAGTACGAAACGCACTTCGATGCCAGGAACCCGTTGCACTCCATACTGCTCCACCATCATCTACCAATATGGCACCAGGATACGCATGAGAACCTCCAAGGTACGGCACCACATAACGCGTGGCGGGGGCATTTACCCAGATGTAATTGTCAGGCACAATGTTGGGATCATGAAAACGACCGCGCCAGCCAAAGGGATCGGTGGCACGCCAGTTTGATAGGTAATAGACAGACATATGCAAATGCGGACCAGTCGAGTCACCGGTTGTGCCGCTGGTACCCAGTGGCCATTGAGTACCAACTTGCTCGCCTGACGCCACCAGAATCGAGCTGAGATGTCCATACGATGTGACAAAACCGTTGCCATGATCTATCGCTACCCACAAACCAAACGAAGAATTATGATCCAGGGGGTTATACCAACCAGCCCGCAATACACGTCCCGGGGCTGCGCTCAACACAGACTCAAAACGTAGATTCATATCATATCCATTATGTCCATCATAACAGCTCAGGCCAGATGTGCAATCAAAAACCGAATCATTCCAGGTAAAACCATCAAAACGTACAAACTTTCCATCATTAGCATACCACGGCTTATCATGATCCATAAAAGAGATTGTTCTTTGCATAATCGTCTGATAACCATAATAGGGACGATGTAAAAATGGGAAAGGGCGCTGCGTGTGCGCCTCGGTTGCATGGGCCAATCGGTCCTGAAAAAATGGAGACCACCCGGATAGAGATGCAGCGCTCTCTACACCTGGAGAATTCAATAAGAGGAACAATACCAGAGAAAGCACCAATAACCGTTGAAATCTTGTAAACTTCATAGCCATCTATCTTCTTTTTAATCGGGAAGAGTATTCCTACAACTTCCCTCTGCACGACAAAGATCAAGCAGAAGCACAAACTCAACTTGATAATCCAGAAAAGGTCAATCTATCCCCAGGCCACAACGTGCGAAAACACTGGCGAGATAGGAATGACTTGCGTCTGCATAGAGCCATTATGATCACTGATCTGCGCCGACCAGTAGCGTGGGGTGCCTCCAATGGCATGGTTGAGAGGATTTAAAGCGGTAAAAATGACGTGGTCACTATCAGCCGACCAGGTAGGATTGATGTTCCACTGCTGGCCTGTTTGCGCCACGCTAGCTACCAGACGCTCGTGATGTGTGTGAAGATTGACGACCCCAATCGCGCATTGTAATGACTGATCCAGCTTATCCGCACGATGGTCACCTGGATTGGTGCGAACTACAAACGCGATTTTCTGGCCGTCGGGCGACCAGGCAGGCATATAGCCATGTCCACCATCTACATCTGCCAGACGCTGCTGTTGTCCACTTGTGCTATCCAGCAGCCAGAGGCCCGCTGAGAGGAAAGGGGCGGGACTATCCGCCAGGCGCTCATAAGCAATCCGCGTGCCATCCGGAGACCAGGTAAAGAGTCCTGCCACGGATTCCAGGCCCCTGGAAGCGAATAAGTGCATCCGCCCACTGCCATCCCCTTTCATGACATAAGTATCGCTGCCCAGGCCCAATCCAGAGCTCGTAGAATACACAATGCGCGAACCATCCGGGGAGGATACAGCATCAATCAAAGATGCGGAAGAAGTACCAATATCAATATTCACATGTGCGCCTGTCTCGGCATCAACCGACCAGAGACCTGGATTCCAGCTACCTCCATCCAGGGGAGCATCGGGGCCAAGAGGAAACATGGGACGATATAAAAAGGTATGACCATTCCCATGCGGCAACCAGCGCAAAAAATTTCCCATCACAGCCGCAGGCTTAAACGAGACGGACGAGTGCTGTACGTCATACATCCATACCTGCTCGCCATGATCCCGATTTCCATCTATCGCCAGATAGTTGCCATCAGGGGATAACTGTAGCGAAGCCACTTCGTCGGTGGATAACTGACCAAAAGTATCCCCCAGTGCTACCAGCGGTTGTGGACTTCCCAATGGCTGACCATTCGCGCCCTTCGGAGCACGTGCCAGGACAAAGCCACGTGTATCTTTTAAGGTATAGTAGAGGTAAACATGCGCCGCCTGATCGTTAGCTACAAAAGCAGCAAACCATTGTGGATATCTGTTCCAGCAAGTAAAACCTCCCGCTATCAGCGTCACAATACAGACAACCAAGAGCGGTAACAAGATTTTCCGTTTCATATGTCTTCCCGATTCTGCAAGAAGTGCTGCACAATGACACCATTTTATTCACAAAGTGTTTGATTCCCACTCCCAGCGGGATCTTGCTGCTCACCTGCTGGCAGGCGCCTGCGCGCCTGCGCTCTTTTTAGTATGTATGGTAGAAAAAATTCTGAGAACTTTTTCTACCATACATACTAAAAATTGGTTTGAGCACCATTGGTGCGAAAACTTTGTCAGAGGGTTGCCAATAGCAATAGTATTGAAAACAGGGATATAAGTGTATTGAATGTGATCCCTGTAATTCCAATCGACTGAACCAGAGTGCAGAACAGGGGGTGTCCCACGATACAGGCAACGCGGGACTTATAGACAGGTCTGACAGATCCGATAGACTCAAGACGATCTCTGGGACATGGAGTACCCTTTACGCTGGAGAAAATCTCTGAACCAGTTCATCGGTTCTGGATTTTTGGAGTTGGTATTACTATCAGCAAAAAAGAAGTGGACATATAAAGAAAAGGCATCGCCTAAGCGTTCCATTAACTGATCGATATGCTCTTCAGCCCGTTGCCAACGCCCTTTATAATGGCCTAAACGCCAACAATGATAGACCTCATCATGCGCTTCAATAATATCCAGCAGAGCAGGATCGGAGATATAGCGCTCCGCAAACCGGCGTGCGATCGAGGCATGGTGGTTTGTACCAACGCTCAAACGACTATCATCAACCCGATATTTAAAGCTATCATGAATCAAAGCAATCAAACGAAGTTTTTCACGTTCTTCAGTCAACAAATGCTTCTGATCAATATTTGTCAGGACATCAACAATATGATACTTTACCGCGCCTTCCATATGACCGGGACGCGGTTCGCCCCACGTTACACCAGCCTGCCACTCAGGATCAGCCGCAATACGCTCTTCCAAAGGAGTTTCTAAAGTGAAGGGTAAAACCATCCATATTTCCTCATTCTCTTTAATTCGCTAAAAAATGACGTGCGACATTCATTGTCACAGGTCGATAAACATTTTCATAACCACCCACATAGTGGACCATGCGACCGCCCCAGCCCCGCTTAAAACGATACACGCCAGCCATCGCCTCATCCTCAGCATCGGTAGCGGGAATTCCCCAGAAATCATAGAAGCGTGCGCCACACTGCCTGGCCCAACGAATAGCTTCCCACTGCAATACATAATTGGGCATCAGGTGGCGGCTGGTATTACTGGAAGCGCCATATAAATAAATCGCCTGCCTGGCCAGCAGTACCACCACAATCCCGGCCAACAGTTGTCCATCATGCTCCGCCAGCAACAGGCGCAACTCATCACGTGGCGCAAAGATCTGCCAGGCACGTTGATAGTAAGCTAGATCATGGATACCAAATTGATCTCGCTCGCCGGTTGTTTGTAGCAAAGCATACCAGGCCGCTACATCTTCTAGCGAAGACGCCACCCGCACCGTCACACCCTTGCGCATCCCCAGACGAATATTATAGCGCCATTTTTCCTTCATCTGAGCCAGCAAACGCTCCTCAGACGGCTCCAGATCTAGTATTATTGTACGTACTGGCTGAGTAGCAGGAATGGCAGAGGTACCACGCCATGACGCAACATACTGAGCAATGGCGTTACCAGCGCTACTCGCAGCCTCAACATCGGGTTCCCAATGCAATGCCACAGCACCTTGCCAGCGCAAGTAATCATGCAGCAACACAAAAAAGGTTGTACACAATTCAGCTTGCTGCCAATCGATAATTGGTCCCCGGGGAATATAAGCCAGATGTCCAACCGCCAGCGGGATATGCGCGACAGATTTACGTAACACCTGGGCCCCTGCCACTATTCTCTCACCATCCCATAAAGCCAGTCGCACAGGGTGCCAGCCCGCCAGAGCTTTCAGTTCGCCCCAGCCCCAGCTTTGCAAAAAATGACCATTGGCATGCTCTGCCACAAAAGCGTCCCATTGGGTCCGTAATTCCATAGGAACAGCGCGCAGGATGTACCGGGTAGAACCAGATAGATGTTGAGGCATAGAATCAATTCTTATCATAGCAAAACTTTTCCTTTTAACATAGAGTCATCATACGGAACCAGGGCTTTCCCATTCTCTCTTTTGCAGCTTACGGCGGGAGAGAAGAGAGACCAGAACACAGCCCTGGACCCCGGATTTTAAGGATTGCCCCCTCCTTTCACAATCCCGCTTCCGTTCGCACACATGGGGCATAGACAGAGCTCTTACACCTCATGCTAAAATAGGCATACCGTAGAATACATAGCATATCTAGAATTTACCAGATTGCCCATTTCCCAGTTCCAAAAAGAACATTTGCAGGTACAGGTCCAACGAACAAACATCTTTTTTTATGCATGCTATAATATTCGGGTTACACTAACTACCCTAAGCAGCGGTCTTTAGACCGACAGGAGGCTATCCGTGAAAATTGTGATCCTAGGTTGTGGCCGTGTTGGTGGAACATTAGCCACACAATTGGATGAAGCGGGACATACAGTGTCAGTTATCGACAAAAGCAGCGACTCTTTCCAGCGCCTTAACCCCAAATTTAAAGGGGATAGAATCGTTGGAAATGGCGTAGATGAAGAAGTTTTGCGCCGCGCCGGTCTGGAAGATGCCGATGCCTTTGCGGCTGTGACAAATGGCGATAATCGCAATATTATGGCCAGCCAGATCGCAAAAGAAATCTTTCATACGCAAAAAGTTATCTGCCGTATCTATGATCCTCTCCGCGAACAAACGTATAGAGAACTGGGTCTGGAAACTATTTGTCCCACACAGGTCATTACCAACATGGTTTCCAATGCATTAATTGGTACCCGGCCAGCGACAACACCCAACAAAAATTGAAGATAACAGCGTATCTACAAATACCTTCTCAAACATCATACAAGAGGACAGACGCTGTAGTCTATAGCATACATGATCTATTAGCAGAAAGAAAGTAGGAGAGAGATACCCACATGTATATTATTGTCGGGGGAGGCGGTGACGTCGGTTACTACCTCACACGGTATTTACTTCAACAAGGTCATGAGACCTTACTGCTTGAGAAAGAAACTGGGCGCTTCCAAACCTTAGAGGAAGAACTTGGGCAGTCGGTATTGCGTGGCGATGCCTGTGAGGCCAGAACCATGGAAGAGGCCGGAGCTCGGCGCGCAGATGTCGTGATCGCGGTCACAGGTGAAGACGAGGATAATCTGGTCATCTGTCAAACAGCCAAAAAGCGCTTTAACGTCTCACGTACGATTGCTCGTCTGAACAATCCTAAACACGAAGAGTTATTCCAAAAACTGGGCATCGATGTAACAGTCAGTCCCACCAAATCGATCCTCTCCTTAATTGAATCCGAGTTACCAGGACAACGCTTTGTTCTCCTGATGAACTTGAAACGTGCGGGTCTGGAAATTGCTCAGATAACGGTATCATCGCTATCGCCAGTGGTTGGCAAAGCATTGAACCAGATTAATCTCCCACGCAGCAGCAATCTGGCACTCGTCATCCGAGATGATAAACCAATCGTTCCTTCCGGAGACATCGTCATCCAGGCCAACGATGAGATTTACGCTCTGGTCAACCGCGAAGGTGAAGAAGAACTCCGTAACACCTTTGGCACTGCATAGAGCGCTATAAATAAACTTTTCAGGCAGTTTATCATTAGAAATGTGCCTGACGTCCAGTTCCATCGAGGTCCTGGTGTTCACCCACGCCCTTTTATTGTGTTTTGCATAAAATATTCGAAGAACGCTTTATGCAAAACACAATAAAAGTTTTTGAGCACCTCGGGTGTGAAACCTCATGCGCTAAGATCACGAAGATCATGGAAGCCTGATACATTCCTGAGAAAACTGAACAGAGCATTAGTTCGCAGGTTCTTTGTGCAGGGTATGTAGAACATGACGATAGCTAAACTTATCCTTTTCTCCGAGGCGCTCATCAACGTGGACACGAGCCCGCAATTGATCCATGGTTTTTCCCTTTCCGCTCCTGGTAAATATCTTTTTAGGACGGAACAGTGGATGCCGCAGGGACCAGGGCTCACGCCTATGAGCCAGAATCTGATCGGCTGTCTCGCCATGGGCCGAACGATAGAGGCTCGCGATAACAACCCATGCTGCCGCTACCACTGGCGTTGCCAATAGCGCGCCAAAGATACCAAACAATTGCGCCCCCACCAGAAGTGAAAGAATAGCCGCAACTGGATGCAATCCGACCGCATGCCCGACAATACGTGGCCCTAAAACATTGCTTTCAAGTGTCTGCATAATGATGAATAAAACGACAATAAGGACCGTCCGCTGCAATAATTGCGGCTCACCAAGCAATAAGGAAAGCAAGATAGGCATAATCGAGGCCAGAGCAGGACCAACCATGGGGATAGTCTCAAACAAAAAGGCGAGCACCCCACAAATAAGGGCATAATCGCCCAGACCAGACACCAGACAGATACAACTGGTACCCAATCCAATCAGTACAGCTAAGGTCAATTGTCCACGAATATAATTGCCCACCACCCTGTACAAGGCATCCTCAAACAGCAGCACATGCGGCAACCACGCTTGAGGAGCAATCTTGATCATATTATCGCGAATGCGTTTCCCATCCAACGTCAGGTAAAAACTGAGAACCGTCACGAGAAAAACATCCACAAAAACATTGACACCATTAGACACAATATCAATCACATTGCCCGCCAGATCCGTGGCAAAGCTATACATCTGCGATTGTAATTGCGCGATAGCGGAATGAATTTGCCCATAGGTGATGCCTACTTTAAGCATCTGTTTAATTAAATCATTGAATGTTGTTGGTAAAGAAAAAGCAAAATTTGTAATTGTCGTAGAAAAAGTATTGACTTGAAGCACCAAAGAAAAGATGAGTTCATACGCCAGACCAATAATCGCTCCAAGCACTACCACATACGTAATTACCGTTGCCAGCAGACGAGGTACGCCATGTTTCCCTAAAAAATTCACAATAGGAGTCAGCAGAAACGCTACAGTCATAGCAAGCAAAAAGGTTATAATTGCATCTACGAACTGCCCCAATAGTACCCATGAAGCATAAAAAATTATCCCCAGGCAAACAATACTGAGCAATATATCGCGCGTTTTCTGCCAGTTGATCTGATCCATACACTTTCGCCTTCACAGTTGATAGATCTCAACTTAACAGTTTAAAAAACCATTGTGACAGGTTTTAGATTCGCTGGCAAGTCCATCGTATGGAACACCAAAACTTTTTACCTAGCGCGAATTTCCCATTGCTCAAAAAAAGATTGATGCATCCAATTATTAATAGTTAATTGCGAAGCTACGCGAAAAATGATCTATAATAAGATATAGCTCTATAGAAATAACCCCAAAAAGGAAGAACACAGCCAGAAAGTCTTGTTTTGTTGCCAAATAAGCGGCATTCGATAAACAATATACAGAAGAGACATACGATGAACACATATGCATATGTTGAAACTTTCTTTATTTATGTGTCGTCATTTCTTTGTAAGGTGCTCACTTCCATCGTTCAGATTTGCCAGGGGGCTATCTGGACAGTTGGGCACAAGAAGGACCAGGGTCAATTACTTTTGTTGTCTATTACAAAATGGTAATCTTATCTTGCTTCATTGAAAGCAACGTGAAAGAGGATGTGCCCGTGGGTATACACGTAGCAATCACACCTACCGTACTTTTATTATCTATTCTACTTGTCCTGTTATTGGCATGGATGTTCGTCTTCGCCTATCTTGCACTACGGCGCGACCCACATCTCGATACAGCCGAACGAGAACCGGTAATCAGTAGCCAACCAGCGGCAGTAAAAAAATCTATACCAACACAACTTGCGAAACTCAAGCCAATGACAATCCAATCGTCTCTCTCTCACAAAGAATTGTCGACCAGGGATGCCGTTTTAGAGCGTTCGATGCGCTAATATGGACTCTATACATAAGACACGGCATCAACCATCATCTCACTGTGCAAAAAGATTGTGGTTGATACCGTGTCTGTGTGTATAACCGGGTAGATACAAAAGAGCAGGTTGTCAGTGCGAGAATGGATAGAAAAAAACAGCGCATCCGGGTAAGGCTCAAACGTTTATATGTGTTCTCCATTGCCAGGCGAACTAAACTGACTGCCAGTATTCAAAAATATGATATGGCTATCTTGCACATTCATAATCATATCCAATTTGCCGTCGTGATTGGCATCCACAAAAGTGAGGGTCACAGGAACAAGATCCTGATCAACACCTACCAGTACGGGTCCCATATAGACTCTGGCATGGGTTGCATCCCCTCCAGGAAATTCGATCACTTCGACATGGCGATTGAGATTCAAGGCAATAAAATGACTGGGATTCGCCAGCGTATCATTATGCCCCACCACCTGATCTATCTGATAGGTCCGAGGACGCCCATAGTGCCAATCGTCCCGCGTAATTTGCCACCAATGCAACATGCTGCTCACAACAAACCAGCCAATAATCATACAGAATAAAGCCAGTCCAGTCCAGACGGTCCAATGAAAGCGAGGCAAGGGATGAGCAGGTGCATATTGATAGGGTACGCGTTGATCAGGCAAAACGACGTCTTCAGTATCCACTGCATGACGACTGCTGGACGGTACGGAGGGTTGCGTGGCGGTTCTGCGCTGTGGTATGGCACGTTTGCCTGTACTCTGGCGATCAGGCAGGGTGGACCATTGTTCATCAGCTTGCGCCCGCCCACTCTCCATTTGCACATCACTGCGGTAACGTCTTACACTACTCGAATGGTGAGTCGGCCAGATATCATCATACTCCTCCGCAAAAACATCAGGGATAGCTGCGGCTTGTGATGCTGAAGTGCGCCGGTTGGCACGTCTGGCTGCTTGAACATATGAACTCTGCTCCACATTCCTACCGTCCTCTCTGTAGACTTTTGGATATTCACTCATCTGGTATATTACCAGGTTTGTACCTGTTTACACATGTGCGAACTTTTGTTCTAACCTCTTTCATAGTACACGAAACGACCAAAACTGTCAACAATATTTGGAACAAAAATACTATACCTATTAAAAGATATCAGGAAGCACAAGCCAAATAGCGCCCATCAAACGGATAAATAAAGCATGCAATTAACCCCATAGGTCGCCCTGTGTGGCCTCTGGTGGTGGTGCAACACGTTTCTTCAGGGGAGCACGCCGCTCGCGCGCAGGTTTCTTTATGGGCAATGCTGGCTCCTGGGGAGGTATATTCTGCATTTGGGATGGAGTCACGAGCGCAGCATCGGCAAGCTCAACGGTTATCTCGAAAATGGAGGCGCGCTGGAGGCGAATAGCGGGCCATAAGCTGATCAGAGTCTCAAGTACCGCATCTTCACAATCCTGCAGCACAGGAACACTTCCTCGTAGCTGTTGTAAGGCTTGAGGCCAGGATACAGCAGCTGTGGCAGATGCTTGCTGAAGCCAGTTGACGAATTTTTCTTCAAGCGCTGTCAACCAGCTATAATGAAGCAGGCCCAGACCAGCGACAAAGGTGATTTGCCCCTGTGCCTCGGCACAAAGCTGCGCTGCCGCTTGTTGGAGCTCTGAGCGACGATAACAGTGCAAGAGAACATAGCAATCGCGTTCCGCGAGAAAACCCTGCTGCAGGACCAGTTGGCGTACCTGATCTCCATCGATAAGCGAGAGGCGCTCTTGAAAGTCATCATACTGCTGATGCAGAATGTGCAAAATATCTACAATTGAAAGCTGCTGATGATAATAGACGATTGGAAAATCATTGGCAATACTCGCGAAGGCCTCTCTGGCATCATCTGGAATCGCCAGGATAAGATCCTCACGTCCACGTAAATAGTTAAGCTTTTGTATCTTGCGCTCTCGATAAGCTGGCGTCCAGAATCCCAGGATTTCAGCATAGATGCGCCGCGTACCACGGGACAGGGCAAAATCGGGAATAAAGATACCTTTATCCAGTAGCAATGGCTCTGGCTCACGTTCCAGTTGCCAGCCATCGACACCTCGATCTTTCGCTAGCGAGACAAAGGCTTCTGAAAAACTCTGTTCAATACTACTGTCAAACAGTTGTGAGGAGTCCACTGGACTTTCTTCGCCAGCGCTCACAGAAGCAATCGGAGCTGGCAAGAGTTGTAACAATTTAGCGTCCATCATAAAGCTATACGCACGTTGTAAAAAGTGGACCCGTGCTTCAGCCTCAACAATAGCCGCAGAAAGCTGTGGCTTTTTCATAGATGTCTTCAAACCATAGCCCAGCAAATAACGACACAGGCGAGCCAGGCGCAGGCCATATTGCTGTGGTGCCCCGGTAACCTCCTGCGGTCCATAGAGGGTTAAGTTGAGCAAGACAGGAGCATGAGGAGTGCGCTCCTGCTGAGATACAGGGGGGCTGGCTGCTGTTTCATATTCCAAATCGTAGTAGACGCCCAAACGACGCGCCAAATAACACAGGCGCTTGATGACAGCACCTACCCCTGCCGCAGGCACCTGAGATGGCTCTGAGGGGCGCTCCAGACGTTGGAACGCCAGGCAATCAATAACAAAACGCACGCTGGATGCATTAAAGAGCGCAGCCTCGAAGGTCCATTGATTGTAGAGGCTGGCAACCTCTTGTGCGGCTGGTGGTTCGCCAGCTTCACGGAACAGATATGCCTCTTCCTCACTATCCAGTGCCAGTAAATAATCCAGATCTGCGGCGGTGATGGCATAATGTCGGGCAAATAGTGCAAGTGCTTCCGCACGCTGGGACTGTGTGAGAAATCCCTGATAGTGTTCATTGACATAGCTATAGAGCAGCAAGCGCAATTGAGGGGCAGCAGCTAAGGCCAGCAGTTCCTCATTACCGCCCAGTTTCATAACGACATCCGCCCAGCTCCGTTGTCGCCAGCTATACCAATGACTGAGTGTTGCAACCAGACAATGGGTCATACGGTACTCACCCACCAGCGCTCGCGCCGCATCCATCGAGAAATTACGTTGTGGCTGATCAAGCAAGCTTTCATAATAACCAATAAGTAAATTAATCTCTTCGTCCAACTCCCCGGAACTTAAAAAATGGAGCGAGACCGTCAGGCGTCCACCACGCCGCTGCACCGATTTCCTGATATCTTGTAAACTAAAACGCACCCGTAACTCCTCACTAAAAACAACGCCCACCAGGACCTCATTATATACCTCGCTACAGGAAAAATCAGTCGCCATGTAGGACAGATATCCTAAAAAATTGAGTGTCTGTCATTTCTCTGTTATGGTAGCAATGGGATAATACTAACTATCCCCTTCGTTGAGCGAGCACACATGCGGCACAGGAAAAGACCAGTACCACTTTTTGTACCTGCGGGCGCGTATGCTCTGTATCAGGGAAAATTTCCTGATTATACGTGGAGGATATGCCGATGAAAGATTTATCGGCGAACAGGAGGAGGCCATGAGCACATCTCCGCGCCGCATTGGGCAGTATGAGCTAATGCAGCAAATAGGAAGCGGACACATAGGAGAGGTGTGGAAAGCGCGCGACTTAGCCCAACAGCGTGACGTTGCAATCAAACTGCTACATAACGATTTACAGGCAGATCCACATTTTTTAAACCGCTTAACCAACGGTGGACGAGCCCTCACAACTATACGCCATAGCAATCTGGTTAGTGTCTATGACGCTGCTGTTTCACGTCCCCAGGAGGCTCGTGAGACAACCGCCTTCATCGCAATGGACTATATCGAAGGATACACATTTGCTGACTATCTAAAAGCAACGGCCCAGCGCGGTATCTTTCCCGCAATTACCGATATTCTCTATATCTTTTCCTGTCTCGGCGATGCGCTTGACGCTATCCATCAGCGCGGTATTGCCCATGGTAATATCAAGCCAACAAATATTTTGTTGCATAAACAGCAACGAGGAAGATTTAGCGCTGGCGAGCCACTGCTCACCGATGTCGGTATTACCCAGATCGCTGGCAATGATAGCTCTATGGCCGCGCCACATTATTTATCCCCTGAACAGGCTCAAGGTCAACAGGCAAATGCGAGAAGCGATATCTATGCACTGGGTATTCTTCTCTATGAGCTGTGTACCGGTGCGCTCCCTTTCCGTGGCGATAATACATTCGCAGTGATCTCTCAGCAAATCAATACGCTGCCCACACCGCCAATGCTGATCAATGCAAACATTCCGGCGACATTATCTGAAGTTATCCTTCGCGCGCTTGCCAAAGATCCTGCGGCGCGTTTTCCTGAGGCCTCACTGCTGGCTATCGCTATCGCAGAAGCCTGCTCGATACCCACCACGCATCCCAGCCTTCGACAAAACGCGGGACGCAGTGGGCCACTGGCGACGCCCGGACCATCCATGCCAAACAATGTGCAATCGATTCTTGGAGTATCGCAACCGCTTTCAAACGATTCTCCGGCTTATAGACGTCCCCTTCGCTCAAACGCACTTCCCTTATCGGCTCAGGGAACGTCTATCTCACTGAACTCAAATCCAAACATCTCAGCAGCGCTGATCTTTCCCAATTCTGGTCCCCTGCCTGCCATATCACCTATAGCATCCAGTCCTTCACAGAGCAATTCTGTGCCACCTCAGCCAGAGGCACCCGCGTCCTCCTATAACAACCATCTGGACAGGCCCTTTAACGTCAACCAGAATAGCATGTCAGGGATGCTACCAGAGGGGAACGCCAATAAACAATTATTTATGAGCCCACAATCCCTGAGTGGCATTCCTGCAACCGAGAATAACGCAGTAGCACCCCAGGTCCCCTTCTCGCTACCACCATCCACCCCAAATCAGCAGGCAGCGTATGAGATGAATACGACGCAACAACCATCTCAACAGCCACCCAGGCAGCCTTATGCTCAGGCGTCGCAAAATCAAATGCCCGCGACACCATATCCTCCCTCAGCACAGAATGCAGGCCAGGACTTCTATGGAACAACGGGACAGCATCAGGGGCCAAGCGCTCCATATCAACAAGAGCCAGCACAAACTCCCATGGCAAATCAGGGGCCGATGCCTTTTCCTCAACCACCTGCATCGGCATCCGCACACACCACAACCCGAAAAAACAAATATCTTGTGCCCTTGATGGTCGCTTTAATCGTTCTTATCATCCTTGGTACAGTTAGTATCACTAAATTGCTTACAGGCGGTCAGGGAAACCAGGGAGCCTCCACAAACCTAACACCAACGTCAACGGCTCCAGGATTAGTTTTTTTTCAGGACGATGCGCTGGGTCATAATGATCAATTGCGTATCACAATGAACAATATTCCCGATCCTCAAGCAGACCAGACATATTTTGCCTGGCTGCAAACAGACACGCATCAGAACATTCCACTTAGCAATCTTCAGGTGAACAACAAAAACATCAATTACACCTATAGCGGTGATAGCAAACATAGCAATCTTTTGAGCTATACCACAGGCATTATCATCACTACAGAGGCAACTGGTACTACACCACAAAATCCCAGTAGTAAGATTGTCTATCAGGCTACAATGCCGACCACACTACTCCCTGAGATCAAAAATATCCTCTATGCAACACCAGAATTAGGAGGAAAAAGAACTGCAGTGGCAGATATGCTGGATAGCGTCAAGTCTATGAACGATAAGGCAGGCAGTATCGTAGATTCCTTGCAAGGTGCCACTGATACCGGACTGGTCAAGAGACAGGCGACACGTATTATCGAGATGATTGATGATTCTAAATATGCACGCCAGAGCGGACAACTGCCTGCTAACCTGAGCAGTCAAATTAACACTCCTATTGGTCTGCTTTCCGCCCCGGATCAGAAAGGATACATCGATATTTTGAGCGCTCATTTAACCACGCTAAAAACAATGGCAGGCAACGATTCAGATCTAATGCGCAGGATTACTAATGTCCAGAACGGGCTGACAGATCTGAAACAATGGCTCCAGGAAATACAAAGAGATGACGTTCAGTTGTTAAAAGCCACCAACCTGAAAGATCCAGCGATAACAAATGTAGCGCTCCATCTAAAACAGCTTGTATCTGACACCTATACGGGACATATAATCCCACCTGATACTTCACCCAAACCAATCCTGGGCTCAGCTGGAGCACTACAAGTCTACACAGAGGCACAATATATGGCGTCTTTAACACTACAAGCCATCAAATAGAACGCTCATTTGATGCTTAAACATTTTTTATATGCTGCAGGTAAGTGCAGCATATAAAAAAATGGATTTTTTCCGATGCGGGCAAACCACAAGATCCCAATGGGAGGAGAATCTCACTTATGCAGCGCTATGTCAGGAATGCATGGACATATCGCTGGATGAGGTTACAGGTTGATCAGCGATTACACCTGCGCCAAATTCCGCAGTAATAGCCAGATGATCACTGGCCTGCTCTCCCGGCAAATCATCTTCTCCTGTCTCTAACACACGGCACATCTCTAAGCGCTCAGCCAGAACAGAATTCGCGAAGATATAATCAATGCGCCCTGCTGGAGCCGCTGCCGGACAGGTAAAGCCCTGTTCAGAGGGATGCAGCCGCCGGAAACAGTCCTGATATTCTCGTGTCAGCAGACGGATACATCCTCGTGGTGCATATATTGAGGCAGCCAGATCAAAGAGCGCTAAGAGAAATGGGGTACGTGCGACAATATGTAAAAGGGGATTAAAGATGCGCAACTTCGGTGGGACCACCGAATCTAAATAGGGATGACCATCATTCAGCGTTTTGTCTTTCCGCTTCACATCCAACCCTACCACATACTTCAACAGCGCACTGGCCGTAAAGGCATCTTTAGGAGAGAGGGTATTGAAATCACCCATTAAAAGATGGGGCTTTCCAGCCAGCCGTAGCGGCTCCATAATCTTCAGGATCTCTTGCATCTCGCGCATTCGAATATGACCACCAGCCCGTCCACGATTAAAGGATGCTGACAGGTGAATGACAAAAATGGTCAGATGTTGCCCATTCTCCTCCTCGACACACACCTCCAATAGAGGCCGTGCCAGAATTCCAGGGCGATCATAATGTTTGACCGAGACAATAGGCAGGCGTGTCATAAAAGCCGTCTGATAATCCTGACGACTGGTAGGCAGTCCTCCTGGCACCAGTTGCATGCCCAGCGCTTCAGCTAACTCTGCCGCAACCATGGGACCCGGGACCTGGGGATTAATACCCTCAGGCAATCCTACGATATCTGGTTGTGCAGAGCGAATGATCTTTAATAATTGCTCGGTCCGTTTCGCTCCACGTTCCCGAAAACTATAACCACCAGCCAGAATATTATATGAAACAACGCGTGTCATAATACATTCCAATCCTTTTATCAGAAAGAGCGTTCTTTAACAACAACACTCTGATTATTCGACGTACCATACCATAAAGCAACGCTGCCGAGTTTATACGATAAAACAAAGCTGTCAATTTATCTGGATATTTCTTACTCGTGATAAGGGTGTTTAATTTCACTATAGCAGACACCAAGAAAAACCCTGATAAGCAGAAGCGTTTTTCACACAGAAGTACTAACCTCCCCGGCGTGGCAGTAGCAAGGAAGCAAAAGGATCAAAAAACAGAAAAAATGTGCCTCACTAACAGAGATTTCCCTGTACTGAGGCACACACAATCCTTACAACTATTCCCTTTTACTATAGGAAAAGTACATTATTTCCAGGTTACACGGTCCAGGAGATACATCGTTAATTCGCTGATAGGCAGGCGAATCTGGGTCATGCCATCGCGCTCACGTACAGTAACCGTCTGATCATCCAGCGTCTGGAAGTCAATCGTGACGCAGAATGGGGTACCGATCTCATCCTGACGGCGATAGCGGCGTCCAATATTGGCAACATCGTCATACTGCGACACCATGTAGCGCTGCAAGTTCTTGTGGATCGAGCGAGCGGTTGAAACCAATTCCTCTTTGTTCTTCTGCAAGGGCAAGATAGCTACTTTGACTGGCGCAACCCAGGGATGCAGATGCAGCACGGTACGTGGCTCTTTGCCATTGGGATCTGGCTCTTCCTCATAGGCATCCAGCAGGAGATTCAGGAAGGTACGATCTACACCACCCGACGTCTCTACAATCCAGGGCATATAGCGCTCTTTGGTCAATGGATCAGTATAGCGCAAATCCTGGCCGCTATATTCTGAGTGGCGCGAGAGATCCCAATCCTGACGCCAGTGAATACCTTCCCATTCCTGCCAGCCCAGGACGGTGCGATACTCAACATCATAGGCCTTCCTGGCATAATGGGCCAGTTCATCGCTCCCATGCTCACGGAAACGCAAACGGTCCTTGTGGTTGATCAGGTTGGTATACCAGTTGAAACGGAACTCTTTCCAGTACTCGTACCACTTATCCATTTCGCCGGGATGCACAAAGAACTGAAGATCCCACTGCTCAAACTCACGCTGGCGGAACAGGAAGTTACCCGGTGTTACCTCATTGCGATATGCTTTACCGATCTGAGCAATACCAAAAGGAATCTGCACACGCGAGGACTTCAAGACATTATCATAGTCAAGATAAATGTTCTGGCAGGCCTCACCACGTAGATAAGTTTTCATACGATCGCCTTCAAC
This sequence comes from Dictyobacter arantiisoli, assembly GCF_008326305.1. Lineage (GTDB taxonomy): Bacteria > Chloroflexota > Ktedonobacteria > Ktedonobacterales > Ktedonobacteraceae > Dictyobacter > Dictyobacter arantiisoli. Next base: position 230,706 of record NZ_BIXY01000001.1, on the reverse strand, counting down.
TACACCCAGGTAAGTTTCCATCAGCAGGTTGAAGACGCGTGGCTCTGTGGTTAATTCACCACCACAAACCGGACATTTGTGCTGCTCCAGGTTTTCTGGCTCCAGATGGTCGGTACGGAAGCGGCGCTTGCATTTTTTACAATCGACCAGGCGGTCAACAAAGTTTTCGACGTGACCACTGGCTTCCCAGACACGGGGATGGGTAATGGTGGCTCCTTCAATACCTACGACATTATCATGGTTCTGCACCATAGACCACCACCAGTAGCGTCTGATGTTATTGCGCATCTCGACGCCCAGTGGCCCAAAATCATAGATACCGGCGACTCCGCCATAGATTTCGGAGTTGGGATAAACAAAGCCACGACGCTTCGAAAGCGAGACGACTTTTTCAATGGGGACCAGAGGGGTGTCTTTCACACTAGCCTGCTCGGTATGTTCAACTTGTGTCATGAGTGGTTTCCTCCGCAAAAAAAATGCCCCAGGCTGTTATAGCCCAGGGACGAATGCGCCGACGTAGGCCTGAGGCAACTACGTTTTACAGCGGCATGCGCGGTCCCACCCTGCTTCTTCACCATGAACAGTGAAGCCACTCATTCTCAGTATATCCAACTCCGAAGCGCCCTTCACCTGCTTTGAAATACTGGCCTCGCACTGCCCGCCAGCTCGCTGTTATCCTCGTCAGGTTACTCTTCTTCATCAACGTTGGAACGCCTGCAATATCCTGTTGTCAAGAGTACAGTATAACGAAGAATTCAGGATGTTGCAAGCGCTAGCATGAGAAGTACCACAGTGTGTGAAGGTGCTCTATCTTGTGGATAGCTATAGGAGGTGCTACAATGATCAAAATTAACTGGCGAGTATTAGAAGAAGAGATGGAATAATACGTGGTGACCGAGCACGACCCCCGGGCTGATATTCAGACCTTTGCCGCACGTTACACTTTTCCAATTGACGCATTCCAATTGGAAGCGATGGAACACCTGGCGCACGGACAATCCGTGATGGTCGCGGCCCCTACCGGAACAGGCAAGACACTGGTTGCAGAATACGCGATCTGGCGCGCGCAACAACAAGGACAACGCGTCATTTATACAACTCCGTTGAAGGCGCTCTCGAATCAAAAATATCGAGATTTGCGCGAACAATATGGAGCGGATGCAGTAGGTCTGGTCACTGGTGACATTGTAGAGCGGAGTAAGGCTTCAATTGTCATTATGACAACAGAGGTCTATCGCAATATGCTGCTGGAACAAGGCAGCGAACATCTGGGGACAGGCGTCGGACCCTCGTCACTGGCAGATGTTGGCTATATTGTGTTTGATGAATTGCACTATCTGAGCGATGTCGGACGCGGTCCCGTCTGGGAAGAGGCGATTATCTGCTCTCCTCCCCACATACAACTTGTCGGCCTTTCCGCTACCGTGAGCAATGCCGAGGATCTTGCCAGTTGGATTAGTCGTGTCCATCGTCCGGTCTCGCTGGTCACCCATAATACACGAGCCGTGCCACTGGAACATTATTACTTTCTCGATGGAAAGCTGCATCTGGTTCAGGATGCGGATGGCAATCGTGTAGAACGCTTCCCTAAAGTAGGTGGCGAGGCCAAACTGGCCCAGATGCTCGGGCGCAATCGCGTTTTCTCCTTTGAGGATGACGAGGAGGGGGAAGAGGAAGAGGATCTGGAAAAGATCCTCGCGGAAAATCGCCAGCGCCGCAACCATAGTATGCGACCCCAGGATCACCGTGTGTCACGTAAGGAGCGTGAGCGCAATCAAACAGACCGACGGCCACGAACACCGGTCACCAGGGATGCCGCCAAAGCACAGGCTATCCTGCCTGAAGTGAGCAATAGCCTTGTTGTCGAAACAACCCATGACTCAGCCTATCAGGAAACACCTCGACCAACGCGTCCCAAGCAACGCCGCGCTCCTGAGTCAGGCGAGGTTCTGACAGCGCTCCGCGATGCGAATATGCTTCCCTGCCTCTACTTCCTGCCAGGACGGCGCGTGGTCGAAGAGGGCGCAATGAGCGCAGGCAAGCATTCATTTACCACACCCGAAGAACAGGATCTGATTCGCAAAGAGGTAGAGGTCTGGCTGGAGCAGTTGCCGAAAGAAGATCGCAATCTACAACAGGTGCGCTCATTATTAAACCTGCTGCCACGTGGCCTGGCGTTTCACCATGCTGGTCTCCTGCCAGGACTTAAGGTGCTTGTCGAGACGTTATTTGCCCGTGGGCATTTACGAGCGGTCTTTTCCACCGATACATTGGCCCTGGGTATCAATATGCCGGCCCACTCTGTCGTTGTCGGCAGCCTGAGTAAGTTTGACGGTCAGGAAATGCGTCTGCTGACCCCTAATGAATACCTTCAGTTGACTGGTCGCGCCGGTCGCCGTGGTATGGATACCAGTGGAGCGGTCATTATTCCCTACTCTCCCTGGGAGCCGTTTGAAAGCTCGTTTGAAAAGATTACTGGTGAGATGTTGCCAGTCACCAGCTCCTTTGTGATCCGCTATAATTCGGTCTTGAATCTGTGGCGACCCAATGATCTGGGACATTTACGGCGCATTTGTGCGTCCAGTCTACGCGAGTATCAGCGCTACTATCTATGGGAAGTGAAAGAACTGCAACGGCTGGAAAAACGCTATCAAAAAGCCAGTAAAGCGGGCAAAAAGAAGAAGGGAGCAGCCTCACAAGAGGCCGAGCGCGCCCTGGATAAGCGCCGCGAGAAGATCGGTGCCTTCCCCCTCAGCCGGGCCGGTGCCGCCGAACTGGATGGCACTATTTTTGCATTGCGAGCCCTGGGCCACATCGGACAAGATGAACAATTAACCTTAAAAGGACGCTTGCTGCGTAATATCTTCCATCCAGCTGGTACCGTCATGGTTGAAATGATCGTCAACGGTTACATGGATGGTCTGACGCCCGCTGAAGTAGCCGAGGTGTGTAGCTGGTTTACCTATGACAATGATCGCCGCCTGAATAATCGCCATGTAATGCATAATCGTCTGACACAGGTGCGCCGTGAACTCTGGCATGTGATTCAGCATGTGCGAGGCGTTGAAGAACGCGCAGGCATCAGCTTTACGCCCGGCGTCGTCTCTGAGTTTCATGGTCTGGCCCTGGCATGGGCCAGAAATATGTCGCTCAGCGGCCTTATGAAGCGCATCGATCTGGTCGAAGGAGATATTATGATGATCCTTAACCAGACCATCGATCTGCTCCAGCAGCTTCAATCAGCCGTTGGACAGGTACTGGATAGCCGAGATATCTGGAGCCAGATATCGCCCGTCATGGTTGAAGGCATTTATACCAGCAGCAATACCTCCGACTATATTGCCAGACGTGACGAGGAGCTCCAGCAACAGCGTAATCAACTAGAATACTTACGTCCTATGTTGGCGCAGGCTTCAGCTTCCCTCTTACATGGCATTATCGCGCAGAGCCGTACCGTACCTTCGATGGCTGTTCAGGTGGATACAGAGGATGTCCCGCTGGATGCCGAAGAAGATCGCGATGCCCAGGGACTCTCAGACCCCGGAAGCTTCGTTGGGGATATTTAAATAGCACAATCAACGTGTTAGATTCCCACAACATGCACGATCTTATTACTCGCTTGTAAGCGGCTCGTGAGCCCCCATTCTGTAGTGCGTCAAACGTTATTGAACGTATGTATGCACTACAGAATAAAAATTTGGCTCTCCGTCCTTCCGGGTGGTGGTGGAAGAAGGAAGGTGCGAGGACACTTTGCGCTCCGTCTGGGGCTACCGCCCCTGCACCCCGCTTTCACTATCCATTACGCCACACGCTCTTTTCTGGCAGCATGAGGCATACTGAAACAGGATGCCCTTCCTGCGTGACCAGCTAAATAGGCCAATTCACCTGTAATTCAATACGAATAAGTAGCACGAAAGCACAAATTGAAGCAGTAATAGACATTACTTTGGTCATGCTTCCCCTGCTATTTCATTGTCAGAAGCATGTAAGTTGACTAATATGTACAAAGGTACAAGGGTACAAGGGCACGAGTATGTCAGGGAAGGCAGGGCGAGGGAGGAAAAAAGGTAGTACTGGCTGGCAAACGGTGAAGCCGGCTGTATATAGAGGGGTAGAGTTTCGATGAAAGCAGAAGCATTGATTGGAAGGACACTGGGCACATGCACACTCCAGAAACTGGTCGGGCAGGGGGGTATGGGGGCAGTGTTTCTAGCGCAACAGTCTCGCCCTCGACGCCAGGTAGCGGTAAAGGTACTTCTCCCGCTGACACAATTAAACGCCAACCAGCTCGCTGCGTTTTTGGAACGCTTCCGTCGTGAAACCGATGCCGCAGCATCCCTGGAACATCCCAATATCATCCCCATTCATGAATATGGGGAACAGGATGGCATCGCCTATCTTGTGATGCCCTATGTGGCCGGTGGTACGTTGCGTGATGTGCTAGAACGTAGTGGACCATTATCCTTTCAAAAAGCTGTCGATTACCTGGAACAGCTTTCTGCAGCCCTCGATTTCGCCCATGAACACGGCGTCATCCACCGCGATATTAAACCAGCCAACATCATGGTTACCAACGAAGGACGCCTGCTCCTGTGTGACTTTGGTCTGGTAAAGATTGTCGTGGAAGGTCAGACACCACAGGTGCGCCTCACAGGAGCGGGTGCTCCGGTTGGCACACCAGATTATATGGCTCCTGAACAGGTGATTGGCGAAGAGGTTGATACACGCGCCGATCTCTACTCACTTGGAGTTATTCTCTTTCAACTACTTACAGGCACGACTCCCTTCCAGGGAGAGACGCCGATGCAAATCGCGGCCCAACATCTACAGATTCCACCACCGTCACCCCAGATGCTACGGCCAGATCTGCCCATCGCGGCGGAACAGGTGGTGTTACGCGCGATGTCCAAACGTCCCGGGGACCGCTATATGCGAGCTCAGGATATGGCGAAAGCCTTTCGCGCCTCGCTGGTACAGGCGAATATAATCCTGGAACCAGAGCTCAACTGGGCGGGACTGCTCAGCGGCTCGACCGCCTCACGACTGGCTGTTCCTAAAGGTCAATTCGATCCCATACGCCAGACTTTCTCAATGCCTAAAGTAACGAAAGCAGATCTGGCGGCCCGACAAACAGGAGGTCAGAATGAGACGAACACCTGGGGCATGCCTGCACAGCCAGTACAACCTGCGCAGCCAGTTCAATATCCCGCTACGGCAGCTCCAAATCAGACAATGGCTCGTAAAGGAAGCGGCTTACTGAGCCGTTCTGGAATGATGCCCGCGCTCAGTACTCAACCAGCCGCGCAAACAGCGCCTGTGGCTGAAGGCAATCGTTCGGGCGGTCTTCTCTCAAAAACGGGACAATTCCCGATGAATGGTACGAACGCTAGTGCTCCTGCGGCGGCTCCCAGTCGGGCGGCAAAACCAGTGGCAACTGGCGGCTTATTGTCAAGAACTGGTCAGTTTCCGAGGGCAAGCGCGACTGTCGCCACTCCAGCACAGGAAAACAATCCTGCTATCATGCCTGCCCCGGGAGCAGTCTGGTCACCAGAACCGTCTCTGCGTCCCATGAACAGGGGTGGAAATACGGCAGCATTACAGCGCAATCCGACCAACGCACTCGCCCTGCAAGAGCAGCCTCGACGTACCACCGTCAAACTCAATGATCCCGTCAAGGTAGTACAGGTGCCTGTCGCTGGTCAGCCAGGTCACTATATCACTGGTATTTTGCCCTTTGAACGCCAGGGGGATGATGAAGCGCTCAGCACGCCACCCAAAGTCTTGAAACCATGGATGAAAACGCTGTTGGCGATTGTAAGTGTTCTTGTTGTATTGGGCGGGCTGGGCGCAATTCTCTGGACCCAAAACAATCCAAACGCGCAAAATAGTCAGACCAACAGAACTCAGGCTACTACGCAAGCGATTGCAAACTCGCCAGTGATCAGTGCCACGGCTACTGCCACAGCAAATATACTTGCCGCCGATCCCCTGGATAAACAAATTAATAACTGGCGCACAATCCCAGCTGATCTATATGCCTTTAAAGATGGTGCCTACCACGTTACTGCCCGTGGAGATGCGGGCAATGGCGTGGTCATGCCAGGCAAGTCCTTCACTGGACCACTCACATATAGCCTGACCATGCAAGAGATTAAAGGCGATGATGCCAATCAAAAAAATACATTCGGCATGATCATGTGTTTTAATCAGCAGACTATTAATGGAAAACAACATGTGTCGTTTTACAGCCTGGAAGTATCGAGTGTCAAAGGTCAAAAATATACATTCTGGCGCTACAACGATAACAAGGCAAATGCCAAAGAGTACTGGACAAAAGTTTCTGATATAACGATCGGCAATGAGTTTCATCAAGGGAAAGCATCCAACACTATCGCTATCACGATGAATAACGGTACATTCACCGTCGGCGTAAATGGCAAAAAATTAGCCAAAGTATTTAAGGACAACACCTATAAGGGTGGTTCGATCGGGATGCTTGTGAATAACGATGGTACTGAAGTCGCATTCAAAAACCTTTTAGTCACACGAATGTAACATAATTGGCTTGCGCGTTATACAATAAGTAACTACTGTGGGAAAAAGATGAGTTAGCATCGGACAACCACGCATTGGAAGCAGCGGCAGCGAGTATGTGATCTGGGATGGAGGGCTGATCTTATATCATATTGGCATTGGAAAGCAGTGATGGCAAAAAGGGGTAAATTTTTATGAATGCAGAAGATTTGTGTGGGAAGGTGCTCGGCACCTGTACGCTAGAAAAGATTATTGGACGCGGTGGTATGGGAGCAGTTTACCTGGCTCAACAATCTCGTCCACGCCGACAGGTTGCGGTTAAGGTCCTACTTCCCATCACGACACTTCAACCCCATCAGCAAGCAGCCTTTTTAGAGCGTTTCAGACGCGAGACTGACGCAGCCGCTTCACTGGAACATCCCAATATTACTCCGGTCCATGAGTATGGAGAGCGCGACGGCTTAACCTATCTGGTCATGCCCTATGTCAGCGGCGGTACCTTACGCGATGAGTTAGATACAGAAGGCAAATTGCCTCTGACACGTGTCGTAAGCTATCTGGAACAAATGGCGGCAGCTCTCGATTTCGCACATGAACGCAACGTCGTGCACCGCGACATCAAGCCCGCCAATATCCTGATGACTCCTGGAAAACGCTTGCTCCTGACTGATTTTGGACTGGTAAAGATTATTACTGATGGGCAAAATCAGAATCCACTCTCCGAAGTCGGTATGCCGATGGGAACACCAGATTATATGGCTCCTGAACAGGTAGTCGGCGGAGAAGTTGATGCCCGGGCGGATATTTATTCGTTAGGTGTTTTACTCTATCATATGGTCACTGGAACACCACCATTTCAAGGTGAGACCCCCATGAAGGTGGCACTCCAACATCTACACACCCCACCTCCCTTGCCACGCAATGCACGGCCAGATTTGCCGCCTGCCGCCGAACAGGTGATGTTGCGTGCATTAGCCAAACGACCAGTAGATCGCTATGAACGCGCTCGCAATCTTGCCAGTGCGTTCAGATTAGCCCTGGAGGCCGCTGGAGTGCAGGTTGATAATTCAGGTATGAATAACGAGGGCAACCGTCGTCGCGGCCTCTTTGATCCCGTCTGGCGCAGCTCGCTGCCAAATACGCCTGAACCTGCGATCCACGCCACTCCGGACGTGCCAACCAACAGAGAACAAAATCCAGCTCAGGCAAGGGGCGCACTGCACGATATTGTCGCGCAGACAAGTATGACGATGCCTTCATTCTCTGGCATCTTAACAGAAGTACGTATCCCTATGATCCAACCACACAACGCGCAGCAAGGGATCATGCCACAGGGTTCACTATTAGATGCCAACGTCACACCAGAAAAACTACAGACCAAAACCACTGCCATGGGACATACTCCACTACCATCAACCATGACATCCAATAGCAAGCAGGCAACGCAAGCGCCAGCCGCTTATACGGATCACACGCCACTCCCTACCGTGTACAATCCACCTCAGGCACCAGTAGCGCCAACCCGATCATATAATGAACAAGGAATCATTCCTGAGCGACCGCAAAAATTGCTCTTCACACCCAATCGTTTATCCCTGCGGCAAAAAACCAGCTTACGCAGTATCCAGAGCACGCAACCACAGAGAGTAGCGCCATCATCCCAGGCACAGATCCAGCCTCGCCCGGATGCACCAGCTCATACAGGAACAACTGGCGAGCTAAAACAACTGGCAGGCGGAAACACACACCAAACGCCAAACGATACGCCGCTAACACCACGCGCGCAAAAGATCGAAGAGGTAAAGCAACAGCTGCAACACGTACTATCATCAGAAAATATCAACGCCTTACCAGGGCCCCTACCCGGAGTGGTTGCGTGGATCAAGAAAAATGTCAAAATTGTAATCATCGCGGCGGTCATCATTCTCATTGCGCTGAGCATTCTTATATATGCTCTCAGTACTGCGAGTAGCACGCCTTCTACATCAACAGGATTACGCCAGCCAGAAACGCGCATCCAACAGATATCCACCGATCAAGTAGTGACTCTATTTTCCACCTCTACCATTACCGTTCACAGGGAAACAGTAACTGGTAGATTATCTCTAATCGCAGATGTTATTGTTATGAAACATACGCCAATGATGGCTGGTGAAAGATAGTATGAATAATCAACAAGAACCATTTGATCCGTCGTTCACCCCAGATGCACAGGAAGGAGGCAAAACAGTGGACTCAGAATCGATAGAAAATGCGAAACCAAGGATGCCGCAGAAGCCTCTTGGGCGCAGAACTCAACTGCGGGGTTTACAACCGGATAAAACGGTATCAGCAGTCCAAACAACCCAAACAACCCAAACAGAGCAAACGACATCCCCTATTCAAAAACCCATGGGGAAACTGGCCAATAACTCGTTCAGAGCGCCTGGCCTGGCTCACTGGAACACAACCGAATCTCAACCTGTTGCGATGCCTGATAACAAAGATGTTCCTGCTACCAGCACAACCGAAGAGCATACATTTGGTTCCACACCAGAAACTCAAAGTACTCATCAGCAAACAGGTCCCATGGGACGGCTCGGAAAACCATCTGCGCCACTGAATAAGCCTGTGTTTGCGCGCAATAATACGCAACAGTTACCACCTACCAATAATGGACAGACAGGAGCCATTACACGCCAGCTCGGCTCACCAACTGGCATGCTCCCCAATCCCAATAATACGGGCACGCTGATGCATCCCGCTGGCGAATATAGTGGTGATACCGGCATGCTCAAACTAAACCAGAATGTGAAAGTGGTGCGCATTCCGGTAGCGGGCAAACCAGGGGAGTACAAGACAGGTATCCTGCCAGTACTTGCGCAAACGCCAACCACTGCCCTGCCGCCAGTTACAACGCAAAACACTTCTTGGCAGGAGAAGATCAAGAAAAACCGCATGCTTGTACTGCTGGCCGCCCTGGTAGTATTGCTTATCCTTGGCTCCAGTATCTTTTTGATCGTCCGCTCAGGCGGCACTTCGCAGGTCGCAAACACCAATCAGAAGCACACAACATCAAACAAGGTACAGATCAATGTTCAGGCGACCACAAGTGCTAATGCTCAGGCCACGGCAACCTTCACAAACTCGCTAATCATAAGTGATCCACTCACCACGAATGTCCATGGCTGGTTGACAGGCTACAACAAGCCCATACATCGTGATTTCAAAGGTAACGCTTATCACGTTCGCGTAGACCAGGCATACTTTGCTTCTTCTGCGTTATATACAGCAATCCTGCCCAGCAAATTCACCTACAGCGCGGATATACAAGAGATAGCAGGTGATGAGACGACCGAATTCAACTTCTATGGTCTACAACTTAATTACAGTGAAAAAAAAGGCCAACCAAACTTTTATATCTATCGCATTATCAACCAAAAAGGTGCCAGTCAGTACCAATTTGTACACTTTGATGGTACAAAAGCACATCCCTGGTCAGATGCGACGATCATCTGGAAAAAGAATACTGGCAAGGAATTTCATCCTGGCACACAAAAAAACAATCTTATGATCCAGGGCGATGGCACCCATTTTACATTCTGGGCCAATGGTGCCAAACTTGGCACAGGACAGGATAAAAACTTTATCTCTGGTCCTATTGGTCTGGGTGTGAATGGACAGGAAAAAGGCACTGAGATCGCTTTTAGCAATCTTGTTCTCGCAGGCAACTAACATTTTTTCATCGTTTCGATCTCATTCAATCTTATTCTGGGTGGAGGTTACCGTTGACAACAATCCATAGCGTATTCACAGTGGTACTGATTCAGGGCAGTCTATTCGCGTTCAAATCGATCGCATTGATACCTGTTGTGCTCTGGGTGACTGGCTTTTTGAGCCTGCTCAATATCGCGCTGGCGATATTCTATCGCCGCAATAAACACCTTGAGATAACTTCTTATTATGTGTCATTCCTCATTGAGCTGGCACTCTTTATCGCCTCCTTGTTAGTGCTGCTGGGTGTGATTTCACGCTCACTTTTTTATCTGCCATCGGGACTTCCTATCAACCAGGCAGAAATCGGCGTTGCGCTGGCAATTGGTCTGGGACTCTTCCCGGCTGCTTATTGGCACCGCATCAACGTCTCTGAGTTGCCGAAACGCATCACAGAAGATGGCAAACAAATGAAAAGTGATGTGCGGGTACGCAATAGCCTGCCTGGAGAATGGATGAATTAAACTTATCTCTCATTCCTCAATTCGTATGCAGAAGGATAAAAGAGTTACCATCCCTTATCATGGACAGCTGTAATTCTTTTATCCATTACTATTTTTATCCTTCACTATTTTCCTCACATATAATTCCTCAGAACTTATGTTGCCGCAATAGCGTATAATCATTAATTGCAAGAATACTCGACTCTATTACCTGGGCGCAGGGCTTTCCAGTTCTCTTTTTGCTGACTTCGTCGGGCGAGAAGATAAAATTTGATACAATGGGAGGTGCGACGTCTATTCTTAATGTGTAAGCTGGACATAGCGTATTGCTATATTATCTTTTATAGCAATATATTTAGATACTAAAGATAGCTATTAGCAAAGGATTAAGTACAAATGATGACATCACCCGATCCCAATGCTTCAGCGACTACCTCTTCAATCGATCCATACAGTCAATCCATGCAAAATCAAAACAATACAACCAATACACCTTATGCGATTGTGACGCGCAATCTTGTACGGCAATTTGATCAGAAGTGGGCGGTCAATAATCTGAATCTATCTGTACGGGCAGGAGAGTTCTTTGGCTTTCTGGGACCAAATGGCGCGGGTAAGTCTACTACGATCAAAATGATGGTTGGACTGCTCCGTCCCAGCTCTGGCAATGTCTGGGTAGGGGGCGTCGATGTCTGGCAAGATCCCTTGCGTGCGCGTGCCTTAATGGGCGTGCTCCCTGAATATCTGAATCTTTATGAGCGCTTATCAGGGCGCGAATTTATTACGTTTTCGGGACATATGTATGGAGTGGCGGAAAAGGATATTCTCACACGTACTGAAGAGCTTTTACAGGTATTGGATTTGATCAATGACGCGGATAAATTGATTGTTGACTATTCAGTTGGTATGCGTAAGAAAGCGGCGCTGGCGGCAGCGATTATCCATCGACCACAGGTCCTCTTCCTGGATGAGCCTTTTGAGGGTATCGATCCTGTTAGCTCGCGTGTTATCCGCGATATTCTGCATGATCTGACACGTAGCGGTACTACAATCTTTTTCTCTTCGCATATTATGGAAGTGGTGGAACGCCTCTGTACCCGCGTCGGCATTATCAACCAGGGTGTACTGGTCGCTGAAGGGACGTTACAAGATTTACGCGAACGTGCCAGCGGCGATGGCGGTGATAAGGATGCGACACTTGAGGATATCTTCTTGAACGTGATCGGTGTACGCAATGAGAACCACAATTTGAGCTGGTTAGACTAGGAGTATTGGACGCTATGGTGATCCATAAAAATAAGATCCGCTGGCTCTTCTTTCATTAGTGTCATGAATAATGTTATTATCCTCACTGCTTTCTATAAAGCTTTCAGGAAGTAGAGGAATAAGCCATTTTGCGGAAAGGGAGGTTTTATGTTTCATGCAATCTTCTATAGCCTCCCTTGCCATTTCTATTGCTTTTTCTTTATTAGGGAAGAACATAATATCTTCCCATGAAACTTTTGTAGGTATTGCTCTTTTACCTTTTCCTCTATCGCTGTTTTCTCTTTTCACTCCTATACTAGATGCACCGCCTATGATGGCACCCCATGTTCTGTTAGGTATTCTCTCTAGAAGATATTCCATATTACAAGTTGGATAGTGTTCACGAATGAGGTCAAGTTCCCAAGTCTCTAAAGCTGGTTGTGCTTCGGGCCGTATCCTCCATATGTATGCAACATCGGGCCTGTTGCATATAGGGCCTATCCAATGAATGGTGAGTTTGTACCAGTGCATTGAACACGGTGTAAGTTCTACCTTGGTTGTGAGTAGCTTTATCAACTTCTGTTTTTGTTCTATTGTGAGTTTAGGCCATTCCTCTTTCACGTTTTCTAGCACTGCATAGAACTGTTGTACCTCTTCCTGGCCTTCTAATATGTTTGCTCTTTTCTTTTTTTCTTCAAGTTCTCGTTTCTGCCCTCGCAACTCTTGTATGCGGTTATAAATTGCGGTAATAGGGTTGTCCTCGTCTTTCTTGTCTTCATCTTCTGTTTCATCTTTTGTAAGTTCAGAGATAAGTGTAAGTCTTCCTGTGAGCGTCTTAATATCCGCATTGATAGTTTTTAGTTGGTCATCAATGGAAATACACTCTTTTACCTGCTGTTGGCGTACTTCTTCTAAACCGTGTTCAATTCGTAGAGCTAATTGCTTGTCAAACTCTGCTAATGCTTCCAACCGTTTCATGACAATTGTGTCTAGAGCATCGCAACGTATACAAAATAAGTTTTTGTTATACATTTCTCCTTCTATTTTCTTGAACCCTTTATAGTACAGTTCCTCACGCACTTCATTTTTATATCGATTAAACGCAGTACAAACACTTATCCAGGGGGCTATAGGGGAACTAAGGACAAACTGTAGTACAGCTTCGGGTGGCTGTCCCTCGTCTTTACGTGCCTGATGTCTTTTTTGAGGATAAGCGAGATTAACAGGAACACCTTCTAATGTATGGCCTGTAAGCTGGATATAACCCTTTTCAAAACGTTCCCTGTCAATGATAGCGGGATGATTGTTTGCAATGACTTCGCCTGATTCTTGAGAAATTAACCACCAGCCTATATAAACAATGTTCATAAACCAACTCTTGAGAGTGATAGCAGTTTTGGGCTTAAAGCCTCTTGATGCTCTATCAATAGAAGTTCTAAAACAATATTTTTTTGTATCCTCTTCGGGGATATCAGGAAAAAGATAGGGTATCTTTTCAACGTATCGGGCAAGTTTGGGTATAGAGTAGTTATATGCTTCCCACGTGCTATATAGTTCTTCCATAATTTTAGCCCAAGGTTCGTACACATCTATTTTTTGTTCCATTTTTTCTTGTCCATAAGGAATTACAAACCCTGGAGGAAGCCAGCGCCCATCATAGTTACCTCTTGCACCCTTATTCTTCTGGTTATCATTCATGTACTTAATATGCGTCTCTATGTAATCATAGGCAGCTTGCATCTTATCTTTAAACGCTTTTACATGCTCATAGTTGGAAAAGTTGTAAAATCGTTGCTTACTATTGATAGATAAGGGGGGGACGATCACAAGTGCCTTTCTTTTTTCTGCTAGCTCCATAAATGTACCTGACTGAGTACCCCATTTGTCCCTAAACAATCTATCTTCTCTAGAAACAATAACTGCGCTAATCAAATTAGCTTCCATATCTTTATAGAGTTGGTTTAGCTTTTCTCTTTGATCTATGCGTTTCTGTCCTGACTTTCCACTTTTTTCATCGTATTCCCTTACTCCTGCTCCTTTCTCACCTGATAGGGTTGCAGCATAATTCTTGAGTTCTAGCTGTGTTTTTCGGGACTCACCGTTTTTATCATCGGCATCTTTTTTACTTTGACGTATGTAAACAGCAATTAATCTGTTGGTGTCGACATTAGGCAATGATCCATAATTTACTGGTTCATCTTGTTTGCGGATTTTGAAACCTGTCATGATTAACTCTCTCATCTCTCTACTTATGTGTTCACTCTACATGTTATTTGGCTTCAGGGTTTGTAGTTTCGTGTTCTTTTATGGCTTCTTGGTATTTTTTTGCAAACATTGCCTCTGAGGTTTCTAAGTCTAGTTCGTATCTATTGAATGTGCTTCCTTCAGCTGGTGGATACTTTATAAATCCTAAGTCTTCGCATAGTTTCATTCCATCGGGTCTATCACTCGTTGCACAGAGCTTTCTGATTTTTATTCCTCGATGCGCAAAGTCTGCCAGGACGTGATAGAACCCCATTATGAGTCTCATTCCATATGTTTTGTGATTTGGTATGTCTTGCCTGACTGCTAACCCTATAAAGCAGTCGTAGCTGTTTCCAGGTTCAAATGTATATATATCATCTGGCTTTATCTCCCATCCTCTTTTTTTACCTTCCATCATCAATTTAAGAGTATCAGGCTTGAAAGGTTGTATGTTTAGGTATCCTACTATGATGTCTTGTTGTTTAACTACGTAGTCTATGAATGGGTTCTTTTGATACCAACTTTTTCGTAACTCTATAGGTATACTTACTGCTCTGCCCCATAAACTTGCTATAACATCATATATACCAGCAATATCACCTTCAGTAGCTACACTAAACTTTGATGTCTCAGAAGTATATTGTAGTATGAATAACTGCATTGCATTTGACAACTCGTCTATTTCTTTCTTATCGTAATATCCCTCTTTCTTTCCTGGTGGCACAATTTTTCTTATTTTTCCCATAGTTACATAATCGTGGAATGTAGACTTTGGTAAATGCAACTTTTTGATCGCTTCTGCTCTTGTGTATAAATTTGCACTTGGAGCTTTCTTTCGGTTGTTGGTGTTTGTCGATGATTGTGTCATGTTCTTCTCCGTATCTAATAATTTGTTTTTCTTAATTATAACACATATCTGGATTGTTCGGACTCTTCGATTTTTCCGTCCGTTTCGGCTTGACAAAAGATAAGGAGTAAGTGTACAATCTCTTTAGATGGTGTAGATTGTTCGGACTCTTAGGACTCTGGATTTAGAACCGAGTTGCCTACTAAAAATGGTTTAGCAGGTAACTCTTCTTATGGTCCTTTACCTCGGATTGAGCTAGGTGTGATATTCTCTTAAAGGATATAAATTTTAGCGTGTTAAGATTTCCATTAAATCAGGGAGGATATATGATATCTCTACGTAATTCATTACATTTAGATAAGATCCGCTGGCTCTTCTGGCTGCGCTGGAAGATGTTTACACGCGGCTTTACCGGCAAAGGATCTGCTCACCTTGCAACACGCATTATTGGAATTGTGTTCCTGGCACTGTTTGTCCTGGGTGTGGGTGCGGCCATCGCCGGCGGTACCTTCCTGGCATATCGCTTCTTACCGACACCAGCCAATAGTGAGGTGCTCTTCCTGGTCTTGAGCGGCCTGTTCCTGCTCTGGCTGCTGCTTCCGTTGCTAGAATTTACCACGAATGAAGGACTGGATATCTCTAAGCTCGCGCTCTTCCCGCTGACGCGTGGCGAACTCATGCTCAGCCTGATCTTTTCAACTCTGTTAGATATTCCAACGATCGGTCTGATACTGGTCCTGGGAGCAGTTGTGGCTGGCTGGGCAACCTCTATTCCGCTGGCATTGATGGCTTTGCTGACAATGCTGGTATTCTATGTCCAGTTGATCGCTGTCAGCCAGTTATTGCTGGCTCTGTTGCAGAAAGTATTGCAAAGCCGCCGCTTCCGCGATATCAGTATCATCTTCGTGGTACTGCTCTCCTCAAGTGGCTATCTGTGCCAGTTCGCGGTACGTGGGATGCTGAATCAGGGCTTTATCGATAATATGACGCATGCCACCTATTCATCATACCTGCAATGGCTACCTCCAGGTATGGCGGCACGGGCGATCCAGCAAGCCTCAGCAGGAAACTGGGGCATGAGCTTTGTCTGGCTATTAGTATTGGCAATTATCAGTTTATGCTTCCTCTACTTCTGGCAATTGATTGTTGAGCGTGGTCTGACGGTAGCGGAGAGTGCTGGTTCAGCAAAAACTGTACGCCAGCATGCCAGATCCCTCCCCGAACAAAGCAGTACGGCCTCGGGCAGTTTGATCAAGCGCCTTCTACCAGTAGAGGTGAGAACGATGGTGCAGAAAGACCTGAAATACTTCTGGCGTGATCCACAAATCAAAGCCATTTTTCTGCAATCGATGGTTTCAATGCTCCTGCTGATCCTCTACTTTAGCTTTTCCCTCTTGAATAATTCCAGAAGGAGTGAGAGCTTTTTTGCCTTTATCGGTCCCTGGATCGTTCCTGTTGTGCCACTCTTTGTGTTGTTCACGCTCTATTCACTGGCGTACAACGCGCTTGGTTTTGAACGGCAGGCAATTACCACTCTGCTCCTCTTCCCGATTAATCCCAAATACATTCTCTGGGGTAAAAATATTGCCGTGTTTGTAGTGGGCATGGTAGAAATGGTATTCCTAATCCTGATAGCAGCAGTTATTACGCATGCCTGGCTCTCGGTCATCCCGGCGCTGATTGTTGGATTGGCCGGTATTGGCATCATTCTGGGCATCGGAAATTTCACAACGGTCTACTTACCACAGAAGATGCGTCTGGCCCGGCGCGGCTTTCAGACCAGGGCGAATACTACTGCCGAGGGTGGCTGCCTGCGGGTGCTAATGTCAATGGCAGCCTCACTAACCATGCTGGTACTGCTCATTCCGGTCGCCGCAGCCGTGATCGTCCCTATTATCATGCATGTCCAATGGGTCTGGGTCCTGAGCTTACCGGTATCTTTGATTTATGGAGCCGTTTTTTACATCCTTGTGACCAATACTGTTGCGCCACGTATCTTGCTCAAAGCGCCTGAAATCGCGGGCATCGTAGGAAAGGAATAATCAGTACGTTAGTAGACGTGGCAGAAAAAGATTCTTCAAATGGAATCTTTTTCTGCCACATCTACTAAGAAGGATTCTCTTCATTGGCCTGGGCAATTTTACGCGTTCGAGAATAGCGACGGAACAGAATAAATGGAACGATCAAGAGCGCGATAACGATAATATAGCCAGCAATCAACGCAAAGTTATTCCAGAAGCTGGCCTGAGTTGGCGTGGTACCCAGGCTCGGCGGATACAGACCGGTAATAATAAATTGGGGAGATCCACCAGTATGAATCTTGGTGACAAATTGATGGCCTGGAATATCATACATGCTCGCATCACCACTGCTTAAGGCAATAAAAGCCAGTTGACCATCGCTGGTAATCGCCACAGAACGTGGAACTGTATCTAAAGGAATCTCATGATTGGGTTCCTTTGGTATCGACGAGCCTGCACTTACAGGAGTCAACGCGATTAATTGGTGGCTGGTCGCATCTGGCACATAGACCACACCGGTCGTTTCATCAAAATCCATCGGGCCATAGCTCCCCCCAGAAATAAGCGGCATCACCGTATGTGGTGTTGCAATATTGATTGCCACGACGGAGTGCTGAGCAGTAGTGGCATAGACCGTACTCCCAGGAGGGCTACTGAGATAGCGAGGCCCTTGAGGTACACTAACACTGCCAAGAGCGTTACCATTTACATCATCGTAGATCGAAATAACCTTCTCATTGGAGACCCAGAGTTGCTCACCGGTCTTGCCAGGCGTCGTAAGTCCAACAATCGCGTAGGACAGTCCATAGACAGGTCCAGCCGTTTCAATCTGACGCTTAATCGTACAATTGGTGGCATCGACGACGGTTACTGTAGGACTCTGGCTCCCTCCAACATATAATAAGTTCACATTTGGATCGAGCAGAACCAGATCTGGTGTGCCGGGAATATCAGCCGAACAGACACTATCGCCCGTTTTAGCAGCTATGATTGAGAGGCGATGCAGTTGTGGCTGTGTGACATACAAAAAGCGTCCATCCGCACTCAAGGCAACCAGATGCGGATCACCAGTTACCTGGATGGTTTTGACAACTTTTTGCTGCTGAACATCGATAACCGCAACTCCTCCGCTCGCGCCAACGACATATGCCAGATTGGGGGCACCTCCATCAGCGTGCGCCACTGATGAGGTGCCAATCAGGGTTCCCAACGTCAACAACATCAAAACTATAAGAAAAACATATATCTGTTTACGCATGCAAAAATTATGCCCCTATTTCTCTGATTATGGTCTGGGAGTTAAGGAAGACCATGCTGCGCTCTGCTGATCAAACAACGCGACCCCCGAAGGATAGGAGAGCGATAAGAAGAGATGCGTGCTGCTCTGTGGATCTGGCACCAGGTTCTCAAGGTTCCCCGCCACCTGCGGTAATGCTTTCCAGCTATACCCACCATCACTACTCTTATAGATCAAGCGTCCGGTCTTGCCATACACCATTTGGGGTTGTCCCGGAACTGCTGCCAGGCCGGTATAGTACACGTTCTTATCAACTAGCTTAAAGCTTTTGCCACCATCGTTCGAGGCAAAAATACCCTGGTCACCTGATGCATAGATAGTACTGTCGGGGCCACCCGTTGTCATGTTATACACGGATGAGCTAAAGCTGTTCACCACTGTCCAATGCGCGCCAGCATCGGTACTGCGCGCCACGCCATCATTGCTAAAAACCAATAGCTGCCCCGGCCGGGCAGGGAGCGGCAGGATGCCCAGGATACGGCCAAATGGCAATGAGCCTGGCGATGAAAAATGCTGACCACCATCCTGACTGACCAGCAAGCCATTAGCACCCCGGGTAGGGACGTAAGCATAAACCTCGTTGGCAGAACGATTACCGGCGGCAATAGTATACATCTTCCCCGTCTCGGTAACGCTTGACGCCATTTTCCAACTCACACCAGCATCCGAGCTTACGTATAAACCAACTCCACCAGATTGTGTGCTCAGGGAATGCTCTGCCAACACATAAATACGTTGTCGGTTGAGGAGACTGCTGGACAGAGACGAGGTCATCATATCATTAAGCGTCTTATCGGGACCAGACCACTGCTTGCCATCATCGATCGAGCGAAACAATCCATAATGGGTTGCAAGCACCAGCGTATGGTCAGGCAGGGCCAGCATAGCATGCACATGGTTCGCGGCGGTACCAAAACCATTGACCCTGGGAGCCGCTGTTGTCGTTGGGGATTGAGAAGTACTATCCATTGAGCCGCAGGCACTGACAAGTAGAGCCAGTAAACAAAGCAACAGCCAGGAATGGCGTGCAAGAACAGCTATGCCCCGCCGTTGCCAGACATCACAGTCCTGTCTGGCACAATCAAAACGATCCATAAAAACTCCTATTATCCTCACTTTTCATCAGAAGGGTGTGTTCATATCTACCGAACCCTGATGAAGAGTATCCTGTAACGTACGTACCTCGATACGCAATCCCCAATGCCCGGCCATATTCAGATCCCCGGATTGGCTGAAATGTCCCTTACCGTCAGGCAAGAGATTAATAGGAGGATTTGTGCCCATATCCATATCTAACATGGTGGCATATACGGTCACACCCACCTGGATATCCGGCTTTCCTTTACTATCCAATACACTGGCGGTAAATACATTGGTACCAAAGCGATTGGGAGAGACAGTTAACATGATCGTAAACTGTTTGTCTTTCGTTTGTACGGTGGCATGAAAGGGCCTGACCGCTACCGTCTGGGCTGCTGGAGCCTGATTAGCCGCCGCAGGTAATAGAGTACCGGCAAAGACATTCATCAAACCAGTACATACCAGGAGCGCAGCTCCCAGCACTGGCTCCCAGCGCAGAACCTGTTCCAGATGATGCGTTTGTCGGGTGACTTTGCCCTCTAAAAGCTTGGCATCTGGCATCGGCACCAGACGGGGGGTAGCAACTACCCCATCTTCATCCGCCACGTCTTCATCGGGATGAAGCAGGGTTGTGTATTGCTGCGAGATACGCTTCAGGCGCGGTCGCAAGATAAAAACATGATACGCACTGGTCGCTAACAATGCCAGTACCAGCAGCACTTTCACAGAGAGCGCTCGCCCGTAGGCTGTGGTCCATAACTGTGAAACCGCTTCCATATGCATGGTAGCATTCAAGGGACCGGAGATAGCCATAATGATGACGCCAGCAATCGCCAGCGGCGAGAAATGTCCCAGCGCGGTCAGTAATATACGCGGTCGCTCCGGTGGTACACTGGCACGCAGGATTGGCAAGTAGATCAAGGCCAGATAGAACATGCCACCAATCCAGAGCGAGGCCGCCAGGAGATGCAACCAGTCACTGAGGATCGCAAACACCTGAGCATTGCCACTCACGGCTGCGGCATGCCCCGAAAGCGTAATCGCAATCAATAAGGCCAGGGCCAGGATCAAATTGGCCCAGGACAAGACGCTTTCAATGATACGGGAGCGTTGACGCACCAGCAGGGTGTATAAGGCCAGTACCAGCGCTATCCCCAGTACGATCATGCGCATTGACCAGTATTCGCCAAAACGGCTGCCTGTTGCCAGACTCCGCAGGGTAGAGAATGCCAGCGCCTGTCCCAGTTGTCCATTCTCCACCGACAGGCCCTGACCAATCAGTACACCAACATTCACCAGCAGCAACACTACCAGAACAGGTAACGCAAACCAACGCCCAAAACGATCCGCCGCCCGCTGATCAGCCCGATGCTGTTCCGGATCACCATCTTCATGCAACTGCAGCACAAAAGCATGCCAGAGTTGAGCGCCAACCCAGAAGATCACTCCTAAATTGACCAGCGTGATCATGATCAGGCTAAAGAGTGTGGAACCATCTAGTTGTCCAGTGGAAGCTCCACCAGCAGCCGTATCGCCCAGCAAGCCTTGTCCAAGCACAGTGCTGCCATTATAGGTCGGCACAATGCCATCCGCTTGCGCGACGCTAAAGCGGAAAGAACTCTTAAGGACATGTCCATCGTCGGCGGATTGCGTACGCCAGACCACAACATAGACACCAGGAGAAAGGTTACCGGGCAGTGAGACAATCATCTCACGGGTATTAGCAGGTACCACATGCGCATCTTTGTTATCAATACGCTTATTGGCAACATTCACCACATCCGCAGTGCTGAAAGCGGGATTCAGATCTTCGCTAAACCACATGCTCACCTGCGTCGGAGCTGCGGTCAGCACTGAATCGCTGGCAGGATCTGATTTCAGCAAGATGGCATGAGCTTCAACTGGTAAAGCACTACAGAGTATAAAAAAGAACGCCAGAGGAAGAGCCAGGCAGAGCGTACGTCGGGAGATCAGTAAGCGGCAAAAATATCGCATCGAGCATACCCTATCTTATATGGCAATGAATATCAGAAAGTATTATGTGAAGTGACTGGCGCTCGCTATCACTATTTCAACTGGCTACGAAACCGGTCTTTCTTCTCTGCAATATTAGTATAGACTCACTCCAAAGGCTCGGTCGTATGAAAGTTTGTATATTGATGGTTTTGCGATGCCAATCATAATCTGGAAAATACATACGTTTGTCAAGCAGCCTCCCTGCATCAGGAAGATGCACTCCATCATTATTATAACGCAATACCGCCAGGAGCGATCTCTCTTTTTATTTTCCTACCCTGAGCAAGGCTATTCAGCTTTATGCATTATATTTCATGTATATTCGCTCCAGGCTTCAGAGCTTCTGAACGCTGCATTGAACAGCGACATTCAAAAGCGTCCTATGCTATAATAAAGGAGTATGAATGAGACAAACATACCAGACAACCTGACAGCCCTGGAAACCTTGCTCCAGGTGACCTTTAGTGATCGCACGTTGTTACGACGGGCGATTACTCATCATTCATGCTGTCCGGATACAGCCGTCCATGACTCATACGATACGCTTGAGTTCCTGGGGGATGCAATTATCAGCGCCCACGTTGTCGAATATATCTATCGCACCCATCCCGATGCGGCAGAAGGCGAGATGACAGCCTTAAAATCAGAGGTGGTCAGCCGCCGTATCCTTGCTCAGGTAGGACAACAGCTGGGTCTTTTCCCTTTTATCCACGTAGATATCGCAAATCTACGCACCTTTAATGAACGTTCACGCGATTCGCTCTGCGCAGATGTCCTGGAAGCCATCGTTGGGGCCATTCATATTGATCAGGGAACTGAGATCGCACGCAACTTTGTGATGCGAACGGTCTTTCCTATGATTGAATTGGTAAGTACTCATACACTCGATTCAAATCCCAAGGGGCGACTACAAAAAGTCATTCTACAGCGTACTGGCAATTTACCTCGGTACCGCGTGTTAGAACAGAGTGGGCGCCATAATGATCGTGTATTCCTGGTAGGGGTCTTCGACCATGATCAGTTACTTGGAACCGGGAAGGCATCCAGTATCAAAGAGGCTGGTCGTTTAGCCGCACGCGAAGCTCTACAGTTGCTGCAAAAGAAAGATAAACGTTTGTCAGCCAATGACACAACAGCATGATCTTTTGCGTTGGTATGAAGCCAACTTACCACCGCACGAACGGAAAATGCGCGGTCATTTCTCGACCCCACCCCGTCTGGTTGAGCAGATTCTCGATGCCTGCGGATATACGCCCGATAGGGATCTCTCGCAGATACGTGTCCTCGATCCTGCATGTGGTAGCGGCAACTTTTTAACCGGAGCCACTCAACGCTTGCTCACCTGGGGCCAACACAACAATCTTTCTGCCACGCGACAGGCCCGCAATCTGGAACGCAACCTCTGGGGCTTTGATCCCGATCCCATTGCCTGCACGCTCGCCGAGTTACAAATGCGTACAGCCTTCACCGAGCGCTATCCAAAAAGCAAAGCACTACAACGCCTGCATATTCATCAGGCGGATGGTCTGGCCTTTCGCTGGGAAAATCATGCCAATGTCGATCTTTTTCTGGCGAATCCTCCTTATCTGGCTGCCAAAAATAATGATCTCAGCGGCTATCGTACCACCCATCAACGCGGTCAGCTTGATAGTTATCTGTTATTTTTGAGCCTGGGCCTACAAATTGTACGCCCGCACGGTTGGATTGGATTAGTCTTGCCCGATCCAGTGCTTGCCCGCGCCAATGCTATGCGTGAACGACAACGGCTGCTTGAAGAGACCACGATCCATCATATCTGGCATCTTGCCGATGTGTTTGCTGCCTATGTCGGAGCTGTTGTGATTGTGGCACAAAAAACACCTCCACACCAACAACACCATATCTTCTGGGAACGGGCCCGCTGGTCAGAACGTCAAACGATACAAGCGGAAGTAGCAAAGAATATGCCTGCGATGGTATCGCGCACCGTTTCCCAGCATCTGCTGCGTAATCAACCAGGTACCGAACTGCGCTATTTATTAAGCACCATTGAAGGCACTTTACTTGAGCGCTTGCATAGACAATATTGTTCCCATATCTCCGGTAAACTGGTTTATCTGGGCGAATGTGTCTTTATCCGTCGCGGTGAAGAGCTGGGCAAGGACAGTTCCTTCCTGAGGACACAACCTCCGGAGTCGACAGAGCAAACCTGGTATCCTCTGCTCAGGGGTGGTATTGATATACGTCCCTATGGTATACCCGTAGCGAAATATTGGATCGAGCGGCAGCATATCATCAAACCACTGGAACGCTACCTCACACCCAAGCTCCTGCTGGTGAAAAGTGCCGGGCAACTAAAGGCAACCCTGGATCTGCAAGGATACGTGGTATTGCAAACACTCTATGTGCTCCATCTCAATCAATCCAATCTCAACCAGCAACAGACCGAGAAGCACAAATTCAGCCTGGAGGATGAGCTTTATTTCCTGCTGGCACTGCTCAACTCACGTCTCCTTCAGGAATATATTTATGTGCTATATACTGCTTACAAATGGGTCCAACCGCAAATCGAGCAGCATGTTCTGGCCCAATTGCCAATACCAATTCATGCACCAACCATTGAAAAGAGGCAGATTATTCAACGGGCCAGACAAATGATGCAGGCTTGCAGTCCATCCACGGCCGTTGTAGAATTGGACGTACAGAGATACGAACTGTACGAAGAGCAAGAACGAGCGATATCCTCACTTTACGAGGGAGCCTTACAGGAACGGCCGGGAATGCATGGTGCCTACCCGGACATTGATGAAGGAGTCAGTTTGTATGGTTGAAATGCAGATTACCCGCCCCATCCGTGTGTTGGTAGCGAAACCGGGACTTGATGGACATGATCGCGGCGCCAAGGTAATCGCCCGTGCCCTGCGAGACGCTGGCATGGAGGTCATCTACACCGGTATCCGGCAGACACCAGAGATGATCGTCGAGGCCGCGATTCAAGAGGATGTGGATGCAATCCTGCTCAGTATCCTCTCCGGTGCACATATGGCTCTCTTTCCAAAGATTATCAATCTCCTGAAACAAAATGAGATCAAGGATGTTTTGATAGCGGCTGGTGGCATTCTGCCCGATGAGGATATTCCTGCCATCAAAAGCATGGGTATCAAAGGCTGTTTTGGTCCAGGAACCTCAACCAGGGAGATCATCAGCTTTGTGCGTGAGAATATACAGGCCGAGCGCCTGAATGCTGAATTTAACACCACCCAGCAGTAGCCAGATCAGTAAGAGAATACAGGTGAAGTATCTTGAATAATCTCGTTGAACGCCTCCTCCAGGGAGATCGCCGCGCCCTCGCCCGTATGGTTACCTTGATCGAAAATGAGATGCCACAGGCCCATGATTATCTGGCAGAACTTCACCTCCATGCCGGTGATGCTCATATCATTGGTATCACCGGCTCACCGGGAGCGGGCAAAAGTACCCTTGTGACACGCATGGTACGCGAACTACGC
The DNA here is from genome assembly GCF_008326305.1 of Dictyobacter arantiisoli. GTDB lineage: Bacteria > Chloroflexota > Ktedonobacteria > Ktedonobacterales > Ktedonobacteraceae > Dictyobacter > Dictyobacter arantiisoli. The sequence continues at coordinate 205,738 of NZ_BIXY01000001.1, read as the reverse complement.
CAGCAGGACTATAAGGTTGGCATCGTAGCTGTCGATCCTACCAGTCCATTCAGCGGAGGAGCCATCCTTGGTGATCGTATCCGCATGATGGAATTTTCGAGCGATCCCAATGTATTTATTCGCAGCATGGCAAGCCGTGGACATCTCGGTGGACTGGCAACCTCTACCCGCGATGTCGTTCGAGCCATGGATGCCGCAGGCTATAATCCTATTCTCATCGAGACGGTTGGCACGGGCCAGGCCGAGGTCGAGATTATGCGCACCGCCCAGACGGTTGTAGTCACAGTCGCGCCCGGCATGGGAGATGATATACAGGCCATCAAAGCTGGCATCCTCGAAATTGCCGACATCTTTGTTGTCAGCAAAGCCGACAAGCCAGGAGCCGACCAGACCGCCGCCGAACTCACCATGCTCCTGAATCTTGACTCCAACCGGCGTCAGGCCGCCTGGCGCATACCAGTACTCAAAACCTCCTCACTCAAAGAACAGGGCATTCCAGAACTCATCACAGCCATCCACAAACACTTCGCCATCCTCAAAGAGAGTGGTGCGCTGGATGAACGCATGCAACGCCAGACCCGGAGCGAAATCCAGAACCTTGTTATCCAGGCCGTCGTCACAGCGCTCCAGCGCGAACTGGCAGCCGACGAATGGCAGAACATCCTCGAAGAGGTTGCCCGACGTGAACGCGATCCCTACAGCGTCGCCAACGACCTGCGCACACGTCTGGGCCTGCTAAACAAAGATTAAGTACAACTACACTTGCTGCATATATTAATTTTTAAGGTTATTGCTATCTTTGATATAAGAGTCAATGTTGACACGCTCTAGTTGAGTGGCATCGATATCAGACTCGGGCTTGGCGCGCCAGAGTGGAAAAGGATTCTCATTGCCATCTTCATCCAGAACATTATCAAAATGCAGTAAGCAATCCCCCAGCTCTGGATTAAAGCTAAGTTCAAAATCGCGGAAATAGAGATCATACGTATCCCCGGCTTTTATATTAACCATAGCAGACAACCACGAACCGGCCTTGACCTTCTTACGCAGCGCCTCAGGAAGCAATACCAGCGGTAAACGAACGCCTATATATTGGCTGAATTCTTCTACCGTCACATCCATATATTTTTTATCTTCAATCCCTTCAACCTGCATCACAACACGTTTAGGTATGCGTTCCTCAGAAAATTGTCCTTGTAGTTCACGCACACATAGATCTAGAGCTTCCTTTAAAGGATAAGAATCACGAAAGACGGATACATCAAATGCCACCGGCACTTTGTCACGCCAGCGACGAATAGTAGAATGCTGATCAATATCTAAAAAGCGTGTGATCAAAACGGCAGGGAAACCATCGTCATAGAGCTTTGCAACCAGTTCAGCGCCATAGAAAAGCGGTTCTTCATAGGTGCCCAGGCGATGTACACAAATCAGAGCCTGAGCATGCGCCTTCACAAAGTCCATCACCTCTGGAAGAGTACGCAACTCATCAGGTACGCGAACACCTTTACAACCAGTACCACTTAACACCCAGGGAGGCAACCACATCTCGGGGCCATCATCTACATTTTCCAAAATCGCAATCTTCTTGATTTTGTAAGACGGCAAATTGTTTGTATCTTCCACAGCAACCAACCTCCTAGCACTTAGCAAACACTACAAAACAGCATCTTCTATAGTATATATACCACTCACGTCTGTCAAACAGGAAAAGATTTTGCAGCAATTTTGGGCACTTTCAGCATCATGAAAATATTGTCATAAACTCAAGCACAAATACCCCGCTTTTAGATCATTTGCTGATTGACAAGCCAAATTCATAAGCACTATACTGATTTATATATAAAAATTTTTTATACTATTTAAGATTATGTAAAGCTATTGGAGGAAGTTAATGTCTGCGCTTAACTGGGAAAATGATAAAGCAGAAAAATTACTTCCATCCCAATGCTCCATGGCTTGTCAGCAGGGCCATGGAATGCAATAATGTGGTGACAGGACTGGCGCAGATCGTCATAGTAGCTGAGTCAGATACCAAAGGTGGAACATGGGATGGTGCCAACGGAGCCTTAAAACAAGGTCGTGAGGTATATGTGCGTCAGCCAACCACTGAGCAAACATTGTCGAGCAACCAACTGCTATTGAATAATGGCTGTACTCCTTTATCCTGGCCCACGAGCAATCTAGAGGACCTCTTAGCTCCTATCATCCATAAAAGTCAGATTGTACAAGAAAAACAGCAACAAGCCAGTGTAAAACCTGATCAACTTTCATTGCTCGCCATTACCAATGAATAAAGTGCTGATGGGAGATTTTGTTTGACGACAACTACGACGACTATCATTGATCAGCGGGGCCGCGATCTCGCGATCTTTCCTCCTACTGATTTACAAACGGCTTCGCGTGCGGAGCTGCTTAATACGCTCTTTGGCCGTTATCTGGCTGCTGAGATTAAAGATAAGATGGAGTTGGATACACGGTCGCATTTCTTGCGCACCTTGCCAATTCATTTTAGTGCCGTAAAACTGGCTTTAGAACGGCAACACATCTCTTTCAGGGTGGCCTTCGATGAACAGCCATATCTTCCTTTTCAGACGACATTGGCGATGGATGCCCGTCCTTATCAACAGGAGGCTCTGGCAGGCTGGCTGGGCGCGCAAAAGCGTGGAGTGGTTGTTCTGCCCACAGGCGCGGGTAAGACGTTTGTAGCGGCTCTAGCAATCCATAACGCAGGTCTCTGGGCGCTGGCGGTGGTGCCAACGATTGATCTGCTCCAGCAGTGGCGCGTGGCTCTGGCTGCGGCACTCTCTCTTCCCACTGAAGAGATCGGGATGTTTGGTGGCGGCGAAAAAGATTTGAAGCCGATTACAATTATTACCTATGACTCGGCCGCACTTTATCCTCGTGAGCTCCGGCAGTTTGGCTTGCTGATCTTTGATGAGTGCCATCACTTGCCCGCACCTACCTATCGCTTGATTGCGGAAAGCGCGTTTACCCCCTTACGGTTGGGACTCAGCGCAACACCTGAACGCAGCGATATGGCGCATATCGAATTAGAGGAGTTAATTGGACCGGAGGTGTATCGGCGCTCGCCCGCCGAGTTGACTGAAGGACGCTTTCTAGCACAGTATGAGGAACAGTGTATCAATATCGATCTTGGTCCCGAAGCGCAGGAACAGTACGCGGAACAGCGCCGCATCTATCGAGCTTTTTTACAGAAACGCCATATCATTATTCGTAGTCCCGAGGATTTTCAGCAGAAAGTCATCTATATGAGCGCCCGAGATCCCGAGGCGCGTACGGCAATGCTGGCCTGGCGTGAAGCACGTAATATCGCGATGAATGCACCGGCAAAATACAGTGAGATTGAGCGCTTACTCAATCTCCATCACGATGATCAGGTGATCCTCTTCTCTGAATATAATTATGTGGTGGATGAAATCAGCCGCCGCTTCTGTATTCCCAGCATTACCTATAAAACACCTGCCGAAGAGCGGCGCACGATCCTGGAACGTTTCCGCAGTGGTGGCTATAGCAAGTTAGTCACGGGCCGCGTCCTCAATGAAGGCGTCGATGTGCCCGATTGCCGTGTCGCAATTATTGTCAGCGGCAACAGTACCAAACGAGAGTATATTCAAAGACTGGGACGCATCTTACGTCCCAAAACCAGTAAGGCCATGCTCTATGAGCTGGTCAGTACTGGCACCACCGAGGAAGCAATCTCCCAGCGCAGGCGCTAATACAACCTAATACAAAAGCAACCGCCTCCCCGACAATAAATTCGGAGAGGCGGTTGCTTTTTAGCACAAAACTGTGGGGATCGCTCCCTTCCAGCCTATTGGAAGACATCTTTCGTTTTCTCGAAGAGATCGCGGAAGATATTTTTATCGTTATGTTCGTTTTGTTCGGCTTCAATACGTGCGAATTCTTCCAGCAGGTGGCGTTGCTCAGTGGTCAGATTGGTTGGTGTGACCACGTTGACCGACACATGCTGATCGCCACGCGCACTGCTATGCACGACCGGGACACCCATACCTTTGAGGCGGAATGAACGACCACTCTGCGTACCAGCAGGGATCTTCAGGGTCGTCGTCTTGCCATCAACGGTTGGGACTTCGACCTCATCACCTAACGCAGCCTGCGTAAAGCTGATGGGCAGCTCATAAATGATATCGTTCCCTTGCCGTTTGAAGAACTCATGCGATTTCACGGTTAATACGACATAGAGGTTACCAGGAGTGCCACCACGTGCACTGACCTCACCCTCGCCAGTCACACGGACATTAATACCGTCATCCACGCCAGCAGGGATATTCACGACAACGCGGCGGTTGTTACGCACGCGACCCTGACCACGGCACTTCTCACAGGGAGTGGTAATAATGCGGCCTTCGCCACGGCAGCGCTCACACATCGTTACATTGACGAACTGACCAAAGATGGATTGCTGTACCCGGCGGATTTCACCAGAACCCTGGCAGGACGGACAACGCTGGGTAGATGTCCCGGGCTGCGCACCGTTACCACGACAGGTGGAACAAGTTTCCCAGCGCGGAAGCTCTATTTCCTTCTGGCAGCCAAAGACGGCTTCTTCAAACGTAATCGTCAATTCATAACGAAGGTCGGCACCACGCTGGGGTCCAGAACGGCGTTGCGAGCCATTTGAACCTGAGAAGAATGTTTCAAAAATGTCATTGAGGTTGCTGAACCCGCCAGCACCAAAATCGAAGTTTGAGGCACCAGCACCCGCACCCGCGCCATTCACACCTGCATGACCATAGCGGTCATAAGCGGAGCGCTTCTGCTGATCGCTTATTACTTCATAGGCTTCATTGATCTCGATAAAGCGGGCTTCCGCTCCCTGCTCTTTATTTGCATCCGGGTGATATTGCTTTGCCAGCCGACGAAAAGCTTTTTTAATCTCGTCGTCAGTCGCGTTACGCGATACCCCCAGCACCTCATAATAATCTCTTTTATTTGCGGCCATTTGCTGGTCCTTTACCCTCAGAAACAGGGCGCGAACGGATCCGCGCTACTGGATGAAAAAACGTCTCTACTCTAATTCGTATAGGTGTTCATATGTTTTGTGCGCTTATCAAGGTACGGATCACTGGTCGATACTAGAGCAGCGTGACTATGCATACCAATCATCGTTCCATTCAATCTTATAGTAAAAACCTGCTATAGTAGACACATGTGGCGCTGTTTTTGCACACAATTAGCCATTTACTAAGCATACATCATTGCACAAAACATAATCAACTGGTATAGCCCAAGTAGCTTTCCAATTCTCTTTTTACCACCCGCGGCGGGGAGAAAGTGGGAACACCCCAGTGCTGCTGTGCCAAATACAGGAATGAGAGGGTAACAACAATGCTACCCCCTCAAACAGAGGAGCTATTCTAAAAGCGGTGTAACCACAATGCAGCTAGCATAGGCCCCTCTTCAGTCAACTACATTTCTTTGTATTCGCCTTCGATGGTGTCATCGCTAGGACGAGCCTGACCCTCATCAGCGCCGGGCTGCTCGCCATCAGTGAATCCTGTGCCATCAGCACCAGGCTGTCCGGCCTGACCGTACATTGACTGGCTGATCTTGAAGAAGGCCTGCTCAAGCTCCTCACGGGAGGACTTGATGCGGGCAACATCGTCAGTTGAGAGAGCAGTACGTACATCGGCGATTTTGCCTTCGAGCTCGCTTTTCTGCTCAGCCGAGATCTTATCACCGATTTCAGAGAGGCTCTTCTCCGAACGATAGGCTGCGCTATCGGCCAGGTTGCGCTCCTCAACCTCTTCTTTACGCTGCTTATCTTCAGCGGAGTGAGATTCAGCATCGTGGACCATCTTGTCAATCTGATCCTTGGAGAGACCACTGGAAGCCATGATTGTGATCTTCTGCTCACGGCCAGTGCCCTTATCTTTGGCCGATACGTTTACGATACCATTGGCATCGATATCGAAGATAACCTCAATCTGTGGCACACCGCGTGGGGCAGGTGGAATACCATCCAGAATAAAGCTACCCAACGAGCGGTTATCTTTCGCGAACTCGCGCTCACCCTGCAGGATATTGATCTCCACGCTGGGCTGGCTATCGCTGGCGGTTGAGAAGACCTGACTCTTCTGAGTTGGGATCGTGGTATTGCGCTCGATCAAGCGGGTGAAAACACCACCCAGGGTCTCAATACCCAGGGAGAGAGGGGTCACGTCGAGCAGCAGGACGTCTTTGACGTCGCCAGTCAACACACCTGCCTGAATGGCCGCACCGATCGCCACAACCTCATCCGGGTTTACACCACGGTTGGGCTCGCGATCAAAGAGACGGCGTACCAGGGTCTGCACAGCTGGCATACGAGTCTGTCCACCAACCAGGACAACCTCATCAATGTCGCCAGGGCGTACACCTGCATCCGCAAGAGCTTTGGTGACAGGAATGCGCGATTTCTCGACCAGATCCTCAACCAACTGCTCCAATTTCGAGCGCGAGAGTGTGATTGCCAGGTGCTTTGGACCACTGGCATCAGCGGTGATGAAGGGCAGATTGATCTCTGTCTGCATTGAGCTAGACAGCTCTTTTTTCGCTTTCTCAGCGGCCTCTTTCAAACGCTGGAGAGCCATACGATCCTGACGCAGATCGATGCCCTGCTCCTTGCGGAACTCATCGGCCAACCAGGTAATAATGCGCTGGTCGAAGTCATCACCACCCAGGTGGGTATCACCATTGGTGCTCTTTACTTCGAATACGCCATCACCCAACTCCAGGATAGAAACGTCGAATGTACCACCACCCAGGTCATAGACCGAGATACGCTCGTCTTTCTTCTTATCCAGACCATAGGCCAGAGAAGCGGCTGTAGGCTCGTTGATAATACGTAGCACTTCCAGACCAGCAATCTTACCGGCATCGCGAGTCGCCTGACGCTGTGCATCGTTAAAGTAGGCAGGAACAGTGATCACAGCCTGTGACACACGCTCACCCAGATATGCTTCCGCGTCATTTTTCAATTTCTGCAAGATCATAGCGGAGACTTCAGGTGGGCTATACTGCTTGCCCTGTACCTCAACCCAGGCATCACCATTGCTGGCACGCACCACGCGATATGGCATCAAGCGTTTGTCGCGATCAACTTCAGGATCTTCAAATTTGCGGCCCATAAAACGTTTAATTGAAGAAACAGTATTTTCAGGATTAGTAATAGCCTGGCGCTTCGCCACTTCGCCAACCAGGCGCTCGCCACTTTTATTAATAGCTACAATAGATGGTGTTGTACGTGCGCCTTCGGCGTTGGGAATAACAACAGGCTCGCCGCCCTCCATCACCGCTACACACGAGTTCGTCGTTCCTAAATCGATTCCAATAACTTTTGGCACAGTTGCCTCCTAAAAAATCTATATCTATGTACTACTTGCTACCTGAGTTATGACTCAAATCCATAAACATCAGCCAGTAATTCGTCCATCACCTGAGCCATATAGCGGACAACAGCGATGGCACGACCATATTGCATACGGGTAGGACCAATTATACCTAACATACCACCAACCTTACCAGGCTGCCCATAGCGCGCCAGGACCATACTGACATCTTTCATTTCATCCCAGCGGTTCTCGCCACCGATGATTACCTGTACCCCGTCTGAGGACGGCAAGTGAGATGCCAGAGCGGGCAAAATGCGCTTCTGCTCCAGGTCATCCATTACCTTCTGGAGGCGCTTATGCTCAAGCGCTTCAATCATCTTACGAACGCGCTCTGCACGCTCTTCTTCAGGCGTCAGACGTTGCGCGGATGATCCACCAGCAGTAGGATCAAGAATATTGACAATATTTTCGCCAAAGAAGACATCACCTTGCATGTCGCCATTCTGCTCCAGGATACGAACAATTCCATTTGAAATAATCCGTTCCACCGGGGCGGGCTCATACGTCACCAGAAAAGCATTAATCTCAGCGGCAGTTTTGCCGAGGAATAATGGATTTAAGCGAGCGGCAATTGTACTCAGTTCTTCTTGATGGGTTGGTTTCTCTAAGAGTAAGCGTTGCTGCTGAATCGACCCATCCATCAAAACCAGTACCAGATGCACCGAAAGATCGGTCACTGCGAGCACTTCAAAATGCTTGAAGCGCCCCTCACTGGAGCGAGGCGGGGTCATGACCGCCGCACTATGTAATAGACGCGCCATCACTGAAGCGGTCAAGCGCACCCATTGATCCAGCTGATCCTGTACTTGATAGAACATATGCCGAATCAGACGCTGCTCATCGAGCGAGAGTGCTGACTCTTGCATGAGATGTTCGACAAAGTAGCGATAGCCAAGGTCGGTAGGTACACGACCAGCAGAGGTATGTGGCTGGTTGATCAAATCCGCTTCTTCGAGTCCTGCTAATTCATGACGTACAGTGGCAGAACTAAAAGGGAGCGTGAATTTGCGTACTAACGTCTCAGACGCAACCGGAGTCGCGTTGTGAATGTATTCTTCAACCAGCGCACGCAAGATCTGCTGTTTGCGTGGGCTTAAAGGTGTCATGTACGTGCTTCCCTCGATTGTCTTGCTGTACCTCCCCGGCATATTGAACAGAGAACTGATGGTATGGCCGTCTGTTTATCGATATGCTCGGATGATACAACATCTGTCAACTACGATTGCTAGCACTCTCTTGTCGAGACTGCAAGTACAGAATAGCACTCTCCCCGGTCGATTGTCAAGTCTTGATAGCTGTAAAAATGAGGAGTCGCGCAGGTGTGATAAAAATGAGACGAGTAATGCGAGCCAGCCCTCAAAATGCATCCAATGGACACGTTCGACAATACGTGTTTGCAGACAAAGAAAAGCAATGCAGCTGTGTAAAAACACTGACGCATTGCTTTTCTTTTATCTGTACTCTGACGAAAAATGAAAGGCAGAGGTGAAGAAACAGAAACTTGCTGCTTCAGTCTTAACCCGTCTTTTTCCCTCCTCCCGGCCTGGTCGGTATCGTCGGAGTTGTGTACCATGAATGATAGGTTGCACTTGCATTGTAACCAGATTGCTGTGGTGCTTTTCCATCCAACATATAATCGGTCACACCGCTACCTTGCAGTCCATTGATCAATGATGTTGTTTGTTTGCTTACACCACCCGGAATGGAGAATATTCGCGTGGGATTAGCCGAGAAGCGAAAGTTGTAATTGGGTCCACAGGGGATTTGATCTGGACGCACAGAATTATCAGCGAGAGTAGTACTACACCATCCCAGTGTTCTCTCCATGACGCTATGCCAGATCGGTGCAGCACCAGTAATACCAACGATGTTGTTCATCGCTTCATTGTTCGCGTTACCAACCCAAACTCCAACCACCACATCAGGAGTATAACCAATTGTCAGGTTGTCTTTAAAACTATCTGTGGTACCTGTTTTAGCGGCAACCTGAAGTGAACATGCTGCGACATAAGCACAGTTTTGATCTCGATCATAAAATGACAGGTCATGGTCACTTTCAAATTCAAAGGCGCGGGATGGCTCATCAGATAGCACAGAGGTCATCATATATGAGGTTTGTGGCGAGAAGACCTGTGAACCCTGCACATGGTTTTCATCGTAATGGTAGAAGTTATGGCCCTGATTATCATAAATGTCCAGCACACCTTGATAATGTACATAGCTACCAGCATTTGCCAGGGTTTGATAGGCATTGACCATTTGAATCAAGGGCACATTTTGCGCACCCAGACCCCAGGCCATACCATTATTCTGTAAAGTCGTGATACCCAGACGTTTCGCGGTATTCAGAACATTATTTGTGCCAACATACTGCATTGCACGCATCGCGCCTACGTTGAGAGAGTTAGCTGTAGCCAGTCGCAGTGTTCCTCCAATCTGACTCTTATGATAAGTATTACCATAATCAGGCGGAATATACACATTATTAGCAACAGAGGCTCCATCCTTGGCAGGATCGTCAGTCAGGCTGACAGGTGTTCCTGCGGGAGCACCATTGGGGAAAGCTGTTTCCTGGTCAGGCACCACCATACCAGGATACCAGCCCATCTGAAAGGCTGTAGAATATTCAATCGGCTTAAAGGTTGAACCAGGAGATCGTCCTGTATCCCCATTTGGTGGTGCGGCTACATTATAAGAGCCACCCACTTTGATACTACTGTCATTAAAATTTGCACTGCCAACCATGGCAAGCACTTCACCATTCTTGGAATCCATCACTACTGCTGCCGCATCATTTACATTATTGTCAGTGCTCAATGTAGCGTAATGCGCCGGTGCTGGGAACTGTTGCCATTCTTGTTGATCCAGATGGCGTGTAATAGCACGTTGAACATATTCGTCCAGGTTGACGTCAATCGTGGTGCGGATATTATAGCCACCGGTCAGGAAATTATACGCGCCCTGGCTGCCACCACCCAGCGCTTGCTCCATTTGGGTAATGATCCATTCCACAAAATGCGGAGCGCGTTCATTGCGCAGGTAGGGCTTAAAGGTCTGTTTGGCGGTCCAGGTCTCGGCCTGATGGGCCATATCAGCCGTAATCGGTTTGCCATCGACCGACATGCCCTGTTGAATCATGGCTTGTAAGACCAGTTTCTGGCGTTCCAGGCCACGCTGCCGATTCTTTTCACTCAGGGTAGGATCAGTATAGGTTGGTCCATTAGGCTGTGCGGCCAGGAAAGAGGCACGGGCCAAACCTAGAATAGAATCATTCTTTTTGGTCCGCGCATTATATTCAAGCTGCGAAATGCCCGGAATACACTTCGTATTAGTCTTACCACAGTCCAGTTTCAATCCGAAATAATCTTCGGCTGCAATCTCAACACCCCAGGTGGAAGATCCAAAGGGGGCAACATTGAAGTAGATCTCTAAGATTTTTTGCTTGGGATATTGCTGGGTCATCCCAATCGCCATCGCAGCTTCCGTTAATTTACGGGTATACGTGGGATCGGAGTTATGCGTTAAATTTTTGATCACCTGTTGCGTCAGGGTACTACCACCACCACTGCTGCCTGCCGCACGCACAATCGCCAGCGGATCAATACCAGGATCGGTCCAGAAGTTTTTATCCTCAATCGCGACCATAGCATCTTGCATGACCTTGGGAATCTCATCAAAAGTGACGGTGACACGGCGACCACTATAAGCAGAGGTCGAATTATCATAAGCATCAAAGAGCAGGACCCCATTGCGATCATAGATACGCGTGTTTTGCGCAATTGTCTGGCTGGCTGAGGCTTGCATCTTAGGTTGCTGCTGCTGATAATAGCTATAGCCGTAAGCGCTACCGCCAAAGGAGGCCAGCACTAATAAGACTGCCAACGTGGCGAGGGTAATCACAATCACGCGGTTAGGTCCACCGCGCATGCTCATGCGCCGTTGACGCTTGCGCTGATACAGGCGTAGTACCTTCGAACGTTTCCAGGGCTGCGTGGGCTGGGGGGTGGCCTCAACAAAACCAGGCTGCGCGCTATAAGGACGATAAACATCCATATAAGGAGCAGGAGGCTGAGGTGCGTGACCACTCAGCGCATTCATCTTCCCCGACCATTGGCGCATCCTATCAACCGTACCAGATAACAGGCCACTACGCCGCTGATTACCAGCCGGAGCCATCGAAGCCGCAGCATAAGGCTGGGATGGCGGGGGAGAGGCCCAGGATTGTCCAGTACCCGCTGGCGCTGACTGACGCGGTCCTCCAGGGGCTTGAGCATTGGGATACCCTTGCGGCTGAGGAGCCTGTGATCCTTTCTGTGGCACACTTCCCTGCAGCCCGGCCTGAGAAGACTGATGATAGCCTCCTCCTAATAAGCCTTTGCGCTGTGGCTGTGATCCAGCCGCAGGAGAGGCTTGTTGTGGTCCCCCTGGCGCTGGTGACTGCTCTTGCTGCGATTTATAATTCCGTAACAAGCCCCCGGTTTTTGGTGGGGAATTATTGTCTGATTGTTGATTATTATCACTCATACATGATCCTCATGTTAGTTTCATGGGAGGTTTCTCTCTGCCCGCATGCCTGTACCATCCCACATCTAACAATAAATAATGGTCGCTCCCTTCCTCATCACCTGGCATGTCAGGAAAAGTACCTCATATTGGCATCCGTCTATTCATAGATAGAACGGAATGTTTTGATTGATTTTGGGAGACGCCAGCCATCATATATTGCCCCCTTGCCACCTGCTTCTCCAAACATTCGGCCTCACACATCCTGCATCATAAGATTGTCCCGAATATACATATCTCAACGAACCTATTGAAACACGTTAACACAATCCCCTATTTGGGTGATTGGTTACGATGAATATGCGAACACCCGATCCCTCATAGCAGCCACCCGTGAAGCGGTATTGCCCTTCACGGGTGGATTATCTCGCCTTCATTTCTTTTAATTTTGTGATGCGGCCTGATTGACCAGAACCCAATCGGCGAGCCCAGAACTGGCTGGTAGACCGGTGAAGGGTGAGGTGCTGACCTGGGTCAGGCCATCTGGTATAGTAAAGGTCCATTGTGGGTGCTCTGAGAAGCGGAAGTGATAGTCGGGTCCACAAGCAATTTGATCAGGAGTCACAAAAGGATTGGTAAGTGGAGGATTGTCGTTACAACGTCCCAGAACACGCTCCATGACGCTGTGCCAGATTGGACCGGCTCCAGTAATACCAATCACATCGTTCATTTTGTCGTTATTGGCGTTACCAACCCAGACACCGACGACGACATCGGGTGTATAGCCAATCGTCCAGTTGTCACGAAAATCGTCGGTGGTGCCGGTTTTGGCTGCGACCTGGCGTGTACAGGCGTTGCGTGAGTAGGCGCAGTTGGCGTCCATATCGGCGAAAGATAAGTCGTGGTCGCTGCCGAATTCGGGCGCACGCGATGGCTCATCCGCGAGCACTGAGGTCATCATGTAGGAGACCTGGGGTGAAAAGACAGGCCCGGCAGGCGGACTGGCTTCATTATAATGATAGAGATTGTGCCCATAGTTATCCCAGATGTCCAGCACGCTCTGCGGGGGGATGCGTTGACCCTGATTGGCAAAGGTCTGATAGGCATTCACCATTTGCAGGGGCGATACGTCTTTTGAGCCCAACGCCCAGGCCAGGCCAGTATTGGCTTGCGAGGTGATGCCCAGACGATGCGCCGTATTTAAAACATCATTCGCTCCCACAAATTGCATGGTACGAATGGCTGGGATATTATAAGAATTCGCCGTGCCTGTACGCAGCGTGACCAGCCGATGGGTATAGGTGTGTCCATAATCATAGGGAGCATAGATCAAGGTATGGGGTTTGGTGATCGCATCGTCGTTTACAGGCATGGGCGTGCCTGCTGGTGCGTGATTGGGAAAATAGGTCCGATCGTCCTGTAACACAATACCGGGATACCATCCTTTCTCGAAGGAGGTGGCATATTCAAGCGGTTTAAAACTGGAACCGGGTGGGCGCGCATTAATAGCTGCATTATATTGTCCACCTACGCGAGGATCGGTGGAGTTATAGTCAGCGCTCCCATCCATAGCCAGGATTTCGCCTGTTTTAGCATCCATCACCACGACCGCTGCAGTATGAAGATTCTTATCAGTGCTGAGCGTGGAGTAATAGCCACTGACTTTTTGATACTCTGGCTGATTGATATGGCGCGCCACAGCCCGCTCAACATAATCCTCCAGATGAGCATCAATCGAAGTGCGAATATTCAGTCCCGCTCTAAAGAAAGCGCCATAACCCGTGGCAAGGTCTCCATTTCCTAAGGCGTTGGAGACTTGATTGATGACCCAATCCACAAAGTGTGGAGCATACTTGTAGCGCATGTAGGACCGAAAGGTAGTATGAGCCATCAAACTGTGGGCTTTTTGCGCTAGAGCAGGCGTGATTAATCCCAACCCGGCCACCGCAATATGTTGATCTATCATCTCCTGCAAAACCAGCTCCTGCCGTGCCAGAGCCCGTTGCTTCGCGGCTTCACCAGTCGTGGGATCGTTGTAGCCGGGCTGGTTAGGCATACCCGCCAGAAAGGAAGCGCGAGCCAGTTCTAAAAGAGGATCGTGACGTCCCGTTTGCTGATTATAGTCAAGCCTGGCTACGCCGGGAATACAGCGCTGATTGGTATGACAGATGGGGGCCAGACCAAAATAATCCTCGACCGCAACTTCGACACCGTAGGTCTGCGCACCAAAAGGAGCGATATTAAAATACATCTCAAGGATTTTCGTTTTCGAGTATTGCTGGGTCAGACCAATTGCCATGGCAGCTTCGGTCAGTTTGCGGCTCAACGCATACTCATGATTGTTGGAAAGATTTTTAATCACCTGCTGCGTCAATGTACTACCACCACCATATTGCCTGGCGGCGGCTCGTAGAATTGCCATCGGCTCAACGCCAGCATTCATCCAAAATGTTTTATCTTCAATGGCAATCAAAGCATCTTGCAGGTCCCTGGGAATATCCTCATAGCGCACCATTATCCGACGACCACCCAGCCTGGAGTTCTGATCATACACTTCATAGAGCAGCACATTATTGCGATCATAGATACGCGTATTCTGCGCGATATGCTCGTTCGCCAGCTCATTCATGCGTGGGAGCTGCTCCATATAATAGCCATAGCTATACGCTGTACCGGCGAAAGAAGATAGAATGATCATCCCTAACAAAGCCAGCAAGATGTAGGTATAGTATGGGCAAGGATTTTGCTGCCAGCGCACACGGCGTTGCTTCATTTGCATAGATACACGCAAGCTACGCGATCTGCGCCAGGGTTTCTTCCGTTGAACTAAAGACGCTTGTTTCACCTCGGTCGACGGATGGTGAAGCTGCATATACGGTGCCGGAGGTTGGACCGTATGGCCCGTCACAGCCACAATTTTACCCGACCAGCGCCGCACTATATCCACTGTATAAGCCAGCAATCCTTGAGACCGCTGGAAGAGCAAACCATTTCCCGCGCAGGCTTCCGGCTCAGATAAAGGATCGCGTTGAAGCGAGGGAAGAGATAACGGGGATATCGAGCCTGGTCTGGAGACGGGTAGACCTGACAACGGCGGAGAAAGAAGAATCGGCGACTCCTGCTGACTTTTATAGTTGCGTAAAAGACCTCCCGCCACTGGAACTGAACTATCATCAATGCGCAGTTGATCACTCTCGGACTGCTGATCCCCATGACTACTCACAATCAGTATCCTCCCTTCCACATTACATCCCAAATACAACAATGTATCGCAGAGGCTTAAACAGAAACAGAGCCTTGCACTATCAAAACGAGCAATCCAGGGAAGATTTAACACTATCACCTATTTGGGTCATTCGTATGAGAGGCACTTTTCCACAAAAGGATGTACCATGCGTACTATATGGATGAGTATTGCGCGCAAAATCAGCGCCGATCATATATAATAAAGATTGATATTCTCAAATTGCCCGAAGGAGTTTTATCTATGCGCCAACGGCATGTCTCTCATGTACTGGCAACACTCTCTATTCTATTAACACTATGCTTTTTCTCATCTGTATTATCATCTAAGGTATCTGCCCATATTGTTGATGATCCAATATCTGACTCTGCACAGAGCAGCACATTGCAATTTCCTAAAGCCATCGATTTTCAAATTCATGCCCATGATACGCAAAGTCCTCTCGAATATGCGACATTGCATTTACTCTTTAACCATAATGATTCTAGTGAAGAAACACATGTCGTTACGCCTGGAGAAGCCAATGATGTTACGTTCCGATGGCATGATGATTTCACAAATAGCCACTTCACTCCCGCCAGCACCATGATTACGTATTACTGGGTCATTACTGATCAAGCAGACAGAAAACATACCAGTAGCAGCCAGAATTTACAAATTGTAGATAATCGCTTTCAATGGCAACATCTTACGCAAGGACTCTATCAAGTCAACTGGTATAATCGTCCCACTGATTTTGGTCAGGTTGTGCTAAAACAGGTAACGAATAGCCTGAAGCATATCAGTAGCAATCTGGGAACAGGGCTGCATCAGCCAATCAACCTCTGGGTGTATCAGAACACTGACGATTTTCATAGTGCATTACCGCCGCAAGTATCTGAATGGGTGGGTGGCATCGCCTTCCCCGGTCTCAATCAGGCATCTATTACAGCCAGCGGAACAAATGATAAGACGCTGAGTCGGGATCTGCCACATGAGCTGACACACCTGGTCTTACATCAGAAAGCCAGAGGGGACATCCCAACCTGGTTTGATGAGGGACTGGCCGTGTATGATCAGGTGTACCATGAACCACAGATGACTAATCAGTTTAGTCAGATGATCACGCAGCATTCATTACTGCGTATCCCTGATCTTGAAACATCTTTCCCCAAAGATGATGATAAAGCATATGACGCCTACTCTGAAAGCTGGCATCTTGTCAGCTACATGTATTCAACCTTCGGACTGAAAAAAATGGAGTCTCTGGTGCAGGCGATCCATAGCATAGATTTCACTTTCGATATGAATTTACAGCAGGTTCTGGGATGGAATACAGCGCAGATAGAAAACAAGTGGCGCTTAAGCCTCAATCAATCCGCTACGTTATCCGCCCGCGAAATGGTGCCGCTAACCCCAACGCCAACCCCTATATCAATGCCAGCCACATCCCAGGCGACATCTAGCGACGGCACAGAGTCATATTTGTTGGTGGGTGGCATCTCATTGATCGTCCTTCCGATTATTGGTTGCATACTACTGCTGATCTATGTAGGACGTAAAAGCCGCAAAGCATCCAGCAATGGCACACCAAATACGCCATTCCCTTCATCAGTACCAGAAACAACACCTTATCCTATACAACCAGAGTTTTATATGGTACCAGAAACATACACCACACCAGGATTACAGGAGAGAGCGCATCCACAGGGTGGCACTCCTATACCAGTGGATTATCCCTGGCAACATTCAGCCAATCCAGTCAGGGGAGGAACATCGCATACCTCGGAAGAGTAACGTATTACGATGGGCCAGCAGGAGAGGAAGGTAGAAGTGCACGATAAAACAGCCCGCTATTATCCAGCCAACGTACTCTCGTTAACAGAGCTATCCTATTGGATTGCCTTTAGCCGTGTCATGGGCATCGGTCCTGTACGCTTTCAAATGCTCTTAGATTTCTTTCAGGAAGATGTTGCCCATGCCTGGCAGGCATCCAGTAAAGATTTACAGGCAGCAGGACTTGACCAGGGTACGATCAAAAACTTTATCAAGCAACGCGCAAACATCAATCCACCATATGAGCTTGAACGGTTGCATCGCCTGACCATTCGCGTGATCACCTGGAAAGATGCCACGTATCCACCGCTCTTACGCAAGATCGACTATGCTCCCCCTGTGCTCTATACATGCGGAAAATTTACGGAAGATGATCTCCACTATACCATTGGTATCGTCGGTACACGCAAAATGAGTTCCTATGGTCATCAGGTTACCGAGCATTTCACCAAAGAACTGGTGAAGGGCAAAATTACTATCGTCAGTGGGCTGGCAAGTGGCGTGGATACCGTTGCCCATCGAACCGCGCTAAATCAAGGCGGGCGCACAATTGCAGTCCTGGCCTGTGGCCTGGATACCATCTATCCTCGCACAAATTATCAGCTCGCCAGAGATATCCTGGACTCAGAGCGAGGCATCCTGCTCTCTGCATTTCCCCTGGGCATCCGCCCTGAACCAGGCAACTTTCCGGCCCGCAATCATATTATCTCAGGCTTATCTCTGGGCATACTTGTCACAGAAGCCCCCCTCAAAAGTGGCTCGATCATTACCGCTAACTCTGCACTCGCGCAGGGACGTGAAGTCTATGCCGTACCCAACAATATCTTCAGCACCAATAGTGAAGGGACCAATAAACTGATCCGTGACGGAGCCCATCCGGTATTACACGTCAATGATATCCTCGAGAACCTGAATATTCATACGGTTCCCCTAGATGAGGGCACACCCGCCCGTAATCCTACAACTGAAGAGGAAAAAATACTGCTAGCGCTGTTGACACGTGAGCCACAATATATCGATGAGCTGATTCGCCTCTCAAAACTGGATGCCCCTATCGTAACCTCGACGTTGACAATCATGGAGCTAGACGGTATGGTAAAACAAGTAGGCAGTATGCAATATATACGTACTACGTGAATAATATATTAATGCGTTTTATAGCATTCTTATGTAAATCGCCAGTCAGGGGATGAGTAAGTATGATTTATCTCGATCACTTATTAGCAGCGACCCGGGGAGCAGTGCAGCAACAAAGCAAGCACAATCAGTTCGATGCCTTTAACCATGATACGCGTCAACTTACCCCCAATGAACTGTTTGTTGCCGTACGCGGCGAGCGTGGCAATGGTCATGACTTCCTACTGGATGCGATACGAAAAGGAGCAAGCGGATTACTCGTTGAGGCCCAGGCACTCTCGCATCTGCCCGAAGCGATACATACCTCCCTGGCACAGGCCGAAGTCACCGTGATTGTGGTCGAAGATACCCGACTGGCTTTACAACAGTATGCGAGCGCCATTTTAGCTCGCTGGAAGCCCACGGTCATCGCGGTAACAGGCAGCGTGGGCAAGACCAGTACCAAAGAGGCCATTGCAAGCGTACTCGCGCAACGCTTCCAGACTTTCCGTAGCTGGCAAAATTATAATGATATGCTGGGCATTCCGCTCTCACTGGGTCGCCTTGAAGAACAGCATGAATATGTCGTTCTGGAACTCGGCTGCGATCATCCAGGCGAGATTGCGGCGCTCTGCCGTATGGTACGCCCTACCATCGGGATACTCACCAATATCAGCCCCGTTCAGATGCAATACTTCAGCTCAATTGAGCATCTCGCCGGTGAGCTGGGCGCGCTGCTCACCAGCCTGCCCGACGGTGGACACTTCTTTTATCAACAAGATGATCCGATTATTCACAGCCTGTTAGCACAATACGCAGCAACCAACCACACAGAGATAACTTATCATCCTTTCCCGAGCGGAACAGAACAGGAAACGATTCCCACCCAACCACACATCAATTACTGCGGACTGGATGGTATAGTCGGAACGCTCACTGTAGATGAGCCAGGAGATAAGCCAGAGGCAACAACACTGACGCTACGTTCACATCTGCTCGGACAACATGCTATGGCAACATTACTGGCGGCTTATCAGGTTGGTCGTCACGCAGGGATCTCATCTGATGCGCTTATCACTGCACTGGCTGATCTGCAACCGCTCTCCGGTCGGTTGAAGCCATTACCAGGTATAGGCCATACAACCTTACTGGATGATACCCATAATGCCACTCCCACTTCCATGCTGGCAGGACTACAAACATTAGACGTGTTAACACCAAAGCATGGACGTCGCATCGCAATCCTCGGGGATATGCTTCACCTTGGCAGCTATGAGGAAGAGGCACATCGCACTATTGGTCAACAGGTTGCACGCTACGTCGATTATTTGATTACGCGTGGAGAGTGGGCTGCCTTAATTGCTGAAGAGGCTCAGCACGCGGGCTTAAGCACATCCCATATCATCAGAACATCGACGCATGAAGATGCCTCACAGGCAGCACGCCGTATTCTGTTCCAGACTACTACAGACGCACTGAATGCTACAGATACCATGCAGTCTCAGGATATAATTCTGATCAAGGGTTCAGAGGAGACACGCATGGAGCGTATAACAGAAATGCTGATGGCTCGTTCCTGGGAAGCCTCTGAGCTATTGGTGCGACAGACGCCGGGCTGGAAAAAAACTATTTTCCGGCATGCGGAACGACCCACCTGGGTTGAGATAGATCTTAACGCGATTGGCGGCAATACACGGCATATCAAATCCCTGGTAGGACCACAGACACAGGTTCTGGTTGCACTCAAAGCTGATGCCTATGGACATGGGGCCTTAAAAGTAGCGCGCACTGTATTGCAAAATGGGGCCACGATGCTCGGCGTAGCCACGGTCAGCGAAGCCATTCCCTTGCGCGATGCGCATATCGATGCCCCGATTCTTGTCTTTGGATATGTACCCCGCTGGCAAATGCGCGAAGCAATCCGGCTTGGCGTCAGTATTACCATCTACTCCAGAGAAGAGGCCCTGGCACTCTCTGAGACGGCGCTAGATCTCGGCAAAATCGCGACCGTGCACGTCAAGGTAGATACAGGTATGGGACGCCTGGGTATCCGCTTTGAAGAACTGGATACCATTCTGGAGCTGGTACGCGAGGCACATCGCCTTCCTGGACTCAAGCTTGAAGGTATCTACACCCACTTTGCGCAGGCCGATGCCGCCGATCAAAGCCATGCCCGCCTGCAACTCGCCCGCTTTCAGCATGTGATCCAGACCCTGGAAGAACAGGGATTACGTCCTCCAATTGTGCATGCGTCCAATAGCGCTGCTACCCTGGCAATCCCTGAGGCACGTTTTGATATGGTACGGCCCGGCATCGCCATCTATGGCCTGGAACCCTCGCCAGATGTACACCTGCCCGAAGGATTCCGTGCTGCGCTCTCCTTTAAAACCCAGGTCTCGCAGGTCAAATGGATACCAACTGGTGAAGGAATTAGCTATGGCAGTACCTATATCACCACCCGGCCAACCCTGGTCGCTATTCTGCCAGTAGGCTATGCCGATGGTTTCCGCCGCAGCCCATATAATTGGGGAAGCGTGCTGATCCATGGACAGGAGGCTCCCTTACTGGGCCGTGTCTGTATGGACCAGTGCACAGTAGATGTGACAAATATTCCTCAAACACGCATGGGTGACGAAGTTATCCTGATCGGTCGCCAGGGTGACGCAGAGCTGAGCGCCGAAACGGTCGCCACACGTCTGGGCACGCTGAATTATGAAGTTGTCTCAGAACTTCTTGCGCGCGTCCCTCGTGTCGATTAACCTGCTCCTACCTCTATCAACAGAGCATTCTACAACGTAAACAAAGCATAATACGTACAGAAAAGAGGGACATAAAACTTCTATTTGTGCCCCTCTTATGAAAACATTGTGGGATGGGACACAAATGAATTGTGCCAGCAGACAGACAACTGTCCCCTCAGCAAGTTTATAAGCGTGAATATATTGACGCATCAGCACCAGACTGTGACATCCGTAAGAGGTTCAACATGCAAGAAATCATAGACGAACCTGGCTCATCCATGGAAAAACAATCGCCAACCGCTATTCTCATCGCTAATCCTACCGCAGGTAGCTATGTATTTCACGCCCATCAAATCACAAATATACTTGCCACTCTGCAAAAGCAGGGCTGGCAGGCAGAACTCAAACTCACGCAGGCCAGCGGCGATGCCAGACGTCTGACCCGCGTAGCCGTACAGCAGCACATCGATATCGTGGTTGCCATTGGGGGAGATGGCACAATCCACGAAATTATTCAAGAGCTGGCGGGTAGCGAGACTGCCCTTGGTGTTTTACCCGGTGGGACTGTCAATGTCTGGGCCAGAGAAGCTGGCATTCCGCTTGATTTGCATGGAGCCTGCGATGTCTTGCTCAATGGACAAATACGCTCTATCGATCTGGGAAAAATTAATGACCACTATTTTCTGCTTATGGTCGGTATAGGATTGGATGGAGAAGTCACTCAATCGGTCGAGAAACGTCCCGTCAAACATCTGGGCGTACTTGGATATCTACTGGTTGCCGCATGGTGGGGCGCACGCTATCCCGCCTTTCACACAACAATCGAAATGGGTCAGCAAAGCATCAAGGCCAACGCCTTACAGGTGATTATAGGCAACACACAGCTCTACGGTGGTGCCCTGAAGTATACCTGGCTTGCCAAATGTGACGATGGCTTATTGGATGTGTGTGTGATTCGTAAACAAAGTTTATTCAGACGCGTGGCTGTCATTGTAGACTTTCTTCTCCGGCATCCACGTCGCACGCAATGGATACGCAGTGGAACCAGTGACACCATCAAACTCTATACCAATTATCCCATTGCGATTCAGATTGATGGCGAACCAATGGGGCATACCAGCACAAACGAACATCCAACGATTATAAGCGTGGTCCCCAGGGCACTCAAAGTAGTCGTGCCCACCAGATTAGCGCCAGATTTGTTCTCTCAGGCGTCCCACTAACGTACTATAGATACAGTGGGCCGATGATCCGCAATAACACGCTGGTCCCACAGAGGAGAAGCGAGCATGGCAAAAGCAATCTTACAGGACCAACAACGTATCCTGCTTCAGCAAGAAAAAAATATCGCCGTCGATCTGGCTAGCTGCCTGGAAAACTTTGAAGGTGGAGAACCATTTGAGCATACGCTCCGCCAGATCACAGCAACCCTGGATGACCTCTTCCTATTAGTCATCGTTGGCGAGTTCAATGCAGGTAAATCAGCCTGTATCAACGCTCTGCTGCATAACGATGTACTGGAAGAAGGAGTCGTCCCAACCACTCATCAAATCAACATTCTCAGGTATGGAGAAGAACAAACCCGGCACACGCAAACACAGGATATTTTAGAGCTAACCTATCCCGCCGATTTTCTACGCGACATCAGTATCGTCGATACCCCTGGCGTCAACGCAGTACTCCAGGAACATCAACGGCTGACCGAAGAGTTCGTCCCACGCAGTGACCTCATCATCTTTGTCACATCGGTCGACCGCCCCTTCACGCAGAGTGAAAAAATCTTCCTGGAGCATATTCGTGCCTGGGGTAAAAAAATCGTGATCGTGCTGAATAAAATTGATATGCTGCGTACGCCTGCCGGGCTTAATAAAATCACCACCTTTATACACCATAATTGTCAGCAACTGCTGGGCTTCCAGCCCGAACTCATCCCTGTCTCGGCGTTACAGGCGCAACAGGCACGTTCGGCCATGGGACATCAGGCGGTTGAGCTCTGGGAACAGAGCCGCTTCGGCCTGCTCGAAGCCTACCTGTTTGAAACTCTGGATGCGGAAGAGCGTGTACGCTTGAAATTGCTCAGTCCTCTGGGCGTGATGCAACGCCTGCTCCAGCAAACCCATACATCAGTCGAGGCCCGGGCCAAACTCCTGGCGGAAGATGCGCGCACCGTCAGCAATATTGATGACCAGTTGGAACTATATTCCGATGACATGCAACGCAATTTTACCCATCGTTTAAGCGAGATCAGTAATGTGGTGCTTGAGATGCGCAAACGGGGCGATGACTTTTTTGAGGATACGATTCGTCTGCGCCGCGTCCTCGATCTTGTACAGGGAGAGCGCATTCGGCGAGAGTTTGAACAAGAAGTACTTGGGGATAGTGCCGTCCGCATTGAAGGCTCTGTACAAGAAATGATCGATTGGATGGTCGAGCAAGAACATCGCTTCTGGCAAAATGTTATGGAATATCTGGATCGCCGCCGTGAAGTCAGCCTGCGCCGCGAGGACAAGATGATTGGCACGGTTAGTAAACAGTTTGATTATAATCGCCGTATGCTTTTACAATCTGTTGCCCATACTGTGACAGGCGTCGTCAATAGTTATGATCAGGAAGCCGAATCTATCCAACTCTCGCAGGATATGCGCAATACCGTCGCACAGGCAGTGATTACAGGCGCGGGTGGTATCGGTCTGGGTGCGTTGATTGTCGCTTTTATGGGTACGCTGGCCGCCGATGTGACCGGTGTAATCGCCGGCCTTGGATTGCTATTGATTGGTTATGGCATTATCCCACTACGCCGCAAACAGGCCAAAAGAGCGTTTGATGAGAAGATGTTAGAACTCCAACAGCGTCTATTGGATGCAATGAAGGATCAGTTTCAGAAAGAGTTACATAACTCGGTCAGCCGCATCGAAGAGGCCATAGCTCCCTATACGCGCTTTGTCCGCTTAGAGCAACTGAAAACATCAGACATGCAGGCGCGTATCAGCCAATTGGATACCACTATTGAAACGCTGAAGCAAAAAATTGAGCAAAGCTAAGACCAAAGAGGAGACGCGCACTGGCAAAAATCATCGATGAAGCCAGGTCAAGAGACAAACAAACAAGTCAGTCTCTTACCTGGCAACGGACAAACAAAGCAGGGATGGAACTTAAGATACCCGTTCAGCAAGCAATGATTCCAATGATCCACCAATGACAATGGTATGCCCATCGGGCAGCGAGGAATCTGTAGCAGCAACCGCAATGGCTTCACCCATGTCAGTTGCTGTAGGGAGTGCGCCCACTAATGAGGAACGGTTGGCAGAGAGGCCTGGAGCCGCACGCTCCAATAATTTGGGCGTAATCGTGCCATCAATTAAATCCCCGGTCACGACTACCAGACGAATATTCCGTGCGGCAAACTCCTGCTGGCGTGCGCGTAAAGCCTGTTCGCCAGCATATTTTGAAGCCGCGACAGGCTCATAGGCCGGAATCTGTTGAATATCGTGCCCATAAAGATGAGCCCAGTGGCTGGTAATAAAGACAATCACTCCTCCTTGCTGCATCAGTGGAAGAGCCAGATCAACCAGAGCAACCTGAGCATCTCGATTGATATGCAAGGGATACTCGGGATCGAGCGCCAGAGCATCCTTCTCCAGGCCACCGGATGCATTCAAAATCAACACATCAAGTTGTGTATGCCATCCCTGTAATTGAGCAAAGAGCTGTGTACGCTCATCAGCATGCGTAATATCACAACCTATCGCCAGAGCCTGGACGCCTCGCTGCGTCGCCTGAGAGACAACCTCATTGGCCCGTGCCACCTTATTACGATACGTGAAGGACACATCATATCCACGCTCAGCCATAGCAAGGACCGTCGCTGCTCCAATTCCACGTGATCCACCAGTAATCAAAGCAGTTTTTGGCTGTTTTGTCTCTCCCATACAAATCTCCTTCAAGAAAATAAATATCAGTATAAATGCAGCGTATATTACAATAAAAGAATACAGCAATATACCCATAAATAAAAAAGATAGCGCAATGAATGTCAAACAAAGTGTTTGATTCCCATCACCAGCGGGATCTTGCTGCTCACCTGCTGGCAGGCGCATGCGCGCCTGCGCCCTTTTTATTATGTGATGTAGAAAAGGTTCTTCGAACCTTTTCTACATCACATAATAAAAACAGTTTTGAGCACCGCAGGTGCGAAAACTCATGCGCCAGGATGGCGAAGACCATGGGAATCAAACACTTTGTAAGAAGCAAGTATACAACTGGCAATAACAGACTTTAGCGCAGGTGGGCAGGCGCTTTTTGTCTATGCATACTATATGTATGTCATCACATACATATTTATTCTGTTGCGAAACTATTTCTATTGACCTGCGAATATATGTGTAGCATGTAATTTGTAGTTACTCAGAATGAACAATGAAAAGCTGTAGGCTGGCCTGATGTAGCTACCCATCTTCACATACATACAAAATGAACAGCGTCGCAGTGATAAAATAGTGCCAGGAGAGGAATAGGGTACTGGGAACCTTGCTCCATCTCGTTACCACGGCGCGCTCGTAAAGAAGAAAGAGCGTTCAGCCGCTTTTTAAGGAGATAGATACATGGGACACCACATCCTGGTTGTTGACGATGATGAGGGGATTGTCGAAGTTATACAAATTGTATTGGAGGGTGAGGGATATGTTGTTCGCACGGCGAACAATAGAGATAACCTGCAAAATTTGACGGATGATCTTCCGGATCTTATTCTGTTGGATGTGCTACTATCCGGCGATGATGGACGAGATATTTGTAAGTCGCTGAAAAGCAATGCAACCACGAAAGATATTCCAGTAATTATGCTTTCGGCCCATGCGGATGCGGATAAAGTGGCTGCAGCGGGTGGTGCTGATGATTTTCTTGAAAAGCCTTTTGATGTCGATGCATTGATTGATATTGTCGCTAAACATCTCTCCTCATCCCAATCCCTGAATATTTAAGTGACGACAAAAAAGATCGGCTTCTTGCAACAGATAAGAAGCCGATCTTTTGATTTGCTTACCTGGACAGATGGGCAGGCACTTGTAGCAACAGGCATTCCCTTTTGTCTCACATTTCCCGTCAACTGTCTATGCGCTGATAGAGCCGCGGAAGGCGGAAGAGATTGCCGGGCCTTGTGGGGTCAGTAAAGCTACAGTCCATGAGGTGATCTCCACGTACAACCGGATGAGGGGCCGCTGTGGAAACTCCAGGGAAGGGAGGTCGTCGGCATCAGTATCTGACCCTGAACGAAGAGAAAGAGTTCTTCCGCCCGTTCTTCGCGCAAGCCGAGAGCGGAGAAATCGCCACCGTGGTCCAGATCCAACCTACCTGGAGTCGAAATGTGAAGGAGAAAATAACATGAACGATGATTTTTACGTTGCATTGCCGTTGCTTCACAGCATAAAAGGGATGAGCCGTTTCGTGCGCTGCATATACTCCTGATATCGCTGGCCCAGATGCTCTTGAAGGACGCGTTCTTCCACATGGATACGGTAGCTCAGGCCAATTAGCGCGCATCCCATTAGAGCCAGCAGACTCAACCAGTTGGTGGAGCTGAGTCCGAATCCGAGGAACATGATGAGCAAGCCGGTATAAGCGGGATGGCGAATGAGCTTGTATGGTCCGTCTTCTACTACTTGCTGATCAGTGACAACCGCCACGCTGGGAGTGAAATAACGACCAAGCACTTTGATGGCATAGAGACGGAAAGCGAGACCGGCATAGATCAGGGCAAGGCCTGACCAGGAGATGAAACTGCTCGCGCTCGTGATGGCGGCAGCAGGAACAACGTGGGGTAACTGCAAGCAGAGAATGATGCCGAGCGCGAACGTCACACCGACGACCACCCGCGATCCTTTATCTTGGAGCTGGGCACCAGCATGGAGGTGTGCGAGTTGCCTGATCCCCAGGATCGTTTCCATTACCACCCAGATGACAAAACCGCCCAGGAAAACATTCCGAAACAGAAGATTCTGAGTGAAAAGCGGTTGCATGTTCCACATCCTACCAGTTTATCGAGCTTTGTTCAGCGCGAAGGCAATTTACAGCTCGTAGAGGAAGTATATCAGATGGAGAGCGCTTTTTCCAGGAACATTTATACCAATGCTCATGCATGAGTTTTCTCAGCCAGGGTGCTCAAAAAATTTTAGTAGTGTTGCATAGAATGTTCTGCAAACACTCTATGCAACACTACTAAAAAGCACACAGGCGCGTCAACGCCTTAGTGGGTTATTTCCTGGCCGATTTGCCAGCGCAGGTTAGGCTTGCGGGCAGCCAGAGCCTGATCCAAACGACCTACAACGGTGGTATGGGGAGCTGTTTTGACAAGCTCTGGATTTGTCCGCGCCTCTTCGGCGATCTGATGCATGACGCTTACAAACTGGTCGAGCGATTCTCGTGTTTCGGTCTCGGTAGGCTCAATCATCATAGCTTCAGGTACAATCAAAGGGAAGTAGACAGTGGGGGCGTACATGCCAAAGTCTAGCAGGCGTTTGGCAATATCGGTTGCCGTGACACCGCTCTCTTCTTTTTGTTTGCGTGCCGTGGCTACAAACTCGTGCTGACAGATCAATGGATACGCGATCTCATAATCCTCAGCCAGTTCATGTCGCAGATAGTTGGCGTTGAGGATGGCGCTTTCAGAGACATGACGCAGACCATCAGGACCGTTAAAGCGGATGTAGGTATAGGCACGTACCAGGACACCAAAGTTGCCCAGGTTGGCACGTACTTTCCCAATCGATAACGGACCGGCATCCTCCCAATAGTAGCCCTGTGCATTCTTTGCGGGCAAGGGTCCCGGCAAGAAGGGGACCAGATGCTCTTTAACTCCGATAGGGCCTGCACCAGGACCACCACCACCATGCGGTGTACTACAGGTTTTGTGGAGATTAAAGTGGACGACATCGAAACCCATATCGCCGGGACGCGTAATACCCATCACTGCATTGGCGTTGGCGCCGTCATAATACAATTGTCCACCGACGGCATGGATCATTCGACCAATCTCAGCAATTCTGGCATCGAAGAGACCCAGGGTATTGGGATTGGTCAGCATGATGGCCGCTACATGATCTCCATGCGCCTCCAGAACGGCTTTTAGGCCCTCAATATTGATACCGCCCGTCTGACTATCCGTCTTGATTTCGACGACCTTGTAATCGGCCAGGGTTGAACTGGCGGGATTTGTGCCGTGGGCATTATCTGGAATAAGGACGATATTGCGCTCTCCCTGGCCCTGATGCTGATGGTAAGCTTTGATCAACATCAATCCAGTTAGTTCGCCGTGGGCACCCGCTGACGGTTGTAATGTCACACGTGCCATACTGGAGATCTCAGCCAGATAGCGTTCCAATTCATAAATCAATTGGATTGCGCCCTGTACCGTTCTGGCTGGCTGTAAGGGATGGACATGCGCGAAGCCCGGGAGCGCGGCCATATCCTCATTTACTTTGGGATTGTACTTCATGGTACAGGAGCCCAGTGGATAAAATCCTGTGTCCACGCCGAAGTTGCGTTGTGAGAGATGGGTATAATGGCGTACCACCTCGATCTCACTGACCTCGGGTAAAGGAGCTGGTTCCTTGCGTAACAAAGAGGCGGGGATCAGGCTCTCTAATGATTCGGTTGGAACATCCATGCTTGGCATGGTGGCTGCTCGTCGTCCCGGCGTACCCTTCTCAAAAATCAATGACTCTACGCTCATGCCTGCACCTCTTTCAACACATTGACCAGAGTATCAATATCTTCTTTTGTACGCGTCTCTGTCACACAGAAGAGCATACAATCATCCATTCCAGCGTAGCTCTCGCCGAGTGGATAGCCGCCAATAATATCAGCCTGCTCAAAGGCTTGCTCTAATTTCTGGATCGATACAGGACTCTTGATGACAAATTCGTCAAAGAAGGGTCCGTTGAAGGCGGCTGTAAAGCCAGGGATGGCTGTGATCTGTCGGAATGCGTAGTGAGATTTCTGAAGGCAGAGCTCACCCAATTCGCGGAATCCTTGCTTACCTAAAGCCGCCAGATAGATGGTGGCTCCAACCGCTAACAAGGATTGATTGGTGCAAATGTTTGAGGTAGCGCGCTCACGTCGAATGTGTTGCTCGCGTGTCTGCAACGTCAGCACATAGCCTGTCTGTTTACTTGGACCTTCTTCAATTGTCTGACCAACCAGACGACCGGGTAAGAGGCGCATAAATTTCTGTTTGGATGCGATAAAGCCCAGCGCGGGGCCACCATAGCTCATCGTATTGCCGAAGCTCATCATTTCGCCTACCGCGATATCGGCATTGTACATACCTGGAGTTGCCAGGGCTGCCAGGGATGCCGGTTCTGTTATCACCGAGACAAACAGCGTCTTACCCTGATGTGCGATTGGCTCAATGGCCTGCATATCCTCAAGGCAGCCAAAAAAATTCGGCTGCTGTATCACAACGGCTGCTGTATTTTTGTTCACGGAAGCCTTAAGATCCTCAAGCGAGGTCACACCATTTTCAATGGACACTTCTTTGAGTGTAAAGCCACGCGAAAAAGCATAGGTCTGTAGTACCCGGCGATATTGTGGATCAACACCGGCCGACATCACGATTTCGCCGCGACCACCAGGGCCAAGTGCCATCAAGACAGCCTCTACCACAGCCGTCGAGCCATCATAGAGCGAGGCATTTGCAATATCCATCCCCGTCACCTGACAGACCATCGTCTGAAATTCATAGGTCGCCTGAAGCATGCCCTGGCTGACTTCTGGTTGGTAGGGCGTATAAGAAGTCACGAATTCAGAACGTTTTTGCAGGTGCGGCACAACACTGGGAATAGAACGGTCGTACGTCCCGGCGCCAAGAAATGAGATATTTGTATCCAGGCTTTTATTTTTTGCCGCCATGCGGATCATCAAGCGTTTTAAATCCGGTTCAGGCAAGGCGGAAGGCAGATCCAGCGCCTCCGGTAAGCGTACTTCGGCGGGAACGGGCGTCAATAAATCCTCTAGCGAAGAGAGGCCCAGCCGTTCTAACATCGCCTGCTGCTCTTCTTGCGTATTTGGCACATAGCTCATTAAGTGAACTCTCCCATGGGTTTAGCGACTCTTCCATAGGCATCGTTAGAGAAGATACACCTATGGAGGCCACTAGAATATAACCAGATCAGCATAACTTTAGTACAGACATTCTTTTACTACGATGGAGTATTTGAGTACCTACCTCTTGCGGCATACCTTATAGATCAGGATCATGAGGAAGACAGCAACGTGGGTGGGGCGCTTGCATAGTAAAATGCAGCCATAGCCAGTTTCCACACAGGTATCGTGATACATCGCGAGCCAAAAGAAAAAAAGTGCATAGTATGCAGTGATTGAATTGCCATCAGAATTGCCGCTGTTGCGCGGCCGATTCCTCCCATTTGACCGGGTGGAATACTATGTCTGTTCTTCAATGGTTGCTATCATTATAGCGCATACAGCCGCCCTATATCCAAAAGGGCTATATCCAAAGAGAAGTAATATGGACAAACTGCCCATATTACTTCTCTTTGGCGGTGCCTGTATGAGGGTTCGCCCGCTATGCGGGCGAGAATTTAATTATATGTTGTGCATAAAACGTTCTTTGAACGTTTTATGCACAACATATAATTAAAAAGATTGGCGGCCATGTTTGTTAAAAAGATTGGCGGCCATGTTTGTTAAAAAGATTGGCGGCCATGTTTGTTAAAAAGATTGGCGGCCATGTTTGTTAAAAAGATTGGCGGCCATGTTTGTTAAAAAGATTGGCGGCCGTGTTTGTTAAAAAGATTGGCGGCCATGTTTGTTAAAAAGATTGGCGGCCGTGTTTGCTAAAGCTTTTTAGTGGCTGTATGTGTTAAAAATGTTTAGCGACCTTGTACGTATTCCAGGTATTGATCGACGTCCAGCAATGCATCCAATTGGGAGGCGTCGGAAAATTTGATGCGTAACATCCAGCCTTTGTCATAGGGATAATCGTTGATGTATTCCGGATTTTCTTTGAGGTCTTCGTTGGCGCTGACTACATTACCGGATAGCGGTGAAACCAGTTCAGAGGTGGCTTTGACCGATTCGATGTCGCCGAACTTTTCTTCGAAGGCGATCTCTTGACCGCTTTCCCAGGGTAATTCGACATAGACGATATCTCCGAGTTGATCCTGGGCGTAATCGGTGATGCCAATGATTGCTTCGTCGCCCTCTACACGTACCCATTCGTCGGTTTTACTATATTTGAGGTTGCCAGGATGATTCAGGCTAGCCATTGTTCTCTATCTCCCTTCATCAGGACGGTTGTTGTTTTATTGTCGTGGATGTACTTCTTATTGTCGCTTATAAAAGGGCAAGGCCACAATCTGAGCAGGTACACGCTTGCCACGGATATCTACAGAGATCTGGTTGCCAACCTGTGCATACGGTGTTTCGACATAGCCCATGCCAATGCTCTTTTGCACCGTTGGGCCAGGTGCACCACTGGTTAAGCTTCCGATCTGCTGCTCACCTGCGTAAAGGGCATATCCACCACGCGGCACACCGCGTTCGAGCAATTGGATACCAATCAATTGACGCTGTGGGCCTTCAGCTTTGACTTTCTGCAAGGTTTCACTTCCAATGAAGGGACTCTTTGCCAGTTTCACTGTCCATCCCAGACGGGCCTCCAATGGATTAGTCTGCTCGTCCAATTCATGACCATACAGACAGAGACCAGCCTCCAGACGCAAGGTATCACGGGCACCCAGGCCAGCAGGGAGCAATCCCAATGGTTTACCAGCCGTCAGGAGTGCATCCCACAAGGCGGGCGCATCGACCGAGGCACAATACAACTCCAGACCATCCTCGCCAGTATAGCCTGTGCGCGAAATAAGACAATGGATTTCACCCACCTGTCCGGAGGCAAAATGGTAATAGCGTATACCAGCCAGGTCTGTCTCTGTGAGCGGTTGCAAAATAGCCTGTGCCTGCGGACCCTGCAAGGCAATCAGGGCCGTGGTGTCTGATTGATTGGAGATTGAAACGCGCTGGAATTGCTGCGCTTGACCCTCCACCCAGGCAAAGTCTTTCTCAATGTTGGCTGCATTTACGACCAGCATATAATGATTCTCTGCCAGATAATAGATCAGCAAATCATCGATTACATTTCCATTGGGAAGACAGAACTGTGTATAGAGTGCTTGATGGATAGCCAGACGGGAAACATCATTGGGCACAAGATATTGGAGAAACGCCAGAGCATCCTCTCCCTCAACCTTAAACTCGCCCATGTGACAAACATCGAAGAGGCCCGCGCGGGTACGAACTGCCTGATGTTCATCTAAAATACCACTGTATTGTACCGGCATCTCCCAACCACCAAACTCAACCAGACGCGCTCCCAGGGCACGATGCTTCTCATAGAGAGGAGTACGTTTGAGTTGTGAGTTGGCACTGTCGTGTGTAGTCATCTCGGTCATTAACAAATGCTCCAGTGCGCTTCAACAGACGGAACTACTTCAGCCTCACCACAAACGGCGCAGCGAACGGAAGTAGGAAATAAAATTGTACCCGTTCACTATATCAGATTTTTCTGGCGATCACAATAAATTTTGTAACTACTCAGGTGCCCATGCGACGGGGAAAGGCGTACCAGTAAAAACTGCAGCCATGGCTTCCATCATGGAACGACCTTGTTTACGCATCGTTGCAAGGTAACTTCGGATGATGCAAAAGGCGGTCGCACCTTCAGGACTGCGGAAGGTCCCAGAAATCTTTTGCTGCACTTTGATCATCCGAAGATCTCTCTCTGCCTGGTTGTTCGTAAAGGGCACGGAAAGGTCGTCCAAGAAATACAGGATATTTTCTGCTCGGTATAAAAGGGCATCAAGCAGATTTTTGGAGGCGTCTTGTTTCTTGCGACCAACCTTCTTTGGTATCCGGTCGTCGATAGGAGGTGCCTGTGCCGTATATCTGCTCAATCCAGAAGCAAGCGTTGCAAAATAGCGAGCGATCCAGTCATCTCGTTCCGCCTTTGGGATGGCTTTAGCTCCTTGGGTACGCCAGTACTCCGCCGCCTTGTTCATGGCAAGCAGGAGGTCGAACATGCTTTGTGCCCATGGCTGCTTTTCTTGCTCTGCCACATACAAGCAATCTCGAAGGAGATGGGCTCCACAGAGGCTATGAGTGCATGAATAGCGATCGTAACTGGACCAACGATCATGCATCGCTCGACCTTGAAACTGCGGCCAGATCCCAATACTTTCCAATGCCTCGTGCCCTCGTTTCCGATGCCAGCTATAGAGGGTTAGCCACTGGGTTGCATTCACATGCACCCAATGCAAAAGACCCTTAACACGTATTCCCGTTTCATCGGCATGCTGGAACTTGCCACTGATGAACAAGGCTTTGAGACGTTGAATGGTTGGCTCTAAGTGGGTGGCAGCTTCTCCAATCCAATTCACCAAGCTCGCTTCTGAAAGATGGCACTGGCAGAGATCTTCGAGCACCTCACAGGTCCGTGCCATGGGGAGCAGCTGAAATTGCGACAGATACACCGCCAACGCTTGCACATTGGGACCGTATTGCGCTGGAGCATCTACCCCCGCCGGAAAACGTGCTCGCGTGAGATGCTGGCAGGCGGGACAACAGATTTCTTCCACGTGATGTTCTCTCACGTGGAGGCGGATCTCTGGGATATCATGTATCTGGCGCCGCTCTTTCACACGACCGACTTCCTGCTGCAAATCAAACTGGCAGACTTCACAATGGGTGGGGCGATGAGAACGTATTTCATCTGGAGTGCGAACCTGCAAGAGTGAGGTTCCCTGATGTCCTTTTTGCCCACCCGAACGTTTTTCACTCTTTTTCCTTGCTTTGCCAGGTTTACGCCCCAAGCCATCACTGGATGGAGGTTTGCTACTATTATGGCTATCTTTCCCCAGCCGTCTTTCGAGCTCTTCAATACGGAGTAACGCCCGCATCAAATAGGCTTCGAGTTCCTCAATTCGCTGATCTTTTTTTGCCAGTTGCTCCTTGAGGTCTCTGAGCTCTTCTCCCTGTTTTCTTACCTCTTCTTCTGTCATACTTTTAGTTTACCAGCTTTGTCTAGCCTACCTCTACAAGACCTAAGTAGTTACTAAATTTTCAGTTTTAAAGACGAGCAATCCACGAAAACTGATAAGATGCAGGAAAAATTAGGCATCGCATGGAGCGCAGTGCAGGTCGATGCCTACGTTTTTCGATATCTATATCAAAAATATACAATTAATACATCCAGGATCAGTGTATGCTGTCTTGCAGGTCGGCGTATGCGCCGTTATGGGCCAGAGTGAGATAGGAGAGCATGGGGATCAGTTGTGCGGCAATAGGTGAACCCCAGCCTGTGGTGGCATCCCAGCCTGGACCGGCTGTATTTCCCTGGAAGACTGTGATGAGATGATGGTTATTCATTAAGGGTAAAGTATTGGAACCACTGACGATATCGTGAAAAGCGGCTGCGTAAAGCGTGCTGGACTGCCCGATGACATAGAGGGCGGAGTTGATAAAGCCGATGCGTCGGTTGCCATATTGATCGGCGAGCGCAATCAGTCCTGCCCATTGTGGTGCGCCAGCACTGGTTCCTCCAAATTCATAGATGCCGCCCGGCCCTTTTTTGCCTTCCGACCAGACACTGATGACGCCGTGGAGTGGAGAAGCATCATAGGCAACATCGGGTAGGGCGCGTCCATGCTTGCTATCAGATATAAGTTGTTGATAGAATGGCATACTGATCAGCTTACTGAAACCGCCACCAGTTGCTTCATTTTTGGTGGGCTCACTCCAGGTTACTTCATTATGGTATTGTCCTGTAATGGCATCTGCATCGAGTGTGGTGCCGCCTATGCCTGTGACTAATGGATCGGCGGCGGGAATGGATACTCCTTTGAGCCAGGCATTCCCATCACAGGTCTGTTGAGCCGTTCCTGTATCGCCAGCCGAGGCCAGCAAGGTTATTTCTTTGCGGCTGGCGGCATAAAAGGCTTTGTGCCAGGCTTCTTTCCATTGGGATGTGGGGCAGTTTTCCTCTTCGCCAAAGCTCATAGAAATGACATCACCCAGATTATGGTCGATGGCATAGTTGAGAACATGCACGAGATCGCTATCGTCGTCGCTTTTGGCCTCAACCAGTACAATTCGCGCTCCGGGAGCAATCGCATGCGCCCACTCAACGTCCAATGTGATTTCACCGGACCAGTTGATCTGGGTTGGACTCCTGGCATTCCATGTGGGGACACCGTAGGGGGCGATAACCGTGAGAGGCGCGGACTGTACGGCAAAGCGTTGATTGAAGGCCGCCATATCCTTTGCTAAATCAGGAGCTTGATAGGCGTCTAGGATGACAATAGTGCGCCCTTTGCCAGTAATGCCCTGTTGTAACAGGGGAGCAATACTATACGCTGTATAGATCTGTTGTACACCATAACATTTATGGGGTGAGGTATTGGATTGGCATTTGTACTTTTGATCATGAAGCTGCCCGATATAGCTATATTGAGGCGCAATCCTGACGCTCTCTGGGCGCATATGCGTATGGATAGTGGTTTCCTCAACGCAGAGAGAGAGCAACGTTGTCAAGCCACTAAACAGCATCAGGCAGATAACGGCACTTATGACGAGGTGACGGGAAAGAGCGTATTCCAGCATCAAAGCATTTCCTTTTGTTTTGTACAATTACGAATGATAAGCGTATAGTAATTATATATAGTATAATTGTAGGAAAAACAGCAGAAGATCACAAAGACCATGGCGAGTCCAACTTTGGGCAACAAAGAATTTGTCGCCCAAAGTTGGACTCGCCATGGTCTTCGCCATCCTGGTGCATGAGTTTTCGCACCTGCGGTGCTCAAAACTGTTTTTATTGTGTGGTGCAGAAAAGGTGCATATCACCTTTTCTGCACCACACAATAAAAAGGGTGCAGGCGCGCATGCGCCTGCCAGCAGGTGAGCAGCAAGATCCCGCTGGGAGTGGGAATCAAACACTTTGTTAAAAATCTTTGAGCTGGCTTCGATGTGGAATACCCAGGATGCCGGGTTTCTCGATTGATAGGGCGGCTACATAGTTAGCGAAATCAACCGCCTGCGCGGGATCGTGATGACGATCCAAATGCGTTAAGAAGGCAGCGGCAAAGACGTCCCCGGCACCGGTTGGATCGACCTCTTGAGCAGGATAGGCGGAAAAATGGCGCATCTGACCATGTTGGAACAGGGTTGCACCATGCCGACCATCGGTTGCCACCAGGAGTGGTACCAGCAGGCTCCAATCCACTAATAACTTATCAGCGGCGGCGCGATTGCCGTCTGCGAATGGTAGCAGATCATCATGGCTTAAAATCAGGACATCCAGAGCAGGCAATAGTTGTTCGGCATCCTGCCAGAGTACCGGTGACACGCGGCCAGTGGCATCCCACTGGCGCAACCAGCCTTGCGGGGTCGCGGCCAGCAGCATCCCTGGCTGGCGCGCAAATTGTTTGATCATGTCACTGGATAGTTCTTGAGCCAGTGGGCCAAAGAGGACAATGCGTGCGCACTCGCACCAGGTGGAGGGGATATCCTGTAGAGAAAGATCAGGGGCGCGGGCATAGAGATATTGGGTGCGAAAACCATCCTGATAATGGTTCGCGAAAGTGGTACTCTG
Source organism: Dictyobacter arantiisoli (assembly GCF_008326305.1). Lineage (GTDB taxonomy): Bacteria > Chloroflexota > Ktedonobacteria > Ktedonobacterales > Ktedonobacteraceae > Dictyobacter > Dictyobacter arantiisoli. Next base: position 169,240 of record NZ_BIXY01000001.1, on the reverse strand, counting down.
CTCGGTAGGAGAGATCTGCAAGGCAATTCCAGGGAGTGCTTCGGGCAGTAATTGCGCCACTTCTGGATCTGCGCATGTCACGATAGCGGCGGTTAATCCCAAATGATAGGCCGTCTGCGCCGCAAATGTCACTGTACCACCCAGCGTAAATGAACCATCATCCTGTACGTCCCGTGCCACATGTCCCACTGTCAGAAACTCAGGTTGTTGAATCACAGCAAGTTTATCCTTTCTCGCTGTCATTAGAGAGCAGCTTGCTTGAGCAAGATTGCCAGATAGAACAAACCCTTGCGGCTGTTGTCGGATAGCAATAAAGCTGATAGATCGCTTTCGCTATCCGGGCAACAAACGCAAGGGTTTGTTCTATCTGGTATCAACGTGTTCGGCTCTCGTTTCAAAGAGAGCGAGCAGTTAGCGAGCCGGGCGCTTGAGCGAAATAACTACGCGCCGTTCTTCGCCTTCACCGATACTCTCGGTACTAATATCCTTGCTCTCAGCGAGGGCAATATGCACGATGCGGCGCTCGTGTGGTGGCATCGCCTCAAGCGCGATTGAGCGTCGATAGTTGCGTACCTGTTGCGCCACGCGTTGAGCGAGCGAACGCAGATTCTCCTCACGTCGTTCGCGATAGTTCTCAGCATCCACAATAATGCGCATGCGATGTTTTGTGCGATGGCTCACAATCAGATTCACCAGCAGTTGTAAGGCTGCCAATGTCTCACCACGGCGGCCAATCAGGAGGCCCAGATTTTCATTAATCCCACGAATATTCAGGGTCAAAGGATTGGTTGTACGCACCTGTATGGTTGCGTGAATACTCATATAGCGTAAGATATTCTGCAACACATCAACGGTAATCTCAACATCCTCGCGCGAAGGATGTTCAACATCCTGTATTTCACCGCTGGCGGCAGCAACGGTTGCCGCCTCTATTAGCGGCTGCAAAGACGGCTCAGAAGAGGCAATGAAGGGCATCGGTTCATTATCTTCATCCTCTAAATCCTCCTCCTCCTCCTCTTCATATTCCTCTTCCTCATATTCCTCTTCCTCTTCTTCCTCGCTGATCTCTTCATCCGTGTAGAGATCCTCATCCTGATCGGGTAGAGGAATTTCGATATCGCCTGAGCCCAGAATAGCGTCAGCCAATTCAGGAGTGATAATAGCACCTGCTCCACGGGAGTCAGTCACGCCAGCGCGCACTGTCACACGCACGCGGGCATCTTTACTACCCAGGCCAAAGGCTTTCCGACTGGGCTCCTGTAGAACAGCGACCTCCACCTCTTCACGGCGCTTATTCAGGCGGCTGAGCGCCTGCGCAATTGCCTCATCAACACTTTTGCCACTAGCCTCTATGCTTTCCACTTTTCTGTGCCTCCCTGTAAAAATTATCTATGGATACGCATCTGTTGTGGCCGACACAATAGATGCGAAATGCGCATACTGGATGGTTACTTAACGTGCTCTCTGGGTATTATTACGTCGGCGTGCTGAAGCGCTACCATTATTGCGTTGACGCCGTGTATATTGAGATCCACCGCTTGTTCCATTCGTGCCGGTAGCTGTACCTGCGGGTTTTGGTGTTGTGCGCGCATTCGATATGGGCTGTGAATTTTTACTGCTCTTGCTATTCGCCAGAGTACTCTCCACGACAGCTGGACGAGCGGTACTCGTTGTGCTCCCCTTACTCGTAGTAGCAGGACTGCCGCCGGTGAGATCCTTCAGGTTGGGCTTGGTCAACAACGCCCCCCAGCCAGTCACAAAGTATTGTTGCACGGCCTGGAAGATAGAAGAAATGGTCCAGTAGAGAGCCAGGCCAGAAGCGACGTTCCAGGCAATAAACAGGGTGAAGAAAGGCATAATATACTGCATCATCTTCATCGACTGTTGCGTTGGATCGGCTGGTGCCGGAGTGCCATCTGCTTTCAAAACCGGTTTTGGCTGTGACATACGCAATTGGATAAAGGTAGCCAGACCGGCGACGATTGGTAAGACGTGCGAAGGATCGGCGGCATTCAAAGGCAAAGCCCAGGTCCAATCGACATGTAAAATTGGATTCAGGAACGAGAGCCAGGTAAACCAGTCGAGGTTAAAATGAGGAACATACGTGAAATGAGGAACAAATGGATAAAGGTGCGCGTTCAGATCGCTCAATTTGTCGGTCTTAATACCTGTGCTAAGTGCAAAGTAGAGACCATAGAGAACTGGCAATTGAATTAACAATGGCAAACACCCGGCCAGTGGATTCACACCATATTCTTTATAAAGCGTTTGCAGAGCTGCCGCCTGCGCCTGTTGATCATTTGCGTATTTTTTCTTGATTTCCTGCATTTGTGGTTGCAACGCCTGAGTCGCTTTGGTAGATTTCAGTTGTTGCAGCGTTAAAGGGAAAAGGATCAATTTGATGATCAGTGTCAAAACAAGGATTGAAAGACCAAAATCACCAAAGAGGTGATAAAGGATGATAAGACAATTGAAAATGGGGAAAGTCAAAATGAGATTGAACAAATTAGCTATTTGACCCACAAGAACACTCCTGCCTTCCTTGATCAGTTACCCAGATGCTCGGGGACTGGATCATAGAGGTCACCATGATAAAAGGGATGGCAGCGGCCAATACGTTTGATAGTCATCAAGCCGCCACGGAAAAAGCCAAAGCGTTGAATAGCCTCATATCCGTAATGTGAGCATGAGGGAGTAAATCGACACGATGAAGGCAGGATTACCGACAGCGTGTGCTGATAGACACGAATCATTACCAGTGCGATATATTTCACGTTACACACCCTTGCGTATATTCAACTCTTGGTCTCCACTTTGGGAGCGTGTTCAAGGAGTCGCGCCCGACGTAACAACGTAGATATATCCTGTATCAGAACAGGTAATCGTATATCAACGATCTGATTTCTTGCGCTAAATACTAAATCAAAACCGGAAGGGATATCCGCAATATAAGGACGAACCGCCTCTGCAAGCAGGCGTTTGATATGATTTCGCCGCACTGCTCGTTTGGAGATGCGTTTACTCACAACAAATCCTACTCGCAGTGCTGCTTGATCATTTGCTTTCCAAGCGAGGATAAGCAGCCGGGATGACGTACTGCTTCCCTGCTGCCTTACTCGCTGGAAATCACTATTCTTACGTAAGCGTACCGCACGATTGAGTGCCATAATGCTATCCAGGCGAGCCTAGACAGTTAAGCTCCAGCGCCCTTTGGCGCGGCGTGCTTTGATCACACGACGTCCATTGCGGGTGGACATACGCTTCATAAATCCATGTTCACGTTTACGCGGAATGCGTTTTGGTTGCCAGGTGCGTTTCATAAGACCCTTTCATAGCCTCCACTCAAGATATCCCGTAGATTATAGCGAGTATCAGACGTACTGTCAATTCTACGGCAAGAAAAACTTCAGAACTTTTCAATAAATGTGATCGAATAGTGAGGAGTTTCTTCCCCTTCCAACCAGATACCCGCTACGTTTCTCAGGATGGAGAAGCAAGCTTCTGGCATAGTGTCAGGCTTGCTTCTCCCCATATATTGTGGCATGGGAAAGTCCTGCTTTGCTCTTTTTTACGCGGTTTTGAAGCGCAAGAGCACGCGTCCTAAACGGACCTCGTCATTGTCATGCAGCGGGGTTGGCGTTTTGCCCGCCAGACGTTGACGATTGAGGAATGTGAAATTAGTACTATTTTCATCCTCAAGCATATACTGACCATTGTCTACAAAGATTCTGGCATGTAAGCGTGAGACGCCACCTTCTTCACCGGCATGGGGAGTCAGATCCACATCGGGATAAATGTTGCTGACGGCATCTTCGCGACCGATGGTGATATTCTCTTTGCCACTCAGGTCGAATTCTTGATTGTCGGCCTCAACAATCAATCTTGCCTGCAAGGCACTCGGAGCAGCAACTGCGGAGCCTGTCGACTGTGGAGCAGCCTGTGCTGCCGTATTTGACTCGGGAGCGGCTGAAACGGCGGCCGGAGCCTGTGCCACTGGGGCGGGCGCGCCTAACAGGCTAACGCCACAGTTGGAACAAAAAGCCTCACCGGCAGGATTCTCCGCGCCACAGGATGAGCACGTCTGGGTGCCAGCTGGTGACGCCTGGTTGCCTGGCGCGGCCTGGGCCGCCGGAGCCGGTGACTGAGCTGCAGGAGCTGGTGCTGCCGCACTCAGTGGCTCACCACATTCATCACAGAATGCCGATCCATCAGGATTATCATGGCCTAAAGAGCATTGTACCGACATAAGAATGTATCCTTCCTCTGTCTTATTGTTCTATACACAGCTTGTTTAACATCATCGTAAATGCATTTGCGCAGGTAAATTCCTCGTTTATGGAAGTAAGAATGGCCGATGGCCTGCTCCTTATGGAAGCAAATCATCCAGACGTTGCGTCAATTTACGCGTCTTATTTCCGATAGATTTTACCTGTTCTTGCGAAATTTGCTGACCTTGATTGATCTGTTCAATCGCCGAAAGCGTTTCGGCATCCAGGACGCGTGTCACATTTGGCGCAATTTTTGTTGTCGCCTTTCCGGTGCGTTTATATTCATCCAGAATGCGTGTGACCAGGCGTTGTGCATTTGATTTTTCGGCAAAGTTCATGACCAGAGCATTGACCTGCGAGTTTAAATTCGCGTCATTGCTAAAGGTCACTTTAATATCTTCCCGAATTTTTTCGCCCACCAGACCGACGACTGGTACATCGTAGGACAGTTCAGCCTGAGCGATACGGAAGAGCCCTGCCGGACGTGGGTCAATCATCAGCTCGACAAGGACCGATTGTGCGGTATCTTTTTCGAGATCACCCAGATTGATCACAACCTGACGGTCGGATAGCGCATTGGCTTCTACATCGCGGATGAGCGGTAGAACCTTGACGGCCTTCCGTGGTGACACGCCTGTTGGCAGGCGTAATGTCACGGTCGTGTTCCGAACGGCGACGGCCACCGCGCTCTGTACCTGCTGCTCAAAGAGGCTCATCGCGTCGGTTGGTGATTTGATGAACTCAGCTGGCGGACCGCCGCTGAGCTGACCAATGTCATCCAGCAGTCCTTCATCCCAGTCAGAGCCAATGCCCAGAGGATAGATCGCAATACCAGCCGAGGCGGCCTCCCGCGCTAACTGGCGACAACGATCAGTATCACCGTATGTTACCCCATCTGTCAAGAGGATCATACGGTTGACTGCATTTGGAATATTCCAGCGCCGCAGTTCACCCAGACCCTGCGTCATACCCAGGGACATCGTCGTGCCGCCAGCATCCTGGATACGATCTATGGCTGCCTTCATGCCTGGTTTATCATTGGCTGGCATCGAGGGAATAATGACCTGTGCGGTATCATCAAAGATGATCACAGAAATGTAATCGCTCGGCTCAAGACGATCAATCACCATCTTCACTGCTTCACGGATATTTCTCAGCTTCGCGCCCTTCATCGAGCCTGAATGGTCAATCACCAGGGCAAAGTTCAATGGCATGCGTACCTGTGCCATTAAAGCCGTCGGTTTGGCTTCTAATAAAAGATATGCTAATTGGCTACCACCAGTTACTGGCATATAATCCTTGCCTAGTTGGTGGACCAGATTTACCTCTCCGGGCATATTGCATTTGCTCCTTTCGCATTCGGCTGGTTTCCCAGTATATCATACTGCTTTCTGTATCTACAGCATTGGAAGTGATTTTCGTGCTTGCAAACCTCATCTCCAGCGTGCCGCAGAGCAGTCGGGAAACTCAGCCGTTAGCGCACAAAAACGACGACTGCGCTGACATTGTCTTCTCCACCATTCGCATTAGCTACCTCAATCAGTTGTGTGCAGGCGGCCTGTGGATCAGGTGCTTGATTGAGTAGATCGGTGATCTGTGGATCGCGTACCATTTCCCACAGTCCATCCGAACAACTCAAGAGGATATCGCCGGGATGAATCTGTTGAGTAAACAAATCCACCTGTACATTCTGCTTATCCCCAATGCTGCGGAAAATCTGATTGCGCTGTGGATGGGTATACACATCATCCGGCTCAATCAGACCACCAGCGACCAATTGTCCAACCAGCGAGTGATCGTTCGTTAACTGATAGAGTTTTTCATCTCTTAACATATACGTACGACTATCGCCTACGTTGAATATATACGCATGATCCCCGATAATCATAAATCCCGTCAGCGTAGAGCCCATGTCAGATTTGTCTTTTTGATTGATCTGGCAGAGGGTAGTATTGGCTCCTTCAATCGCGCCACGCAGCAGTTCTTTGTAGGTCTCATCATCCGTGGCGGGAACCGCCTCGCCGGCTTTTTCGGCCTGCAAGGGAGCGAGCAAGAGTTCGCGGGTCACGCGTTCGGCGATCAAGGCGATGGTCGTGCGGCTCGCGCCCTGTCCATTGGCATGTCCGCCCATACCATCGGCAACCACATACAGACCAACTGGTGTGGAAATCGACTCATGCACGCGTTCGAGTGTCAGGGTCAGTGTACTATCTTCATTCGGCTCACTACGGCGTACTGTGCCGGCATCAGAGTTGCTCGCCCCGATCAGATGAACACCATTGGGAAAGGCTGTTTGTGTTGTCTGTGGTTGTTCCACAACATAGGTGTTCTCGTTATCCACAAAGGTATTGACGATTTGTCCCTGTAAGACCTGGGCTTCATCACCTTGCTGTGCCGTAGCAGAATACTCATGTAGCACATAGGAGGCATTGAGCAGTTCTGCACCACAATCAATACAAAACTCGTCGCCTTCAGCGTTCTGCTCAGAGCTACAATTCCAGCAATGCTGATATCCCTGATGATCCGTGACGACGTATACATGTTCGTTGTCTGCTGTATTCAGTACCTGCGCAATCTCATAGCGACCACCAACGATGGTACCTACTTCGGCTGCTGGCGTTATTGTTGGCGTGGCATTCGCCTCCGTGCCTGTCTCTGCTGGTTCTGTGCCAGTTGTCTTCGCTTCAGCTTCTGGTTCATGGTCATTAATAATTGGTTCCACGTTCTCCTCTTCCTGTGCAGGCGCTTCAGAAACATTATTTTGTGGAGGAGCACCCTCTGCACCCTCTGTGTGTGTCTGTTCTGGTGTCGTTTCGCTGCTGACCTCCTCTGCCTGCGTCTGCGGTGTTATCAAGAGCGTCGGGGCATCAGCGATATCGTCATATTTCGCGCCAATCTGTTGCAATTGCTGCTCATGCTCGGCCTCCTGTTTCCAGCGTCGGGCATGAAATTCCAGCATCTGCTGCTGTGTTAAAATCTGGGTTGGTGCCTGACTGATATCCTCTTCTGTTGATACGTCTGGCTGACTATTTTCGGCCTCAGTCGTGGCAGGTTCAGATGCAGGCGTTGCGTCAGTAGATGGTGCCTGTGGCAGTTCCTCTGCTGCAGGTACTGTCGTCTCAATATATTCAGGTGCCTCGGTTGATGTCGGCTGTGGATTGGTATCTGTATCCGAACCTGCTTCAGGCGTGGTATTCGCATGCTGGGAGGAAGGCGTTCTCTGTATCTCAGCATGCTCGATAGAGTCAGGCTGTTCCACGGTTGCTGGTTGCCCGGTACTCACCTCATGCGCGTCATCAGCTATTAATAGCTGACCACAGCCTTTACAGAATCTAGCATTATCGCGGTTTTGTGTATGACACAACGGACAGAGCATTCCTGCCCTCCTTTTAAAGTTGTTTTTGTATGCGAATAGCTTCGGCATTCTGAGGATCGCGCTGAAGCGCCTCTTTGACCATCTGCCGGGCATCCGACTTCTTTTTTACATTGAGAAAACAGCTAGCCATAGCGCTATAGAGAGATGATGACTGAGTCTGTATCTGGAGCGCACGCCGCAAAGCACTCAAGGCAAAGTTCCATTCTCTGGCCTTCATATGGGCGCGGCCCAACTCATACCAGCCTTCCCATAAAGCAGGATCAATCTGAGTGGCACGTTGCAGAGAAGCAATGGCGGCAGGAAGATGGTTCTTCATTTCAGTATAGAGGCGTCCCAGCGCGACTAAGATCAACGCATGATCTGGACTAATTTCCAGACCACGCTTGAAGTAAGAGATTGCCTCAGTGTTTAAGCCTTGCTCGCTGGCTACTAATCCTAATTGATAGTAGACCGCGGGATCATTAGGCGCCAGGGCCAGTGCTCTTTTAAAGGCCGAGGATGCCTGATGGTACAGCTTGAGATCGCGATAGCACATCCCTGATTGAAACTGGGCATCCAATGCATCCGGCTTTATATGTAGCGCCTCTTCAAAATGCTTGGCAGCCTGCTTCATATTTTCGGCATAGAGCTTTTGATCGCTTTCGCGCACCGCCTGTCCATATTGACGATAGGCACGACCGAGATTATCAAGCGCCTCAAAATTCACAGCTCCCCGCGTGCGCGCCAGTTGGAACTGACGAATCGCCTCAGGAAAGTCGCGCTTTTGCAACGCCTGCGTCCCAGCACGAAAGGCCGTTTGCGGATCTGCCACCGCCGTCGCCGTGACCGGACGCGCCAGAATTGGTTGAACTGGCCGTGCTTGAATACCTGCGTTAGAGGCTGGTACGACTGGTCGTGCCTGAATGCTGCCATTGGATTGTACGGGCCGTGCCTTAATTGGTTGGGATTGTATAGGCCGTGCTTGAATGGCGGACTGTACAGGTCGTGCGCGAATGGGTGCGCGAGGTGGTTGAGCGCGCTGTTGCGGTGGCGCGATTGAAGCTCCCTGGACCAGGGGTTGTCCATCGCGTTTACAAAATTTGGCTCCTGGTCGATTCTGAAAGCCGCATTTGGGACAAATCGCGCCACCACCATTCAATGTTTGAGATGTTGTGCCCATTGCCGGTACCATAATGGTCGCGTTGGGCGTCAGGGCAGGAATCTGGATGGTGGTTGGAGCAGCCTGATTGGGCAGACATTGGTACAGGGCCACGCGCATCGCTTCAGCACTTTGAAAGCGCTGCGCGGGATCCTGTTGCATTGCCTTAATAATCACCTGCTCCACCGGACAAACTGTTTTGTTTCCCAATTGGATCGTACGAAGACGGGGATTTTTTGCCAGTATGCTTCCCTGCGGTGGAGTCTGGATCGGGTCTGGCTCATAGTTCGTGAGCAAGTGATACATGGTCGCACCCAGTGAATACATATCAGAACGTGCGTCCGTTTGCACCAGTTTGCCAGGATTCTGAGCTGTGCGCCGTTGACCAGGCATGGTAATCGAACCCAGATGCTCAGGTGAGGCGTAGGAAATGGTCCCTAGATTCTCTGTATTGGTTCGTTTATTGGCATCGAAACGGCGTGCAATGCCGAAGTCGATCAATTGCACCTCATCATCTGGCGTAATCATAATATTCCCGGGTTTTAAATCGCGCAGAATGATGGGAGGATTGCGCGTATGAATATAGGTCAGGGCTTCACATACCTGAATCATCCAGCGTATTACCTGCTCCTCGGGTAAGGGACCTCGGGTGGTTTCAAGAATTTTCTCCAGGCTACGCCCCGGAACAAATTCCATCGCGAAGTAATAGTTGCCACGTTCCTGAAAAGGCAACATCAAGGCCGCGATACGTGGATGTTTCAGACCCCGCAGCAGGGCAATCTCTTTATTAAAGCGTTCAATCGCAGATTTGCGATCTTCTTCACTGGTATTTGGACTGATCAGCAGTTCTTTGACAGCATAATAATAGGGAGGAGTACCTGGTGGGGTTCCGATCTGTTCTACTTTGTAGACGGTGCCCATACCACCTTCGCCAAGAATCTGCACAATCTTAAATTTTCCGTCAAGGACCGTACCTATTGGGAGGGCCATACAAACATTTTCTCCAAATGCACTCAGGATGTTTACAGGGCACTTATATGCACAACAATCGCTGAGATGTTATCTTCTCCACCGTTGGCATTTGCCAGATCAATCAGGGCGTCGCAAATAGCTTGCGGACTCTTTTGCTCACCAAGCGCGCTGCGTAGATCCTGATGCCGTATCATTTCCCATAAGCCGTCGGAACATAACAATAATTTGTCACCCGGTTGCAGCACTTCATGGAAAATATCTACCTCGACATGTTTATGTCCAGCACCCAGAGAGCGATAAATCAGGTTTCTCTGCGGATGGGTATAGACATCATCTGGGTCGATTTGTTTCGATTCGACCAGCCTTGCGACCAGTGAGTGATCACGAGTCACCGGGGCTAATTTGTCTCCTCGTAACAGATACGTACGACTGTCGCCAACGTTGGCAATATAAGCCTGATCATTTTGAATTAATGCTGCAGTGACGGTACTACCCAGGCCACGGGCCGATGATTTTTTCTCACCATATCCCACGATAGCTTTATTGGCCTGTTGTATGGCTGACTCAAGTTGATCTCCAATCAAGGAAACGGCCTGTGTTTCAGGCAACTTCTGAGTTTTCTGTTTCGCGGATGTGTTTGCAGGGGTAAATTTTAATTTTACTGTCTGGTCAGGGTCAAGCGCTGATTTTTCCAGTTTGATAGTAGGTTGATCATGTACAGGTTTGAAGAAAAAATCCAATTCCCTACTCATTGTCTCGACGGCCAGCCTGCTTGCCACCTCTCCTGCCTTATAGCCCCCCATGCCGTCAGCCACAATGAATAGACCACGATCACCATTTTCTGAGGATTCCACGCGTTTATAGGCTGAATCTTCATTTTGATCACGTTGTTTTCCAACATCTGTTTTATCAGCAGCAGTCAGTTTTAAATGCATAGTAAATTACCTCACCCAAGCAGGAGACTCCTCTGGTCCGTTACATGTCCACTATAGCATATAGGAGTATTCGTGACAATTGCAGCATGCCGAATGTTCTGAGCTTTCCAGATCTCTGTTTTGCCGCCTGCAGCGGTGGAAAGAGAAGAGAGAAGATGGGATGGCTATCCCTCTGTCCCTCCTGTATGAGTATGAGAGAACTCTGGTCGAATGCTATCATTTAGAAGTATCGAAATTTTTACATAAATATGTACTTTATTGTTATCACATATATCACTTATACGAAGGGAAAACCCCTGCGGTTGTAGATGGGAAACCCGAGGGAAGTGGCCTGTTTTTGTGCTGTGTTGTAGAAAAGGTGCAAAGCACCTTTTCTACAACACAGCACAAAAAGGGTGCAGGCGCGCACGCGCCTGCCAGTAGGTCAGCAGCAGGATCTCTGTGCATGAGTTTTCGCACCTGCGGTGCTCAAACTGATTTTTAGTATGTGGTGTCGGAAAAGTTCGAAGAACTTTTCCGACACCACATACTAAAAAGGGCGCAGGCGCGCACGCGCCTGCCAGCCAGGGAGCAGCAAGATCCCGCTGGTATGGGGGGCTGACACTCTCTTAGAAAAAGGATGCAGGCGCATGAGCGCCTGCATGACACATTCTTAATCCCTTTAAGGGGTTATTTATACCGGCAGTGCGGGCTGATTCAAGAGGGTATCAATCGTACTGCGACGAACGCGGTATGCCTGACGTTTGCCTACATGGGGGAGGGAAACAGCCTCCAGTGTCCCGTGTTTGATCCAGCGTCGGACCGTGGTATCATCTACACGTAAACGTCGCGCGACTTCACGTACGGTCAGCAGCTCATCAGTTTGTTCCATTGTTGTATACTCTCCATTTAAAGTAATGTTTTTAACTACATGTAGTGTTACTATCGGCTGGCTGATAACCCATTGCCATTTCCTGGCCATGCAGATATATGGCATTCAACCAGACATCTCCCAGATCGCATGACAGGAAGGCAGGTATTTTGTGACGAAAGATCTTCTCTGACGAGAAAATATGATCGTGCTGTTCATTCCTTTCTTACACGCTTAAAGGTACAAATAGTGCTGCTTACTATGCTCAGTTGGCTGACAATGATGCTACAGCATTAGTATAGTGAGGACGTGATAGTGTGTGTTCCACCGTCAGGTGGAGAAAAAGGTAGGATCACACATGTACGTCTGTCATGGTAGCAGAGAGTCTTTGCCACGTTATCCGATCAAGTAGGGTGGCATACTCTATGAGAACACCTGTTTGACCCGAGGGTGTATCAAGGTCTCCATTTTGAAGTGGCGCTCCTGTAGATATTTTGCATAAAATATGGATTTGATGCCCCACTCAAAAATCACCTGCCAAAGTATTTTACTCCTGTATTGTTATTATAATGATGAAATAAAGAGTAAACTATAGATTTGACTATGCGCGTAATAGACGAAAAATCTAGCTGTACACGTTTAGATTACCCTGGATATGGGCCTTGAGTTTATTATATAATAGTGATTGTTTGCTCTACTGTGAGAATGTATTGTGTGCAGGGATGCGTGTTGGTGAAGGAGATGTGATGGAGACGAGTTGGAACACGCAGCTACTACTGGCGACTAAACTAACTGTGCCTCGAAGCTATGCCCAGGCTGTGGTGCCGCGCGTACGCCTCTATCAGAGATTAGCTACTGCCATCCACTATCCTCTCACCCTGCTGGCTGCTCCGGCTGGCTTTGGCAAAACGACGTTGCTTGGTGAATGGTTACGCGACGTTCCCCATGTGGCGGCCTGGCTTTCATTGGAGCGTAGTGATAATGATCTGATGCGCTTCTGGCACTATTGTGTCGCCGCTTTAGGTACACTGCATCCAGAGTTCGCCGCCTGTATTCAGCCAACTCAGCCACTTGAAGAGATGTTGACTGCCTTGATCAATACCCTGGTTAGCTATCCCACAGAAGATATTTTCTTTGTATTGGATGATTATCATGTGATTGACGATCCAGCGATTCATGAGTCGCTGGCTTTTTTCCTGGCGCATCTCCCCGCTCATTGTCATTTGATCATCAGTACCCGTGTTGATCCTGCGCTACCGCTGGCACGTTTACGGGTAAGAGGCCAGATTTTGGAACTCCGTTCGACTGAATTGCGCTTTACGCTTGAGGAGACGGAACACTATCTGGTGCAGGGTCTCCAGTTATCGTTAGAGTCAGAGAATATGCTGTCCTTGCAACAGGGGACCGAAGGTTGGGCGGCTGGTTTGCGGTTGATTGCTCATGCTCTGCAAGGAGAAATTGGGATAGAGGCGAGAGCGCGGCTTGTCACATCTTCTACGCATGTCAATCGCGATATTCTGCACTATTTAACGGAAGAAGTATGGATGACGCTTCCCGCTGAGATTCAGGAGTTCTTGCTGGAGACGGCTATCCTGACACGTCTGCATCCCGCTTTATGCGATGCGGTTACCGGACAGACGCATGGACAGCGTATGCTGGATTGGTTGGAACATGCCAATCTCTTTATTTCTCTGCTGGATGAGCAGAACTGCTGGTATCGCTATCATCCTTTGTTCGCGGATCTGTTGCGGCAACGCCTGCTCCTGTGCTCACCTGAGCGCTTGCCAGAATTACATTTGCGCGCCAGCTGCTGGTATGAGCAGGCTCAGATGATGAATGAGGCGGTTGAGCATGCCCTGGCAGCGGATGCCTTTGAGCGTGCCGCTGATCTGATCGAGTACTGTGTCTGGCCGTTATGGATACAGGGAAAGACTCCTCTGGTCTTTGATTGGCTTGCTCGTTTACATGGACATATTACTCTGGCAGCACGTCCGATGATCGCGTATCTATCATGTCTGGTCTTTTTACATGCCGCCCAATTTGCTGAATATCAGCAGGCACTTTGTATTGCGCGCGAGTGCTGGCAGGAGACGCAGAATGTTGAAATGCTGAGCTGTCTCTGTGAGTTGCAGGCGTATTGTGCCCTCTGTCAGGGGGATGGTCCAAAGGTATTGGCGTATACACAGGAGGCTCTGGCTTTCCAACAACATAAGTCACTGGCATCCGCCTGTTCGCATGTCTTACAGGGGGCGGGCTATCTCTATAGTGGTGATCTTCAGCAAGCCAGGGTGGAACTACTGCTGGGACAGCGGATCGGCATACAAACGCATCGTGTGCTGGCGATTGCCGGGGCGGCGCTCTATCAGGGAGATCTCTGTGCGTTGCAGGGTCAGTTCCATGAAGCGATGAGTTTTTATTCCCAATGTATCACCAATACAGGGAATTGTGTGATCTGGTTTCGCGTGCTGGCCCATGTACGTGCGGGACAAATATATTGCGAATGGAATGATTTGTCCCATGCCCGGGAACAGAGCGCACGGGTGACGATGCTCAGTGAGCATTTCTGGCATGGACATCGCAGTACCGTTGCTACGCTACTGGAAGCACGTATCGCCTGGGCTGCTGATAAACAGGATGAGGCACTGGATTTGCTGGACCAGCTGGAAGCTGAGGTGCAACGCTCAGAAAAGTCCCAGTTAGATCTGGCCTCAATCGCGGCGTTGCGTATCAAATATTGGCTGGCGCAAGGAAAAAGTGCGCAGGCTCAGGACTGGCTGGCGCGGATGCAGCCTGCCGATCTGGATGGCCTGGGAATACGGGAACGCGAACTCTGGTGCCAGGCGCGGGCCCGCGTCTTACTGGCGCAGCATCAGCCAGAGTTGGCAGTACAATTGCTAGTGGCGCTCCTGCCTGCTCTTCGCACGCAAGGTCGTGTCTTCGATGAGCTACAGATACAAACAGTGCTGGTGCAGGCTTATGCTGCGCTTGAGGATAGCCGACATATCCGACCGGCGCTAGAACGCCTCCTGACGATGGCTGAGGCAGGTGGTTATCGTCGCCTCTTCCTTGAAGAAGGACAGGGCATAAAGAGTCTTTTGTCTGATTTATATCATCGTCAGCAGAAACGCTATTCTGGCGATTTACAGCCCAGTACATTGAAATATATACATTCATTGTTGTTGATGTTTGGATGTAATGTCGAGCCACGCGATTGGCAATCCTGGCAGAAACGGGCGCAGCGAGCGCAGGCTTCGCTAGAACAATTAAGTGAGCGCGAATTAGAGGTGCTCAAGCTGATTGCTGAAGGCAATTCCAATCAGCAGATTGCGTGCACACTGGTCGTAGCTGAAAGCACCATTAAGACTCATCTTAATAATATCTATAGTAAATTGAACGTGAATTCGCGCTTGCAGGCTCTGACACGTGCTCACGCTGTGGGCCTGCTCTCACCGTGACTTTAACATGTGTCTGACTTCCCGGATCTTTGCGATCTTCGCATATGAGTTTTCGCAGCAGAGGTGCTCAAAAATATAATAAAAAGTGCAGGCGCGTGAGCACCTGCACTGAAATTACTTTTCGGTGGATTTGGAATGTGCTAGCGGTTCGGTATCAACTTCGCTACGCCGTAACACGCCTAGATCATACGCGCGTGTGACTGCTTGCAGGCGTGTATGGACGTGGAGTTTGGCGTAGATGTTATTGAGATGGGTCTTGATGGTGCTGACCGTGACAACTAATTTCTGCGCGATCTCCTGGTTTGAGAGCCCTTCAGCAATCAGTCCTAATACCATATACTCACGCTCGCTGAGGCGGTCGATCAGGATGTCATCGTTTTCCTGAGAGACGAGCCAGAGCGGCGGTTTGGCATCTGCACCAAAAATGGTTAATAATGTGTAGAGATAGCCGAGCGCAATATTTTGCGGTTCACTGACCGTACGGCGTTGATAGCGGCTATAGAGTTCGGTCAGTAGCGCCGCCATCACGTCCCCTTCATCCACGAAGATACGGGTATATCCATTGGGCTCAGCCAGGATCAGGGCCTGCTCTAATGTTTGCAGCGTATATTGCGTATTCCCTTCCATGTGATATGCCAGCGTAAGTAATATCAGGAGCGCGATAGCGGATTCAGTTCTTCCCTGCTCGTGCGCTATCTGATAGGCTGACTTCAGGAGTTGTTGCGCGGCCTGACTCTGTGTTTGATCGATGAGTAAGCGGGCATGTGCTTTAATCCAAGATTCTTTTTCATAGACGGGCATGCTATCGCACAGCTCTGGAGTGGATTGAGCTAACCATTGCCGGGCTGTGCGTTGATCCCTTTGTGCTAGTAGAAAGTGTATACGGATTTCCGCCAGCTGTGCCAGAAACGTTTGTTGGATGCCGAAGCGTTGTGAGCTTTGCTCTGCCTGATCGAGGAAGCTAAAGGCTGTTTCGGGATCATTCTGTAACCAGACCAGGCGGGCGGTGATCAGATAGCGTTGTGAGGTGGCAATATCTTCATATTGGGTGTGTTCTGCCAGTTTCTGGGCCTGCGTTTGATGTTCAAGTGCGCTGGCCAGCTCATTCCATTCACGATAGATATCCGCCAGAAGAATATGAGCGACAATTTGGTAGGCTACAAAGCGCGTGCTTATTTCGGATAACATTTGCTGCCAGGTCTGTTGCGCCAGGCGTAAGTTGCCCTGGAGACGTTGTAGATAACCCAGATAGAGCAAGGCGTCTAATGTGACCACAACGGCGTGATGCTTCTGGCTCAGGCGATATCCTTCGGCCAGGTAGTGTTGTGCTTGCTGACAGTTTCCCACGTTGAGATAACCCGCTCCAAGATGTACAAGCGCGCTACTATAAAATAAGGGCGCTTGCTCTTCACTGATCAATGAGAGTGCTTGTTGCGCGTATTTGATAGCAAGGAAGGCCTGTCCACGATAGAGGGCAACCCGAGCACGCAGATCATAGGCGCAGCTGAGTGACGCTTGATTCTGTGTTTGTTGCCAGCCAAGTTCTGCTCTCTTTAATGCCGCTTCAAAGTTTTCCATCTGCGCTTGATAGCAGTGCATACACGCCTGCAAAAATGAGAGCATCGGACAGGTGTTAAAGATCTGCTCTGGTAAGCGGCGCAACCAGCTCAGCAGCAAGAGTCCATCCCCCTGTTGAATAAATGTCCAGGCATGCTGCTCAATGAGTTGTGCGGCATGCTGCATCGCCTCAGCCGCGATTGCGTGTTTAATCGCATCGCTGATCATGCCATGCTCTTCATACCAGTTTCCGGCGTTATGATGCAGTTCCGCTTTCAGCTCTGGATACTTCTGATTGAGGCGATAGCAGAGTAAATCTCGAAAAAGCTGGTCATAGCGATACCATGCCTGCTGGGAATCTAAGATATTCAAGAACAGATTATGCCGCTCCAGCCATTCGAGCATTGCCTCGCTATTGTGCTGGCCGGTGATCGCATCGCACAGTTTCACGTTGAGTTGCTCAAGGATGGCTGTCTTCAAGAGAAAATCCTGCACCTCTTCCGGTTGCTGTAATAGCACTTCATCGGTTAAATAATTCATGACATTTTTATTGATGCCTGTAAATGTTTGGATGAAATGCTGTTTTGCGCTGGCACTCTCCTTATATTGCAGGGAGAGCGCGGCAAGTTGGAGGCCCGCAATCCAGCCTTCTGTGCGTGTATGTAGTTCAGTGATTTCGTTACTGGTCAACTCTAGCTGCATGGTCTGGCTTAATAAGAGCGAGGTTTCATCCAGGGTGAAGCGCAGATCGTTAGAACGGAGTTCACTGAGCTTGCCCTGCACCCGTAGACGTGCCAGTGGCAGTGGTGGATCATGCCGTGTCAGTAGAATAAGATGGAAGTTTGGGGGGAGATGCTCCAATAAAAACATGAGCGACTGATGGATGGCTGGTGTATTGATCGTGTGATAATCGTCGAGTACCAGCACGATCTCCTGTGTGATATCCATCGATATATTGATGACGTGGGTCAGAATATTTTCAAGTGAGAGCGACTGGAGGGTTGTTTCCCAATCCGCCAGTAAGGCATCCAGTCCGAGATGGAGTGGATGTAGCGCTGTGAGTGCATAATGCCAGAAGCGCAACAGATCATTATCAGTCTCTTCGAGCGATACCCATACGGCCTGGACATGGCGCTGGCGAATCCATTCACTGACCAGGGTCGTTTTGCCAAATCCTGCCGGGGCGGTTACTAGAATGAAAGGACGTTGTAGGCCAGCATCCATTTGCGTATAGACATGGGTACGGGGGATGAGCCTGTTCAAATATTGTGGCGGAATGGCTAGTTTTGTTGTAATGAGTAGCGGATCATGAATTCCTCGCTCCATCAGAGACTCCTTTTCCACGTGCTCCTGTGGGAATGTGTATGTCATCTTCATCGTGACAAAACGCTCTCCCTCCTCTTTCTATTATCGGCGGAGGACCACAGTAGAATAATAGGCATGATGTTTACTATTTATTCGACGCCTACAAGGATCTCGTCATGTAAAATACTGTTTGTTTGCTTGTCATAGTATATCATAGGAGGTTATTTTGTGTCATTGCCACCCGTGAAGGACAATACCGTTTCAATACGAGGAATGGATAGACAGACTACGAATTCCCCACCCTTTTTGTTTATCATTCCTTTTCTTGAAACGGTACTGTACTGCCCGTGAAAGATGGCTCCTACGAGCCGACGCGTTGGGGGCGAGCGTGTTGGCGGGATGGTGGGATGTTTTGTGGTGGGAGAACTGGTGCGACAAGAGGCAGTGTAAAGACGACGTGTGTTCCTTCTCCAGGTGTACTTTCGGCCCAGATCTGTCCACCATGTGCGGTAATAATCGCCTTGACGATAGCCAATCCCAACCCGCTGCCACCAGTCTGGGCGGCCCGCGAACGATCCGCGCGATAGAAGCGCTCGAAGATATGGGGGAGATCCGCTGGATCAATCCCGATGCCGGTATCGGTAACTGCTACCAGGATCTGGTTGCCCTGCTGTCGTGCGTCGATGCTAATCTTGCCTTCAGCTTTCGTATGACGACGCGCGTTATCAAGGAGATTTAAGAGCACCTGTGTAATACGATCACTGTCGGCCTGTACCTGTGGTGTAGTTGTCGGGATGGTATTTTTTATTGTAATCCCCATTGCTGTGCATTCTGGCTCGATCACCGCTACCGTTTCATCCGCCAGGGAATGGAGATCCAACGGAGCCAGATCAAGCTGGATCTGTCCCGCTTCCAGCATGGTCATCTGGCGCACATCAGCTACCAGACGACGTAAGCGTTGAATCTCTCGTCCAATCCGCTGTGCCGTCTCCTGCCGCGCCTCTGGCGTTGTGATCACATCGTCCGCAATCGCCTCACTCAGTCCTTGAATGGCCGTCAATGGTGTCGCCAGATCATGCGCAATATTCGCAATCAGCTCGCGGCGCATCTGATCCTGATGGCGCAGTTCGTTCACATCGGCCTCAATAGTATCGGCCATCTCATTGAAGGTCTGTGTCAGTAGTCCGACTTCATCATGAGAATTTGGTTGCACATGTTCGGTATAATTGCCGCGCTTCATCTGTTCGGCCGCCACTGTCAGCGCTTCCAACGGCCGTACAAAGCGTCGCACAAAGAGATAGCTACCCAGGGCCGCAATGATTGCGACTCCAAGGCCCGTCATAATAATGGACCAGTTAATCTGATTGATGACATCGGTGACGGCGGAACTTCCATTGATAAAGTTTGGGGCAGCCATATACAACACACCCACGGTCTGGCTATTGACGACCAGTGGTGTACTGACATAGATGGCTGAAACGGTGTCATTCGCATTTGTAAGGTTTACATCACCGGAAAGCTGATCTATTCCTGACAGGGTTTTCTGCGCAACTTGCTTGATTGCGCTATTATCGCAATTTTTCTTTGTGTATTGATTATTGTTGTATTGTTGTCCAAAAAATGAGTTGCCTGAAGAGTCTGACGCACTGCAATAGGTGAGTGTCCCCTGAGCATCAAAAACCATGAGAATCTGGGATGGAGGCACGCCATCCTGGAAGCCCGCGATATTATTAAAGTTTCCACGCTGTGCGTAAAAATTGAGGAGCCTGTTAGTGAAAGGCGCGACGGTATTTTTTTTAAGCTCGGCAATCTCTACCTGATAGTAGTAGTTGCGGATCACAATAGAGACAGTGAAGGTAAGCACAAGCACAGTGCCCAGAATGACAAGGAGGTAGCTGAGCACCAGTTTGGATTTGAGGCTGAAGCCGGATGCTTTGTGACGTGCGCTCATGCGATCTCTCCCTGTTTGACTTGCAGTATTATGCGTGTTGCGTGGTAGCGTTTGAGGTTGTTGTTGGTGTGGGCACAAATTTATAGCCGACCCCCCAGACCGTCTGGATATGATGGGGCATACCAGGGGCTGCCTCGATCTTTTTACGCAGCGTGCCGATATGAACATCGACGGTACGACCATCTCCCAGATAGCTGTACCCCCAGACCTGATTGAGCAGCGATTCGCGGGTGAAGACTCGATCAGGCGATGAGGCGAGCGCAACCAAAAGATCAAATTCTTTGACGGTCAGCGCGATCTGTTGTCCATTGGCTGTGACGCGTCGGGCGGGTAGATTAATAATCAGGCCCCCAAATTTCCGTTCTTCAGTGGCAGAGGGGCTGACGCTTTCTTCTCTAGTCGCCTTCTCTTCTCCCGTATGGCTGACGGTCGCGGTTGCGTTGGTATTGCTCGTGCGCCGCAAAATAGCTTTGACACGGCTGACCAGTTCACGTGGACTAAACGGTTTGATCAGATAGTCATCCGCTCCGGCTTCCAATCCCGCAATACGGTCATCTTCACCCTGGCGTGCTGTTAACATCAGGATAGGAGTGCTGGCCCAGGCTCGAATGCGTCGACAGACTTCCATTCCATCCAGGATCGGAAGCATCAGATCGAGGACAACCAGATCTGGTTGTTCGCGGGCATGCAACTCCAGGCCAGCGATGCCGTCGCTGGCCGTGCTGACTGCATAGCCGGCCTGTTCCAGATAGAGCCGGATCACCTGCGTGATATTTGCTTCATCCTCTATAACAAGAATCTTCATACCAGTATCTTACCTGTAACACATCAAAGAAATAGCAGGAAATTGTAAGATTTTTGTATTGTCTTTACTCGAAGGTCGAACGAAGATAGCCAAGGCGTTCCAGAGCCATATAGGCGGCGGCGATCTGACCCTGGACTGCAAACTGGCCCGTGGCAATCAGCTGCAGCAATTCCTGTGGGGTCACCAGCATATTCTCAATCACCTCAACCGGATCAATCTTCTGTTCGCCCGTGAGCTGGATGTTTTGCGCCAGATACCACCAGATGCGCGTCTCTGCGCCGGTAGGATTGGCATACATATGGGCCAGCAGGATCATATCTTCCGGGGCCACGCTATAGCCGCTCTCCTCCATCAGCTCCCGATGGGCCGTTAGAACAGGCTCATCGCGCTCATGGGGATCGATGCCGCCAGCCGGGAACTCCAGGACTTCCAGCCCGATACCATGCTTATACTGACGATTCAGCAAAAAACACCCATCGGCCGTCACTGGCACAATACCGACCCAGCCAAAATTCTCGATAATGTAATAATCGTGTAGCGTCGGGCCATCGGGTATCGCCACCTGCTCACAGCGCACGCTCAAGTAGGGAGTATCGATCAAACGTGTATAGGATAATACCGTCCAGGGTTTCTGTTCAGCCAACGTCTTCATGCTCCTTCTCTTCTGAAAACCTCTGGTTCTATTGTACGATATCCCCGCACAGAAATTCTATTTATGGGGCGGCTTTGAAGCGGAGTTGGAAGAGAAACTCGCGGTTGCCGTCACGTCCCAGAATGGGTGAATCTTCGATCCCTGCCACCGTGAGACTGGTATTTTGCTCGATCCATGCCTGGAGTTCTTGCTGGACGCGTTGATGGACCAGTGGATCTTTAATCACTCCCGCCCCGCGATCCACTTCGGCTTTGCCAGCCTCAAACTGGGGTTTAACCAGCGAAGCAATCCAGGTGTCCGGCGACTTCACAAGTAAGGGGATCAGCGCGGGGAGTACCAGTCGCAAAGAGATAAATGAGACGTCGATGACGGCGCACTGGATCGCTTCCGGCAGGCTGGTGACATTACGGATATTGGTGCGCTCCATCACGATTACACGTGGATCATTGCGCAGCTTCCAGGCGAGCTGTCCATGTCCAACGTCGATAGCATAGACATGAGTTGCTCCGCGTTCTAGCAAGCATTCTGTGAAACCACCCGTCGAAGACCCAATATCGGCAGCGATCCGCCCGGCAGGATCAAGCAGGAAGGCGTCCAGCGCCTTTTCGAGCTTCAGGCCGCCGCGGCTTACATATTTTAATTCGGGCGAGATTCCTGCGATATGGCAGTGCGCATCGAGTGGCACAAGGGTGCCAGGTTTATCCACCATCCGCTCTCCCACATAGACCTGCCCTGCCATGATAATAGCACGGGCGCGCTCCCGGCTGGGAGCCAGTCCTAACCGCACCAATGCTACATCGAGGCGCTCTTTATGTACTGCCATGTTGTGGTAATCTCTCCTTTGTTATGAACAATGATAATAGACCAGGGCTCCGGCACCAACCAGACCTGCATCCGTGCCTAATTCGGCCAGCACTATCTCCGCAGCTTCTTTGGGAACTTTCATCGTTCGCTCTTGAATAAGACGTCTGGCGGGTGCCAAAAGGAGTTCCCCAATCTGAACAACCCCACCGCCCAGCACGATGCGTTCGGGATTAAATATATGAATGACATTGATGAGTCCGACACCCAATCCTTCGGCCGCGACATTGAGAATAGCCTGCGCCTCTGGTACTCCGGCTTCAGCAGCCTGCGCAACCATACGAGCATTCACATGAACCCTGCCCAGGTGCGCACGCGCTCTATCAGAAGGGGTATCCGCGCCTGCCTCCTGCGCCTGATGGGTGAGCGCGAAATTAAGCAAACCCTCGCCTTTGCCAAGCGCGATTAACTCATGAGCACGGCGTGCAATTGCCGTACCGGATGAGATGCTCTCCCAGCAGCCGATATTGCCACAGTTACAACGCACCCCATGCCAGTCAATGGTCATATGACCCAGTTCAATAGCTGTCCCTGAGATACCTTCAACAATGTTTCCATCCGCGATAATGCCACCGCCAATGCCGGTACTGATAGTGATATAGGCGATTTCTTTACTGCCACGGCCCGCGCCGAACATATATTCACCTAGCGCCGCTGCATTGGCATCGTTTTCTACAAATACAGGTATATTAAATTCCTCAAGGAACATCGTGCGCAATGGTACATCGTTCCAACCGGGCAAATTGGGTGGAGCATAGACCACACCGGTGCGGTTATTTAATGGTCCTGGTGCGCCAATACCGATACCTGCAACCTCATCCAGAGTAATATGCGCTTCCTGCAATGCCTGATAAACTGATTCGTACATTCGAGGAATGATACGATCAGGAGAAGGATTCTCGCCAGTAAGGAGTCCAACACGAGAGAGTAATTGAGAACCCCGCAGCACCGCGGTACGGATTTGTGTCCCTCCGAGGTCTAATCCTATCACCAGTGGCAAATTCTCAGATGCTATCTGCCTGGAAGATTGGATCTGCTCTATCTTTGTGTCGCTCATGACTTTGTAGCTCCGGGTTGTAATTTCTTAACCTAGATGATACTGCATTTCAAGCCATGCAACAAGAGCTTTGATTTCATGCTCAGGGCTATTTAATTTTCCCTTTTCCCGCCGCAGGCGGGGGAACGGAAGAGAGGAGCGAGGACTGTCATGCCCCCGGCATGCCTGCCATCGCGCTCCGGTCAGGATCTGCCGCCCCTAACAACCCCGCTTTTTTCCGAACATTAAATAGCCCTGTTTCATGCTCTGGAATGGCGGTGAAAAATAACTATCCTAATATTGCTATGGTGGCACGTTTAACTATTGCTATTAAGTTACGTTTAATTATAGGATGAGTTGTTATTAATAGGCATATTATGCCTATGTATTATTGGTACGACAAAACTTTAGAAAAATTACAAAAATCCCCCTACAGGTAAAAGGAGACTCTTATGTCATCCAACTCTGGTACTCCGGACTACTCCAGCTTTTTGGCTATCTATGGAGTGGTAATGCTTGTTATCATTCTGGTATCTATTGTTTTTTCTCTTGTCATCTGGTGGCGTATCTTTTCCAGAGCGGGCTACAGTGGTGCACTGAGTTTATTAATGTTTGTTCCAATTGGCAATTTGATTGTACTGTTAGTGCTAGCATTTGGTGAATGGCCGATTTATCAAGAGTTGAATATGTTACGTCAGCAGGTCCGTGGGCCGCAGCAACCCTATCCATCATATAATTCCTATCCACAGGGACCACAGCCACCTCAATTCCCTTCAGGTGCGAATCAGCCAGGTGGGCCACAATATCCTCAGTACTAATAGCGTATATCTCATATGCAGGGCAAGAGATATAGATAGTTGTTCTGCATCTCTTGCCCTATGTTCGTATCCAACTCTCATTGATACATGCTTGAAATGAAGTTGTAATGCAGGTGTGCAGGTTACATCTGGCTGGTGTCGCTTCTGATAATCAGAATGAAGCAAATACTGCTGAGCAAGAAAAGTATCAGTGCGATCCATCCTGAAACTTGTACAGCGTTTTCGGAGGGGCCGGTCAGTGTGTTGCTGAAGGCACGGCCCAATTGATAGATGCTCATGGCGAGAAAAAATAGCATAATGACAACGCTTACAATAGCCATGCCGACTTTTTTGCCCATTGCGTTGCCTTTCATTGATTCATATCTATTTAACATCTTTTCACTTCCTCGTGAGGATTTTACAGGAAACGAGCCAGAAAGCCCTGTCCATTCATGGCAGGGATGAATGGCTCTTCCTGATTGACAACCATTAAAACATTTGGTATACTCTCCTGTATGAAATGAAGCCATTGCAAAAAGATTCGTCTGAAGACGATGAGGCACGATACCCACCTCACGGTTGGTTGGGCTTCATGCACCACAAGAACAAGTGGTTGGTACCCAGGGGCACTCGGAAACCTGCAAACCTCGGTTTGCGCAACGCTTCTGGACATGTGGACCGCTACCTTTCAGTTGTGAGACTGATGGGCAAGTCTCATGGATGAAGGAAGAATCCCTGTGCATTTATGCCAGGGAGTGTCAATTTAGCAAGAAAACGTCGCAGTGCAGGTTTTTTTGCACATGACTCTACCTCTTCGTATGGCGCAGAGAAAGAGGTGACAACAAAAGCAGACCACACCCTCGCTGGGCGGTCTGCTTTTGTGCGATGGATAGTGCAGGAATCAGTGCAGGGAAGAAAGTGAATTCGCGACATAATGCGCCACTGCGGCCAATCCTCCACATATAACCAGGGCTCCAATTACATATGGAATCACGATACTCAAAATGGCTTTATCGCGTGAGAGGTTATGCACTCCCCTGATCACAAACACATTGATGAGGATGCCATACGCTAAAAAGATGAGGCTGACAATCGGCGCAAAGAAGAGCGATGAGGTATGGGTCAACACAAAGGCGGTGATAATAATACTCCCGATTAGCGTGAGTGGCACCTGATAGAGTAGCATTGAGAAGGCATGTCCGGCAAAGTGCCCACGTCCACCAAGGGCACGCGCAATGACAAATTGCAGCGTAACCCCGATGATAAAGAGGATTGGGACCAGAATGATCTTTAGAATAAAGGCCCCCAGCGTGGCTCCTACTGTAATGACATCAAGCAGCGCAAAAAACACATTTGAGCGTGTATTGATACCTGCCGAATGATCATGGAAGATACCCCTGATGGCCCCTAATACAGCGGGGATAGCGACGAGTATCGCCAGTTGAATCCATATCAGCGGCCAACGCGCATATTCCGCTGCACGCGCGAAGGTTCGAGCCGAAGGTCTGAGAATAGCTCTCGCATAGAGACCGAGCAATGATAATACAGGAGTATGTGATGGGCCAGGTCGAACTGCGTATGCACCTCCTGCTTGCTGATGTTTCGCATTCCAACTCATAGAGCATTACCTCGCAACTTCTCAGGTATAATGGAGCACTAAATTTCTTAAGCAAGCTGTCAATACATCATATCCAACTATAAAGAAATATGCAAATGCAGCTCATCATATCTGATAAGCACTACTATGTGTAGGAATCTTTTCGCGCGCTTGCAGGGGATGCAATCTCCATAGGTGCGAACGTAAGGCTTTTCAAGCGGGATTGCAAAGGGCGGCCAGCCCTTTGCCGGGGTTTGGGGTGTCCCCCCCAAAAAAAATACCTCTTTTACTTCTTTTATTTGTCGCCGCACGCGGCGGCGAGAGGGAGGTAAGAGACCGTGGGACACATTCTTAAAGATCCTCACTATCGAGCCAGATAGTGACCGGGCCTTGATTGCAAAGCTGAATATCCATAGCTGCACCAAAAATGCCACTGGCAACAGGAATCCCATAGGCTGTGAGGGCCTGTTTGAATTGTTCAAATAAGGGTTCTGCGAGATCTGGGGAGGCGGCGGCGGTAAAACTGGGCCTGCGACCACGGCGCGCATTGGCATAAAGCGTAAATTGTGAGACCGCCAGGATTGCGCCGCCAATATCAAGGACTGAACGATTCATCTTCCCCTCGGCATCCT
The DNA here is from genome assembly GCF_008326305.1 of Dictyobacter arantiisoli. GTDB lineage: Bacteria > Chloroflexota > Ktedonobacteria > Ktedonobacterales > Ktedonobacteraceae > Dictyobacter > Dictyobacter arantiisoli. The sequence goes on along the minus strand of NZ_BIXY01000001.1, from coordinate 143,053 downwards.
CAAAGATCCGCAAATGGACAATTTTCTCTGCCAGGGTCTTGATCTGAACTTCGCTATCCCCCTGACCTATCCCTAAAAATACCAGCAGACCATGCTCAATCTGTCCCACAATCTGTGTCTCAACCGTAACGCTGGCCTGGCTCACACGCTGTAACAACGCTCGCATATGCTCTCTCCCAACAATTCTTTTTCGGCTTATTTTACCATAACAGAGTGCTACTGCTTTGCCGCTGGTATGGTATGCGGGGATAAGGAGAGGCGTACGAGAAACGGAGCACGGACCTGTGCTTATGCTTCGTGCTGTGCCTACGTTTTTGATCAATTGTTTTGGTTATGTTAGATATGACGGTGGTACGGGGATATTTTTGTTTTATGCTTCGGGGGGGAGGGGATCAGGTGGAGGGGCGACCTGTACGCCGATGGCGATGGCGATGGAGATTTGTGCCAGGTCGGCGATACTGACATCAAAGGCTGTCAGGCCCAGGTATTCAGCGCGTTTTTTGGCGTTGCCATGCAGGCGCACCGAGGGGCGTCCACTATAGAGTTGGACTACCTCCATTTCGCGCCATGCCACGCCGCGCATGCCGGTTCCCAGGGCTTTGCAGATAGCCTCTTTGACCGCAAAGCGTCCCGCCAGGCGGGCGACCTTGCCACGGCATTGAGCTACTTCGAGTTCGGTGAAGACACGCTTTAAGAAACGCTCACCGTGTTTTTCATACACCTTGCGGATACGATCCACCTCGATAATATCGACGCCAACGGCGACATTCACGCCCTGTGTCTGATGCAGGGCGCCGGGAAGACCCGTCACGCCTCCTGGACCGAAGAGCCAATCAGGGATTGGCTGTCCGGTTTGTCGTACGAGTGGGGTAAAGAGTAATGGCTGATCTTCCTGATGCATGCTATATCTACTCCGTTATTTTAGCTCTCGCGACCAATTAATGTTTCCTGGATCGCCTCTTCCTCATCAAGGCTGGTAGTATCCTCAGATGATAGCACAGACGGTGCAGGATTGGTTGCACGCCCCATACCACGGTAGTAGAATCCATAGCGTTTCATTTCAGCTGGATCGTAAATGTTGCGTCCATCGATCAGGACAGGACGTTCCATGACGGCACTGATCTTCTGCATGTTTAAAGCTTTAAATTCATTCCATTCCGTGACGACGACCAGTGCATCGGCCTGTTCCGCAACCTCATAAGGATTTTTACAGAAGGTTACAGCATCCATATTGACATTTTCATGGCGCAATGCCTCACGACCGGTCTCTGTGGCAATGGGATCATAGACACGCACGCTGGCACCCTGGCTGGTGACCCAGTGGATAATATCGACGGCTGGTGCCTCTCGCATGTCATCCGTATTTGGCTTGAAGGCCAGACCCAGAATTCCAATTGTGGTACCACGCAGGGAACCCAGCATATTGGTCAACTTTGAGACCACCAGGCGGCGCTGATCATGGTTGATGTCCATCACAGCACGCAACATCTGGGGATGTAAGCCAGCCTCGTCAGCCATGTGGGCCAGGGCCCGCACATCTTTCGGGAAACAGCTACCGCCATATCCCAGGCCAGCATCCAGGAAGGCATGCCCGATGCGTTTATCATATCCCATACCGACGGCAACCTGTTTAACATCGGCCCCCAGACGCTCACAGATCTGCGCGATCTCATTGATAAAAGAGATCTTGGTTGCCAGGAAGGCATTCGATGCATACTTGATCATCTCGGCTGTATAGAGGTCTGTGATCACGAAAGGGGCGCGTAACTGTAAGTAGAGGCGTGCTACTTTATGGGCAGCCTCTGGCTCAGTTGAGCCCAGTACAATACGATCAGGATTCTGGAAGTCGAGCAGGGCTGCACCTTCACGTAAGAACTCAGGATTGGAGACGACCGAGAATGATGCTTGAGGAGATTTTAAATTGTTTTGAATGACGCGTGAAACAACGTCACCACTGCCTACTGGCACCGTGCTCTTATTAATGACAATTGCATAGTGATCGAGATTCTCGGCGATGCTGCGTGCTGCGCTCTCCACAAAGCGCATGTCTGCGCCTCCCTGAGTATTGCCGGTCGGTGTGTTGACTGCGATGAAGATAAATTCGCTATCTTTCAGACCCTCCTGATAATTGGTTGTAAAATGCAAGCGGTCCGCCTGCACATTGCGCTCAACCATCTCTTCCAGGCCTGGCTCATAGATGGGGAGAATCCCCTGTTTTAAACGGTCAATTTTTTCTTGTACGATATCAACGCATGTGACGGTATTACCTAGATCGGCGAGGCACGTGCCTGTTACCAAGCCTACATAGCCTGTTCCAATTACGCAGATAACTGACACTACTTTACTCCTCTGCAATTACGAATGGGTTTTCATACTTTTCTTCTATAATAGTTGTTGGCTGCCCATGACCTGGAAAGACAACGAGATCATCTTCAAGGGTATATAATTTATTTCGGATCGATTGCTCAATCTGTTCATAGTTCCCCCCTGGCAAATCGGTTCGTCCGATGCTGCGATAGAAGAGGGTATCACCGCTAAAGACACAATAGGATGGGCTGATTAAACTAATGCCGCCAGGAGTATGACCGGGGGTATGCATAACTTCAAGGCTTAAGGTCCCAAATGAAATATGGTCCCCTTCTTGAAGCAAAATATCTGGCTTCCTCTTGACTAATGGAGTCGGAAGTCCATAACTTTGTGCTGTTCGTTCATCTGTATAGAAAGGAACGTCAGCTGGATGAATTGCAAGTGGTACCGGATATACTTCACTGACCGCATCAATGGCACAAATATGGTCAATGTGTCCGTGAGTGTTTATGATATACCTGGGAATAAGCTTGAGCTCTTGAATCGTCTCAAGAATTCTTTCTGGCTCATCCCCTGGATCGATGATAACTGCCTCACGTGTGTCGGGGCAAGCATAGATATAGCAATTTTCCTCAAGAGCGCCAACCGTTACACATGCAACGATTGGCATGTTTTGTGTATCTCTTTCAGTTTCAGGCATGCTGTCCGTTCCTCCTGGCCCTCAGGCGAAATAACACTGAGAGTCATTATAGCATAGCTTGCTTTCAATCACGATATGCATAATGGATTTGTGCCTGCTGGCAGGCGCGTCCTTTGAATTATCGAATGGCAGCTATCATTCTCCATGGAGAAAGAAGTACCATTGTTCGATGCACAAAAGCAGCGCCTCTTTGTTTGTGCCATATCATCCGCCTTATGAGTGCTGGACTCTCATGATTTTATCAGAGAGTGTCAGCCCCCCAATACCAGCGCGATCTTGCTGCTCCCTGGCTGGCAGGCGCGTGCGCGCCTGAGCCCTTTTTATGGTGTAGTGCAGGAAAGGTGCATAGCACCTTTCCTGCACTACACCATAAAAAGATGTTTGAGCACCACAGGTGCGAAAACTCATGCATAGAGACTGTGGAGACCACGAGAGGCTGACACTCTCTCACATGACCTTTTTTTAGCACCTCAGGTGCTAAAAAAAGGTCATGGGTACGTAAACATCTACCTGATATTGAAACGCTTGAGCAGCTACCTGTTTGGTAAGATTGAAAAAGAATAGGAGGATGTTACTATTCCTATTCAGACTATCTGGCACAATCTGGGAAATTTGCTGATTGGTGAGTAGGTATATGGACGAAATGGCAGTTGTAATGTAGAATGTGTATTATAAAGAACGAGCTACATTATCCTGCGTTCTGGTGCCGCATGAGTGCCCCCAATTGGCGATTGTCAACTCAGGAGGAGTAGAGGAAAGCATGTCGAAGGATCACCTGGAAAGACGAACCTACCGTAAAAGCCCTGGACGTCAGTATGGCTATGATTATAATCCATTGCGCACCCCCAACGATTCTAGTGTGCGCAGTAATCCTACCAATGCTGCGAGCCGCTCTGGTATGATGCTGGCACAGCGACCTGACCCCCGGCGAACTCGACAGCTCATGCGTCAAAGTATCATTGCGAGTAAACGTCCGGGCGAGGATGGCATTGAACAGCTTGAATTTTCAGACCAGCCCAATCCAGAAGCGGGGCTGGTTGGTTCGCGCTCTGGTAGGCGTTCAGGCGCACGTCATAGCGGAGCGGAAGAATATGGCTCGAATGTGCGCTTTGTCCATCATCCCATCCGTCAATCGCGCTCAGGACGCGCCGATGTTCCTCCGCTACCTTTTACCAGCTCTCTGCTAGTGCCCTCAGATGATGAATACGATGAGCATGATAACGATGATGAATATGGCGATATCTATCGCAATGAGGATTGGCGTGATTTAGCTGAAGTTGATCCTGATCTGGGGATTGAGGAATCTCTTAATCAGCGTGTACGCTATACGCGTACATTTGATGATGATTATGATGATGAGCCGTCTTTGCGTCCAGCGCGAGCATCATCTTTGCGCCAGCCTGTTCCGGCAAAATTGACGCAGCGCCTGAGCCCGGCCCTTCCTGAGCGTATCTATCCCGATGAAGATCCAAACTACGAATATGAGTATGAGTATGAAGAGGATCGTTCGTCGGTGGGACAGTCGAAGCGTGGCGCTAAAAAGAAGAAGCTTTCACGACGCGGTTTATTAATTGGAGCCGGGGCGGCAGCCGTGGCTGGTGTAGGATTCGCCGCCATTGAATATGGTCCCAAAGTGCCGCAAGCGGTCGGTACTGTTGGCTCGAATGTGGAGCAGCAGGTACAGGATGCCTTTAATAAAGGCGTGAGTCAGGGCGTGGATCAGGCTCGTAAGGAATTTGTTTCCTCCCTGGATACGCTTGAAGGTTTTACTCTTGAGGGGGCCATTTCTGCTGCCCGCCTGACACGCGAGGCTTATGATGTCTTTGTCTCACCGATTGTAAAATTTGGCGCGACCATCACTGGCGATGTATTACAGGGCATGCTTAAAGCCTTTAAAACGGCTCGTGAATGGCTGGCTGGCGTCTACCAGGATAACGCAACGTTAATTGCCATTCAAAAAGTCCTGGAGTCCTGGGTTAATCAGGTAAACCTGATGCCAAAGCAACTGGATGCCATCACCCAGTCTGATCTGGATGGCGCTCAGGCCTACCTGCGAGCCTTACAACGCAAGGTCGCCGACGAAAAGGCCAAAATCAATGCCACCAGGACGCCAACGGCCGCGTCTCCAACGGCGGTTCTTCCTCCGCCTGCAAAGAAAAAATAGCCCTCCCGCGCACGGAGCCTCATCCTTTACGATGAGGCTCTGTGTGGATCGGCATTCCTCACTCTTGCCTGTCTCCAGGGGTATTCTTCCCAGGCATGTTATAATGCGCCTGAATGTTTCCACTTTTGCTATCTTGATACAGAATAGTTGTTGTGCAGGTATCTTTATTTTCGCAATTGCCTGCAGGGAAGGCTGGCCGCTGTATTATGCTCATTACGCGTATTGAGTTAGAAAATATAAAAAGTTATCGTCAAATTAGTGTGGATGTTCGACGTGGCACAACCGCTATCAGTGGTTCCAATGGCGCTGGCAAAACGACGCTGGTTGAGGCTATCGGTTTCGCGCTCTTCGACCATCTTTCCTATAATCAGAGCCAGTTTATCCGCGAAGGCGAAAAAAGTGGCAAGATTGTCATTCATCTGATCGGTAGCGACGAGCGTCCTTACACGGTAGAGCGCCGTATCGGTTCTGGCGCGCACTGGCTGATCTATGACAAAGAGGCCGATATGCGCCTTGAGCAGCGGGCTGACGTTCTGGATAAGCTTCACGAACTCTTTGGTATTGAGCGTGGCCGCTCGCTGGATGCCCTCTTCCGCGACGCCCTGGGTGTTCCACAGGGAACATTTACCTCCATCTTCCTGGAAACTCCAGCCAAACGGAAGCTTACCTTTGATGCCCTGCTCCAGATCGAGGATTATCCCACAGCCGCTAAGAATCTGCTTGATACCCAGAATTATTATAAAGCTCAGGCCCAGGAACAGCAGAGCATCATTGATCGCCTGCAATATGAGACGCGGGATTTGGATGCCTGGCGCGCAGATTTAAAGGTGAAGCGCCAGGAAGATCTGCAGAATATGCAACGCAATGCACAATTGAGTGAGCAACTTATTCAATATGAACGGCGCAAAGTTGTTCTGGATCAACAGGCCGAGCAGCTCAGAGAACTGGATATTCAGCATCAGCAAGCCTCCCAGCATTATGATTATGCCCTCCAACTGCTACAACAACGTACCCAGAGCTATGAGGCTGCTCGCACCGCCCGGCAGATTGTGAGTGAGTCTCAGGTGGATTATGAACGCAATCAGCAGGCCACCCTGACGCTCCGCGACTTACGACAACAGATCAGTCAGCGCGATGCCTTGCGCCAGCAACACTCATCGATAGAGAGTACCCGCCTCCAGCTTGAGGAGCGCATCAAACATCATCAGGATCAGTTGCAGGAGGTCGAGAGCGCCCGCCGCCGTATTGCTGATCTCGCTCCACTGGTTGAAAGGCAGATGAGCCTGGAGCAGCAGCGCGATGAGGCGCGCCAGCAGAAGCAGCGCTATGATGATATCACGATCAGGATCGAGCAGGCGCAGGCACAATATAAACGCTTGAAACAGGAATGCGAACGTTGTCAGGTCCGTATCAGTGCTATCGAGCCCTTGCAGCCGCTGGCTCAATTGCTGGAAGCGCGCACTGAGACCTATACCGATTTACGAGCTCTGGCTGGTCGTCGTAGCGAAAAGCAGCAACAGCTCCAGGAGAAGATCAGGCTCTTGCAAGAAAGGCAGAAAGAGCACGATCCACTGAATGTTAAACTCGCGCGCGCTGAAAATAATCTGGAATATATCGCAAAGCATCGTAGCGAGGCCGGGGAGCAGCCAGAGCTCGAACAGCGCTTACTGGAACTTACCGCACAGCGGAACCGTTTAGAGGGTAACGTTGAAGGTTATGCCCGTTCGCGGGCACAATCAGCTGGTGGACAGTGTCCTTTGCTCAATGAAAGTTGTCTCAACATCCGCCAACGTGGCATCGTCAGTCTGGAGTCTTATTTTGAAGATCTGCTGGTCACAGAAAAGCAAAACATCGCAATTATTATCACCCGGCAAAATCGTCTGACGGAGCGCATGGATCAGATCCAACCCTTTGTAGAGGCTTTGAGCAGACAACAACTCTATACTGAGAAGCGCGATGCACTGGCAGAACAGATGCAGCGTCTGAAACGCGATATCACACGTTCAGAGCAAGAAATTGCTATCCTCAATCAAGATCTGCAAGCTATCGAGCAGGTAGAACAGCAACTGCAAGAGGCGGAGAAAGAGTTACGTGAGAGTCGGAACGCCGATAAGCAGGTACGTGAATTGGATGGCTTGCAGAAGCAGCAGGAGCAATGGCATCGTCAGCTTGAACAGGTGGCTGCCGATATCCAGACATTTCAACAAGAGGCTACACAATTGCAGGGGAGCTTGAGCAGACTCAAGCAGCTTGAAGCGGAACTGGTTGCATTGAATGATCCCCGTTCTGAGAGCCGAGCCAGACAAGAGGTGATTGCGAAAGAGGCCCAGTATCAGCAACAGCTTGCCAGTTCTCGATTACAGCAACAGCAGTCAGAGGAGCAGTTACAGGCCCTGGATAGCCAACTGGTAGCTTATGCCACGCTGGATAGTATGATCGCGCAGCAGGAGGCTATTAGCCAGCTCAGTAAGGCTGGTTATCAGCGTTATCTCCAATATCAGAATGAGGCCCAGCTTCTCCCTGAACGCACAGAGGCTTATCAGCAGCAAAGCACGGCCACTGCACAGGCCGCACAGCAATTGCAACAGCTTCAGCAAGCCTTTCAGCAGGCTCAGGCAGCTTTCCAGCAGCAAGAACTGGATACCCTGCGCACAACGATTGGGCAGCTTAAAGATACGCAGAACGAACTGGCCGGAAACATGAAATCTCTGCAAGAGCAAATTGCGAAGCTGGAACAGGATATCGAACGAGCCGAGGCGCTCTATCATGAATTAGAGACGGCCCGTACCGAACAACAGACCTTAAACGATCTCACCAAAATGACCGAGCAGTTCCGTGGCATGATTAAAGAGGCCGCTCCCCATGTTTTAAAGGCGATGTTGGCCGATATTTCCGCGGAGGCTAATCGTATTTTTGGCGAGGTGATCGGTGATCGCAGTGTCCAGTTATCCTGGCGCAATGATTATGAGATCATTATGCGCCGCCAGAGCGTTGATCGCAGCTTTGCCCAATTGAGTGGCGGCGAGCAGATGAGTGCCGCCCTCGCGGTCCGTCTGGCGCTCCTCAAGAAGCTCTCAACTCTCAATATTGCCTTCTTCGATGAGCCCACCCAGAACATGGATGAGCTACGGCGTATGAATCTGGCCGAGCAGATCCGGCGTGTGCGTGGCTTTGATCAGTTGATTGTGATCAGTCACGATGATACGTTTGAACAGGGACTCGACAGTCTGGTTCGTCTCAACAAGGTCAATGGCGAGACGCGCATCCTCGATGACGATGATGGAGCATTGCCCCAGGCCACCTTTAACCAGACCTGGCAGAGTGATACGGGAACGCATGGACAGGATCGTTCATTGCTGTCGACTAACTAGCAGGGAGAGATTATGCTGCACAAAGGCAAGTTATTGGCCGCGCTCAACGCGAAAAAAGGACAATTCTCGCAGTTTGATGGCTCTTTCACCGAGCAGCTATTACTCTATCAACACGCCCTTGAAAGCCTTCATGAGCGTTATACATCCAGCAATCAGCTTGAAAGGATGTTACCTCCTGAGGATAGCGGTATATCCTCCGCAGGTGCTCGTCCTACCATGGAGTTTGATCACTGGCTGGCAAATATCACCGAACAGGATTATCACGGTCCGGTTTTTCCCTTTGGACGGGAATTCCATACCCATGAACAATCCCGACTGTGGGCCGAATGTATTGAAGGGATTACAACGATTGCGGTTGATGGCAGCCAGTTGATGCCCTGGCGCGACGCCTCAATTCCTGTTGGTCTGGTCCAGGTTGGCTTCTTTGTTAATCCTCATTCGCGCAGCAAACCCTATACTAAAGATGTGCGCATGGATGTGCTGGCCCCCGAAGAGCTCATGGAAGAGGTTCACGACGATTCAGATGATCCCGATAGCTATCCCTATTCTGAGATGCAGGTAACACAGCGCCGTTATCTGCTCGAAGTTGAGACGCTCTGCTCACTTATGCAGCAGTATGCGGCTGTGCGCAGCGATGATGATCCATTATACAGTCCGGTCGTCTTCTTTGATGGCTCACTGGTCGTCTCCTTCGCCCTCACCATGCCCAACCCCTATCGCCAGCGCTACATCGACGCTGCTATCTCTTTGCTGCGGACCTCTGAGGAATTGCGCGTGCCATTGATCGGCTATATTGATACCAGCTATGCTCGCGATATGATTACCATGTTGCGGCGGCTGGATGCGACCACATCCCAACCCGTCTTGCGCGATACCAGGAAAATACACGATGCCCTGCTCTGGAAGGGACATCTCCACTGGGGGGATCGCACACCTGCCATGATCTGTGCTCGTAACGACGTTCTCGCCAGCTATGGCTCCTATCACAACAGCATCGCCTTCTGTTATTTGCAAACCTCTGGCACCCGGCCACCGACGCGCCTCGAGTTTCCGCGTTGGATGATCGATGATGGCATTCTCGAACCCGTATTAGATGTAGTGCGCGCTGAAATTATTGCTGGCAATGGCTATCCCTACGCCATTGAGACCGCCGATGCCGTCTCGGTCATCTCCATGCAAGACCGCAACGAATTCTATGGCCACTTCCAGGCTTTTATGGAGCATCAGGGAGTCAAATTCAATTACTCAACCAAAGCCTTGAGCAAGAATCGCCGCCGCTGACCTTGAAAATGGATGTAGTGAGTGGAAAATGGACGATCCAGCATGTGCAATGGCCGGGGAATCTTCGCAAAAAGTATGTTATACTTATGAGAGTATTGATCTGTATCCGTTCACTAGATAGAAGTTATAGCGAAGAATTTGTCATATGTCACGCTCAACAACACACACTTTTACCTGTCCCTGTGGACAACCATTTTCCGGTCAGGCGTATGAATATGTAAATGCCGCAGAAGATCCACACCTGCGCTATGTCGTGCTGGCAGGTTTAATCAATGTGGCGACCTGTCCCAATTGTGGGAGAAGGGCTGCTATTTCGACGCCATTTGTCTATTCCGATCCAGCCTATAAAATTCTGGCCTATGTACATCCACGCGCCGATGCTCCTGAGGATGCGCGTATATTGATCCTCGAAAAGTTGCGCGACGTATACATGGATGCGAGCAAGGTGCGTGATCAGCAAAGTAATAAAGATGAGAATAACAATGGCGGACGTGTCGTCTCGCTGACCCCTTCCGAGGCGAAAGATATGCCTCCTTTGAAGGTGGTCTTTGGGATCGAGCAGTTAGGTGAGGTGATTGGCGCTGTTTTGTCGCCAGAAGATCGCCTTGGTCGTCTGGCCTTGAGTACGCAGAGCCGGAATGAGGCGGAACGCGGACAATTCCATGATATTACACGCAAACTCGCAACCGAAATGGGATGCTGTATCGAGGTGGAAGATCAACCCGATGAATATACCGTCTGGGTCCATGGATCTCGCCGTCAGGTAGGCGCTTTAATGCGTGAATTGGCAACACGAGGGTAATATGATCACCATTGGCATTCTGACCATTAGCGATGGAGCAGCCCGCCATGAACGCCAGGATATCAGCGGCGAACGTATCCGGGAATTAGTCGCTCGACTCCCGGACTCAGCTGTCCATTCTCAGAGGATTGTTCCCGATGAGCAGGATCAGATTGTCAGCACCCTGCTCCAATGGAGCGATGAGCAACATCTGAATCTGATTCTGACCACAGGTGGTACTGGTCTTGCTCCACGCGATGTCACTCCTGAAGCGACAAACACTGTCATTGAACGGGAGGCACCGGGGATTGCTGAGGCATTACGTGCCATTAGCCTGCAATATACGCCTATGGCGATGCTTTCCCGTGGCGTAGCTGGCGTACGTGGGCATACTCTGATTATTAATCTGCCAGGGAGCCCCAAGGCAGTGCAGGAATGCCTCGAATATGTCCTGCCCGTATTGCCACATGCCATCAATCTACTTATTGATGGCCCCAGGGAGCATTAGCCTTCATGGGTGTCACAGCAACTAGCTACTCTCATTATACCGAACATACCGATAATGTTTTTACTCTAAGCTGGTCGCCCGCCGGCACACGTATCGCCTCCGGTGGACGCGATAATACCGTACGTATCTGGGAACCTGAGAGCGGGCATACTATCTACACTTTTCGCACACATCAAGCCTGCATACTTGCCCTGGACTGGTCGCCGGATGCATGCTATCTCGCCAGCGGTGATCTGAATGGGATCATTTATGTCTGGGAGGCAAGCACTGGTCGTGTCGTGACAACCTATCGCGGTCATCAACGCTTTGTACATAGCATCTCCTGGTCACCTGATGGACATACCATCGCTTCAGGAGGCGACTTTGGCGATAATACCGTACAGATCTGGGATGCCTTGAGCGGCCAGCATATCTATACTCACCGTAGCCAGTATCGTATCTTTGCCGCACCCTGGTCGCCGGATGGCAGTCGTATTGCCTCCGCCAGCTTTGATAACGTCGTACAAATCTGGCTCCCAATCGAAGCACCTCCACCACTTACCTATACACACCACACTGGACCCGTCTATACGTTGGGCTGGTCGCCTGATGGTATCCATATGGCTTCCGCCGGTCAGGATACCCGGGCGCATATCTGGGATGCTACGACGGGGCGCCTGCTGCATGTCTATCCCCAGCATACGCGAGCTATCAAAGCTCTCGCCTGGTCGCCCGATGGAACCGCAATCGCCTCCGGTGGCGACGATACAATTCTACGCATCTGGTCCGCCTCTGATCCAGACACCACCTATCTGGCCCTCTCAGATCTTCATCAGGCCTGGATACGAGCACTGGACTGGTCCCCTACCCATCCTCTGCTCGCCTCCACCAGCCAAAAAACAATCCACCTCACAACAATCCAGCTATAGGGTGAATGCAGGGTGCAGAGGTGGCAGGCATGCCGGGGGCATGACAGTCCTTGCCATTATTCCCTTCCCCCATCACCCGGAAGGATAAAGAGCCGAAAAATGTCCTGTTCAGACAGTTTTTGCATCCAATTCCATCAGACATACGTAGTAAATGAAGTGTTGGATGGCTGAGCAAAAGTAGTATTGGGAAGATTAGTCTGAAAGGAATTTGTATGACAACATATCAGACACCACTTATCGTAGGTATTTTTCAAGCAGAGAATCCTGCCAGGCAGGCAGTTGATACCTTGCGTACCCTTGGCTTACGCTATGATCAGGTCGGGGTAGCTATCAATTCATCCAGCCATGCGACCTCTGATTTACAATCTGACCTGGAAAAACTTGGCATGCCTGAAGAGCAGGCAAGCTATTACAATAATGCCTATAAATCCGGGAAAATCGTTGTTTCTATTCGCCCTGATGGCCGCGAGCAAGAGGTCAGTGAAATTTTACAGAGCAATGGTGCTTATTCTTTTGAGCAGGACACTCCTGCTGCTGCTGAAAGCAATCAGCCGGGCAATGTTGAAGAACCTGTTACTGATGCAACCGCTGAACCTACAAACTCAACCGTCGCAGATGAGCAGCCAGTTCAAGAAGAAGCTAACTCCGCAACAGCCACAGCCGACTCTGCCGACCATAATTAATAGCCCTCATCCTGGAGGCCATCCTTTTATGGTGAGGCTGTCCCGCGCCGCAGGAGTACTGGCCCCCGGGATGAACGTACTAGCGTTATAATAAGATCTCATCATCCCAAAGATCTTTGCTCGCTTTTCCAACACTCGTGTATGTGTTATCAATATGCATCTCTGCTCATCTTCCGAGCCTCACCGTGAGGACGAGGTCTACACAAACCTATCCCCAGGGATTTTTTTTAACATTCTCTTAACCTCTGCATAAGATATTTTTAACCGAACAGTGATAATTTTGAAGCAGCGTGCCTATTAAGGAGGAAGAATGGAACCGCAACAATTTCATAGTGGCGATAAACAACCACAATCTGAGAGCAACGCCGCGACCCGGACAAAAATCAGTGCTGATACGGCTATTCAAGAGGTTGTGGAGGAAAAAAATGAGCATATGGGTCACTTCGATCCTACTCAAACGTTAAATGTGCGTTCTCCACTTAAAATCGATGTTAAAAATGCGAATTTCTTTTATGGCTCGAAGCAGGCATTGTATGATATCTCCTTGCCAATTCGCGACCGTCAGGTTACTGCGTTAATTGGACCTTCTGGTTGCGGCAAATCAACCTTTTTACGCAGCTTGAATCGCATGAACGACTTGATTCCCGGCACGCGCATTCAGGGGCAGGCTCTCTTCAGTGGAGCCAATATTTATGACAAAAAGACCGACGTGGTGTTGCTACGCCAGCGTATCGGGATGGTTTTCCAGCGTGCCAATCCTTTTCAAAAATCGATATATGATAATATTGCATATGGATTGCGTGTTCAGGGAAAGTCAAGGAAACATATTCAGGAGCGTGTCGAATATAGCTTGCGTGGAGCTGCGCTCTGGGATGAAGTGAAGGATCGTTTGCATACTTCCGCTCTGAGTCTCTCGGGTGGTCAACAGCAGCGTCTATGTATTGCGCGTGCCCTGGCCATTGAGCCTGAAGTGCTTTTAATGGATGAACCTTGCTCAGCTCTGGACCCGATTGCGACCCTGAAGATTGAAGAACTGATTACTGAGCTTGTCAAAGAGTATACTGTTGTAATAGTGACACATAATATGCAACAGGCAGCGCGTGTCTCGCACTTTACTGGCTTTTTCTTAAGTGGCAAATTGATAGAGTATGCTCCAACTGTTCAGCTATTTGAACGTCCACAACAGAGAGCTACCGAAGATTATATCAGCGGCCGCTTCGGTTAGTATATAATGAAATTTTTATGGAGTCTGAAGCACTGATCTGATCTATATTGTCCTGACAGGGGAGATGACCGTGGTACGTCGAATATTGGTAGTTGATGACGAAGATATTTTGCTCGAAACCATTACCTATAATCTGGAACAGGCGGGCTATCGAGTTGTTACGGCGTCCAATGGCTTGAGTGCCCTGGATGAAGCCCGGCGCGAGCCACCAGATCTTGTGGTGCTGGATGTAATGCTGCCCGGTATGGATGGATTGGAAGTATGCCGCCAGTTACGCCGTCAGGATGCGACTGCGACCACTCCGATCGTTATGTTGACAGCTAAAGGGGATGAGATTGATAAAGTAGTGGGGCTTGAGGTTGGTGCTGATGATTATATTACGAAACCCTTTGGACGCCGTGAGCTGTTAGCGCGTGTCCGTGCCCTCTTACGACGCGCGGATTATCCCAATGGGGCCGAGGAACAGCCACGCGAACGCCAACCCCCATCCAAACGCAATGAACTGGTTGTTGGCGATCTGCATGTCAATCTATCAGGCAGGCAAGTGACGATTCGTGGACAGATGATTGACCTGCAGCCAAAGCAATATGACTTGCTTATCTATCTGGCTCGCAATCATGGAACCGTCCTGACGCGTGATCAATTGTTACAGCACGTCTGGGGCTATGATTATGTGGGAGATACGCGTACCGTTGATGTCCATATCCGCTGGTTACGTGAAAAGCTCGAACTAGATCCTGCCAGCCCCAAACTCCTGCAAACCGTGCGTGGCGTAGGCTATGTCTTCCGTGGCTAACCCCACCAACCTCGTAGCGCCACCCTTCACGGACAATACCGCTAAAATAACGAGAATTATGATGGACAGACCGGGATTGGCGAGAATGATGGAAAACGTTCGTGCTGCACCTACACTTCCCTTCATGAATTCTCTTGTTGAAGCGTTATTGCCCGTGAATAGTGGTTCCTACGTTGGCTTTCAGGATTTAGTTTCGGCCAGAGCCTGCAGCAGATGCTCATAGACAATATCCAGGTGTTCTGGCATGACTTTGACATCCCCGATCACTGGCATGAAGTTCGTATCTCCATTCCAGCGTGGGACCACATGATAATGAACATGTTCCGCGAAGCCAGCACCCGCAACTTTTCCCATGTTGATGCCCATATTAAAGCCATCGGGTTTCATCGCCAGTTTTAAGGCCCGTAAGGCCCACTGTGCCTGCGCCATCATATCCGCCAGCGTCTCCGCGCTTAATAGATCAAGCGCGCCAGTATGCTGGTAGGGCGCAATCATAAGATGACCGTTGCTATACGGATAGAGATTCAACATCATAAAACAATGCTCGCCACGGTGTAAGATATGATACTTCCGATCATCGCGTGCGGCTGGTTGGGTACAAAAGATACAACCTGGCGGTGGAGGATCTTTGGGATCGATAAACGCCATACGCCAGGGTGCCCATAAATTATCCATGCTATTATGGCCTCAAATTGTGTAGAATAGCGCTTCTGCACCACATCAGTAAGATAGTTACTGTGTGCGTGAAGCTAATCCTCGTAGCTAGTATTAGCGCACAGAGAGACTGCACACAGTATATCATTATTGTGCTGAGAACTACGCCACGCTTTTCTGCCGGATATCCCTTTTAATACGAGGATCTGCTCACACGAGCAGGAAGCGTAGCAATTTTATAATGGAAGGATGTTGCCTGGTGAACCGGCGTGCATACTCAATAGAGTTAGCTGGTGATGTGGAATATTAGGATCTACCAGTTGCATCATTGAGGGTAGCGGTGTCACAGGAGTCTGTGTATTCTACCCAATCATTTGCCCAGACGTGAATTGCATCAGTCACTGGTTTCAGCGCATAGCCCTTTTCAGTTAACTGATATTCAATCCGCACAGGAATCTGTGGGTAAACGACACGTTTAACGATACCTTCCATCTCTAATTCGCGTAGCCGATCGCTTAAAACGCGGTCTGACAGACCTTCGACAAGCGAGGTTAATTCGCAAAAGCGTCGAGGACCTTGCATGAGCGCGTTTAATAACAATCCAGTCCAGCGTTTGCAAATCACCTGCACCGCATGCTCATAACGAGGACATGAAGCAGTCAGGGAAGCGGCTTGTATTGTTTGTTCTGTTGGCTTGGTCGCCATAAATACGCTGCCTACCATTTCCTATTCTGCTATTCTGGGGTTCACAGAATAGAGATATCTTTATCAGCTTACGACCTATTAATTGAAGTGATTATCAGTATACCATGTTTTTTATTCTAAGGCAAGAAACGTAACGTGTAAAAAGTAAGTCCCCCTATGTAGGAACAACAGCGGGATCGTTAAAGATGCCTCCCTTACCTGAGGTCCAGAACGTCAAGCAGGGGTAGGGGAATGGTCTGGAAATGCTACAAGGAATCCTGTACAAGAAAATAGAGAAAGAGTACAATACAGACAATATGAGAGAATGGAAGAAAAAATATGCTTGATGTCGCCCTATGCGTTCACTTTGATACTTTTCAGCTTAATATAGCCTTTACTGCTCAGACAGGTCAGACTACCATTCTTTTAGGCGAGAGTGGAGCCGGTAAGAGTACCGTTTTGCGTTTGCTGGCGGGATTACAACTACCTGAGCAGGGTCACATTATTTTAGATAATGTTCCTTATTATGATAGCACACGGCATATTGTGATTCCACCTCAAGCGCGGCCATTTGGTTATGTCTTTCAGGATTATGTTCTATTTCCTCATTTAACCGTCTTTGAAAATATCGCCTTTGGCTTGCGGGCCCAACATTTGCCACGTTCTATTATCCGTCAGCGTACTGGCGAGGCATTGGAGCGAGTCCGGCTTGGCGAACTGGCATCTCGTCTGCCTGCGCAGCTTTCGGGTGGACAGCAGCAACGGGTGGCTATCGCGCGCGCCCTGGCACTACGTCCTCAGCTCTTACTGCTTGATGAGCCGCTTGCCGCATTAGATGTCCAGACCAGACGTGAGGTCCGTCAGGAATTGCGCCAGTTGCTGCGCGAAATCGCCGTTACAACCCTCTTCGTAACTCACCACTATCTGGATGGATTGCTCTTCGGTGATCAGATCCTGGTGATGGATCATGGTCAACTGATCCAGCAGGGAGCGCAGCGCGAGTTACGTGAATATCCACGTTCCACCTATATCGCTGAATTAGTAGGTGTCAATTTCTTGCGGGGCCGTATTATACACTATGAAAATCCCACAACCTGCATCATTCAATTGCCACATGGCGCTACAGGAGGCGCATCGACAACCGTGGTAGCTACCCTGAAGGATCGTGCCGAGATGGGAACAGCATTGCCTGAACGCGAACAAGAAGTATTTGTGGTCATTGATCCACGCAGTATCACCTTGCATCAGACGCCACCCGAAGGATCAGCCCGCAATATTTTTCAGGGAAGCATCATACATATTCTCCAGGTAGGAACCAGCAATGGCAGCCACGAAGGGATTGTGCGGGTCAGTATCCAACTTCAGCAAAGTGATGCTCCTCTGACCGCTGAGATTACTGAGGCGTCCGCGCTACGTATGGGACTGAGCGAACAACAAACAATCTACGCGACCTTCAAAGCCTCAGAAGCCAATGCATATCTCTAAATTTTAGGAAGTATGCCCCCGACTCCCATCGTTTCCATGACTTTCACGCATGTATTTTCACATTTGAGGTGCCCAAAAACAGTTATTCCGTGTTGCACAAAAAGTCCGAAAAACTTTTTTGTGTAACACGGAATAATGTCGCAGGCGCGTCAGCATCTGCCTGGCGCTCTAATCGTGTACTGTTTCGCGTTCCCACTGGCAGGTCGGTGGGATAATCTGTTGCAGGGACTCGGCCAGCGTATCTAAATTCTTGATATCATCGCGATAGACGGCCCAGGCTTTTGCCTTCTGACCTGGTTCAGTCACTTTGCGATAGACATTGATGCTGATACGTTTGCCATTGGGGAAAAATTCCTCTTTAATGCGTGGAATATCCTCCCACTTCAAATCAATTGTCTCGCCTCGACCGGTCGTGCGCACCAGAGAAGTCGGAGTGAGCGTAATCGTAAAAGAAACAGGAGCCACCAGACGGAGATAATACGCGAAGCCAGCCACAAACAGGATAGCCGCGATTGTACTACCGATGACTGAAGCATCGTTGCGGTTCGCATGCTGGTAGACTGCGATCCATAAGATCAGTGCAACGATAGCAATGAGTCCGATAATAGTCACAACACGTTTAAATAGACTTAATCCTGGCCCAATAAAGACCTGTTCTTGCGCGACTGAAGATGATGCCATGTAAAGCTCTCCAAAAATCTTACCAATTCCTATTGTGTATTGTAGCAATGGCAGACGAATCGTGCAATGTATCAATCATATGCATCAGGGTGTTCCAATGTTCATGCGCAGGGCAGGGCAGGGCAGGACGTCAGGTCCAACGTATGCGGAAGAGCGCGGAAAGCCATACCTCCAACGGCCATTGGCGCGTCTTCGGGGTGAAGTTTGCGTGCGACTCTACTGTAGAACGGTGGCGGCTACGTTGGCTTTTGTCGCCGTCGCAGGAGGCAAACAAGAGGAGGATGCCAACATCGGTACTGTCCAATACGGAACGCACCGATGTTGGTAATTAATATGGTGGTAAAGTTACACGGTCATTTCAGAGTGCTGGGATGTGTGCTGTTAGAAAATGCTCTTGGTGAGCGTGGCTAAAAACTCTGTGTTATTGCTGGTCTTGGTCATATGTTGAAGCAATGCTTCCGTTGCCTCTAAGCTGCTCTTGCCACTCTGCTGATCTGCCAGGGTGGAGAACATACGACGCATAACCACAATCGAACGCAGAGTTTTATCATCGAGGAGTAGTTCTTCGCGGCGTGTACTGGAGCGAGCAATATCGATGGCTGGGAAGACGCGGCGTTCAGCCAACTTGCGATCCAGCAACAGTTCCATATTGCCGGTACCTTTAAACTCTTCATAGATCACGTCATCCATGCGGCTACCAGTGTCTACCAGGGCTGTCGCGATGATAGTTAAGCTACCACCTTCTTCGATCTTACGAGCGGCACCGAAGAAACGCTTGGGTGGAATGAGGGCGCTGGGATCAAGACCGCCGGAGAGGGTACGACCGCTGGGCTGAACTGCCAGGTTATAGGCACGGCTCAAACGGGTAATACTATCCAGCAGGATCACGACATCGCGGCCACCTTCAACCAGACGTTTCGCGCGTTCAAGCACCATCTCTGCCACCCGTGTATGCGCCTCAGTTGGCTCATCAAAGGTTGAGCTGATCACTTCAGCTCTCACCGAGCGCTTCATGTCTGTCACTTCTTCAGGACGCTCACCGATCAATGCAATCATCAAATGGGTGTCACTATAATTTTCGGTAATGGAATTGGCGATAGACTTCAGGAGGAGGGTTTTACCGGCTTTGGGGGGAGAAACAATCAAACCACGTTGTCCGCGTCCAATGGGGGCTACCAGATTGACCAGTCGTCCCGAGATATTGGAAGAACCTGTTTCCAGATTAAACATCTCACGCGGGAAAATCGGCGTCAGGTTATCGAAATGAGGGCGCCGTTTAGCGATCTCCGGGTCTACCCCATTGATGGCCTCAACGCGCAGGAGTCCGTAATATTTCTCGTTATCTTTGGGCGGGCGCACCTGACCAAAGACCATGTCACCTGTGCGCAAGCCAAATCGGCGAATTTGGGATTGCGAAACATAGACATCCATGTTGCCTGGTAGGAAGCGTTCCTGGCGTAGGAAGCCGAATCCATCCTCTACGATTTCCAATACTCCCGCGCTAAAAATGTTACCTTGTTGCTCGGTATTGGCTTGTAGAAGTCTGAAAACGAGGTCCTGTTTCTTGAGGATGCTATAACCAGAGAGTTCGAGGTCGCGAGCGATATCGCGTAACTCTGTGATGGTTTTCGTTTCTAACTCAGCTATGTTCACGTTGTGTAAGGGCGCAGCAGACACTTGAGGAAAACGCCCTTTCTCCTTTCTGCGGTTGAACCAGGATGGTTAATGGTGGGAATTTCATATTTCGGGTCATGTTGAAAATATTACCCTGCTTGAAAGACTTGGTCATAGGTGGCTTGATGGTTATTAAAGAGGTGCCAGCCGTATGCCAGAGATGCTGTACAACACGCATACCTCAGGTGGGAACCTGTGAGTTATCTGCTTAGCGTAGTACGTATCCCTAGAGTTAGCTAGAATATACCACAGGCACTAAGGGATGTCAAGTGTGGCACCTGCATCTTCTTCTGTTTCTACAAAGCAACGAAAATGCCTGTTTTTTTGGAATGCATTCTACTTGCTTTTTCGGTGTGGGGAGCGATTGATATCCCGAATCCCCGCCCAACCAGCCGCCCGTTGCATATCATAGAATGAATACCAGTACTTGTCAATCCATTCGTTGCAACAGCGCAGGTATTCGCCCAATTCGCGCTTCTCTAATTCACGATCGACGACGCGGTTGGCGTGTGGATGTTGGTAGAGACGCGGGAGCGGTGAGCCAAAGCCATGAATATAATGCACCAATTCATGTGCGATAGTCGTGATGATGACATACTCAGGCACCTGGAACGATTGTAGAAGCGTATTGATCCCAATGAATGTCTCCGTATTATCCACAGAGAGGCGGATCAATCCCAGGCGTGCTTTCCAGGGATAGCAATAATCAATGGTGACTTCATTGACGAAAAAGCTATCGGTAAAATACACTTGCCAGATCCACTGCAAATATCCTGTCAGGTTGTATCTATCAGTAGGTCGTCCATGCAAGACAGACTCATGCATGAGTACAGAGGGTAGCATGTGGGGACTCCTTATAAAAAATAGAAAAAAATAGCGCTCTACTCTTACCATTGAGCATGCGAATACGGCTTGTAGTTGTTGGCATAGCTACAATTTTTGACTCGCGAATTCAGTATACCAGCGGCTCTGGAATGTTCTGTACATCCCCATTTTTCACTCTTTGCTGTTATCGGCAGCACTGCCTGCAGCCTGAAGATCTCTCGTTTGCCGTGCCTGGACCGATGATAAAGAGTAGACCTTACCCGCGTCAGGTGCTCAAGCATTAATTCCTGCTGGCAATAGGATTAGATTTTCCTTAATCGCTGCTATGCGAGCTCAAAACAGGTCATCTGACCCATGTATTTTTGTCTTACTTCCGCTATTATTCATCGTGTAGAGAATAGATTACTAAGGAGGTAGGTAGAGGCATGAATGCGACATTGTGTATCAACACTGATACAGCCCTGGATATATGTCCACCAGTCACGGCAACAGATGACCGCTATGCGACGCAACCAATGGGTATTGTGCTCCCCAAACCACTACCTATCAATGAGGAGGCTTTACATGCCTCCTTTGATGAGGCACTGAGCGAGCGCATTATGGCAGAGCATAGTCATCTAAGTGATCTCACGCTGCGTACAGTACAGTCCCGGCCGCTGTACAAGACGGAACCATTGATCCAGGCACAGACCGGTCCACAGACGGAGCCATTGTCCTATTTATTTGAGAATTCATCTCCGCGTCAGCGCTGGCAACAATGGATTATCTTCTTTGGTCTGGCCTTAATGTTTGTGCTGATTGGCTTCGATATCATGGGTTTATTGGTTTTACATATGCGCTAAGAGGGCCGTAAAAGACTGTTATTATTTCTGAGACGGCTCCTCTTACTTCCCCATCTCATCCCTCTCTCTCTAGCAAATTCCTCTTCCCAGCGTCTGTGCTCGGCTTTGTACATTTTTAGGTTTTTGAGCCTGCGAAAAAGGGCCAGTGCGACGCATTTTCGAGCTCATGTTTTCAAAATTGTACAAACTCAAGCTGTGAATGTGTCAGACTCCCAGTACCATCGGGATCTTGCTACACACTAAAAAGATGTTTGAGCACCGCAGGTGCAAAAACTCATGTACAGAGACTGTGGAGACCACGGGAGGCTGACACTCTCTAGGAGAATGTGTCAGATTCTCCTACACGTTGCGTGTAGCATCTAAATAGGGCTTGAATGCGTGATAAAATGGGGATCATGATACTTATAAGGTGTGTAATTCGTATATTACTTGAAAGGAGGGAATGTGCAAAGTCGCCCAAGAAGACCACAATTTGCGGCGCGACCAGAGGCAAGTTCCGCCCATGTGACTTCAGCCATTGGGATGGAAGAGACATTTGGTCGTTCACGCGCACGACGCACATCACTCTTTACGCGGACCTTGCTATGGATCACTGGATTGGTCTGCATTGCCTTTCTACTCGCCACCTTCGCGCAGGCGTGGTCAAATGATCATTTTATTGCCCAGGTTCACAAGGAACAGCAAAATCTGGAACAGGTACAGGCAAAGCACACGCAACTTCAGCATGCGGCCCAACATTATCAAGATCCAGCCGTGGTTGAAAGTGAAGCACGAGAAGAACTTGGCTATATACGTCCCGGTGAACAACCTGTCGTGATCATGAATGGCGATCAGCCACAGCCAGCACGAGCATCGTCCTCGACCCCTGCATCCTCGCATGCGGGCTACTGGAACGATTGGTGGCGTCTATTCTTTGGCATATCCAATTGAATAGCCGGTCAATATCTGTAAGTATAGTTGTTACTCTCTTTCACGATTTGTTAATAGCTTTGTTGTTTCAGGCGATCTGAATTTTTATCCATGCAGGGTCGATCCATAGTAGAAAAAGTCCGCTGGGATTCATAACCTGGTTTGTATCACTTTGTAGACTGGGCTGGTCGTGCCCGGTGCCTCGGTGGTAAGAAGGTCATAGGACCGTTCAAATTCCTTGACAGCATATGTATGATAAAAGTATAACGTAAGTAGACTTAAGTTATACAAAAAACATAATAGGGATATAAAATGAATCTGAGGCGTGCTCGCAACATTATAATGTTTATTCAGCTCCATTTCTGGTTGGAGCTGCTTAATCTTTTTTTAGACAGAGCACGTTTCGCTGTGTAATAGATGATTACCAGAAGCGGAACGTATACAGCGTTCCGCTTCTTTTTTTTATTATAATGGCCCTGACTTTATCGGCAGAAGCAGCTACGATAGCTTTATCTGTGAGTGTGGAGAAATATCTTCTTCTCAGGCGATGTAGCCCATAGGAACAACATCTGTTTGTTCTCTTGCTAAGAGCGTATACAGAGAGACAGTGAAGTGTGGAACGAACAATACGGTCCTCACATGCAGAAGAAACAAACCTGATCTATGGAATTATATACCATCTTTTCTCAACTTTTGATCTGCATTCTCGTGTCAATCGGGGTAGCGCTCCTCTCATGTGGTATCGATGGTGATCCACTGTGATCTTCGGTGGCTGGCTTATCGCTAACCACCGAAGTGGACCATAAAATCAGGCCAGACCAGTGGGCAATGTAGAGATGGGATATGGTTGAGTGTCAGAATCAAGTGGCATTTTCTGCTGTCGCCAGTAGATCTGACTGGGATCACACATACCACCAATGAACTCGGAACTTTCTTTTGAAGGAAAGTTGACTGTAGTTTTGATGTTGAGTAGGAGTAGTTATTATGAGTACACAGTCTCCAGTATCGCAACAAACCTCGCTCGCGGAACGCACGCCCGCCCAACAGGCGGAGGTCTATGTGCAGCAACATTTAGAGCGTTATCTCCATGAGCTAAGTGATGTTTGTGCCATCGACTCCGGCACCTATTACAAAGCGGGTATAGATGAAGTCGCGTGCTATTTTGCGGGACGCATGCGTGGTCTGGGTATGGATGTGACAATCGTCGAAAATGAAACCTGGGGCAATGATATCTATGGCGTGCTACGGGGCACAGGTAAAGGGATTATCGTGTTGCTTGGTCATATGGACACTGTCTATCCGGTGGGCATAGCTGCAGCGCGCCCTGTGCGTATTGATGGGAATAGAATTTATGGACCTGGCGTGATTGATATGAAAGGCTGCATCCTCGCGGCCATTTATGCTCTGGAAGCGTTACAATTTATTCACTATCAGGACTTTGCTGAAATTCGTTTTCTATGTGTCTCTGATGAAGAAATAAGTGATCGCCATAGTACAAATCTCATTGAAACGGTCTGTAAGGGATGTCATGCTGCGCTTGTGTTAGAGGCGGCGCGTGAAAATGGGGATATGGTGAGCGCGCGCAAAGGCGGAGCCTGGTATAAATTGAGTGCTTATGGTCATTCAGCGCATGCGGGCGTCGAGCCAGAAAAAGGCTCAAATGCAATCGTTGAACTTGCCCATCAGATCTTACAATTGCAGGACTTCAATGGCTGGCGTTCAGGTCTGACTATTAATACCGGACGTATCAATGGTGGTACTGCAACCAATGTAGTACCTGACTATGCGGAAGCCTTTATTGATGTGCGCTTCGCCAGCAATCAGGATCGTGCTGATCTCGAACACCGCTGGTATGAGTTGTTACAAGATAAATGTATTCCAGGGGTTGAATTAACGTTGGAGACCGATCCCGATGATCGCGATCCTATGCTCTGCACGCCAGAAAATCTCCATATGGCCCAATGGGCGCAGGAAATTGCCAATCAACTGGGCTTTGCCGTCAATCATGCGCCCACTGGTGGCATCTCTGATGCCAACTATGCCTCTGGCTTTGGCTATCCCGCCCTTGACGGCCTGGGACCGGTAGGAGGCCTGGATCATAGTCCCAATGAATACATGGAAAAAGATAGCATCGCTCCTCGTACCGCCCTGCTGGCAGGTTTGATCGCGGCGATTGGGGCAAACATGTGCTAGCGACGTGCTGTAACATGCAATACCGCTAAAATAACAGGAATGAGGGCTCATAGCGACAAAGAGAAAGCGGGCTCCGCACCCAGGTGCGAAGCCCGCTTTCTCTTTGTCGCTACGTTTGTCTTCACAAACTGTTCAGCAATTATGCGCGAATTTCTTCGAGCATGGACAGGTTGATGAACAGATCGCAACTCTGGCGGAGAGTGGCGGACATGGCTTCGTCAAAGGCCGCAACCTCAACGCGAACGCCATGGTCAGAACAGTAATCCAGCATGGGCATGAAATCACTATCGCCACTGACCAGTACGACGCAATCAACGGCCCCACCGTCAACCAGACGTACCACATCCATACAGAGGTCCAGGTCCAGGTCGGCTTTCTTGGCACCACTGGAGAATGTTTTATAGTTTTTGGTGGTGATACGATAGCCCAGGCCTTTCACCGCCTGTAAGAACATCTGCTCATCGCTGACCTGTGGGCTGGTTGGACAATATGCATGAGCACGAACCAGGCGGCGATTGCCGCGCAGGAAGTCCAGCAGTTTGCCAAAGTCTACACCCATGCGCAGTGTGCGCGCCGAGTAGAGCAGGTTAGCAACGTCGACGAAAACGCCAACACGTTCCGTAGAAGGGAAGGGCGGCAAGGTCACCGAGACATTAGTTGGTGCCTGATTGGCACGGCGGAATTCAGCCACCATGCGATCTGTCTGTGTCTGTAATGCCTGTGCGACAACGTTCGCAAATTGATTGATCGCGGCTGTCGAGAAACCACTCTCGGCAGGACGCGATGCTGAATAAAGCGCGGGGGTTGGCGTTGTACGTGCTTCGGCTCGTGTATTACGGCCATCGCGCATCACAACGCTACCGCGAGCAGGAGAGGGCTCCGGCCCCATAAATGGTCCAGTCACATCATTTCCTTGATTCATCTGGCTGACAGTGTAGCCAGAAACAATGTTATACATTTGATTGTCATTATCCTGTGCCGTCACCGGGGTACGCGGATGCTGTACGGCCATTGGCACGGGCGCAGGTGTCGGCGTCGGCGTCGGTGTCGGTGGTACAACTGGTGACTCATTGACACTGTTTGTCGCAGGTACTGAATGAGCAACCGTGCTGTTTGTGCCAGAGCGATGGCGACGGCGACGGCGAGAGCTCGCTTTTTGCAATTCGGAATATTCCAATGGTGGCAATTCTTCAGGGGGAACATCCTTTTTCGTGGTAGCAGCCACCGATTCTACTACCGGTGCAGATGCCTCTGTCTCTTGAGTTGGAGCTGCATTCTGCTGCTCCTTCTGGTTATGACGACGACGCCCATGTTCTACTGGTGTTGCGACAGGCGTGGCCTCGGGTTCCTGCGGAGCATTCTGCTGCTTTTTGTTGCTCTGTACCTCAACCGGCTGATTGATCGCATTGGCGGTACCATTTGAGGATGACTCAGGTGTCTGTTTCGCTTCCTCAACACGGTTGTTTACTGAAGCTGCAAGGCGTTTCTCTTCAAGTTTTTGCGTTGGACTGGGTGTCTGTGTTTGCGCCGCGCGGATGACCGTTGGCGTGTGATGGGTCGGGCTGCTAGAACCATTGACATCAGATGTCGCTGCAGTCGCAGGGCGATCAAAACGATAGCGACGAGCGGGACGTGGTGTTGGCTCAGCAGTAGGCTCAATCACGGGTTCAGCGTTTGTCTCTGGAGCTGTTGCTTCTTCAGTTGCCGCCTGAATCAGATCTTCACGTACATGTCTGCCAATTCCATGGCGGGGTAAACGTAAGCGGGAGGCGGGTCGTAAGAGTGGTGAAACTGGTCGCACGGCAGGTTTAGCCTCTTGCGACTCGGCCTCATGCTGCACTTCTTTCTGTTCAGCTTCGCGTCGGGCATGACCGAAGCGTGTTTGATGTTTCTGTGGCTCATTTGTGCCAGGATTCTTTTCTGTGGCGGATGTTTCGGTAGACTCAATCAACTCAGGTTTCTCCTGGTTTTCTGAACTAGCAAGGTTAGCGGCTACCGATGACAGAAGTGAGAATGCCTCGGCCTGTGTATCTCGTAATGTTGCATGTAAGGCGGCTTCAGCCTGACGAAACTCGGCGATGAAATCTGTAAATGGCCGCACTTCTTCTGCTTTTGTATCGATAAGGGCCGCTTCTTCTACATATGGGAAGGTTGTTGCAGGAATGGAATTCTGTTCAGGTTCTTGTAAGCTTTCCTGCGCAGTTGGATTTTCCGCAGCGGGTGATACCTCAGGCAATTCTGCCTGTACTGGCCGCGCATTCTGCGCGCCCTGAATATCCTGATCCTCTGTTTGATCGGCAGGGATGGTAGCATTTTCGGCTACAGGTGCCTCGTTGGTCTGTGTCGTGGAAGGTTCTGCTTCCTCAGATGTGGCCTCGACAGATGCCGATGTATCTGTATCCACGGAACTGGCTTCCTCAACATGAGCGAAAGAAACAGTGGTTGCTTCCTCTTCTACAGACGCTTGGACAGGCTCCTGTGTATCAGGAACCTCTTCAGGTGTTACAGAGGATTGTTCAGTCTCTTGCTCGGCATGCGTGGATACCTCTTCGGTACTTGTCTCAGGCTCACTATGGGTGTGTATCGTCTCCTCAGCGTGCGCGGGCTCCTCAGAATTTGCCGTAGGCTCAGACTCGCTGTCACTGTGGGCTGAAGCGGATTGCTCTGCCTCAGAAGAGGAGGGAATGGCATCGTTTTCTGTATGGAAAAGAGACGCGGAGGAATGATCCGGCTCTTGTGCGTTTTCTGCATGGACATCGGTTATGTTTGACTCTGTATCTGAAGTTGAAACCTCAGAACGTGTCGTTTCTTCCGCTGTTTCTTCTTGTTCTGGTGTCGCATCAGCGTCAGCAGGGGATTCTGAAGTGGTGGCCTCCTGTTGTTTAACAGGAGGAGTCTGATCCTCAGAAGAAGAGGCACCCGCTTCGACAGCATCCTTTACGGATGAATCGGTTTCAGATGCAGCGGAGGTAGTCGTCGTTTCATTTTCGGGAGCAGATGTAATTTCTACGACGGATGCATCAACGTCGTTATGCTCATCATGTGAATGTTGCGTTGTCACTAAGATCTCCAGTCTCAGTCGCTACAAACCGGGGGCGCAGGTCACTCTGATCGAATTCAATTGACTGAAGACAGTTGGGCGAATATGTGTTTTCAAACCTTAACCAACTTACTGCCGATGCACATTTCTCATGGGCGGGTTTTACAAGAGATCTTGTTCTGGCGAATTGTCACAATTCCGCCCCATCATTATCTTCGGCTGTCTTTTCACTCTGCGCTCAGCTACACAATCCCGGTCTGGGCTTGCCTTTGTCAATGCCATTGCTGTCTGAATCTTGTTGTACACCACCAGTGAATGGCAGAAGGCCAGTGGTCACAAAATGAACGTCGGAAGCAATTGCTTCAAGCGACGTAAACACTGCTGGCATATGGCGGTTATTCATCCTGGTATTCTGTTGTTGACACACTCTCTGGTTCTTCGTTCTTGCGGCTGACAATTATGACACCACAGAACAATCATGCGTCCACGGCATTCAAAGTGTGAATTGGCCGTTGGCATGGCGAATGTCCAGACACCTGGGACGGGATAAGAGTCTCATAGCCAGTAAGTAGGCACGTTTCGGGCGAGCCGGCAATCCCATTTTTAGCCCCGCACTCACTACCTGATTGTTCAGTGCGAGCTACGGCATAGCTGACCTCAAGTGAGTGAGCCAATACTGCTAAGTAGATGGATACCATTACCCCAGTTTGTTTATACGGAGCAGGCCAAAGTGAATCTTTAAAGGCCTGGATGCTGCAACGTATAAAAACACAAACCAGACGGATACTGCTCTTTGAGTAACGATCAAGCGTCGAGTTGGGAAATGCGGCCAGAGATTGTGGCGGCATCAGGGACGCAGGCCATCGCTCCTTCAAACGTGTCAAAAACGCTCACAAACCATACAAACAGTCCTCCCAGGCATAAGTCTCTTCATGTTGTCGGCCAGAACAGAAAAACATCAGTCCGGACGAGAACCTGATACCTATGAATATGCCAGGAGTGATATCCAGATGAATCTGTTGCCCTGATCTATGCTGGTCAGGATGACCCATCGCGGCGTAACCCCGATCCATTTGTATGTAGTTGTCCATTGCGAGATCAACTATTTGATAGATCGCCAGGTTCATTGCTCTATCGGTTTGCTAAACTACTCCTATTGTACCACACTAAGGCTCGATGGGACTAGTAGTTTGTCGCTATAGATTTGCCATGCTCAGCAATAATTATGTATTCTGGAGGAGATGTGCCCGATTTTCAAGGCCATTCAGTGCCGCTCTCGAGCCATTCAAGCCCTTCATAATGGACATTTACTTTTCGCTCGTGCCATCCAGAATATTTGATAGGCGAAATGCCTATTTGAGGATTTTTAAGCAGGATTGCTGCTCTGAACAACCCTGCTTAAGGTTGATGATCGTGCTATTATCCCGCCGCGTATATTCTCGCTGTGTCGAGATTGTGATGTCGATGTCAGGCAATGGCAGCTGGTTGGCGTGCGGCACGCTGTTCTTTATTCAGTAAATAGCGAGCCCAGTGATAGTAGGATTGCATGTTCCACATTTTGCCACCGGGAGCGCTGGTTCCCTTTTCGATGGTGGTGCGAATATCCTGGGCGGTTTGACCCTCAAACCAGGTTCTGCCACTGCCAATGGCACTCAGCATGTGGGCATCGCTATTTCCCAGTTCTGGGAGATGGTAGATGTCTCGATTGGTGCCCATTGCGATATAATTGGCGTAGATACCACAGAAGCTGGCGTTCCAGGTCTCGATACCATCCAACCAGACATCAGAGGAGGCGTGGATGCGATCCATGACGGCGCGCTGACAGCTATGGCGGAAGAAGCGATGTAAGGGATGTGCCACGACTGCTAACCCTCCTTGTTCATGGATTAAGTCAATGCTCCGCTCCATGCTTAAACCACGAGGAATCTGTTTTTCGATAAACAAGCCAAGCAGATGGCCTTCAGTGGTGGTTATCTCTTCTCCAACGACGAAATCAAAGCGATAAGAGCCTTTGGACCAGAGATCACGGGCACGCAGCGATCCTTCGATAACATCATGGTCAGTGAGCGCAATAACATTCAAGTCAGTATTATTCTGTACATGGGAGAGAATTTCTTCAATGGTGGCACAGCCATCGCTATAGGTACTGTGCATATGCAAGTCGGCCTTGCCATATTTGCCAGCGTTCTGTGCCTCTTCAATCGTCATACGGCTCCATTTTCCCAATCTCTCGGTTCCAGAAATTACTTTCTCAAGATCTGTTTGTCCTGGCTTGGGTGTGCTTGTGATCATTTTATTCCTTTGCTGCTGCCTGTATATGGCTGAGTACATAGACATACGCTTGCTGCTTTCCTGTTCTGGCAAGCTCCACTCGTCTACACAACCGCTTCCCTTGACATCCATTCCGGAGTCATTAGCTATCCAGCCCCCAGAAATCTGGTTTCATCTATACACTACCACAGGTACATTAAGCGTTTGAATTAAAGATTTGTAATATTTTTTACTAATTGTGTTAAGCTTTTATTTACTCTCGACGCCTGCCCACTAACCCTCTCACTCACGCTTACTGCCTGTCCCCGAGGATGGCTGTTAGTGAGTTACCGGTCGTGCTCCACTGCTTTGATTGCATACGGGCGAGGGAAAAAAGCTTTGCCACTACGAGCTGTATCCATGATGGCTGGTACGTGTCAGGTTCAGTCTTCCGATCCCATATCAGCCTCAATGAGAGCCGGGCCCGTCAGGAGCGGTTCTGCCAGGAAGCTGGGATCGATCAGACTTTCGAGACGCTGGATACAGAGTCGGAAACGCTGCTGATTGAGGGAACAATAGACCTGCCGACCGGCTCGTCGTGTTTGTATCAATCCCGCTCGTCGCAATTTGCGCAAATGCCATGAGACGAGGGGCTGACTGATATTCAATAGCGTAGTAATATCCATCACCGTAACTTCGTGGTTACGTGCCAGATGATAGATGATGGTTAAGCGAGCGATTCCGGATAACGCTTTCATCATTCGTTTAAGGTCGCGCCAGTCTTCCATGAATATCCTTATTTCTGGATAGCTACGAACAATACATAAAACTATATTTATATATTATGGTTTATGACCATAGAAGTCAAGGTAATGAGAAAGAAGGGAGGGGCATACAAAAAAAGTCCACTTCACAATCAGAAGTGGACTTTAGAGAATGGGTGACCAGGGACTCGAACCCTGAACCTAGCGATTAAGAGTCGCTTGCTCTACCATTGAGCTAGTCACCCGCGCCTTTCGTTCGGCAAAATGATAATAGCATACTGTCCCGTTCCCGTCAAGAGGGAAAAGTGATCAATTTTGAGGATGGGCGAAGCGCCACGGCGCTTCGCCCATCCTCAAAATTGATCGAGACCTGCTTAAGCTTCTTGTTGGTTGGGGGTATCTTCTGTGGGTGTTGGTATTTCATTTTCCGCAGGCTCAGTGGCGACTATGGGTTGCGTCTTTTGGGGGATGCCGTAGGTGGCTGCGACTTCTCCAACAGGTATGGGACGTGAACGACGGATGACCCAGTAGGTTAGTGGGAGCAGCAGGATAAAGACAACCAGGGATGTATATTGTGCCTGCTTGAGGCCAAGGTTTAGTCCAAAGAAGCTGACGACATCGTTGGCACGCGTAAAGAAGATCAGGAATTGTGAAATGGTATAGCTGAACAGGTAGACGAGCATGAGAATGCCGGGTCGTCTGACACGACGCGCTAAATAGAGCATGATGCCGAGGACAACTAGATTTATCAATAGTTCATAGCCAGCGGCAGGCTGGACGGGCACACCACAGGTGGCGGGATTGAGACAGGCCCAGCTATCGGGATGAACATAGACGGTTGACCAGGGCAGGGTGCTGGGATAGCCGATGATGTCGCCATTGATCAGATTGCCAATACGTCCAAAGATCTGTCCTGCGGCGGCAAAGAGCACTCCCGCATCGATCAGCACAAGAGGATTAATCCGCTCGACTCTGGCACGCCAGACCAGTGTGGGAATGACCAGAAAGATCGCACCATAGAAGGCCATGCCTCCTTCCCAGGTCGCCAGGATATGTTGCGGTTGTAAGAGATAGCCATCCACCAGATTAGGTTGTTGCAGGACAAAATAAAGGCGTCCACCGATCAACCCGGCGGCAATACACCACCAGACGATTCGATACACCATATCCTGATCGATACCTTTGCGCTCGGTGTATCCTTTGATGATCCATAATCCTACGACGATGGCAACGACATACATCAAGCCATACCAGCGTACCGCCAGTGGCCCGAGATGGAGCAGGACCGGATCGATATTAATGTAAATATAGGGCGGGCCGATGTGTAGCCAGCCACCGCTCAACAAATTGGCAAGTGGGAGAGTATTCAATTTGTAACTCCAGTTTAAAAACACTTCTTTCACGCTTAGCCTGTATGATAGTATGCATTACCCATACATGCAAGTAGTTAAGTGCCTATCCGAATAATCCAGCGGCTTCAGCACTGCCCATAGCTCATCCGAGACGCGAAACCTCGTCTTCGTTTCTGGCTTTCAGGTTCTCCTTGCAAGGGTCATCGGGCAGTTAAATCTCCTGCCTGAGCGGCGACAATCTGTTGTGATAATGCATCCATGGCATCCTGCAACCTTTATCTGTACTATTTTCTTGCTCTCATAAAGAAGACCCATATAGCGTACAAAAGGTTACCACCGATGTTCTTTGTACGAGTAGATGCTGGTATGCTCGTGTATAAGATAAGGTTTGTTAGTGGATTGTATATGGAGTACTTGATAGGCTGAAAACAGTGTTTTGGGCGTTCTTATAAGTGCTATGGATAAATGTGTATTGAGAAGAGAGGCCACCAGCCAATGACCACGCTCGATCATGGGGATGATACTACTGATACTTCGTCCACACATACTGTACCACAACCGCGACTGACTAAATTGCATTGGGGTCAAATTGTCGCTATCAGTATCTTTTGGTTTGCGCTGAACTTTCACTGGACGGCGATTGGCACGATTATTCTTCCCAGTCAGATATTTAAGCTAGTGGGACAACTCCATCAGGGTGAGACTCTGGCTTTTATCCTGGTGCCTGGAGCCTTCGTGGCCCTGGCTACCAATCCTCTCTGGGGCATGATCAGTGATCGCACGCGTGGTCGCTGGGCGCGCTGGGGACGCCGCCGCCCGTATATCCTTCTCGGTACAAGCCTCAACATGCTCGCCCTGATCTGGATGGCGGTGGCGCCGGATATCTTTTCGTTGCTGTGCGCTTATGTGCTGGTGCAGCTTTCCAGCAATATGGCTCAGGCTCCTTTCCACGCACTCTTACCTGATATCGTCCCGGTTGAGCAACGCGGTCTGACATCAGGCATTATGGGCTTCTTATCCATTGCAGGGAGCATTGGCGGTGTCCTCACGGCCAGCCTGTTTGTCGATGCCTCGAATCCGATGAGTGAATATCAGCGCAACCTCTGGCTGATCTACGCCATTATTATCGGGGTCTTGCTTATCTGCATGCTGATTACCATTCTCACGGTGCATGAACGCCCTCCGCATGCTGACAGCCAGGATAGTGGGACAACGGTTGAGGCAGCGGTAAGTAGACGTTATCCATCCTGGCTAAGCCGTTCTCTGCTCCTCACCGTCGGTGGGACCGTACTGGCAATGCTGATTATCTGGGGCTTGATCACAGGCTGGAACGCGCTCAAACCTGGTGGTATTCAACTGAGTACTGATGTGACACAGATGATTTTAGAACTGATTGTCGCAGTTGGCATCCTGCGCCTGTTCGATTTTCATCCCCGGCGCAATCCCGATTTCGCCTGGGTCCTGTTCACGCGTCTTTTCATGATGATGGGCATCTATACCATCCAGACGTTTCTCCAGTATTATATGCGCGATGTCGTGCGTGTGGCGCATCCAGAAGAGCAAACAAGTAACTTTACCATCGTTGTCGCGCTCACCAGTCTGGTCAGTGCTATCGCCGTGGGCTGGCTCTCCGATCATTTTGGACGCAAGCGTATGGTCTATCTCTCCGGCAGCTTTATGGCTGTCGTAGGACTGACTTTTGTTCTCTTCCACTCGCTGACCATTGTCCTGATCGCTGGCGCGGTATTTGGATTGGGCTATGGAGCCTACCAAAGTGTCGACTGGGCACTGGTTGCCGACGTCTTACCATCCCATGAGCATTATGCCCGCGACATGGGTGTCTGGAACATTTCATTATCCATCCCCCAGATCGTCGCCCCCGTTCTGGGTGGACCCCTCCTGGATACATTCGCGCGCAGCGGTCAGACCGTCCGTGGATATCAGATTCTTTTTATCATGGCGATCATCTACTGTGTCCTTGGCACTGTCACCGTACGCTACATACGCAGCGTCAGGCGTTGATGTTCTGACAAATTCTGTCAGGCAGAGGGAGCCCTTGTTTGTGTATCATGATCTCGCTTGAGGTACATCAGCCGTTTCTGGAAGAGATCCTACCTTTTCGGTTGGGGCCATCGTCTTGTTCTGGTCGGATTCCAGGATATGGTGTTTGTTTTTTAAAGATATGCCGCTGGCGTTGTTACGTAGCATCACAACTTCAGCGGCGATGCTGAGCGCAATCGCGTCGGGTGTCTCAGCTCCTAGATCAAGTCCGATGGGCGCATGGATCTGTGCGAGTCGTTCGTGTGGAATGCCTTCAGCATGGAGTTCCTGGAAAATACGTTTAACTTTGCCGGGACTGCCAATCATACCAATATACGTCGCGCTGGTATCCAGGGTAGCGCGGAGCGCTTCTTTATCTAGATTATGCCCACGGGTGGCGATAATGATCCATGAGACCTCATCAGGGGCCAGTTCATGGATGGTCTGGGGGATGTCGCCAAAAGTGATTTGTACCTGCGAGTCGAAGGATTGGGGATTCGCCAGGTCGCGGCGGTCATCGACCACAATCATACGGAAGTCGAGGTGGGTCATGATACGCGTGAGCGCCTGAGCGACATAACCAGCCCCAATGATAATCAGACGTGGCTCGGGGCGTAAGATCTCATAAAAGATTTCCAGGGTCGCGCCACAACTGCCAACCGCTTCACCCTGATCGGGGTCTAGATGAATATGCGCTGTCGCGGCGTGTCCAGTCTGGAGTATTTTTAAGGCTGCCTGAACTACTTTTTCATCAGTATATGGGCCAGCGAAACCGCCACTCAACTTCCCATCAGGATAGATCAATGCTTTGCTTCCGATAGGACAGGGGGCGGCCCCCATCGTTTTCGTGACGGTTGCAACGACAACTTTCTCTCCACGACTCAAGGCAGATTGGATTTCACTATAAATAGTTATTGTACTCATATATCGTCCTTTTTGTCTGTCGGTGGATGCTCACTGATCGAGTAGTATGTATATATAATGTATTATACCTTATTTCTGAATTGCCGGGACGCCACCGAACCACCGTAGCAGCCACCTGTGTACAGGTGCGTCGTTGGGGCGAGCTTGTATAAAAGGGACATGAGTCATCCCGAATTTTTTTTGAACAGAAGTTCGATCTGCTTTAATCCGCGCCACAAGCGGGGTTGCAAGGGGCGGCGAGCCCCTTGCCGGGGTGACAGGGGTGTCCCCTGTCCTTTTTTCTTTTCCCTCGCGCCGCCGCAGGCGGCGTGCAAAAAAGGGAAAAGAAGTAGGTGGGGACACCCCACACCCCGGCAGAAGGCTTTGCCCTCTGCACTCCTTGTAGCGAACTTTTGAAACAAAAGTTCGGGGTGACTCATGTCTGCCCGGCTACATAGATGCGTGTTGTTGGACGAAGGTGAGCAGCGCCTGGAGTTGTGGATCTTTCACAGGATCAGTGACCTGGATTGAATGGCTTCTTACGCCGTCTTCAATGGTGATTTTATAGGTGCGCTGATCTCCCCCATGCACTGTTTGCTCTTGGAGCGTGGGCAGGTCGAAAAAGTGGACCGCGCTCACCAGATGCTGTATTTCATCAGACTCTTGAGGAGAAAGCGTGGCACTATCCAGGATGGTTGGTCTGGACAAACCTGGGATATATGCGAAGCCACCCTCGGTACGCATCTGAATACGCATGCTTAGTATTCCTTCGCAAAGGCGGGGATCTGGACGCCAACCTGTGTCCATGCCTCGTGAACGGCTGCTAATTCGCGGCTATTGGAGCCAAACATGCGCTCAGCGTTAGCCATCGTTAATCGTGCGAACATGCGGAAGTTGGCGGTTGGGCGCAGGCCTGGATCGCGCAGGGTTTCATACCAGATGCGTCCAGCTTTCTCCCAGGCGAAGCCACCAATTCTGGTCGCTACAAGATAGAAAACATGATTCGGAATGCCCGAGTTGATATGGACACCGCCATTATCTTCGACCGTATGCATATAGTGGTCCATATGTGCTGGTTGTGGATCACGACCCAGCAAGGGATCATCATAGGCCGTGCCGGGGGCTTTGAGGGAGCGTAGCGCCTCACCTTGAATCTTATCCGTGAAGAGACCGTGCCCAATCAACCAGTCAGCTTGCTCGGCTGTCTGCTGGTGTGAGTATTGTTTGACCAGTGAACCAAAGACGTCGGAAATGGATTCGTTCAGCGATCCCGATTGACCGACATAGGCGAGATGCGACTCATCTTCTGTCACACCGTGAGTCAGTTCGTGGCCGATAACGTCGATGGCGCAGGTGAAGCGATTGAAGAGCTGATTATCACCATCGCCAAAGATCATGCGTTCACCATCCCAGAAGGCATTATTATACTGGGTACCATAATGTACGGAGGCATCGAGGGGTTGTCCGGCATCATTGATTGAGTTGCGGCCGTAGACCTGGAGATAGAGGGCATGGGTCCAGCCCAGGGCGTCATAGGCTTCATTGGCGGCAACATCCCCAATGGCATGCTGGCCCTCTACACGCACGCACTCACCAGGAAGATCCATGGTTCCATGATCATCGTAGATAACCCGATGCAGGGCACCCTCAGCGTTGATGGACGCCTGGACACTCAGATGATGATGGTTGACCTGTAAGCCCTGCACCATCCGCACCGTCCGAATGGAATGATCATGTCCCAGCATATGTAACGCGATGGCGCGCTGTTCGGGACTACCATGTTGAGCCAGGGCGGTCAACATGTGTGGGGGGAGGATATAACGCTGAACGGTTGTCAGTTTCATTGAGAACATCTCCTTTTATTTCGCAACGTCTTCTTGCTAAGCATCCACAAAGTATCACTGTGTTAACTATGACCGTCTGTTGTATGCCAGTACGCTTGTCTGGACCTGTAAACATAAGGATATGATGGGTTTTTGAGCACCCTTCCGTGTACAGGTTGACGGATTGCAGTCCTTTTACTACGCGCAAACTCCCAGACTCCAGGGATAGCTGTTGACGAAAATATGCCTTCTCTCTACTCCAGATATAACTGTGAGACTATAAAGTTTGTGCTTCATTGACAGTATAGAGTAGGGACAAAAAAGTCTCTTTTTTTGTCCCTCGCCAGGTTTTTTAGTGAGGTGATACGTAGATTTGCTAGTAATAATGCTCCCTTGTTTACTACCACTTTTTTGTACCTGGAAAAGAATAGTTTTATTGTCTGATACAAAATGATATAGGCTGAAACTTGACAAGTTAGATCCAGTGTTCTAAAATCAATAGAACAAATTTTCGAAAAGGAGCAGAGCATGAACGATCAAACCACAGGGCAAGTTCAGGAAGAGCAAGCACCAACCCGTGTGTTTCATCCCAATGAACATCTGATACAAGCGCGCCACTTCGGCACTCACTAGAATACCATCAAAAGATGGAGAGGTTGAGAGCAATAACCTCTAGGACGATGGCTTACTTAGAGAGGAAACTCAAAGAGGACAACAGCCTGTCATTAAAGCGAAGGTGAATAGAAGGTATGTACGATCCACGCTTCGCAAGTCCTGTACGCATGGTGAAACCCGAATTGGTTAAACCCAAGTTCCCAACGGTGAAAAGGTGCACCCATCGTAGCATACCTGAGACGATGACATTGCAAAACGTATCAGATTTGTATGGATACGGAATGCTCTCTGTAATGAGTACCCATGAGTGACATGGGGTAAGGGAACGGAATGGGCACCTAAACGTACTTAAACGTTCAGTGAGTGTAAAGGTGGGATCGCCTAAGGGACGCGAGTCCTATGGTGACGGAGCCCCCATAGTAGTCCGAGAACGGGAAAGCTGTTCACATGGCGAAGGGGCAGCCCTCGAAGGAGGGCCAGAGCTTGCCCTTGATAAAGGCAAGCAGGGCAGGTATCGCTGAGTCACAAATAGAAAGGTACGTGAGATGCGTAATGCCGAAACTATTCAAGGGCTCATTCATGAGCGAGGCAAAAAAGGTTTGCCACTAGAACGTGTCTACAAATTACTATTCAACCAAGAATTGTACTTAACCGCCTACGGAAAAATCTATCGGAACAAAGGTGCAATGACACCTGGAGTTACTAAGGAAACGCCCGATGGGATGTCACTGGATAAAATAGATACCATCATAGAGGCAATTCGAAATGAAAAGTATCGATGGAATCCAGCACGAAGGACTTATATACCGAAGAAAACCGGAAAAGTAAGGCCACTCGGAATGCCAACATGGTCAGACAAGCTAATACAGGAAGTAATACGACTCATACTAGAGGCATATTATGAACCACAATTTAGCAATAATTCTCATGGGTTTCGACCTGAAAGAGGATGTCATACGGCATTACAAGACATACATTACACATGGTTAGGTACAACATGGTTCATCGAGGGAGATATCTCTCAGTGTTTTGATGCATTAGATCACAATCTATTGCTATCAATACTGAAAGAGAAAATTGATGATGGAAGATTCATCAAGCTCGTCAGTGGACTGCTAGAAGCAGGATATCTTGAAGATTGGAAATTCAACAAAACACTAAGTGGAACCCCACAAGGTGGAATACTCAGTCCTCTACTATCCAATATCTACTTGGACAAATTAGATCAATTTGTGGAAACGGTTCTCATCCCAAATTACACAAAAGGAGCCAAAAAGAGGATGAGTCCTGATTACGAAAGAGTAAAGGGACATTACCGCAGGCTTCTGAAAAAAGGGAAAATCAAAGAAGCGCAAGAAGTGAAGCAACAACTTCACAACATGCCCTCCATTGATCCCAAAGATCCAAACTATCGACGTCTCAAATATGTACGATATGCCGATGATTTCCTTCTAGGATTCGTCGGATCAAAGGAAGAGGCAGAGGATATCAAACAACAGCTAGAGAAGTACTTACGTGATGAACTCAAGCTGGAGTTATCAAAATCCAAAACGCTTATCACAAATGCGAGAAGCGAAGCTGCAAGGTTCTTAGGATATGAGATCAAGACGCTCCAAGAAGATAGTAAGCGTGTGACATACCAAACCAATCGAGGAAAGATCACACGACGAGGTATTAACGGAGGAATTGCTCTCATCGTACCAAGAGACATCATAGAAGAAAAGTGTAATCGCTACAAAAAGGATGGAAAGGCAATACACCGAAAAGAACTGACAAACGACACTGATCATACAATCGTGTCAACCTATCAGCTTGAATATCGAGGTATCGTCAATTACTATCAAATGGCGCAGAACATTGGTGCATTAAGTAAACTAAAATGGACCATGGAAATATCCCTAACCAAAACGCTGGCACACAAACACAGGATGTCTGTAAACAAAGTGTACAGAAAATATGGGACAACTCATGATGTGGAAGGAAAAGCCTATAAAGGGCTAATCGTAATCACACCAAGAGAGGGAAAAGAGCCAATTGTAGCAAAATGGGGTGGGATTCCATTAATACGGAATCCAAAGGCAATCTTAGAGGATAAAGACCGCAGTAATTGGTGGGGAACATCAGAATTGATACAGAGACTATTGATGGATACTTGTGAATTATGCGGAAACAAGGAAAACATCCAGGTCCACCATATCAGAGCACTGAAAGACCTCAACGAATACACGGGACGCGAAAAACCATTATGGGTGCAAAAAATGGCGACCCGACAGCGGAAAACCCTCATTCTTTGTCGAACGTGTCACGAAGACGTTCATGCAGGACGACCAATGACACGATAAACTATCAAACACATGAAATAGCGATACTGGAGAGCTGTGTGCGATGAAAGTCGCAAGCACGGTTCGGGGGGGGGTAGTCGGAAAAGTGTCAATTGACAACTCGTCGGCTATCTACCCTACATTCGTAGTGGTCAAACTTCTAAGGACTATCTGCCAGTCCAGTGGCGTTTAGTATGGTTTCGCTCTGTTTTCCCGCAAGGCATGATCGAGACAGAGATGCTGCATCTTGACCTGGACCGCGATACACAGGAAGAGGCGTTTGTGTGGAATGCAGAGCGTCGACGAAGCGAGAAAATTATGAAGCAGGCCAAAGGCTTTTGTGTATTTCGTGCGACCGTCAGAGATGGGGTGGGCGGTATGGCGACCGGAACCAAATCTGAGTCGGCGGCGAGCTTTCCAGATTTTATTGAGAAGGCTGAAACAGGCGCGATTGGCCGTGCATTGGCTGCACTGGGATATGGCACGCAGTTTACGGGCGATGAATGGGAAGAGGCACATCGCATTGTCGATAGCCCGGTCGAGCGCCAACCAGTTACCAATCCAGGCACTAGCAGCAGCACGAATACCAGTAATGGTTCAACCTTTGTTGCGGTGCGATCTGCTATGACGGCGGCTACCAATAGCAATAGTCATAACCATGTCGGTAACAATGGCAATACTAATCGTGCAGGGGATGCCGATGTGCCCACCAATGCGACCGAGCAGCAGGTGGCGAGTATTCGTAAGTTATCCGAGCATCTGAATAAGCCCGCACCTGAAGATCTGGATACCTTGAGCTTTCAGGGAGCCAGAAAGATGATTCAACAGTTGACCGCAGAGTACAGGGAGTCCAAACAACATCCCAAGGCTTCCTGAGGAAGATTATTATGACTCAGGCTGAGCTAGATAATGCTTATCAAGCGATGCAAGATACATGGTATGAGTTTATTCAGGCCGGGCAGCGTGCGGTTTCAGTCCAGGAACTTGAGTGTCTGTACGGATTATATATAAGCTCGGTTGAGGATTATAATCGCGCCACTGCATCCAGTCCGGCAGATGAAGCACAGATGAAGCCCTCCTAGAAAGCGGCACGCAAGCGTAAAGCATCCTGACCGATAGGCAGTTGTGGCCTCAGAGGCTGAATGGTATACCTCCCATTCAGCCTCTGAGGCCATTTTGCTGCGATTATTCATCTTCGCCCCAACGTGAGGCTTGATAGGGACGATGAGTAATGGTTTTGGGTGTGACTGCCAGATAGGCGCTCAGGCGCTGCAAGAGATGGGGAACCCATTGATGCAGATACTGCCGCTGCTCTGGCTGCGTTTGCCTTCCACCGTAGCGTTCCCGGGTATAGGCCTGTGTCAGGCTGGTCAGAATTGTCGCATCCGTTGGTACATCCTCTTCTGTTGCCGCAGGGAGTTTATAGCCTGTCTCGATCAGGAAACGCTGTTGATATTCAGCGGGCGTCTCGTCTGGCTGGCGGGCCAGATGCTCATCTTTCTCTGCCATCGTACGTAGAAAGGCACGATAGCGGGCGCGGGCAGAATCAGGATCTGCTTCGATCAATGCTCCGGTTGTCGGTTGGGATTGTTGGCGTTGCTGACGACGCTCTTTGCGGATCTGAGCGGCGTTTAGTCCCTCTCGTATCTCCTCCTCCTCTTGCATATCACCTTTCGACCGTCTGCGATGCTTTTGCACATACATTGCCAGACCAATCAGCAAAGCAATCGCTGCAATCACCAGCAAGATATGGAATATCAGGACCGATAAGTTGTCTACCGGGGGCGGTGTGGAAGCGGGCGGACGCGAGAGTTTGGCTGGACCTTGCGAGATACTTCCTCCGGGAAAGAGACGTGCGAGCAGGGCGATCAGCAGGGCGAGGCCCAGCGCAATGAGGTAGGTGAGCCATCCCAGGACCGTGAATAGAATCTGGATGAGAAAACCTGATACCAGCCAGAGAGGTGTGAGAAGCGTGATGAGTAATGCTGCTGGTAAAAATTCGGTGCCAATGCTGGCGAGGATCAAGAGTATCCAGGTG
Organism: Dictyobacter arantiisoli; assembly: GCF_008326305.1. Classification (GTDB taxonomy): domain Bacteria; phylum Chloroflexota; class Ktedonobacteria; order Ktedonobacterales; family Ktedonobacteraceae; genus Dictyobacter; species Dictyobacter arantiisoli. The sequence goes on along the minus strand of NZ_BIXY01000001.1, from coordinate 101,236 downwards.
ATAGTCAGGGTGGTGAGCCAGCGATTGGTGCCCGCCATTTTAAGTGGAAGCTGTTGACGCTCACGCTCCTGACGGATCGCAGCTATGCGCGTGTAGGAGAGCGCGATAAAGCCTGAGAGGAAAAAGATCGGCAGGTTGCGCAGCAATTGATCGCTGGCATCAAAGGCATTATCGGTATGATCTGCCTTCCCGAGCAGGGAGAAGAACATAATGAAGAGCAGTATCCCAAAGCCGATCTTAAACCAGAGGATAATGTGGTCTTCATCATAGCCTGCACGCGTGCGATCAATGCCGCGTTTCCAGGCCCAGCCAATCAGCACAATCCCGACCAGAACCGTTACCAGATAGCCCTCATCAGAGATGTGCGTCACCCCAAATACTGCCAGCGCCAGCACGATTGCTACGACATCAACAGACGTAAAGGGAAAGCGCCTGGTCGGATCGATCTGGATACCACGGCGTTGATTGCGTGCCTCTCTCCACATCGCCCACCAGTGAAAGAAGAGCAGGATGCAGAGAATACTGTTCGTGCCGATAGCATCGACCGTTCCCATTATCTGGGTCGTAAACAGGCTGATCAGCAGGAACAGCGCCTGCGTCTCCATCAGAGCGGAAGTGAGCGGGATCGCCAGGATCTCAATCCATCTGGAGGCTATGTGGGCTGGCAACGTCGTCCTGTCCGTTAACGCTGGCTTGAATAAGCGCATGCCATTTCTCCATTCCTCCCAAGGTATAGGTTGGGAAATTCTCGGTATCCAGTAGTTCCTTATCAGCCTCTAGATCGCCAATCAGCATGAGATTGATCGCATTGCCGGATTTTGCTCGTATCCGCAAATCCTCCAGCACAGTCTCGTTGAGCGTATTGATAGAGCTGATAAGCATCACAGTCGTGCCTGCCGGGAACAGATTATCTTCCAGTTCAAGCACGCGCTCGATGGGCGTATTCGCCGTGGGGAGCAGTCGAGCCAGGGTAGTGAGGATCTGTTCGTAGTGTGCATCATCGCTGGCAAAGGGGAGCGAGACGCCAGGTGGTGAGAAGGTCAGGCTACTGGCGCTCTGTCCCCCCGTTGTCGTAAGAATCTGGTCTGTATTGATCTCACTGCTGAAGCTATGGCCTGTCGTGACCATTGCACAGTTCGTGAGCAATCCTACCATATAGCCCTCGTCCAGGCCCCAGGTTGCCAGCGAGGCCGCGACCGAGATCGCGAACTCTTGCAGATCCAGATCCATGCTCTGTAATTCCTTGCTATAGGTCCAGGTATCCAGCAAGATCAGCAAGCGCCGCTCAGTTGTGGATTCATATATTTTGCTGCGCATGCTGCCCACGCGAGCCGTCGCCTTCCAATCGATGCGCCGAGGATCATCCCCGAGTTGATACTCACGATTGCCCGCAAACCAGAGTGGATCTTCTAAGAGCTGGCGCCGCCCGACCCGGTCACCCATCGGAAATATCGAAGGGAGGCCGAGATTTTCAAGCCGCGTAATCAAGGGATAGACCAGCAAGGTTTCGTGCGCGGGCACGATCAGTTCACGCTGTAACCAGCCCAGGGGATCACTACTGTGCAACTGAATGGGACCAAGGAGATGAAAGCCACGTGCATGACAGAGCATCCGATAACGGCGTGTGACACGTTGATAGGACCACAGGAGCCAGGTACTGGTGAGAGTATCACGGCGTATTGTACTGAGCCGTTTCTCACGCCTGTCAGTGACGGTGAGAGGCGGCGAGATTATATCATCAATCTGGAGCCAGGGGAGTGGTAACAATTTGCGATTCTCTATCGTCAGCGTGAGCCGCATCTGTTCCCCAAAAAAGAGATGATGCTGCTCTACCTGCTGGCGTATCAGGAGATGCCGCTGGGCAGCGCGATACCAGAGTTCCGGCACAATCCCAATCAGAAGCGTAAAGGCCGCAGCCAGGATTAAAAAGGGCACACGGGTCAGTGCGCTGAGTAGCAGCAATACCAATGCCAGATAATACCAGGGACGACGTCTTTTGAGGACCTGGCGATGTTCCTCTAGTAAGGTTAGCGGTTTCTGTTCAAGGTTCATCATACTTACCTTGTTATAGATGGCGTCGCAATAGTCTCTACCGGCACCGGCGTAGCTTGAAGTATTTCGGTGAGCACATCGTCGGTTCGCTTACCGCGCATCCGATTGCGATTCGTGGTCAGAATACGATGTCCCAGTACGAAGGGAGCCAGATATTTCACATCATCTGGCTGCACGAAATCCCGTCCCTGGATTGCAGCATAGGCTGCACAGGCGCGATAGAGTGCCAGGGTTCCACGCGGACTAACGCCCAATTGGATGGCGTCATGATGGCGTGTTGCCCGCACGATAGCCAGTAGATAGCGTTCAACCTCATCCTGCCATTGTACCTGACGAATAGCCTCTTGTAAGCTGCTAAATTCCTGAGCATCGACCACCGGCTGCAAACTCTCCAGAGGCTCGGCCTGTTTAAAGCGGTGTAAGATTGCCTGTTCTTCCTCTACATCTGGATAGCCCAATTTTACGCGTAACAAGAAGCGATCCAACTGTGCCTCGGGTAGCGAGAAGGTGCCTTCAAGCTCGACTGGATTCTGAGTAGCCAGGACCAGAAATGGCTTTGGTAGCTGTTTGCTTGCGCGTTCTACCGTCACCTGGCGTTCAGCCATTGCTTCGAGCAGGGCCGATTGTGTACGCGGAGTGGTGCGATTGATTTCATCGACCAGCAGGATCTGGGCAAAGATAGGGCCGTCGCGAAAGATAAATTCATTTTGTTTCTGATCAAAATAGCTCACGCCGATAATATCAGTGGGGAGAAGATCGGGCGTGCCCTGAACGCGTTGAAAGGTCGCACCCAGAGAACGCGCAAGCGCTTTCGCGAGCACCGTCTTTCCCATGCCTGGTACATCTTCCAGCAATACATGTCCATCGCTTAACAGAGCCACCAGTAGTAGATCGATAACATCAAGTTTACCAATAATAATGCGTGCAACATTGCTGCGAATTTGTGTCGCGGCAGATTGTACGCGTGCGAACAAAGGCAGCATCGAGTCATTTCCCATAACAATATCTCTCTAACTCAGGCCAACAGGCCCAGTAACTGCTTTTTTATCCAGTGCTTGCACGGCAGCCTGGTACCATGCCATGATACCACTATAATATAAAATAACCATATTTATCTCTCTACACACTCCAACACAAATGATCGAAAACGTAGGCATCGTACGAAACGCAGCGTGTGTTGACGCTCCCTTGCTCGTACGACCATCTCGCCCCAACGCTCGCTCAGATCCCTTGCATTCTTGTTTGGGAACGGGGGAGAGCTACGGGCGAGATGGTTGTACGAGTCACGGGAAAGCGGACCTCCGTTGCGACGGCGGCCCGCACCTACGTTTTTGAGCATTTTTTAGCGTTTGGTTTTTGCGTGCATCTGGCGCAGAGCTTGCATGTAAGCTGTGGTATCATCCTGCAATTCGCGTAAATGGGCATCGCGGTAGGTATTCACCGTGGGGTGTGGCATGCCGTCTGGGGTTGGCGAGATGCCGAGAATCCAGAGGCACTTGAGGCGCATCTGGCGTATGCGCTGGCGCAATGGTGTCCAGGCCAGATACGCCCATAGCAGTAGCAGCACCAGCCAGGCGAGTGCACAATAGACTGGATGTTGTTCGAGCAGGCGATAACAGAGTACACTCAGAACAACTGTATCGAGTGCCAATAATACGTGTTTGACAATCAAGATGAGACGCAGTAAAGATGGACGAATAGGCAACGGCTCTACTACAAGTTCGGCCTGCGCTAATGCTGGATCTGGCGTTTTATCGCAGCGGATACTTGTGAGATTATGTTCTGTCGAGATTGGTGATTGGAAAAGTTCATCTGTGTGTACAGTTTTTGGATGCATACATATCCCCCCTCTACATTTCCTCAACAACTTCTGGTTCGTCTTTTATTATACCGATCAGCAATGAATGATGCAAGAATAATGATGCAGAAATACGTTATAATGAGAGTTTAGTCATATTTTGGTTCTAAAAAAGGCGCTCTAAGCAATCTCTGCGGAGGAGATGTGAGCGCCTCAATGGCTTGATCGAGTGTATTAGATGTGTGAGACGAAATCGACCAATGCTTTGGCGACTGCGTCAGGTGCGTCAAACAGAGAGAGGTGACCGGCATTGGGAACCACGACCAGTTGCGAATTAGGAATTTCGCGATGCAGGCGTTCTCCATCCTTTAATGGGGTCTGCTCGTCTTTGTCACCCCAGATGAGCAGGATTGGTTTACCAATTCCGTGCAAATCACTGGCTACTGCATTCAAATAGTAGGGAACCAGGTTGCGAACCTGCTGGAACAACAATTCTTTGCCATGCTCATTGTTCCAGGGCTCAACGTAGTCTTGAATGACATCGGCGAAGCCTTTCGGATTGGTGGTTGCCTGTGGCAAAGTATTGCGCAGATCGGTGATCAGATCTTCCAGGGAAGTATTCTGAGGAGCGTCGAAGTCGCGGCGCTTCTCCATCTCTGTTAGCGGCCAGTTTTCAGCGAATGTGTGCAGGTAGGCAATTGAGTCAACCAGCACCAGGGCACCTGTTTGCTGACGGAGCAGGCGTGTTGCCAGAACCTGTGCGATACCCCCGCCCAGGCCGTGGCCGACCAGGACAATATTCGTAAGATGAAGATCCTGGATCAGATATGTCAGGACGTCTGCTTGTCCCCAGATAGAGGTATCGGCGGGCCAGGGGCGCTCCGACTGACCGAAGCCCAGCAGATCGAAAGCGTAAACGGCGCGCTTCAATCCCGTCAATTGTCCCATGATTTTTTCCCAGGCAAATGCTCCGGCAGGAATGTCATGTAGCAGGACAATTGCACCATCGGTGCCGTACTCTGCGCCTTGTACCAGATAGCTAATATCGTAGTGAACAGAACGTCCGGTACGTCTTTCTCTTGTACCCTGAACGTCAGATGTTTTGCTTGCCATAAACCCTCTCTTTAGTTGCGATCATCATCATGAGCGCGGACGATCAAAGGCGGGCGAGGATACAGAAGCGCTCTGGCTTCTTGCTGTATGAACATACCCTCGTCCACCTATGATTGCCCGCACGTTCATTCTTAATAATAGCGCATCTGAAGCGTAGCGTACAGAGTTTCCTTTTGCCGTCTCGGCGGCGGTGAGAGAATGAGGGAAGGATTGGGGACACCCCAAACCCCGGCCGGGGAACTGCCGTCCCCCTGCCCCCCTGTGTCTCGGCGGCGGTGAGAGAATGAGGGTGGTCCCAAACCCTGGCCGGGGAACTGCCGTCCCTGTCCCCTGCGCCTCGGCGGCGGTGAGAGAAGAGGGTGGTCCCAAACCCTGGCCGGGGAATTGCCATTTCCCTCTATCGTCTACGCTGCTCTGTATATTTATGCTTTCGCATAGAGGCTGGGAACGTTATAGAAGGCGCTATAGCCAGCATAACGAGCGGTCTCTGTGCCAAGCTCATCTTCGATAACCAATAGGCGGTTATATTTTGCCACACGCTCACTGCGAGCGGGAGCACCAGTTTTAATCTGTCCTGCATTGGTTGCCACTACCAGATCAGCGATCGTAGTATCCTCGGTTTCGCCGGAGCGGTGAGAAATAACAGCAGTAAACTGTGCGCGCTTTGCCATCTCAATCGCATCCAATGTTTCAGACAGGCTCCCGATTTGGTTCAGCTTGATCAGAATGGAGTTGGCTGACTGCTCAATGATACCGCGTTTCAGGCGCTCGGTATTGGTCACAAACAGATCATCACCGACTATTTGAATTCGATTGCCAACGCGCTGCTTGAAGTGCGCCCAGCCTTCCCAGTCATCTTCGGCCAGACCATCTTCAATCGTGATCAGCGGATACTCACCGATCCACTTCTCATAGAGATCCACCATTTCGTGAGAGGTCAGGGTGCGGCCCTCGCGAGCCAGGGTATATTTGCCGTTCTCGAAGAGTTCCGTTGCGGCCGAGTCCATACCCAGGAAGATATCTTTGCCGGGCTTATAGCCAGCTGTCTCGATAGCAGCAACCAGAACTTCCAGAGCGGCGCGATTATCACTGAGAGAAGGAGCGAAGCCACCCTCATCCCCGACGTTAGTATTCAATTTCTTATCATGAAGCACTTTTTTCAAGGCTTGATAGACTTCTGCGCCCATACGTAGAGCATCGCGGAACGAGGCAGCTCCAACCGGCAAGACCATATATTCCTGGAAGTCGGTTGAATTATCAGCATGTTTGCCGCCATTGAGAATATTCATCATCGGTACAGGCAAGGTACGCGCGGATACGCCACCCAGATAGCGATAGAGAGGTTGTTGTTGCGCCGTTGCTGCTGCTCTGGCGACTGCTAATGAGGCGCCCAGAATCGCATTTGCGCCCAGTTTAGCCTTATTGGGAGTGCCATCCAGGGAAATCATCACTTCATCGATCAAAGCCTGATCGTTCGCATCTAATCCCACCAGTGCATCGCCGATGACATCCTGAACATTTGCGACTGCCTGCAGAACACCTTTGCCGCCATAGCGGCTCTTGTCGCCATCGCGCAGTTCAACAGCTTCATGGGCTCCAGTCGAGGCACCCGATGGAACAGCCGCAGTACCCTGTGCGCCGCCCATCAGAAGTACTTCTACCTGGACTGTGGGATTGCCACGTGAATCCAGAATTTCACGTGCGGTTACCGCTTCTATCGTCGTAAGATCGTCTGTATTGTAGGGCATAAATAGAAATTCCTCCATAAAACCATGTATGAGCATAATACGCTTAACTGTCCAGCGTTTATGGTACGGTACAGGTTCAGTATATGTTAGCATCCTTGCGGGGCTATTGTACATCGACGAGAGGGACTTGAGCAAGGGCAAAAAAACCATAGAAGAGTGTGGAAAAGGACACTGTGATGATCGCAGTGTCCTTTTCCACACTCTTCTATGGGTTGTAAATGGATAATATCTATGCTTTGATGCCGTCAAGTGCATGGGCGATGATATCGGTATGTTCGGGGCGCCCTACTGTCAGGCGGACGAAGTTACTTAAATAGGGGTGGTTGAAATAGCGCAACATAACACCACGCGACTCAAATACGTGGCGAAGTTGTTCCATTTTCACCTCTTCCACATCCACTTCGGTTAAAATGAAGTTCCCCTGGGAGGGGAAGGGATGGAGATAGGGATGGCTTGCTAGCATCTGAAATAGCCGCTCGCGTTCATTGACCAGTAGTTTGACCTTATCCAGCGTGTAATCGAGATGCTTCAATGTTTCTGTTGCGGCGATATGACCGGCCAGATTGACCTCAAAGGGGCATTGTGCGCGGAGTAGATATGAAATCATCCACTCGGGGAAGATCCCATAGCCAATGCGTAGTCCGGCCAGGCCAGCCCATTTGCTAAAGGTACGCATCACGACCAGATTACGATACTGAGGCACCAGATGGGCGAAGCCCTGTGGTTTATCTGAGAACTCGATATAGGCCTCATCCACCATTACGATACGTCCAGTATCCAGGAGCGTCAATATATCCTGTTCGCTCACGGGATTACCCGTTGGATTATTGGGAGAGCAGAGAATGATAATCTTTGTCTCTGGTGTGAGTGCTTGAAGGATGGCTTCGACATCCAATTCATAGTCGCTGGCACGCGGCACTTCTAACACATACGCGCCACAGAATGTCGTGACAGACGTATAGAGGGAGAAGGTAGGGGGACAACAGATAACATTATCTCCCACAGAAAGGAATATATGCCAGAGCAAATTGATTAGCTCATTACTGCCGTGGCTTACCACGATATGGCGGCTATCGACCCCCGCATACTCGGCCAGTGCTTTTTTTAGCAGGCGTGAGTCCGTATCGGGATAATTATTATAATTGCTAAAGTTGCCCAGTGCCTCGATCACTTGCGGGGCTGGACCATAGGGACTTTCGTTGGCGTTCAGCTTAATCAGCTGATCAACCGGGATTCCTGTCCGTGCACTGAATGCTTCCTGAGACTCACCAGGTGTATATTCAGCCATTCGGTCCAATTCTGGGCGCACGTGAACAGGACTAGTTGAATAAGTATACATGGTTTGTCCTATTTTTTAGAGTCGGCATCCACAAAAATTTGTGTTGGTCGACGAATCAGTGTGCTCCGTGGAGAAGTAGCTCCAGATTGTCCATTGAAGAGTGAGCCGCTATTTTGTCCAAACTTGCGAGATTGTGACTGAACGTTCGGCTGCCCCTTCGGTGTTTCGGGTAGGGCCCCCGTTGTTTGTTGAATCATATCGAGACCACGGCGCAGCGTCATCATATCGCGCATAAAGCAAGCGACAGCGGAAGCCGCCGAACCTCTTTCTTTTGATGTTTCATAGCGGCGGGCGGTTGCCTCACCAGCGAGTTGAGCTGCTTCAGCCATTGGATCTGAAGTTTTCGCGGCATAGGCATCCTGAAAAATATCATCCCAGTCGCCCCAGCGTCCACGCAGAGGTTTCCAGCCAAGCTGGCTATCGCTGATTGTACGCCATTTTTCTTCTGTGAATTGGATCCAATCTTCAAGCAACCGATTGAAGGCAGCCACCTGCTGGCGTAACTGCTCTTCTTCATCAGAGGGCCGTTTTGGAAAGTTTTGCGGCAATCCATCGGTACTCTGTGTACTCACAAACTCATTGTTAAAGGTGTTGTTTCCCGCAGGCTGATAATTGAGGGCAGGCTGACCAGGAAAACCATTGGGAGCGAAATCGTTGGCACCGGGGAAGAAGCCTCCGTTATTCCCAAAGGGTTGCATTCCATCGCCAGGCATCTGGCCCCCGGGCATTCCGAGCATGGGAAGTTCAGTGCCAGCGGGCAGCTCGCCGATCACGTGGATGCCATTGGCACCTAGCATCGGGCTCATAATTGTTGTGCCATCCTGGAGCATAATGCTATCGCTGAAGCCTGAATTGCCTCCAATGACAATTTCTTCATGCCCGACGGCATCCAGGATGCGCCATGCCAGATGCGGATGTTTGATGGACCACCAGAGGCGGCGCCCAAGAAACACAGCTGCAAACGTAAAATTGACTACTAACCAGACAATACCACGCACCGCTAACCAGTTGACGAGCGCAACAACAACAATGATATACCATTGGGTAGGCTGGTTTGCCTCTTCAATAAATGTTAATACGGCTGCGACGGTGAGGCTAGGGTCGCGCAGCGGATTGATAAAATCCAGAATACGCCAATACCATTTCCTGCCGGTCGTCTGTTCCAATTTGCGCTCCTCTCAATAGTTCCGCAGGATAGAGTAAATACATATCACTCTCTGCTTCTTGCAGGGCAATTCTAGCATGATGCCCTATGTAGCCGCAAAGTTTTCCTGAACGGATAGTAGTTATGGGTGATATTTATAGAGTATCTCAAGAAAAGATACCAGTAATTGAGTATACATGATATGAATAGCGATAAATGCATACCTGGAGTGTCAAGATGGCGCTCAAATAGCCTCAAAATTACCCCCACTAACCAAAACGCGTACATGCACACGCTTTGTTTCAGGTGGGACTATTGTCTCACCTTGTCTCATGCTTACTGGTCGTGCAGAATAATTTTTTTGACGTCACGTTCGTCTTCTTAAGAGAGAGAATGAACCATGTTCGATATCTCCTGCTCGTTCTATAATACCTGAATACCTGCGAGGAGAAAGCAAGGTCATTCTCTGTGACAAGCGTACTGTATTGAGTCTGTATTATTGATCGTACGTGTCAATAGCAGGAAAGCACCTCTATTTCCTTGCCAGGAGGTGGCTCGAATGCACTTTTGGCGCACAGCTATAGTGAATAGGGTTTCTGGTGCGCTTTCTACTTGTCTGGTAGGGTGTCACCACAGGCAGACTCTAGGCATTCTGCTTCGTTGTATGGTAACATTACTCGTGGGGACTTGCATAGCTCCGTCATGCATGATTAGGTTTGTTAGTAGGTCAAAGCGTATCAGATGCATACAGGCAAGTAATGGTAAATAAGACAATGAACACTGCCTGTGTACCGCGAGATGTTCATATGACCGAAGACAAGAACAGTAAACACCTGTTAGAAAGGATACATCCATGCCCACGCGGAAGACGACAAAGGTCCCTCCTCCGCAGCTATCGCATGCGCAGCGTTTAATCATTGCTTCAAATCGAGGTCCAGTAGAGTTCCAGTTGAAGCAGGATAAGACGTTGAAAGCGCGGCGTGGCGCTGGCGGTATGGTGACAGCATTAATTGATGCTGGAAACCGTATGGAGGTCTCGTGGGTTGCAATGACCATGACTGATGGGGACCGTCTGGCTGTAAAAAGAGCAGAGGAAGAGAACGGCGGTCTACTTCAGTCGCCTATCCCTGGTCAAAAAATGCAACTGCGCTATGTGTCTATAACGAAGGATGCATATCGCAAACACTACGAAAAAATCAGTAACGAGTTACTCTGGTTCTTGCAGCATTATATGTATGATCCTACCCAGGAATCTGCATCGAATGCGCAACTGCAAGATGCCTGGACGAATGGTTATACGGTCGCAAATCAGGCGATAGCTGATGCTATTTGCGCTGAGATCGAGCGTGAAGATAGCGTGCCGGTGGTGATGTTGCAAGATTATCACCTGTACCTGGCACCTTTGATGATACGTCAACGCCATCCGACCATCCTGATGCAGCAGTTTATCCATATTCCCTGGCCTGATATCCGCTGCTGGCATTTTCTTCCCAGCAATATCGCACAGGCCATTTATAGTGGTCTGGTCGGGAATGACATTATTGGCTTTCAGACCGAACGTGATGCGCGCAACTTCTTAGAAGGCGTTCGTACCTTATTAGATGGTGCGGTCGTAGACTTTGAGGAAGGGGCAATCTGGTGGCAGGGTCACCGGACTCAGACACGTTCCTATCCTATCTCCATTTCGGTGACTGAAGAGCGGCGTGTGGTCAATAGTGCGGCAGGACGACGTGCTGCGGAAGACATGAAAAAGTTGTTATGCGAAAACACCATTATGCGGGTGGATCGTGTAGAGCCAACCAAGAATATCATTCGCGGTTTTCAAGCGTACGCCGACGTGCTTGAGCAGCATCCAGAACTTCATAATAAAGTCACCTTTCTCGCGTTTCTTGTCCCCTCGCGTCAAACCTTGCCCACATATCGCCGTTTCGACGGTGATGTGCGTGCATTAATTGAAGAGATCAATAACAAATACGGGACAGATGACTGGACGCCCATTCAGGCGTTCTTTGGCAATGATCGTGCGCGTGCATTGGCTGCGATGCAATATTATGATGTGTTGCTTGTAAATCCCATCATTGATGGCATGAATCTGGTGGCTAAAGAAGGCCCTGCCGTGAACCAGACTGATGGGGTACTCGTGTTATCACGAACAGCCGGTGCCTTTCAGCAACTTGCAAAAGGCTCCATTCCCACTTCTCCCACTGACGTTGTAGAGACCTCACAGGCACTATATAAAGCTTTGACATTGTCGCCAGAGGAACGGCGCATGAAGGCAACGTTAGCGCGCCAGGCGGTTGAGCGTAGTGACTTAAACGTATGGATGGCTCGTCAAATTGCTGATATTAATGAATTGCTTGAGCGTACCTTTGCCAATACCACAGCAACGAATGCTGTATCATCTGATATCGATCCTCATTCGGGCACACCGATTGTTGCCAATATGGCGTAACTGAATTGCAAGCTATGTGTATGTGGCGGAAGAGCAAGGATGCGGTGCTGGTAGTGGCAAAAAAGCTCATCCTATAGGATGGGATGGCATTGCAACTGTAGAGGTACCGGAGCTGGTACCCCTACCTTTGCTTCCATTGAACTTAGCTCAGGCTTTTTGCATTGCTCAGATTGGTTGTGATGTCTTGTAACAACTCGACCATTGCAGCAACCCCCTGGACTACTGTGTCGGCATGTTCAAGCAATGCCGGTGGTGTATCGGGGTGTTGGACAACGATCCCATGAGCTGCAATGCCATCCTGACGCAAGTGCGCTAATTCTAAAATGCCGTTCAGGTCCGTCCGGTCGTCACCAGCGAAGATGACACCCCGTAGTCCGAAACGTTCGACGAAGCTCCGTAGCGCAATCCCTTTATTTATAGTGAGCGGTGCAAGTATTTCCACAGCGCGTTTGCCTTCGTCGAGACGCATATTGAGCCTGTGAGCGGGTTCCCGTAAGGTAGATAAGATAAGTTCGCGCGCCTGTTCTGGATTAGGGACGAGGCGATAGTGAAGCGTTCCCCCGATGCTTTTGCGTTGTACGATGAGATTGGGGATCTCGGGGACGAGTTGTTGCTCTGCCAGATCCAGTAATTGTTGTCCTGGTTTGATATATGGCTCAGCTTCTGGGAGTAGCTTCACAGGATGGCTGGCTGGGAGCCCCTCGCACCATTCCAGTCCATGAGTGCCGATATAGGTCAGGTTTTCGACGTTTACCAGACGTGCTCCATCCTCAACGGCACGCCCGGTCAGAATTCCTACCCGCGCGAACTGGCTGGCCTGTCGTAAATAATTTTCTGTCCCTGGATACAGGCGCGCTTCATCGGGTGTGGGGGCAATGGGACTTAATGTTCCATCGATATCAAAGACCAACCCAAGTGGATGTTGTCCCAGGACGTGTAATATATCTGCTGATAACATCAGTGTATTTTCTCCATTCTCTCGTGTAATCCTCATATTTGAGTAAAAGCCGAGAAACCAACGTAGCCGCCCTCCTTCTGCGCAGCTACGGCTCACTTCATGGGAACGTTGAACTCATTTACTATCAGGGTGAGCATGCCTTTAAACTATGTCTGATTGTGTTGGAGTTTGTCAATGGAGCTCAATGGCAGGGAGGGCTCGTTCTATGCGTTCGAGTTCTCCCTGTTAAAGGGTATGAGTATACGGAGCTAGAGAATGCGGATGTCTACCTTGTTATCGCGTCCAAACGTGACTGTGGTGTGGTCATCCTGGCGCGTGAACTTCAGGTGGACCCGTTGATTGCCAACATGCATGCCGTTGATCTCCAGGCTTGTTAGCCAATCTGGTAGGATCGGTTGGTGGAGCGTCAGATGACCGGAGTCTGCGTTGGGATGTAGTCCAAGCAGCGATAAGAGCAGGATATGGATGGCTCCGGCTGCCCAGGCCTGTGGGGAACAGGCAACTGGATAACGGGTCGGTCCGTATCCCTCACGTCGCTCAAAACCACAATAGAGTTCAGGCAGGCGGGCGTCGGTGAAGTGCTGACTGGCATCAAATAAACTCTTAAGTAGTTGACTGGCGGCCTGTTTTTCTCCATAGAGCGCGCAGCCACTACCGATCAGGGCGGTATCGTGCGGCCAGACAGAGCCGTTGTGATAGCTGAGAGGATTATAACGCACGGCAGTGCTTGAGAGGGTGCGAATACCCCAGCCACTGGACATATCCTGTTGCATGATACGCTCGACAACCTGTCGGGCTTTGTCATCAGGTAAGATGCCCGTCCAGAGGCACTGTCCGGCGTTCGAGGAGACGACCTCGCAGGGTTCTTTATCCTCAGCCAGCGCCAGATAGATGCTTTGCTCATTTTCCCACCAGAAGCGTTGCAGAAAATTTTCCTGTAATGTTTCGGCCCTGGTATCCCAGAAAGGAGCCTCATCCTGTCGTCCTACTTTCCGTGCCAGATAACTGGTGGCACGATAGGCAGCATAGGCATAGCCCTGTACTTCACAGAGGGCAATGGGTGAGTGCGCAATCCGTCCATCCCGATGATTAATGCTATCCCAGGAATCCTTCCAGCCCTGATTATCCAATCCTTTAGATGCGACACGATGATATTCAAGGAAGCTATCCCCATCCCGATCGCCATAGGTAATCATCCAGCGGGCGGCGGCCTCAATATTCGGCCATAGTCTATCCAGTAAAGCTTGATCACCTGTCCAGTGCATATAGGCTTCAAAGAGGATCAAGAAAAGTGGGGTGGCGTCCACGGTTCCATAGTAGGGAATATAGGGGACTTCACGCATCGCTGCCATCTCACCGGTCCTGAACTCATGCAGGATCTTACCTGGCTCTTCATCCGTGAAGGTATCTACTTTAGTGCCCTGGTAGGCGGCCAGAAATTCTAAGGTGCCGCGTGCAACCTGTGGATACAGGGGTAGGAATTCCAGAGCGGCAATCAGTCCATCCCGACCAAAAGGACAGTTGAACCAGGGGATACCTGCGTAAGGATAATAGCCGTAAGGGGTCATGGTGCTCAGCATCATTAGATCTTGTGAACTGCGATCCAGCAAGCGATTAAAAAATGGATCATTGCTGGTGATCGTGGGTTGCGCGGCTTCAGCCCAGAGCGTGGCCGCTGAAGCGGTATCCAGGGTACTCTGGCTGGACTCACCCATCTGGAAGACGATGCGCAGTTCGATAGGCTCACCACGCTGTAAGTCAAGTTGCCAGTCGATCTGATCAGCCTGGATAAAAGGTGTCGTAGGAGTGATCTGGATGGTTGTGGTACGTTCGACCGTATCCAATCCACGGTAGTTGAGCCGTACACCATCTGGCGTAACAACTGGTGTCTGTTGCTGTCCATGCTGAGGACGGGTGAAGCCGCGCACCTCAAAGAGATCACAGAAATCTGCACCGAGCGTCAGGCTCAAGGTGAGCGCTAGATTTGTCGTATGAAAGTTGGTAATGGTACAGGTATGGATCAGAGCATTCTGGGTAAGTTCTATAAAGCGGTCGATATGGATCACGCCCTGTTCCAGGACAGTGTCTGGCGCAAGCTGTAAAGGGACATTGGTAAGATCAATATGGCTGGCATTACTCATATGTGACGTTTGATGCGAAAGGGAAACGCATTTTTTCCCTTCCAAAAAGAGATTACTGGTGCGCAAGAACCGCGTTCCCTGCCGGAAGAGGCCCATATCTTGTCGTGACGAGAGAAGATCCCCACAAACATCCATGATCAGAAAGCTATCGCCACTTTTCAGGGTAATCGGTGTCGCATTAACCTGTTCTTTTTCCTCACTGAGAGCTATCGGGGCCGGCTTTACCGATAGTGTCTCTTCCATTGTTGAGGGGAATGCAATATGTTTTTTGTGAGCTGTCATGACAGTTTCTTCCTACCTAGAAAAATGAAATGCCCACCCTGTTTAATGGGCAATATGATGATTATGGGTATTTACTGTGGATGAATTGTGGTTGTGAGAGGCCTGGTACAAAGAGGATGCGCCAAAAGATTGCATGCATTCAGAAAAAATAGAGAATGCATCGTCAATTTGGGGCGTCACTGCCTTCCCTGGTAGACTCTACGCGAAATCGCCAGGGATGTACTTCTACCGCTTTGTGTAAGTACCCTTTGATACTTATCGTACCTTATGCACCTACTATATCTCAGATGAGGTTGAGTGTAAAATTTATATCCCTTTTGTATAGGACAATTGTATGTGATGGATTAAAAATTGCAGGCTGCGCCCTTGCGATGCGCCAGGTCAAGCAATAAGCGTTATTCCTTTTATATAGAATAATTGTATGCTATCGCTTGATGATTGGATTGCAGGCTGCACTCTAGTGGTAAGGCAAGAGAACGGCCTGCAAGATATATATGTGTATATTTACCAGCGCTGATGAACTTGTGCTCGAATGCGGGTGTCATATAAGGTTTGAATGCGGCGCATCGTTTCCTCGCTCAATGGCGGTAGATTCGAGGTGGCATCATTGTCGGTGGCCTGTTGAGGATTTTTGGCACCTGGAATGATGGTTGAAACCTCTGGAAACATTAAGATCCAGCGCAATGCAAACTGGGCCAGCGTCATGCCCTCGGGTACGAGTGTACGCAGTTCTTCGACGGCCTGTAGTCCTGTTTCGTAATCGACACCGGAGAAGGTTTCCCCTTGATCAAAGGATTCACCGTGACGATTATAGTTGCGATGATCATTGGCTGCGAATTTTGAGTCGATGGTAAATTTGCCTGTGAGCAGGCCGCTGGCCAGGGGAACACGTACGATGATCGCTACATCCTGTTGTTTGGCGGCGGCGAAAAAAGCTTCGGCTGGCTTGAGTCGGAAGATATTGAAGATAATCTGCACGCTCTTTACATTGGGATATTGGATCGCCTTCATGGCTTCGTCCACGCGCTCAACGCTGACACCATAATGGCGCAGTTTTCCCTGTTGAACCAGCCCATCCAGGATGCCAAAGACTTCTGGCATATCATAGACCTCGGATGGCGGACAATGTAGCTGGAGCAGGTCCAATGCTTCCACTTCGAGATTGCGCAGACTGCGTTCCACGAAGCCGGTCAAATTCTGGACATTGTTATAACCTGTTGCTGTATGGGGATTCAGGCGGCGCCCAGCCTTGGTGGCGATAAAGAGTGGTTCACTGCGTGCTTTACGTACCTGCGCTACCAACTGCTCGGAATGTCCATCACCATAGACATCGGCAGTATCAATAAAATTGACCCCTTCGTCGATGGCGGTATGTAATGCTTTCAGGCCATCTGAATCATCTGTATTTCCCCAGGCATCACCTCCGATGCCCCATGTTCCAAATCCAATCTCGGATGCGTTCCAACCGGTACGTCCAAAGCTACGATACTGCATATGAATGGTCCTTTTCTCTATCTACAACCTCTTTATTGTCAAAGGGGATAAAAATAGTGTACCGCTAACCGCATGGGTTTGCAAACATTCATTTTTCTTGTCTGGCACCCCCTGCGGTGGCGCGTAAAAGAAAAATGAAGTTTATGGGGACACCCCATAAACCTCGGCAAGGGCTTGCAGCCCTTTGCAAACCTGCTTAAGCAAGGGCTTGTGTTTTTTGTGGAGCTGCTTGAGATATATGTGATTCAGTATGTGTTTAGAGAACCATCTTTTCAAGCAGGCTGTGTATTGTCTGGGCGGGTTCTTCGCAGAGGCCAGAGTGGACCGGGGATGTCTGGATGATGGTGCTACGAGGCGAGACGAGCCAGTGGAAGCGTTCAGATTGGGAGAATTGCCCGATTGGTCCGCTTGCTTTGCTGCCCGCACAGACAAGCTGCAAATAGTTGAGATGCCTTTGGACCGCTTCAAGGTCGAGCTGGGGCGCAAAAGCCTGGATACGCTTTTCATCGAGATGGATGATTGTATCTAAAAAGCGTTTGGTGCGGCAAAAGAGGATGATGCCGATATTTATGCATTCGCCACGGTCTACACAGGGTACCAGGCGAATGATTGCGTAATCATAGGAGCTGGTCGCGGGCACGCAGAGCCTCCTCTACAAATTTGGATGAATGTGCCAGACGATCCAGCAAATAGTCCAGATATGCCTGTCGATGTAATGCCGGTGTGGCAAATTGCGGTTCGTTCTCTAACCAGTTATCAGGGATCATGCTGAGGATGTCTTCCAGGATGGCTGGCGTTAAACGTGTCTTCAGGCGTTGATCGGCTTCAGGTAATGCACTGGCAATCGGTAATAAGACGTGGGTTTTGATAGTGCTAAAGGCGCTACGGCTCCGTTCTAGATAATTGGTGTCGATATGATGAAAGTAGAGGGAGGCCCCATGGTCGATTAACATGATCTGATGATGCCACCAGAGCATGTTAGTGTTGCGTGGCGTGCGATCAACATTGGAGACGAAGGCATCGAACCAGACAATTTCAGAGGCCAGCTCATGATCGAAGGTAAGGGTATCCAGTGCATCAAAAGGCAGGGCACCGGGCAGAAAGTCGAGGGCCAGATTGAGGCCCGCACTCGCTTTTACCAGTTCCTGGATCTCAAAATCAGGTTCGGAGCGCGCGAGCAAAGGATCGAGTTCCATCAGGACGATCTCCGGGATGGGCAGATCAAGGACACGGGCGATCTCTCCTGCGACCAGTTCGGCAATTAATGCCTTTGGTCCCTGGCCCGCGCCGCGAAATTTGAGCACATAGAGTCCATCATCATTGGCCTCGACCAGGGCTGGCATCGAGCCACCTTCGCGGAAGGGCACCACGTAGCGTGTTGCGTGTATTGTTCTCAGCATAAATAATATTCTAGCACACACTAAGCCCGGCTGTACACTGATTATTCCCGGTCTGTCTGGCCGCTATTCAGACCATTCAAGCGCAGCATAATGCACAATTGATAGTCGATCAATATTCCACCTGAGCGCAACCGGATAGAATAGATCTGTGTCAATGTTTGAGAAAAATGTTACACTTGAAAGATATGGCTGTTTGTCTGGTTCTTCCTTGCCAATGGGAAGGACGTTCCTGAAAAGAGTATGCTGATGGATATGCTCTTGAGGAGGTTGTAGTATGTTACCATGGTTTGCTCCGCTCAGTGGGCGCTTCGATGAAGTTGTATTTGAAAGCACGGTGCTCAAAGATAATCCGCTGCACGATCCCTTTGAGCGTCCATTATGGATCTATCTACCACCTGGCTATGACGATGAGCCTGAGCGACGCTATCCATCGGTCTACATGATCCAGGGCCTGACAGGACAGTTGGATATGTGGCGCAACCGTTCGGCGTTTCGCAAGAATTTTCCCGAATTAGCAGATGAGTTGTTTGCCCGCAAAGAGGCACCCCCCTGTATCATTGTCTGGGTGGATTGCTGGACCTCGTATGGTGGCAGTCAGTTTGTGGATTCGCCAGCGACCGGAAAGTATCATACCTATCTGTGTGATGAGATTGTACCCTGGGTGGATACTCATTATCGTACGTTGCCAGCGCGTGACCATCGCGGTATCGCTGGCAAATCCAGTGGTGGCTATGGATCAATGATCACGCCGATGTTGCGTCCCGATCTCTGGGGTGGATTAGCGACCCATGCGGGTGATGCCCTCTTTGAGACCTGCTACCTTCCTGATTTCCGTCAATCTGTGCGCACATTGCGTTCACGTTACGATGGATCAATCGACAAGTTCTGGCAAAGCTTCCAGAGCCGTGTGGCCTTCACTCAGAGCGGTGACGAAGGCCCCATGAATGATCTCTGTATGGCTGCTTGCTATTCTGCTGATCCTGATGGAACCATCCATCTGCCCTATGATACCAGTACTGGTGAACTCATTCCCGAGATCTGGGAGCGCTGGCTGGCCTGGGACCCTGTACGCATGGCCCCTAAGCACGCCGCATCCTTACGCACCATGAAAGCCATTTATATCGATGCGGGCAATCGGGATCAATACTTCCTGGATCTGGGGGCAACCGCTTTTTACAATGAGCTCAAGCGCATCGGTGTCAAAGACATCTTCTTTGAACTCTTTGATGGCACTCATTCGTCCATTGAATATCGCTATCCAGTCAGCCTCAAGTACCTGGCTGAACGCCTCACCCCATAGCATTATCCTATAGCAGGAAAAAATAATAAGAGGCATAGCACGTCTGAATTGGCTATCCATTTTGAAGTTCTCTATCTTCAATTGGCCTATTTCATAACGATTATTGATGATGTTCGTCTTAATTACGGGACGTGAATATACCTGGTCAATTCAATCCATTAAAAGCTGGAAGCACTATATAGTGCCTCCAGCCTTTTTTCGGAGAAATACAATAATCTGTATTGACTGTAATGATTGGTAACGTGGGCGTGGCACGAAGCGTAGCGTAGGCCCGTGCTCCGTGAATCGTATGATAATCTCGCCCGGTAGGCCCATTCATACCTCAAGAAATGTGTCGGGGTATGTAACAGAGCGTTGGGAGTGAGATAGTTGTATGAGCAAGGGGCGTTGCGACGTCGGCCCGCACCTACGTTTTTGTACATTACATAGAGATGGCGCCCATATGATTCAATTGAATCATATGGGCATGGATTTTTTGGGGAGGTGGTTAGAGATTGCGGCGGCTATAGTTGTATTTGCGCCATTTGTTGTAGCCGACTTTGGCGTAGAAGTCGGTCAGTGTGACCCAGTCGATGAAGCTGTTTTTGACGTTATTGCTTTTGAGTAGTTCGGAGGCTCCCGCTACCAGGGCAATGCCGATACCTCGGTTGCGGGCACTTTCCGCAACCCCTACGGCACCCAGCGCGCCTGCGTCTTCCCCAAGAATGCCTTGCCAGATGAGATCGATCCGTTCGGGATGCGAGTTGATGGCGGAATACATGATCAGAGTGCCCAGGACGGTGCCATCGCTATCACGGGCGATCAGGATATCGCGATAATCGCCCAGGTCGGCGATGCGCTCGTAGAGAGGAAGCCAACCAGAAAATTCTTTGGCTTCAAAGGCCAGGGCATCCGTTACGTTCTGGCTGGTGGCCGCAGTGATGGTGATCCCTTCTTTTTTGACACGCTCTACGATAGCATCTGGAGTGCGATACGTGCTGAGATCCTGGCTGAGATCATAGACGGTCTCAGATGTTGTCCAGCCTCTGGCGTTGAAGAAGGCCACCGCGACTGGTAAATTGGTTGGCACTCCCGGCCAGAAGCGAGGTGTGATGCTTCCCAACTGGATGTCCTGGACTTCCACGTCCTGGAAATGGGCAAGTGCTGTATCGTGCAATGCTGTACCAATGCCGCCTCGCTGTTTGTCTGGATGGACGATGAGCGCGGCCAGTTGCCCGATTCTTTCCCCATCTCGAATACTTTTGAAGGTGGCGGCAAAACCGACTATCTCTCCATTGACACGAGCGACAAAATGATGGGGTTCGGGGCCATTAAGAACTTTGTGCAGACGCTCCTGAGTGATGGGCCATGTTTGGCCGAGAGCCGCTTGCCAGAGCGTATAGACATCCGCAGCATCGCGGTTAACGTCATAAGGCTGAATATTTTCGGTGGTGACTTGCATTCTGCTTGTCCTTATCTTGCTAGATATGATACAGCGTCCTACCGCGCCAATGGATACAAGCCGGGCAGGCTAACAGGGAGCTTTCCATGTGCTGCAACTTCACCAAAGAGTACACGTACCGCGGCTCCCAATGCCGGAGCGGTGTACTCATACGTGACGAGATAGCTTCCCAACTGCGGAAATGCTAGCAGGTCATAGGGATTGTAAACAGCCAATCCAATTGTCGGTTTGGTTGTCTGAAGCACATGCCGTACAAAATCCCCTTGATACTGATCCAGGTTTGCATTCACTGTCACTACTATAATCATAGCAAATCCACTAACCGTTTGGTCAATCCCTTGTTGGATTTCCGCGGCATTTTGAGAGGTAACGGTGATACTTTCTACCTGCGCATGATGCTGCCGTATCTGCTCAATGAAGATATTGCCAGCAGCGGATTTATCCGCTGCTACGGTATATGCATCTGGCTGAAGTAAAAGCACCAGAAGCCGTTGCTCAGCAGTGAGATGAAGTGGCAGCAATTTTTGTTGATCTCGTACAAGCGTTGTGGATTGTTCATAGGCCCTATCACGCAATTGCTGGTGAGCGGAATTGCTAATCAGTGCTAAATCCGCCTGATCAGGTAACTTCTCCCATGAGAGGGTATGAGCCTTCAAATTCAGGATGCGTTCACTGGCTGAACGTATCGTTTGCTCACTCAGTTTCCCTGTCCTTAGCGCGTTTCTGACAGCCTCAAGACTACCCTTCTGGCGTGGATACTGGTGTGATACCAGTATCAGATCATTTCCGGCCTGTAGCGCCATTACAGCGCCATCTGGCACACCAACCGTTTCTGATACAGCATTCATTTCCAGACAATCGGTAATGATGACGCCCTGATAACCCATTTTCTGGCGCAAGAGGTCATGGACGACAACAGGTGAGAGGGTTGCCGGGAATAGTTCATCTGCGGACATCAGAGCTGGTAGGGCCAGATGCGCGATCATAATACTATCGGCTCCGGCCGCAATGCCTTGCTTGAAAGGAATAAGCTCCAGTTTTTCCAGACGTTCGAGCGTATAGGGGACGCTGGGTAGGGCTAGATGCGAATCGACGGCGGTATCTCCATGACCAGGAAAATGTTTTAAGCAGGTAATAATACCCGCATCTCGATAGCCCGCAACCATTGCCGCCACGTGGCGTCCTACCTCTTGCGCATCTTCCCCAAACGAGCGAATGCCGATAACTGGATTAGCTGGATTGTTATTGACGTCGGCAACGGGGGCCAGATTCATATTGATACCCAGGGCGGCCATTTCCCGTCCCGTAGCCTGGGCCACCTCACGCGTCATCTCTGTAGAGCCTATCGCTCCCAGCGTCATATTGCCTGGAAAGACTGTTGCACTTTCCCCAAAACGCCGTACCATCCCATTTTCTTGATCCACACTGATCAGTAAAGGATAACGATGACCGGCCTCACGGGCAATCGCCTGAAGTTGCGTGGTCAATGTCTGGATCTGGTTGGCATGTTCCAGATTACGGCTGAAGAGTACAAGGCCCCCGATATGTTCATTTTTGATGAGATCGATAATTTCAGGGGTCACGGTAGTACCAGGGAAGCCAACCATAAATACCTGGCCCAGACATTCTTCCAGGCTCATAGCTTCTGTCAGAGATGGTGTTGATGGCATTGTAAGATCCCCTTTGCTGAAATAATAGTTAAACGCGTATCCAATCCTGAAAATCTGTGAGATGGATCACGCTCCGTGCCGCACTCAAGGCTGGCTGTTCAACCGCGATAATTTCACGAATGGCCTGGGTGTGCTGTAATTGTGTCAGGAAGCGCTCTTGAAAGCTCGTTTCGTTGAGAATGAGTCCTCCCCCCAGTGCCAGTGAGATGGCTTGCTCAGATGTGAAGCCAAGTTTGGTACTGACGGCCTTGACGACCTGTACCAGTTCAGTCAGATTGTTCTCGACTATCGTATGCGCCACAGCATCGCCTGCACGCTCTGCCTGGAATATGCAGCGGGAGAGCGCGGCAATTTGGGCTTTATCCTCATTGGCATAGACGACGCCGATGATGTCATCTGCTTGCTGTAATTGCCAGTATGCCAGAATAATTTCTAACAGGAGCGTTTGTGGTCCACGTCCATCCGCTGCGCGTACCGCTGCTTGCAGAGCCTGAAGACCCAGTGCGTAGCCACTTCCCTCGTCGCCTAGAATATGCCCCCAGCCGCCAGCGCGCGTGGTTATTCCCTGGGCGTTGCGCCCCAATGAAATGGAACCCGTCCCGGCGATCAGTACGATGCCAACCGCATCCGGTAAAGAACTCAATGCTAGTTCGGCATCGTTCGTGACATAGACTGTGGAGGCCAGGGCGCGCAGGTGAGGTTCGATAATCTGTTGATCCGCCAGACGATCAACTCCTGCGAGGCCCAGCCAGGCTTGCTGGAGTATGACCTGTTCTCCCAGGGATCGGCGAGCCTGTGCTACAGCATCATAAATATTCTGCACTGCTGTGGTTAAGCCAACGCCAGTATAATTTGAACTGCCGGAGACGCCACGTGCGATTTCTTCGCCCTGTGCATTGACAACAATGGCTAGCGTTTTACTACCACCTCCATCCACACCCAGATAATAGGATGCCTGGGGATCATGCTCGATCAGAGGTTGTTGTGCACTTATCATTTTTTTAGAGCTTCTAGCGTTGAACGCAAATTATTTTGATGCGCTGCCAGTTGTTCTCTGGCAATTGTGGGAGAGACATGGGTACATCCGATGACAATTGCGGTTTTCGTCTCGCCGTCGGCCTCCTGTAACAGGATAGCCGCCTGTTCTCGATCCAGGCCGGTAGCGGTTTGGACGATTTTTGTGGCGCGTTGGACGAGTTTTTGATTGGTGGCGATCACATCGACCATCAGATTGCCAAACGTCTTACCCAGCAGGATCATGGCGCCGGTACTGAGCATGTTGAGAACCATTTTCTGGGCGGTGCCGGATTTCAAACGCGTTGAGCCAGTCAATATTTCTGGTCCCACTTCTGGTTCGATCATGATATCGGTATGCTGTGTGAGTGGACTGTAAGGATTACAGGCAATCCCAATTGTCAGGGCACCCTGTGTACGAGCATAGGCTAGCGCACCCAGTACGTATGGAGTACGCCCACTGGCGGCAATACCCACGACGGTATCTCTGGCCTGGATGTGTAGTTGTTCCAGCTCGGCGCGACCGGCATCGGGACTATCCTCGGCATCCTCAACCGCGTTGGCTGTTGCAATAGGACCACCCGCGATCAGGCCCACGATTTGCTCCGGTGTGGTCCCAAAGGTAGGAGGGCACTCGGAGGCATCGAGGATGCCCAGACGGCCGGATGTGCCCGCTCCAATATAGAGCAAACGCCCACCCTCGCGCATACGAGCTGCAATCTCTTCAATGGCCTGAGCTATCTGTGGAAGTTCTTGTTCCACGGCCAGTGCTACTTTTGCATCCTCTGCATTCATCACGCGCACAATCTCCAGCGCGCTCATGCGATCAATTTCTGCTGATGCCGAATTAATGGATTCTGTCGCAAGTGTTCCCAGGTTCTGCGTCTCGTTTTGATGAGGTAAATCTGCCATGAATATTCGTCCTCCATAGGCAAAGATCGTGGTATCTGTAACAGTGAAGGGGTAGGTGTAACCGCTAATGAGTTTTATCTTTATTTCAGTGCATCTCGTACAGATCATAAATTTATAGATGGATATCTTCTATCCATCTATGGCATCAACTGTTCGCGCTTCAGATTTGTATAATACGTGTACTTGTTACCGCAATACATCGCTTTCGCGTATTCAATAGGTTGATCGCGCTCGGTATAGGTAATGCGGCGTGTAAAGAGGACCGCGCTATTCACGGATATCTGGAGTACCTGGGCCGCTTCTTCATCGATCAGACCTGCCTCAATCTCCTGTTCAGCCTCAACCAGGGGCAGGCCATATTTGGTTTCCAGTATGCGATAGAGTGAATTGTGCTCCAGATCCTCTTCAATCAATTTTTCGCAACCCATAAAGGAGAGTTGAGAGGTTTCAACCGCCAGTGGTTCGCCATCCGCCAGTCGCAGACGTTGCAGGAAGAAGATTGGCTGACCTTGCTTAATGCGTAAGCGTTCGGCGGTCGTCTCATCGGCGGGCATCATCTTCGCCGTCAGAACTTTGGTTCCTGGACGTTGACCACGGGCACGAATATCCTCGGTAAAGCCCGTTAAATGGAGGAGTTGTTGAGTGATTTTATGGCGGCTCACAAAGGTTCCTTTACCCTGTTCACGATAAAAGAGTCCTTCATTCACCAGTTCAGTGATGGCCTGACGAGCGGTCATACGGCTAATGCCATATTGTTCGCCAAGCTCGCGCTCGGATGGGATAAGATCACCTGGTTTCCATTCTCCGAGTCGAATTTTCTCGCGCATAATCTCTTTGAGCTGGTAGTAGCGAGGCAGTGGGCCTTTGCGAAAAACAGTACTCATATAGTGCATCCAATCTTTTTCCGGGCTAAGCAGGATCGGTGGTGCCATCACAACTGTCGATATGCACTCCGATGTTCTCACCCCTCTAACGGAAACGGTATGACGTAGCATAGGCGATCATAACAGAGCCATCTCATACCCACCTCTTAACAGGCTGGTATAATTGGTATATCGTCTATACCACATACCTTTCTCTAATCATCACAGATATTTTGTGAAACGTCAAGGTTTTTGCTTGTTCTCATCCTTTATAAAACTTTTTCTGTTTTTATGGATAAATAGTAGCATGCATTACTCTCTTTACGCATAGTATACGCGATTTGAGTATGCAGTGTATAGTAATAAATACTATAATTTGGTACTTATTCATGGTCACTCACATCCATCATTAACCGGAATGTCTTTAGCATCGCTCCTGATATTCCTTATTGGCTATGCTGGTAGCCTTATTAGCTCTTTCCTATGCTCTGCATGCTTCTGATAGCTTCTTACCTTCATTTTAGTTATGGGAAAGCGCTTACCAGAGAGTGATATATATATATATGCAGAGCTTCTATATTTTTGTCGGATATATGGTATATCTTGTGAACTGTGTTTATGTATAAGCAAGAAGCTTGAATAATAGAGAAATTTCCTACTTTAGAGATGATAGGTATGGTGGTATAATTGGCATATTGTATAGACCACTATTGTGCTCGATGATCGTCAAGTTCTTGGAAAAGACATTCTGTGAAAGAGAGAGACTCAATGCGGTATACATTACACGGTGCTCGCCTTGTGGACGCGACAATGGATAGAGAGCAAGGAACGATCCTTGTGGAAGATGAGCGCATCCAGGCTATCGAACCAACGAGTAATTCAGCAGAGTATATTATCGATGCATCTGATACTATTATCATGCCAGGTTTTATCGAGGTACATACTCACGGTGGCGGAGGCTTTAATCTGCATACGACGGAGGTGGATGAGATCCGGGCCTATCGCCATTGGATTCCCACTACGGGCGTGACTTCCTTCCTGATCGCGGTAGTTGGCACGCCAAACGCAGTGCCTGAGACCCAATTGCGTACTGCGGTCGCTGCGATTGAACTGGAGACACAGCCACGGCGCGAAAGCGGCGCAGAGCCGGTCGGTATTCATCTTGAGGGTCCGTATATCAGCCTGCACAAGCGTGGAGCGCATCCCCCCTACTGGTTGCGGCAGCCAGAACCGGAAGAGACCGAGCATATTTTATCCCTGACGAAAGGGTATCTGCAATTAATTACCGTTGCCCCTGAACTCCCTGGTGCCTATGCGATGATCCGCAGGATGGTCGAGGCAGGAGTTACCGTCAGTATTGGTCATACAGATGCTAATTATGAGCAGGCGTGCGAGTCTATCAAACTTGGTATTACCCATGCCACCCATTGTTTTAATGCCATGCGCCAGTTAAAGCATCGTGAACCTGGACCGCTGGCGGCCATTGTGCAATCCAAACAGGTACTGGGTGAAATTATTGGAGATGGTATCCATGTCCATCCCGCTATGATCGATATGCTGGTACGCTTGCTCGGGCCTGAGCATACCATCGTGGTAACTGACGCCCTGGCAGGGGCTGGCATGACCGATGCCACCTTTGAATTTGCTGGACAAGAGGCCCATGTTATTTGTGGTGCCGCACGCCTTAACGATGGCACCCTCACCGGTAGTGTGCTAACTCTGGATCAAGCCTTACGTAACATGTTACAGTTTACACAGGTCAGTTTAGCGGATGTTTCCGGCATGTTATCTTATAATCCTGCTCGTTCAGCGCATGTCGCGGATCGCAAGGGATTGCTCAAAGTTGGCTATGATGCTGATCTAGTTATTTATAATAAAGACCTGGAACTCCAGGCGACCATCTGTCGCGGCCAGGTCGGCTATGTCACGGATCAATGGCGTCAACGCCTTAATCTTTAATCTCGA
The DNA here is from genome assembly GCF_008326305.1 of Dictyobacter arantiisoli. GTDB lineage: Bacteria > Chloroflexota > Ktedonobacteria > Ktedonobacterales > Ktedonobacteraceae > Dictyobacter > Dictyobacter arantiisoli. Next base: position 74,150 of record NZ_BIXY01000001.1, on the reverse strand, counting down.
AGAATACTGTAGGTGCGCACCGCGGCTGCACCTACTCCAACAAATGAATGGAAAGAGGGAGCATGGGGAACGCCGATGCATCCGTAGGAGCCACCCTTCACGGGTGGAGGGGAATGGCCATTGCGCCCCAAAGCCGCCCCAGAGCAGGCGGGAAGGAGAGCCAGTGCGAGAGGGTCATGGCCCTCCACCCGTGAAGGGTGGCTCCTACGGATGGCTCCACGCGCCTTCATTCCTCTTCATTCCTCTTCATGAAGCGGTATGGTAGAGCACGCAAAAGAACGCATGCAAGCACGCCAGGATCAGTAGGAGCCACCCTGTCTGGAAGGGTGAGTTATGATTAGATAGGATGTATTAATTTGAGCGGTGAGGTATTCAGAGCATGCAAGCTGTTGTTCGGGTGCTGTTGGGTTTATTGGTCGCTATAGGCGGATTAGCGAATATTTCCTGCACGCAGGTCTCGTCGCCAACCGTATCTCCTCATACTCAGGCTGTCAGGAGGCAATGGCCGGTGGCACCTGAGATGCGCGGCGTCTGGCTGGCGACGGTTTCTAATCTGGATTGGCCTTCGCGTCCGGGTCTGGCGGTAGCGGTTCAACAGCGCGAGTTTCGGGATTTGCTCAATCAGGTACAAATTCTGCATCTGAATACAGTGGTGGTGCAGGTGCGTCCAATGGGGGATGCCTTTTATCCTTCTCATGACATGCCATGGTCACAATATCTGATGGGACAACAGGGCCAGTCTCCAGGCTATGATCCCCTGGCCTTTATGATTACCGAGGCGCATCAACGTGGCCTGTCTTTCCATGCCTGGTTTAATCCTTATCGTGTCAGTCAGCATGGTAACATTGCGGCGCTGGCCGCTAATAATCCTGCCCGTTTACATCCTGATTGGATCGTGCACTATGGCGGGGCACTCTACTATAATCCAGGCATACCGGAGGTCCGAGCAGCGATTATCAACAGCATCATGGAAGTAGTCCAGCATTACGCCGTTGATGCAGTACAGTTCGACGATTACTTTTATCCTTATCCAGTGGCAGGATTGGCTTTCCCTGATGCTGCAACCTATCGACGTTATGGAGCGGGCCATTTTGCCAGTCTGGCTGATTGGCGGCGCGTCAATGTCAACCAGTTAATACACGAGGTTTTCCTGCGCATCAAGCAAGTGCGACCTGGAGTACAATTTGGTATCAGTCCTTTCGGGGTCTGGCGCAATCAAAGTACAGATGCGACTGGTTCACATACACGAGCTGGCGTTACTGACTACGATATCCTCTATGCGGATACTCGTACCTGGATTCGGCGGCATTGGATTGATTATATCGTGCCGCAACTTTATTGGCATATCGGCTTCGCACCTGCTGATTATCAAACCTTGTTGGCCTGGTGGGCACATGAGGTGGCGGGTTATCATGTCCGACTTTATATCGGGCAGGCTGCTTATACATTTGGTCGCAACTCCCCTACATCGTCACCGCCAGCGGAATTGCTAAAGCAGTTAGCGTTAAATCGGCGCTATCCCCAGATACAGGGCAGCATCTTCTTCAGATTAAAGAATCTTTTACGCCTTGCTCCAGAACTAAAAGAGCAACTGGCTCACTATTTTTAGAAAGTGTTACAAAGCGCTTGATTTCCCTATTTTTGTTCTCTTCATACATACGCACACTAACGTGACAGCACTCTTCTTCTTATATGCTGTGACAAAATGTGTTCGGTACATTTTGTCACAACGCCAAACAACTTTTTTGAGAGCCAACGGCGCGAAAATTCGTGATTTTCTGCTCAGCCTTGAGGATATTTGTTGGACATACTATCTATAATTTTTGTTTTTAATGTCTAGTGGTCTAGATGACTTGACATTACCAGTAAATAAGTGTAAAGTTTCTTTATAAACACTGCTGATAGCAATCTTTGGAAAACTCTTTTTCTTACTACACTTTTGTTCTTTTATCAGGTTTCGCCAGGGTTAGATTGATACAGCGAAATCATTCTATAGAGGATGACGAAAGTTGATCGCTCGAATGCATTGCATATGTTTATCTGCATTCTCTGGCGTGAAGGAATGATTTATCGATGAATGCAGTAGTGTTTTTTACTCTTTCTGGTCTAGTCGTCTAGACTACCAGGGGTAATACCAGATGCAAGCTAGATCGGTATCAGGAAATGTTCTGGAGGTTGGTTTGCGTTCCTGTGCTGATTTGGGTGCATGGGTAGCTTTAATATCTTTGACACGGTGTCTGTTCAGAATTTCCAGAGTTGTAAAAAGTTGAACGTAAGTATGCAGGAGTTTAGGAGGTTAGCGTGGCTCCAAATCTCTTTTCATCGATCGGCGGGAAGAAATATCGAGTAGGTATTTCTCTAGTTTCTTTCCTGGTTATTATGGCTTTTGTAGTAGCGGCGTGTGGCAATGGCGGTAGTGGATCACAGGGAAAAACAGATAAAAAACATGTGCTGAATATCGGTTCTCATGTTGGTGGCGATTTCACCTCGGCATTAAGTCCATATAATCCTACCCAGGTCAATGAAGGTATTCAGGGTATGGTTTATGAGACCCTTCTTTTCTTTAATCGCAATGATGGTAAGATTACTCCTTTACTGGCGGCTGATTACAAATGGAGTTCTGACGAGAAGCAATTAACCTTCACGACACGTCAGGGCGTCAAATGGTCTGATGGACAGCCTTTTACCGCGCATGATGTAGCCTTTACCTTTAACATGCTTAAGCAATATCCCGCCGCTGATAGCAAAGGTATCTGGCCCTATTTGAGCAGTGTCAATGCAACTGATGACAACACTGTCGTCGTTACATTCCAGAAGCCCAATCCTCCATTGCTCTGGTATATTGGTGGTCAAACCTGGATTGTTCCTGAGCATATTTTCAAAAATGTTGATCCCACCAAAACCCAAAATCAGAATCCTATTGGCACCGGTCCTTTTACCTTCAATAAGTTCTCACCCCAGGTCCTCGTATACAAGAGAAACCCTGGCTACTGGGATGCGAACGATATCAAGGTAGATGAATTAGACTATCCAGCCGTGAAGGACAATGCGACACTGCAACTGAAGATGATGCAGGGTCAAATTGACTGGGGCTCGTTTTTCGCGCCCAACCTGGATCAGACATTTGTGGCAAAAGATCCCACGCACAATCATTATTGGATGTCTCCCACAGATATGTTTACGCTCTATATCAATCTGACCAAGGCTCCTTTTAATCAGGTTGAGGTGCGTCAGGCAATTAGTGCGGCACTGGATCGTTCACAACTGTCACAGCAGGCGGAAAGCGGCTATGTTGCTCCAGCCAGCACCACAGGCTTGATCTTGCCGAATGGGAATTCCTATCTTGATCCGACCTATCAGACTGTGCAGGCCAAGGCTGATGCAGCCAAAGCGGCCCAGTTGTTGCAGAGTGCAGGCTATAGCAAAGGTTCTGATGGCATCTTCGCCAAAAATGGTAAGGAGTTGTCTTTCAGTATCAAAGTCGTCAATGGTTGGACCGACTGGGAGACGATGGCTGCTGTTATCAAACAAAATCTGCACAATGCCGGTATCAATGCCACAGTGGATGATATTCAAGATACCGCCTACTTTGATGCTCGTAATAATGGCAACTTTGATGCTCTGATCGGTGGACTCTTTGGTGGTCCTACTCCCTTCTATCTCTACGATACCCATCTGAACAGCGTGAATCTGTCACCAAAGGGCTATAACTGGGGAAAATGGAATGATAGCCAGACCGACAAACTGCTGCAGGCGTACTCCTCGACCCTTGATCCCGATAAGCAGAAGCTGGCTATCCAGGGGTTAGAAAAAATCTATGCTACCCAGTTGCCAAATATTCCTCTGGTGAATGCGGCTTCCTGGTATGAGTATAGCACCAAAAACTTTACCGGCTGGCCCGATAAAAGCAATCCTTACGCTGTAGGCGCCGCCTACGCTGTCCCTGATGATTTGATCGTCATTCGTCACTTGACACCCGTCAATTAAGTTGTAGAGGCGCGTTTTCTTCTCTGGCCCGCGCGAGAGAGGAGCGAGCAATAAAAAGGGGATGGTTCTTATGACCATCCCCTGCTCAGCAATAAGGGAGGACAGCAACGTCACCTGTGCTGTCGGCGTCGTCAATGTCTGTCTGACATACTTTCATTATTCCTTGCCACAGTGTCACACACAGGAAGACGTACTCATTGTTGAGTTTGCTCATGATGTGTCGAAGGAGTATCAGAATGCGCCATTTGTTTCGTCGCATTTTATTCTATATTCTAGCGATCTGGATATCGGTTACCCTCAATTTCTTTATTCCACGTCTGGCCCCCGGCAATCCAGCGGAGGCAATGCTTACACGGCTTGAGCGGCGTGGCCCGATCAGTCCCGCGACCCAGAAGGCGTTAGAAGCTGCCTTTGGTGTCAATACCACCGATTCTCTCTGGTTACAATACGGCAAATATTTAAATAATCTCCTGCATGGAAATTTTGGTATCTCTTACATCGAATATCCTACTCCCGTGATTACCATTATTGGTCAGAACATTGTCTGGACGCTGATTCTTGGCGCGGTTGCGGTCATTATCAGTTTTGCGCTGGGCTGTTTACTGGGCGTCATCATGGCCTGGAAGCGTGGATCTTTTGTGGATACCTTTCTGGCACCCGCAATGACGTTTCTGTCAGCGATTCCCTATTTCTGGCTGGCCCTGATTATCCTCTATGTATTTGGGTTCACCCTGAACTGGTTCCCCTTTTCCGATGGCTATGATACGAGCCTGGATGTGGGCTGGAATTCGGCCTTTATCTTCAGCGCCGTGTATCATGCTATCTTGCCAGCTTTGACGATTGTGCTCTCCTCTATCGCGGGTTGGTTGTTGGTGATGCGCAATACGATGATCACGACGCTCTCAGAGGATTATGTGTTGATGGCGAATGCCAAGGGTCTCACGAAGGGACGCGTGATGTTCTTCTATGCGGCGCGTAATGCGATCTTACCGAATATTACTGGCTTTGCGCTGGCCCTGGGAACCATCGTGGGTGGTCAATTATTGACTGAAATTGTCTTTTCGTATCCAGGGATTGGTTTTTCTCTCTTGCAGGCCGTACAAGGACAGGACTATCCATTGTTACAGGCCATCTTCTTGTTTATTGCGCTGGCGGTACTGGGAGCCAACTTTCTCGCTGATCTGGCATTTGTAGCACTTGATCCGCGGGTGCGACAGGAAAGGAGCGCTTAACTTATCATGAATACATCCTCGTCGCAGTTTTCGCAGGGCTCTAACTCAACTGCAAAGCAGATCAAGCAGGATAATCCCCTCACCCCCGAACGTGAGATGGTGCGTGCCTTACGGCGTCCCTGGTACGAGCGTGCCGGGCGGGGTGCGCAAGTGGTCTGGCATGAAAGCACCAAGAACAAGAAAGTCGCCATTGGCCTCATCATTGTGCTGTTTTTTATACTGGTTGCCGCATTTGGTCCCCTCTTTGTGCATACCGATCCTAATCTTCTATCGATGGATGCGCAGGCCGCGCCATCTGCGGCACATCCATTGGGAACCACCGCATTGGGACAGGATATCTTCAAGCAACTGGTCGTAGGGACCCGCTCCTCGATCTTCTGGGGCTTCTTGACGGGTATTGCTGTCACTATAATCTCTATTTTGGTAGGATTAGTCGGTGGCTACTTTGGGGGTGCGGTCGATGAATTTCTTTCCTTATTGACGAATGTATTTCTGGTTTTGCCAGCCCTGCCACTGGCAATTGTGCTGGCCTCCTACTTTCCACGCGGACCTCAGACAGTTGCGGCTGTGATTATTGTGACCAGTTGGTCCTGGGGCGCCAGAGTATTGCGTGCTCAGACGCTCTCAATGCGCAGTCGTGAGTTTGTTTCGTCCGCCAAATCTAATGGAGAGACGATCTGGCGCATTATATTCTTTGAGATCTTTCCGAATGAAATCTCGATTGTCGCAGCTAATTTTGTAAGTACCACGCTTTATGTTATACTGGCATCTGCTTCTCTAGAATTTCTGGGTTTAGGCGATCCAAACGGTATCAGTTGGGGAGCAATGTTCTATTGGGCGCAAAAAGATAATGCCCTGATTTCAGGTTTATGGTGGTGGTTCGTGCCACCGGGCATATGTATCGCTGTGCTGGGAGCGGGTTTATCCCTGATAAATTTTGGTATCGATGAGATTGCCGATCCTCGTTTGCGGCAAGAGAAGATACCAAAGTTGGTGAGAGAGAAAAAGGTGATAGCATAATGGCGACACAGGCAGACACAAAAACACTCCTGGAAGTGAACGATCTGAGTGTTGATTATCTGGCGGCAAATGGCGCGGTGCACGCTGTGCGTAATGTCAATTTTCGTCTCGGACGCGGAGAAATCCTGGGGTTGGCCGGGGAAAGTGGGTGTGGTAAATCGACGTTAGCCTATGCAGTGGCGCGTTTATTGCGACCACCTGCATACATTACCGGAGGAGAAGTTCTTTATTACGCAGGCGCACGCACCGATGGTAGTACGCGTCTGCCTCGCCATGTGCGCGCGACTGATGCACGCGGGGCGATTGACGTGCTGCAATTGTCGCCACGGGATCTGCGTGAATTTCGTTGGAATGAACTCTCGATTGTTTTTCAGAGCGCGATGAATGCACTGAATCCTGTTATGACGGTAGGTAATCAGATCATGGATGTACTGGCTACTCATCGTCGTAATATGAAAGCCGATGCACGCAAACGTCGTGCCGCTGAACTCTTTGAGATGGTCGGTATCGCTCCTGATCGCCTGAAGAGTTATCCCCATGAACTCAGTGGTGGGATGCGTCAGCGTGCCGTAATTGCGATTGCACTGGCCCTGCAACCAGAACTTATTATTATGGACGAGCCAACAACCGCTCTGGACGTGGTGGTGCAGCGCGAGATTTTGCAGTTGATCAGTAGCCTCTGTAAAGAACTCTCTACGGCGTTGATCTTTATTACGCATGACCTGTCATTGCTGATAGAACTGGCGGATAATGTCGCCATCATGTATGCGGGCAAGATGGTTGAGAAGGCCAAAAGTAGTGATATCTATCTGCATCCCCGCCATCCCTATAGTTATGGCCTCTTGAATTCCTTTCCCACTCTGCATGGACCACAGCGTATCATGGTAGGCATTCCTGGCTCACCGCCCGATTTGCGCACGCTCGCCGAAGGCTGTTCATTCCGGGATCGTTGTCCCTTCGCGTTCGAGTCCTGTAACCACATCACTCCGCCGTTGAGTCCTGCTGTACGAGCAACGCCTGATCAACTGGCGGCTTGCCATTTATATAATCCTGCTCTGTCGTCACCAGCACCCGCAACGCAGGATCTGGCCTCTGGGTATGAAAATTTAGCGCAGAGAAGCGTTGGAGGAAGTATCGAATGAGTACCATAAATCAAGCATATGACCCAACAGGTTCTAACAGGATGGAAGAGCCTGTGCTGGTGGCTAATCATCTGCGCAAAGAATTTCCGATTAACGATTTCAAATTATTTGCACCGCGCAAGGTTGTCCATGCCGTTGAGGATGCCACATTCGAGCTCTATCCAGGACAGGCGACGGCCCTGGTCGGAGAGAGTGGAAGCGGCAAAACCACGGTTGCACGTATGCTGGCACGTCTCTATGATCCAACCTCTGGTGAAATCAGTTTTCGGGGTGAGCCAATCAAGTTACAGAGCCATCGGGCAGCGGTCCTGCGCCAATATCGTCGGCATGTCCAACTTATTTTTCAGGATCCTTTTGCCTCCCTCAATCCTATTCACGATGTACGCTATCATCTGAGCCGTCCTTTGCGTCTATTCGGGCATGCCCATACTGAAGATGAAGTAACGGAGCAGGTACTGGCCTTATTGCGGCGTGTCAGCTTGAGTCCAGCGGAACAATTTATCCAGAAATTTCCGCATCAATTAAGTGGAGGACAGCGGCAACGTATCGCAATTGCCCGCGCGCTCGCCGTACATCCTGAAGTTCTGCTGGCTGATGAGCCAGTTTCAATGCTGGACGTATCCATCCGTTTGGACATCCTCAACTTGTTGCTGCGCTTAAAGAAAGAAGAGCAACTGGCCCTGTTATTTATTACGCACGATATTGCCAGTGCGCGTTATTTCGCGGAAAATACGCTGGTAATGTATGCGGGTCAGATGGTTGAAGGTGGTCCCAGTGAGGCCGTCATTCAAACGCCGAAACATCCCTATACGCAACTCTTACTGGCGGCTGCGCCCGATCCTGATCGCATTAAGGCTCAGGGCCATGGATTGTCCGAAGAGGTGCATGCGCGTGGTGAAATTCCCAGCCTGATCAATCCTCCTGAAGGATGTCGTTTTCATCCTCGCTGTCCACATGCCATGCCTGTCTGTAAGCAACACTTTCCCGCTCGTACGGAGTTAGGGAATGGACATTGGACCAATTGTTTCCTCTATACCGATCAAACCATCCAGCAGCAGACCACGGCTCCCGCCGCGCAATCGTAATAAAAAGTCGCACATGCGTCGGCATATGTCTACACGTGAGCAAAAAGCTCCGTCCTCAACGGGAGGGCGGAGCTATTGAGAGGAGATGCACACGCTACTGTGCATTCTCCTCGCATGCAGGGTTATGCTATGCTGTATTCAGGTTGGTGCTGGTAGCGTGTTAAAAGCTACAAGTTTGCTTGACCATATAATCAACGACCGCTGAAAAATCGTTGGTTCGTTGATAGATCTGTTCTTGCCGCCGGGCTCCGTTGCCCTCTTGTAATACTTTATAGACGGCTCGTGAAACGCGTTCCCAGTCACCCTCAGCCTCGAGTGCCGGACGCACAAATGTCAGCATCTGTTCAATACACTGGTGGGCAGAAACAATACGCCGTGTTGGCACATCGATTAACTGTGTATTCAGACCATAACGTGCCGCGCGCCAGTGCATCGCACGCAACTGATCAACCGGCACATCTGGAAATGGTATCTTACGCATGACCTGTTCATAGCATGTGCGCACCAGGGCGCGAATCAGGCCGGTCACCATAATCGTTTCATCAAGTGTCATGCAAACATCCATGACACGAAACTCAATGGTTGGAAAGCGCTCCGAGAGGCGTAGATCCCAATAGATCTTGGTTGCGTCATCGATACTGGAGGTCTCAATCAGTCCCTGAATGACATTGCGATAGTCATCGTAGGAGGTAAAAGAGGGCGGTGGTCCGGCCAGAGGCACAGTCCACCAGAGTCCAGTTCGATAATCTTGATAGCCAGTATCCGCGCCCAACCAGTAGGGCGAATTGGCTGTAAGCGCAATCAGCGGAGAGAGCCAGACTCGTGCATGGCTTAAAATCAAGGCTGCTATTTCAGGATCAGGCACGCCAATGTGCACATGACATCCAAAAATAACCTGTTCGCGGATCAGTTGCTGATAGGTATCGATCAGGGATGTATACCGTTCTTTCGGTGTCACCTCTTGTTCATACCAGGGTGAGAAAGGATGGGTTCCGCCTGCTGCGATAAGCATTCCTACCTGATGGGCAGCGTTAATAATACCACCACGCAAGCGTGCCAGTTCTTTATGCACCTCATTGAGCGACTGACAAACAGGAGTCGCGATCTCGATTTGAGACAGGATCATCTCATATTGGACAGCATCCCCCAGATTGTTCTGCGCCAAAGGCAGAACGAGATGGGATGCCTGACTTAAGGCACGTGTATGAGGATCAATAATTTGATACTCTTCTTCGACACCGATGGTAAAACCTAGCGTCGAATGATGTGCTTGCAGGGACATAGGCGATGCCTCCTTGCAACTTTTAAAAGTTGGGAACATACTACATTACAATACGAAACCCTGCTCCATTAGTATACAGTATCAAGCTGAAGCAATGGATTGTCCAACTGCTTTTTTTATCATAATTGAGCTATTCTATAGGAATTATCCAGCTCTTTCTGGATGATTTTTATGGCGGCGATTTTTCTGAGATGGTGCTTGCATTTTTACGTGCGCGCCGATTGACAATCCAGCAGGTAAGATAGATGTCATCGGGTATATCTGAAGCCGGTAGTAGTTGAGCCAGGCTCTGGGCGGTTTCGTCATCCTGTGCCAGTTGAGCGATGCTATCGGCGATACCGCGTCTGAGGGTGCGGTCGATGGCTGGCTCTGCGAGCAGAAGACAGAGCTCTGGCACGATAGCGGTGACGCGTAACTTGCAGAGCACCTTGAGGATGCACTGTCCTCGATAGCGGTCCAGCGTAACAACTTGCAGGTGACCGACCATCTTCCGGGCCATCGCGTGGGTATCAATGGTATGTTGTTCAGCTTGTATCAGTAGCGCGTTGACAATATGTGGGAGTGTATCATGCGCGATGTCTGGATGCAGCAGGAGATCAACCAGATCATTGATCACGGTGCTCACTCCCAGCATGCTGAGCGCGACTATCAGGCAGGTATAGAGATTTACATCACCGTGTTGCTGTTCTTGCGCGATGCTCCTCAGCGTAAGTATCTGTTCGCGTTGCTTGAGAAAACCGAGCGTTAGCGCAACACTCATGCGAACTTTGATATGGCAATCCTGATTGAGAAGCACTTCGATGAGCTCGCTGGCTACGCGAGGATCTCCGAGAGTCGCAAAGCTATTGGCAATACTGACACGTACGCCAGTTTCAACATATTTGCTATGCAGAAGAGCCAGCATGGTTGGTACAGGGATTTCGGCATAGCTAAACTCACCCAGCGCCAGGGCCGCGCAACGCCGAACGTAAATGTTCTCTTCACGATCCTTTAGAATCGTCTCTAAGAGGGGAATGCTGCTCCTGGCGTGTAGCTTGCCCAGCATCCTGATACTACTGCCGCGCACAGCCGAGTCGAGCAGTCTGTTCTGTACCATTGTGATGAGTGCTTGTATCGCCTGTGGGCCGCCCAGTTTTTCAAGGGCAAAGGCAATGCTTTGGAGTACCAGCGTATGCTCATCTGCCTGCTGGCTGACGTGAATTAAGGCTGAAAGCGCGCTACTTTCACCCAGTTGTCCAATTGTCATCCCAACGCCCTGGCGCACAAAAGGATCTTCTTTTGGATTGACGAGGAGCCTAACGAGTTGTTTGCCAGTGTGCGTTTCTTGTAAGATCCCTAATGCTCGCGCGAGCATGATACGTTTATAGCGAGCTATGTGCGACTGCCCCAGGAGCGCTACCAGCTCTGTCGCAAAGGATGGATTGCCAGCATATCCGATGGCTCGCACTACGCATTCATAGATATGGTCAGGAGTACTGGCGGGTGCAGTCAGAATCTGTAGCAAGTGATGATTGGCGTGCGCATGGTCCATTCCTGCGAGTATAGACGCAATGCGTTCACGATCCAGCGCGTATGGTGTAGATTGTAAGGTTTGCAACAACTGATCAATGATCTGTTCGGGTAATTTTTGCTGCTTCACACGTGGATTCTCTCCCAGGCAACGGCCAGCCAGGAGAAGATGGGTATGAAAGAGATCATCTGTGTTATAAAGCTGGCGATGTTGTCCCAGGAGAATGCTCAGGAGTTGACTGGCATCCGACGTGCTACTGGCATAGAGGAGAATAACTTCCTCCCACCAGGGATCAACAAAGTGTTGACGCAGGAGCTTTTGTTGTTGATTGCGAATGATGTACTGGGTGACAAAGTACTCCTGGAAGGTGAGATGTGAAAAACCATACCAGCCATGAGCCTGTTCGCGTAGTAGACCATTGTCAATTGCGATCTGATTAAGGAACTGCTGGCAGCTTTCAAGTGGCATATGACTGGTCTGGGAGTAGTTTTGCAGCACGGCAAGGAGTTCGTCCAGAGGAAAGTAGCGTTTCTTCTGGTTGTGGAAGTGCCAGGCGATCTCCTCATAGAGGCGAGAGAGCGCGATTTGTGTAAAGGTCTGGCTGCGTGCGATATCCCGACTGGTATCCCAGCCTGTTTGCAGGATGTCAATACAGGCTCTATAGAGTTGAGCTTTGTGTGTGGGCATGCGACGCTGCCTTTCACAGACAATGGCAATGAGTGAGAGAAGGAGGGGATTTGTCGCCAGTGTCTGGATACGGACGTTGCGTTCCAGATAGCCTGTGAGGGCCTTGATCTTCTCTTCTTTCTGGTTGGTTGGATAGGCTCGAAACCAGTTTTCGATAAAAGTACGGCTCTCCTCAATCTGAAAATCCATAATTTCGAGCTCATTGAAGCCGGTAATCTTAACCCGTTGCTGATAACCCGCTTTACGAACCGAGATCACCATCGGCATATCCGCATAGCGATTGACCAGTTGTTTAATATTTCCAACCAGGAAGTCATAGGTATTTCTGGCGGGAGTGCTGGAGCGAGTTTCGTCCAGACCATCGAGCAAGAGCAGTATTTGTCCCGCTTTCATCGCGAGCTGTAAGCGGGCGCTCAGAGCAGGAAGATCCCCAAAATGTTCAAATTGGGCCAGGATGAGTTCGAAGAGATTCTTGTGTCGCTCGCAATCAAAGGTTGTCAGCGCGATATAGACAGGTGTGCATGGAGCGCTCTCAAGTGTATGTTGCGCGGTCTTGAGGGCCAGATAATGAAGCAGCGTGGTCTTCCCACTTCCAGGATCACCGATGATGATACAGCGCTTGTAGTGTTGCAGTATATCCTTGTCCAGGATCGGCGTGTTATCAGTATACAAATGCGTATTGGAGGGGGCTAATAAGAGCTGTTCAGAATCTGGTATTTCATCATTTTCCTCATAGATCAGATTAATGGTATAGGGAAGGGCGCTATGGGAGCGCAGATGCAGTGGGACATAGACCTCCAGGAGATTGAGGGGATGTGGCATATCTATAATTTGTATCTGTGCGATATGCGAATTTGTCAGTACTGATTGCTCATAAGCTGTAATTGCGTGTTTGAATTTATTTTGATCTATCTTTTCGCTCTGGCTTTCCTGAGGCGGGGTGCGTTTCCTGGCCTGCGCTATAATGGCATGAAAGCCGACCCCAAACGCTGCCGCAATCCCTGTCCCCAGGAGTGGCACTATTGCTTGAATCCAGCTATCTAGATGATCCTGTATCAGGTGGAGAATGGGTTCTATAAGCGTCTTACTATCTAGCATAGATAAACATCCTTTCGTGGGGCTGCCCTAAATTTTTTTATCCTATAGATGGCGTTGTGTATTGCATGCTTTCTTAGAATGAAATTGTGAAATACTATGGTACAAGCTGGTATAATATCGTATACTACAGAGTATAGAATCAGAGGTATGCAGTCTTCTGCCGAATCTGTGCAGCTCATAAAAAAAGCACTTTATTGCCGTGGGGATAGCACGATCAATGGGATACCGATGGCTAAAAGTGATCTCATGGTGCTTCAAAAATGGCATGGGGTTGGCACATAAATGCACATTGAAAATGATGTAGATACCATTAGTCATAAACTGATTACATTTATTGGTCTATATGTTTAAAAATGCCATATAGGTAGTATAGAAATTTGTGTTATCTTATGTTAGAATTGGAGTAATCGTTGACGCATCCATGTATTTCACTGGATGCCGCTTAACCAGCAGAGGAGCCAGGCCTATGACGATTACTTCTGAAACTGAACCGCCACCTCTTGCTGAGCGCATTGCCAGCGTGCGCCAGCATATGCTCTCAGAAGCCACAACATGTATGATATCCTTGGAAATTGAAAAATGTACTGATAGTGATCAACAGCATACATGCGATGAAGCGAGCAAGTTCCTCAACATTTCGCATGGAGTAAGCAGTTCGTTTTCCCCCTATCAAGCATGGCTCTTCTCCCCATTTATCCGTGCACAGTTACGTAAGCTTGCAGCAGTGTATAAGATTGATCTGCGTCAAACAAATCAAGGCTTGTTTGGATGGGATGATGGCTGGACTGATGCTGAGAAATAAATGCTGTGCTTCAAAAACACATATATCGCGTGATCAGGTATGGGCCCTGAATGTTTATGGGGAAAGGCTTCTCTGTGAAGAACCAACTTGTTGTGATCCAACCAACACCATTCTGCAATATTAATTGTCGCTATTGCTACTTGCCGCAGCGTACCTTAAGTCGGCGCATGAGTAATGCGACACTGGCACAGATCTTTCAGGTCCTTTGCGCCTCGCCTTTTCTTAAAGACGAGCTGACCTGTATCTGGCATGCCGGAGAACCCCTTGTGCTATCCATTGATTTTTATCGACAAGCCTTTTTGTTGCAGCAGCAGTATAACGTCAATGGTTTGCACATCAGCAATGCTTTTCAGACCAACGCTACCCTGATCACGCAGCAATGGTGCGACTTTATTCGTGAACACGATATCCATGTTGGCGTCAGTATCGATGGGCCGCAATATCTGCATGATGCGCAGCGTGTTGACCGCAAAAACAGAGGCACCTTTGAACGTGTGCTCAAAGGCATCGCATTGTTGCGTGCCAATGATATCCCCTACTCGGCCATCGCGGTAGTAACAGGTGAAACGGTCCACTATCCAGACGAATTCTGGCACTTTTTTGCGGAATTACAACCCAGCAGGTTAGGACTGAATCCTGAGGAGGTGGAAGGTTGTAATCGGCATTCGTCTCTGCATACGCTTGCAGGTATCGAACAGTATAAACGCTTTCTGCAACGCCTGTTAAGCTTAAATGAGCAGAGTCAATCCCCTTTACCTATTCGTGAGTTCGATACCCTGTTAGCAAAGATACAGGCGGGCCAGGTAGCGAACAACGCTGGCACAAATACACCAATGTCGATCCTCAATTTTGATTATGAGGGCAACATATCGACATTCTCACCTGAATTGCTCTCCTTCACTCATCCTGTGTATGGCAGATTCACCTTTGGCAATGTCTTCACCACACAACTGGAAGATATTTTGCAGGATGGTAAATTTGTGCCGATGTATGCAGCAATTCAGCGCGGCATCGCGAGCTGTCGGGAGAGTTGTGACTACTTCGCTTTATGTGGTGGTGGCGCGCCTTCAAATAAGTTGCATGAAAACGGTAGTTTTGACTCTACAGAAACGCATGCCTGCCGTTTACGCATCAAGATCACGACAGATGTGTTATTAGAACATCTTGAGCAGCGCTACAAGGTCGCCACGGCCTGATTTGATCTGTTCTGGCAGGATCAGGATGTGGAATAGTACAGCGCTGTACTATTCCACATGATCAGATGTTAATCGTCGTAAGCACATTCATCTTGCAGCACGCGTTCGGGCGATTTGGCTTTACGCAGCCATTCTTTGAACAAACCGACGGGTAAGCGGTATTGTGCTCCATGATGGAGTTCTTCAATCAGATCTTCGCGTACCAGATTTTGGAGGGCGGCAACTATTTTTTGTTGTTCATAGTGGAAGCCCTGTACATCACACTCCGCGTAGATATCACTGAAGGTAAAGATGCGACCGTCTTCCCCTTTATCCTGCGCCAGCACGGAAAGGAGAAAGCGTTCAGTTGTTGAGGATGGCTGGTTCCAGATCCAGTTGATCGTACCGGATTGTTCTTCCAGCACGATCTCTAATACATTGTTGATATCATTGATCGTGACATAGGATTTGTGTTGCCTGTTGCAGTAGGAAATCAAGATTTCGCTGAGCACGTGGATAAAGTAGGGGAGGTTGCCCGATAATTTATGCATGCGCTCCAGGGCGAGCATGTCGTATTCCAGCATGCCTTTGACAGGTTCTGTGATCAAGGCCCGGGCTTCGCTCTGTTCCAGCCTCTTTAAGTTATGGTGAATGGCGATATTAAAGAAGACTGACCACAATGGTTCTGTGACATAGCGAATCCGTGGCGCGCCGACGAGTAGAAAGTTCAAGCCCTGACGATGTTGCATCAAACTGCGCAGGTAGTGCAGGACATTCTCGTTCAGCGGACCCTTGTTAATCTTTTCTTGCAGCATTTCGAATTCGTCCAAGAGGAAGACGATCTTCTCGTTTTGCAAAGAGTCAATGGTTTGTGCGAGGAAGAAGTTGAAGCTATCAATAGGATTGGCGAGAAAATCTGAGCGCTCCGCCATAGGAACAACCATCTGTCGTTGCGATTGCATCTCCTCACGTACCCGCTGGGCCATCCCGAACAGAAAGTGTCCCATGCTTTGCAAATCATGGCCCTGGAGATCGATCAGGACAGGCACCTGAGGACCATAGGTCAGCTCTTTTTTGAGCTGATAGACCAGGCTCGTCTTGCCCATCCTGCGTTGTCCCGAGAGGACCACGACCTTATTGGCTGTGACGCTGCTCAGCTTTTCGCGTAGCGTATCGATATCTTCACGCCGACCATAAAACATATGGCGATCACGAATTGGAGTACCGCTGGTGTAAGGATTCGCGATCTCGATGTAAGGATGTTGCCGATCTTTCAGGATGAAGACATCTGCAAACTCTTCCTTTTTTGCGTGCATTTCGGCATCATCATATGTAATTTGAAAGCGGAGACGGGGCGCGGGGCTATAGGGCTGAAGCTGAAACTCGACTGAGGCCGCTCCTCCGGTAGGAAGCTGCGTCAGGATTTGTTGTCTGGCTCCGACAATCTTATAATCCTGTTCCGCCTCAGCAAGGCAGACACGAATATTATCGGCGGCACTGACCCCTTTGTTACTCACGCATAATGAGACAACTACTTCCTTTTCGGGTTGTATCTCTTTATTGCGAATCTCAGCGACCAGACGAGCGCTGCCGCGTAATCTATTAATCTCAACCTTGACAATCTGATAGAATTGGTCCAATAAAAGGGAAAGGATCGCCATTTCTGGCAGGGTATAATAGCCCTGGGTATATGCCTGTTCCTGCCGCAATTCTTCCTGGCGTAGTTGGGCACGTATCAGCTCAATTTTATCAGTCGCGCTGATCAAACTGGTGACCAGATCCCGCACGGCCTCGCGTCTCTCAAAGCCGCGAATAATATTCGCCACCTCGCAGAACTCATCAAAGATATGCATACAGGTCTTGATGATGCTGTATGCCTTATCCTTTTCTTCATCATCCGCAGTATTAGTCCATTGATATTGAGCCAGCGTATTACTGGAATGTATTTGTAAGATGCGGCGAAATTCTGTATAGATCTGGAAGTAATCATCGCCATACTGAGGCGAAAAGGCCTGCAGATCCTGGATAGCGGCAAGAAAATCATCCAATGCGCTTGCCAGGGTGTGTTTCTGGAATCTGGTGAGCAGGGACATCAGGCTGCTAAACCAGTGTTGAATGGCTGGCAGATCGGTTGAGTGCGAAATCTGTTCGAGAATGGCTGGTTTGATACGGGCCGACAGGAGAAGCAGGCTGTCGTGAATAACGCGCTCTGGATGCACGGTAAAGTAGTGGGCCAGTGTGCGCCCAGTCTCTTGCTGAATCCATTCCTCCTCATCATTCATCGTGATTTGTAAGAGATGAAACGTGCGTTCGGGATATGCTTCCACCAGTGTATTGATTTGTCGGACCACGGTACGGCGTACCCAGAGGTCAACGTTATGCGTGAAGTATTCAAGGTAGTCAAAACAGAGGCCTTCATCGAGATCAATCAGGGCTGTCAGAAGGTTGACGATGGCGAGACGAATTTCAGGTTCTGGATCGGCGGAAAGCTGACGAATAAAGTTTCTGGCCTGACGCGCATTTTCCTCTTTGTAGGTAGGTACAAGCAAGAAAACGACAATAGCGCGCACCAGTTCTTTTTTGACCTCTAGAGACTCTTCGTAACGCAATGCATCATGGAACCGTTTTGTATCTTCTTCATAGCGTGTGTGCTGACCGGCCAGTTTGGCCAGAGAAAAGGCGCGGATAAATTCATCTGGATGGTGAGTGAATTTCATAATGGCTGTGTGACGGTCTGGCTGCAATTTCTGCCACTTTTCCCAGCATTGTTGGATAATCTCAAAGACATAACTCCGGTCAGGAGCCTGAAGGAGATCCAGTTGATTTTCTGTGGCTACCACAATCTCAACAATACCATCCTCATTGACGTCTGCGGCCTGGACTGCTTTGATGCGGGTACGGCTCTTGTACTTCCAGAGGAGATCGCCACTCGCTTTCAAGGCATAGAGATAGCTATCTGCGCTGCTGACCAGAACGGCAGTCTTGAGTTCTACATCATCACTATCCAGTTTCATTTTGGCGGTGGTTACATTCAGGACACCTCGTTTCATGCGATATTTCCATTTGAGGTAGCCCGTATTGCTCAGCACATAGACATAGCGATCTTCGGAACCCACGATGACTTCGGCCTTTCCATCACCGTCGATATCGTCTACACAGAGTGCCTGAATACGATCCTGGGCTTGAAAGCTCCAGAGGAGAGCTCCATCGTGGCCGTAGGCATAGACATGATCAGTGACTGAGCCACTGATAATATCGATGGCACCCGGTTGAATGATGCGTGATACATAAAGGATGCTACTATCCTGGGGTGTCGGAATAGTTTTCTTGATATGTTCCATGTTAGCATCCCAGATCGCAATGCTCTTATTTTCTTGTCCGATCAAAATTTCGGCTTCTTTATTCTGGTCGGTAGGGAAACTATTGATGTATAGGCTGCGTGGCTTCTGCGCTTCCTGTTCAAAGGCACGTTCTACAACGATTTCGCCCTGATGATTGAGGACGGAGACGTGGCGGTTTCCCACAAGTGCGACAACCGAATCGAGCTCGCCCGGGCGTAAGTTCGCGACACCGATAAATCTAATACGATCCGGCACATCTTTTTTCCAGATGTACTGATCGGCTCCTTGCCGCGCATCGATGGCATAGATATAACCGGTATCAGTGCCCACCACCAGATCATATTTCCCTGGTCGTTCGAGTTGTCCGATATCTATAGTGCGTATATGTCCATTGGTCGTAATCGGCTGTGACCAGTTGTATTGTACGCGTTGTTGTCGTACCCGCAAGAGGAGTGAGAGTGCCGCTTCATAGTGTCCCTCTTCCATCAATTCTATACCCTTGCTAAGCGCCATTTGCACATGGCTGATGGGAGGACGTTCGTCAATAAAGTCTTTCAAGATTGCCTTCTCTCTAGGGGTCAACATTTTTAAGATGCTATTATTGTCATCAACCTGTTCATCTTGCAATGCATGTTGATACTCTTCCGTTATTTTTGTATACACTTTGCTATTGAGTTCAAGTTGTATTGCATAGACACCGCTATCTTCCGTCCCCACAATAATTTCTTTCTGGCCATCGATATTAATATCTGATGACAAGAGGCTATAGATGCATGTCCCGAAACGGCGTTTCCAGAGGAGTTCACCTTTTGCATTGAGAATGTACAGCCAGCCATCTTCTGCGCCAAGCAGAATTTCCGGCTCCTGATCATCATTCATATCATCCACGTAAATGGCGTGGATGCGATCTTCAAACATCCCACTGGCGGATGTTAATTCCCAATCTTTGTGCGCGACCCACTGACCTTCGGAACCTTTTTCGATTGTCCAGACGAAGAGTTCGCTGCGATTTGAACTGGTGATAACCTTCATCGGTCCCCCCGTCCTTAGAGGAGCGGCGAAGAGAGCATAAATTTGATGCCCCACATTTAATTTATCCAACAATTGACCATGATCATCGAAGAGATAGAGATATTTATCTCCTGATCCTGCCAATATCTCATAGCGCTGATCACCATCAATATCACATACAAAAACGCTACGTACCCAACCATCGGTTTGATAGGGACGCCAGAGCGGTTGGCCTGTGGCTCGGCTGAGCACATGGACCATGCGATCTTGTCCACCAACGACGATATAATCTGGTGCATTGGGATGGACGTAGATCTGGCGGACCATACGCCCGGTTGTATATTGCCAGTTCGGAATACGCTCACCATCCTGATCGAGCGCGTAGACCAGGCCGTTACGCGTGCCGACAATCACGCAAGCCTGCTTCTGCATGCTTCTCTTATTAGGGGATGGTGGACCGGAAATGGGAATAGCACACAGCGCGCTGATATAGTTGCCTTCGGAGGAAGCATCCCATTTTTTCGCGCCGAGCGGAGTATGAACACGGACCGTCCCATCGCGTGAACTGAGCAAGACCTCAATATCGCCGTCGTTATCAATATCGGCGGCCTGTACATTGGTCACCCAGTCTTTCGTACGATGATTCCAGAGGATCGACGTAATTGCCGCGCCATCCCAGAGGGCATCTTTTAGCTGACGAATGCTCGAGGTGCTTGACTGTGGTGGTTTGATTAACATCGCATAACCCCTGTTTCTCGCTGGCCGGACCGTATCCGTGCTTAAAGTCATTTCCCCATACCGGATACCGGAAAGGCAACCTGCCAGCACCAATCTTCAGATGAGACGTACAGTTATAATTATTGTATCGTTCCCCATAAAAAATTCGCGCACTGGCAGGAAATGATCCTGACTTTTCAAGAAGTATATAGCGAGCGGTCTGCCATATAGTGCCGGATCTCTGTCAAAGTATCGGAATTTGGTTTTATCTATGTAGTAATCAGAAAGCATCTTTGTTCACACATAGTAACGTATCTCCTTTCAGGACAACGGGAAGTATCTTCTAGATGAGACGGCTGAGGATTGAATTTTTAAAACCAGTCATTGTGGCAAAATAGTATTTTTAGGAATAGAATGACAGAAAATGGCAGAGTAAGGCATATATACTGGTATATATCATTATATATGGACAATGAAGGAGTAGTATGCGAAAATATATACTGTAATAGAAGCAGGCAATGAAGGAAAGGATTTGAAAGCGATGAATCCTCCAGGTATAAATCCATATTATGACTATGATGCGGTGCGCGATCCTTCGATGTTTTTTGGGCGCCAGCAAGAATTAAAAATGCTCTATAATGCTATTGAGAAGCGACAGTGTGTGGCGCTGGTTGGTTCGCGCCATAGTGGCAAATCTTCATTGCTCAAATTTTTGGGTTGGCCTGAGATTCAGCAGCGTGTTGGTTTCGAGCTACGGGATCGCATCTTCATTTTGACCGACTGGCGCGAATATCTGCAAAAGACACGTGAGGATTTTTTTCGCTCGGTCTGCGAACAAATAGTTGCACAGAGTCGAGCTATGGTAGACTTGCAGATTCCCACCGATCAATTCAGTGGAGAAGACAAGTTAAAAAAGCTCCTGGAGGGTATTCGCGACGCCGGATTGCGACCCGTCTTACTGATGGACGGCTTTGATAAAGTAACGCGAAATCCCCACTTTGATCCCGATTTCTTCTCCTTCTTGCGCTCGCTGGCTGGCATCTATGATCTTATCTCCTATGTCACCGCCTCCATCAAGCCGCTCTATGACGTCTGCCATTCCGATGCCGTTGCCTCATCACCCTTCTTCAATATCTTTCAGACGTGTATTGTCAGCTCATTAACGCTCGAAGAGACGCGCCAGCTCATCCGTGTCCCATCCAGACAGGCAGGCTTTGAAATCATCCCCACCGAGGTCGATTGGATCATTTCGTTGGCTGGTCGGCATCCTTTCTATGTCCAGGTCAGTTGCCGCTTCCTGGTCAACGAAAAAATCCATCGGCCCGCCGACGTCCTGGATTATGAACTGATCAAAGAGCAGATCTATCGGGAGTTAGCACCACACTTCGTCAACTCCTGGAACGATCTCAACGAGGATCAGCAGCAGAGCCTGCGATTAGAACTCATCCAAAGCAATCCCGAACGCCGCAAAATGCCCGAATTAAGCGAGAGCAGCTTATTCCGCCAGCGTGTCCGTGAGTTCGTACAGATCACCGGACCAGAACTCCAGCTTAAGGAGCTCAAGGACGTCCTCGACAACATGAAGGACAACGACTTCCTTGAGAACTCCCGCCTCGCCGAAATGAACTATGTCACATTGCTCTGCGAGAAAAATCCCACCATCAGAAAAGGCGTACACGTACGCAGCTTCTTAAAAGCCGGCTTTGAACGCATGCAAGCTGGCGGGATACGTGTCGACTCCGCGCCCGAATGGCGGCTGTATAATATCCTGTGGTATCACTACTTCAAGCACCATCTGCACAACTCCCAGGCCGCTGGCCGTCTCGGCATCGGCAGCATGCGCCAGTTCTACCGCGAACAAGAGCACGCCCTGCAAGTCCTGCTCAAAGAACTCCTGGAACTAGAACAAAACTCCCTGGAGTGAGCCTGCTTACCGGAAACGAGAATCTCGAAGGCGATGTAGGTGCGTGCCGAGGCCGCAGCCGAGGTGCGCTTTCCCGTTCTCGTACTCTCCCGTAGGCTCCAATCCCATCAGGCCAGCGCGTAGGGACGAGATGGTCGTACGTGACGAGGAAAGCGCACCTCGGCTGTCACCTCGGCACGCACCTACATCGCTCCCCAACGCTCTGTCCCCTGCCCTGGCACTGTTGGTGGGGTACGAATACCTCTCCATTTGTATTCATCATTCCTCTTCTTGAAGTGGTATTGCGGAGAGGGATAGAGCCGTGAAGGATCATGCCCACCGCAACGTGTTGGGAGTGGTGAGGGGAGGTGATCGTACGCGTCGCAAAGCCCGACCGCAAGGGATCGGGCCTACTCCATTTCTGCGCATAAAAAGCTTATAGGAAAAAGATGCGTTTGATTTGAATTTATGATTTGCATAATAATTATCCTTTACAAATAATTTACTGCATATTATTATATAAACAGAATCTTTGATTTAATGGTTTCCAATAGACTAATGACATATATATTTATTTTTAGCAGGGAAGTGGCTTATGTTAACTAAAGTGGATATTCAACAGATCAAAAAGCAGCTTGAGGCATGTAATTTAAAGCATCTTTTTTTTGAGGAATTAGGTTGGAACCGCCTGAAAGAGACAGCTCTTTCAATCCCCTATAAAGGACAGGACTATATTTTTGAGCCTCTGGCAGAAAAAGGTGGTTTTAAAACCTACACATGTATGTGCACAAATGGTCCTATCCCGGAGGATAAGGTCCTCAAACAACTTGATCGTTTGCTGGAACCTTATGCCCATGAAAAAATTATTATCTTTCTGGATGGAATGAAAGCCAATCAGGCCTGGCTATGGATCAAGCGAGAGCCAGGAGAACCGGCGGCTGCGCGTATCAATAAACTCTATCAAGGTCAAAGCGCTGAACTTTTGGCCCATAAGCTCTCCAATATTGCCTTTGGCATCGATGAAGAGGAAAATGCTGATGTGATTGTAACCTATGGGCGTGTGAAGAGCGGTTTTGATGTTGATAAGGTTACAACGAAGTTTTATGAACGCTTCAAGAAAGAGCATACCTTTTTTCTGGAACACATTCATGGCATCAATGATGACATCAAGGACGATAAGGATCGGGAGTGGTACGCCTCACTGATGTTGAATCGCTTGATGTTTATTTATTTTATCCAGCACAAAGGTTTTTTGGACAATACAAGCGAGCGTGAGCTGAAGGGTGATCCACACTATTTGCGGAATCATTTAAAGTTAACGCAGGAACTCAATGGACAGGGATTTTTCTATACTTTCTATCGCTATTTCTTGCTGTGCCTTTTTCATGATGGCTTGAGCAAACGTGAACGTACGCCTGAGATAGATAAGATCATTGGTAATGTGCCCTATCTGAATGGTGGTCTCTTTGATGTACATATGCTAGAACAGAAGTATGAGAATATTCAGATTGACGATGAGGCATTTGAGCATCTCTTCGCCTTCTTCGATGTTTATGATTGGTATCTGGATGATCGTCCCACGAGTAAGGGCAATGAGATTAATCCCGATGTGCTGGGCTATATTTTTGAGAAGTATATCAATCAGAAGCAGATGGGGGCGTATTATACCAAAGAGGACATCACGGAGTATATTAGCAAGAATACCGTTATTCCGTTTCTGTTTGAGAAGGCTGCAAACCAGTGCTCAATTGCTTTTGAGGCCGATGGGCCGGTCTGGGCACTGTTGCGCAATAATCCAGATGAATATATCTATGAAGCTGTGGCGAAGGGCGTGAATGAACCTCTGCCTGCGGAGATTGAGGTAGGTGTGCAGGATGTTGCGCAACGAACCTTGTGGAATAAGCCAGCTCCTGAAGAGTATGCCTTACCAACTGAGATCTGGCGCGAGGTAATTGCGCGACGCCAGCGCTATGAAGAGGTGCGCACAAAGATGATCTCAGGCGAGATCACTTCCATCAATGATCTGATCACCTACAACCTGGATATCTGTAAGTTCGCACGACACGTCATCGCTTATAGCGAAGGGCCAGAGTTACTAAAAGCCTTCTATCAGGTTATTGAGAAAGTCACTGTTCTGGACCCCACCTGTGGCTCAGGAGCCTTCTTGTTCGCCGCCCTCAATATCCTCAAGCCGCTCTACGAAGCTTGCCTGAAACGCATGCAGGAACTGGTCGAAGAGCGCGATCAGCTCGATGCAAAGCTGCCCGTGAGTAAGCGTATGGTCAGTAACCGTATCAATTACTTCCGTAAGATCCTGGCACTTGTAGGAACGCATCATAGTCAGGAATATTTTATTCTCAAATCTATAATCATCAATAACCTCTATGGTGTGGACATTATGGAAGAAGCAGTTGAAATCTGCAAATTGCGCCTCTTCCTCAAACTGGTTTCTCACGTCACCAAACCCAACGAACTCGAACCCTTGCCCGATATTGACTTTAATATTCTTGCAGGTAACACTCTTATAGGCTTTACCAACTTGGAAGAGGTGCGCCAGGTCGTGCAACATAATTTGATTGCTAGAGCAACCCTAAGTGACACTTTAATTAATATCGAAAAACAAGCGAAAGAAATTGAGCGTAGTGAGGGAGTTTTTCGTCGCTTACAAACTGAATATAAGCTTACCTTCGAAGGTCAGACTCTGCGGGAACATAAACAGATATTGTACGAAAAACTTACTCATTTGAGAAAAGAAATTGATGGGTATATCGCTACCGAATACGATTTTAAATTTAACTATGTTGATAAAGGGCAAAGTCTCGAATACAAAGAGTGGATTAAAAAACATCGGCCATTTCATTGGTGGATAGAATTTTATAGAATTATGCAGGGCGGCGGTTTTGATGTGATAATTGGGAACCCACCTTATGTAGAATATAGTAAAATCAGGAAAGAATATACATTAAAAGGTTATGAGACAATTGATTGTGGAAACATCTATGCATTTGTGTGTGAGCGGGCATATATACTAAAGTCTAAGAGCGGTCGAATTGGATTCATTGTTCCATTAAGCATTGTATCTACAGAGAGAATGAATGTTTTACAGACTATAATGGACCATAAAAAAAATGATGCATGGTTGAGTAGTTTTGATGTTTATCCTTCAAAATTGTTTGAAGGAGCTAAACAAAGATTAACAATTTTGTTGACATCACCAAGTGGCAATGAGCATACATTATTATCCAGTAAATATCATAGATGGAAAAATGCAGAGCGTGATAATCTATTTAAGTATCTTTCCTATTCTAGCACCTTTTACGATCATAAATTATATACAATACCTAAATTAGGAAAGAAGTTAGACGAAACAATTTTGAATAAAATTAACAAACTTAAGCCTGCTTACTTTAAAAAGAATTTTGGAGCACCATTTTATGTTCATCGAATTCCGTATAACTACGTCAAGGCAGTTAATTTTGTTCCTTATTTCTGGAACGAAATTGATGGAGAAAAGAAATCTGAGGATTACAAACCCTATTATCTGTTTGAACAAGGCGACGCATTGATCATCGTTGCCATTTTAAATTCAAACCTCTTTTTTTGGTGGTGGTATACGTTGTTTGAGGGATACCACTGTGGCAAGCATGAGATTGAGTCGTTTCCCGTAAGTATAAACAAGATGGCAGAAGATGTCAGAGAAAGACTTGTGTCGTTGTCTTATGAACTAATGGATGATTTGCAAAGGAATGCCATTTCGAAGGAGTGTTACTACAAAACAACAGGGAAAGTCATATATGAAGAACTTTCTCCTCGTAAATCTAAGCATATCATTGATAAAATTGATCGTATATTAGCTGTTCACTATGATTTTACTGATGAAGAAATCGACTTCATTATTAACTATGATATAAAATATCGTATGAGTGTGGAAGATATAAACGATGAGGACAATAAATAGATGCCGAGGATTTTTGATAATATAGAGCAGAAGATGTTGGGGGCGTTGCAGGATACGCTGAAGGTGTCGGAGCGAGCAGATTTTTGTGTGGGCTATTTTAATTTGCGTGGCTGGCGGCATGTTGATCATTTGATGGAGGCGTGGCAGGGAGGTGATGAGTCCTGTTGCCGTTTGATGATTGGCATGCAGGATAAGCCAGAGAATGAGTTGCGCAAGTTTTTTAGTCTGCGCGATGATCAAGGCATCGATAATTCTGTGGCGGTGCGTATTAAAAAGCAGGTGGCTCAGGAGTTCCGTGATCAACTTCTGGTCGGCGCACCTACCAATGCGGATTATGAGGGTTTGCGTCGTCTGAGCGAGCAGTTGCGTTCCAGGAGGCTGGTTGTCAAGCTGTTCTTGCGCCATCATCTCCATGCCAAGCTCTATCTGCTTTATAATCCCAGCCATCCTTACGCGAAGTCGGTTGGCTATGTAGGCAGTAGTAATCTCACATTTTCAGGCTTATCCCATCAGGGCGAGCTGAATGTGGATGTGGTAGATAATGATGCCTGCCGCAAGTTGGAACAGTGGTTTGAGGGTCGCTGGGAGGATCGCTGGTGCCTGGATATTTCAACCGAACTGGCGGATATCATCGACGAGAGTTGGGCGCGTAAAGACGATATTCCTCCCTATCATATCTATCTGAAGATGGCTTATCACCTGTCCGAAGAGGCACGCGCTGGCCTGAGCGATTTTACCATCCCCCATATCTTCCGTGATCGGCTCTTCGATTACCAGACCGCCGCCGTCAAGATCGCTGCACGCCATCTCAATAAACGTGGCGGCGTGATTATTGGCGATGTTGTCGGTCTGGGTAAAACGCTGATGGCGACCGCCCTGGCCCGTATCATGCAGGATGACTATAACCTGGAGACGCTGGTCATCTGCCCCAAGAATCTGGTCAAGATGTGGGATAGCTACTTGCAGGAATATGGGATTGTCGGGCACATCTGTTCAATGAGTATGGCAATCAATGAATTACACGAACTACGACGCTATCGGCTAGTAATTATCGATGAGAGCCATAATCTGCGTAACCGCGAAGGAAAACGCTATAAGGTCATCAAAGACTATATTGAGAAAAACGAAAGCAAGTGTATTCTGCTCACAGCTACCCCTTACAACAAGACGTATATTGATATCTCGACACAGTTGCGCCTCTTTCTGAATGATGAGATGAGCAAAGATCTGGGTATTCGTCCAGAGGCTCTCTTGAGCGAGATGGGGGAGGCGAAGTTTAACGCAGCCTTTCAATGTCCTGTACGCTCATTGACAGCTTTCGAGAAGAGTCAGCATGCGGATGATTGGCGCGAACTGATGCGCCATTTTCTCGTACGGCGTACCCGTAGTTTCATTCAAGATAATTATGCTCGCCTGGACGCAAAAAGTGGTCGTAAATATCTTGAGTTCCCGGATAAAACACGTTCCTATTTCCCATTGCGTGTGCCTCGGACCGTCAAGTTTCATGTTAACAGTGAACAGCAACCCGACCATGATCCCTATGCGCTGCTTTATTCCGAGAAGGTTGTGTCCACGATCAGCGAGCTCAATCTACCGCGCTATGGGATGGCTAGTTATGTCAACAAGCGTGTCAAGGCTAAAGGAACCGATGATTTGATCCTGCAAGGTCTATCCAAGGGTGGCAAACGTCTGATGGGCTTTTGCCGCATCAATCTTTTTAAACGCCTGGAGAGTGGTGGTCCGGCTTTTCTGCAATCAATTGAACGCCATATTTTACGCAACTATATCGTAATCTATGCGATTGAGCATGATCTGGATATTCCTATCGGCACGCAGAATGTCGAATTGTTGGATCTTAACACCAATGATGAAGATGAAGAGACTGTGCTATCCACTACATCCGATGAGAACGATGCCAGCAATGAAGGACTGACATTTGTAAATGCACTGTTAGAGCCGGGCGAGTTGATTGATGCGGATGCGTTGGATGCACAAAATGAAGCGGTTTTTAAACAAAAAGCAGCGGCCATCTATAAACAATATGCGGGACAATATCATCGACGTTTCAAGTGGATCAAGCCTCACTACTTCAATGCTCATCTCAAAAAAGATTTGCAGCAGGATGCTCATAAGTTGCTATCGATATTGTCCCAATGTGGTGATTGGCAGACCGACCTGGATGGCAAATTCAATGCCCTGGTTGATCTTCTGACGCGACAACATCCTGATGAGAAAGTGCTGATCTTTACCCAGTTTGCCGACACTGTACGCTATCTCACCCAACAACTCAAAGCATATGGTATAACTTCCATCGAAGGCGTCACCGGCAGTGATGAAGATCCTACGTTATTGGCATGGCGATTTAGCCCGGTCAGCAACAATCGGCGCAAGCAAATCGCTCCAGAAAAAGAGTTGCGTATCCTGATCGCGACAGACGTCTTGAGTGAAGGACAAAATTTGCAGGACGCCGCGATTGTCGTCAACTATGACCTGCCATGGGCCATCATTCGGCTGATCCAGCGGGCAGGCCGCGTTGATCGTATTGGGCAGAGGGCGGATAGTATCTATTGCTATTCATTTTTACCTGCTGAAGGGGTTGAACGCCTGATTCGACTGCGGGAGCGTGTGCGGCAGCGCTTACAAGAGAACGCTGATGTGGTTGGTACCGACGAACACTTTTTTGAAGACGATGTGGCTGAGGATGATCTTTCCAATCAATCTATGCAAGATCTTTATAACGAGAAAGCCAGCATTCTTGACGGTGATGGCGACTCTGATATTGATTTAGCATCGCAAGCCTATCAAATCTGGAAGAACGCAATTGATGCTGATCCACGTCTCAAAGGCATTGTTGAAAAGTTACCCAATGTTGCTTTCTCCACACGAGAACATCGAGGAACCGCTATAGCTCCAGAGGGCGTGCTTGTCTATATGCGTACCTCCGAAGGCAACGACTCGCTGGCCTGGATCAATCGTAAAGGTGAAAGTGTCACGCAATCGCAACTCGCCATCTTACGTGCCGCCGCCTGTAATTCCCTCACACCCATCATAGCGCGTCCAGAAGAGCAGCATGAGCTGGTGATAGAAGGGGTGAAACATATCATCAAAGAGGAAACCAGCGGATCTATCGGACAATTGGGCAGCCGATCTGGAGCACGTATGCGAACGTATAACCAATTAAAGCGTTTTGTTGAAACAACCAGAGAGACACTCTTTCCGCCACAACCAGAGCTGTTAAAAGCCATCGACGAAATTTATCGCTATCCCCTCCAGGGATCGGCACGAGATACCCTGAACCGGCAACTACGCGCTGGCATCACTGACGACGAACTTGCAGGGCTAGTCATCAAATTACGCGACGCCAATCGCCTCTGCAACATTCTAGAAGAGGAAGAGCCACAGGAACCGCAAATCATCTGCTCACTTGGCTTATTTGCTCCTCTGGAATCCTGATAAAAATTTCTCAACTGACAATCTTATGGGTATTATTCTAAATTAGAACCAAATTTAGATGTTTATATTGGAATAGCTATAGTGCGGTAAAAATATTTAATTCGAATAAAGCAATTAAGTAGTGAAAGGGAAATACAAGTGATTCAGACAGAATATCGTAGTATTGAATCATTGATAGCAGCTATTAAAGATGAAAAATTAGTATTGCCAGAATTACAGCGTCAATATGTATGGAAAGGGCGTCAAGTACGAGATCTGTTTGATTCTCTGTACCGTGAGTATCCTAGTGGTCAGTTATTAATCTGGGATACAGACGAAATTTTGCTTTCTCGTCAAGCTGGTGTGAACGGTATCTACCTCAAGCAAAATCATGCTCAACTTTTGCTCGACGGCCAGCAGCGCTTGACTTCACTAGCAAATATTATGTTGGGACGACCTCTTAAAGTGCGAGATGCCCAAAATCCTATTGATATTGCCTTTAATGTCTACACCGGTAATTTTAAAATCGCTCCCTCTAACTATAAGCTACAGCAAAATTGGATTTCCATCAGCGATTTTTTCGTTAAAGGAGCAATGACCACTTATGCACATCTTGGCCTCGATTTGAAGAGCACCGAAGCACAAAACGTGTATGATCGTCTAAATAAATTAGATAATATCAAGAAGTACCAATATAATGTCAATGTTCTGCAACATATGAGTTATCAAGAGGTAACACACATCTTTGTGCGTACCAACTCTGGGGGTACCAAGCTAGGAAATGCTGATCTTGCACTAGCACAAGTATCTAGCTATTGGCAGGGAGCAACACAACTTTTTGAAGAATATCAACATACCTTTATTGGTAAACAATTTGGTTTTAAACTTGATAGCGGGCTGATTATCAGAGCGATCGTGGTACTTCTAAGTGGACAAAGCCGCTTTAATCAATTGATACGGGGCGGTCGAGAGCAGGTTACGATTGAAAAATTACAAGATGCCTGGGAAAAAGTCAAAAAAGCCCTGGATCGATCGATCGATTTTCTGGTTCATAATTGCTTGATTGATCGTTTAGAGATGCTCTCAACGCGGACCTTGATTATCCCTTTGATCGCTTTTTTTGATCGATATGAGAATCATGCTAGTGATAGTATGCTGCGAGATTTACAGCGTTGGGTCTACCTTGCACTTATTCGGGCTCGTTATAGCGGTTCATCCGAAACGGCACTGGATCAGGATCTAAATGCATTAGCAAAAGAGCAACCAGTGCAGGCGATGATTCAAAATATTGAAGACGTGGTTGGGAATCGCCCAATTACTGAACGTGAAATACAAGGCCAGCTTAAAAACTCGCCATTTCTACTCATGTCTTATGTATTAGCCCGGCGCGCTCATGCCCAGGATTGGTTTAATGGCATGGCTATTGGCAATAATGGGCAGGATTATCAACTTCACCACATCTTTCCTAAAAAGTTACTGACAAAAACATATAAATCCAATGATGGTAGTAAGGCTGCTTCTCAATTAGCCAACCTGATCTTTGTATCAACTACTCCTCCGAATGAATATTTGGTAGAAGCCCCTGATAGCTATTTACTAAAGATTGACAAACAGCGTTTGAAGGCCCAGGAAATTCCTTTGGATGAAGTTTTATGGAAGCTAAATCATTTTGATGATTTTATGAAACAAAGACGAACGCAACTTGCTAATGGTATTAACCAGTTGTTACTGATGCTTAGTGATGAAAATACTGTTTGGGCAGACACACCAGTAGAAATGCTTGAAGCTCAGATTGACCATTTGGAATACCAATTTCGTTTGCTTATAGCAACACGTCTGGAAGAGGAACATGGGGAAAAAGCCTGGGAATTACTTAAACCAGATGATGTTCGCAAAAGTGTTGAGAAGCTTATAACGCAACGTAAGGTTAACAAGCCTTTTGAAGCTGATAAGTTTGGAACTCTACTTGAAAAGCTCTCCTTTTGCCTGTTTAGTCAGTATCCAAAGATTATCAAGGAAAATTGGTCACTGTTTGAAGATGTATTTCAAAAGCAGTTGAATATGGAGCAGTATACCCAGTATGTGATTAATGTGCGCAATGCAATCAAGCATGGAAACGATATTAACCCTGCTGATCTGGCTTCTGCTAATGCTGGCCTGCTCTGGTTAAATGGGTGTTTGGACTATGCTAAGTTAAGGGAAGATGCTGAAGACGAAGACGAAGAAGAAATCGTTTCAGCCTGAATTGATGTGTTTGTTGTAAAATGAATCTTGTAATCTATCCACTCTATTTGCAACGTATTTTTGCTCATTGATTATAACATCATTGTAACTATTCAGGTGAGCTTATGCGAAATAGTTCAAAGACAAGGTTGCTGTTGACAAAAAAAGTCCTGCCCATAACTTTAATGTTCGTGGACAGGACTGTAGAAACTTTTCCGATGCTTACTCGACGGTGACGGATTTGGCTAGATTCCTGGGTTGGTCGACGTTGCAGTTGCGGGCGACGGCGACGTGATAGGCGAAGAGTTGCAGCGGGACTGATGCCAGCAGTGGGCTGAACATTTCGAGGGTGGCCGGGACGTACATGATGTCGTTGGCGTGCTGCTTGATTCTTTCGTCTCCGGCGGTGGCGACGACGATGACGTGGGCGTCGCGGGCACGCACTTCCTGGATGTTGCTCAGGACTTTCTCATAGACATGCGAGGCGGTGGCGATACCGACCAGTGGAGTTTCTGGATCGAGCAGGGCTATCGAGCCGTGTTTTAGTTCGCCGGCGGGAAAGCCTTCGGCATGGATGTAGGAGATTTCTTTGAGCTTGAGGGCTCCTTCAAGCGCGGTGGGATAGCCGACGCCTCGTCCGATGAACATGATGCTCTTGAGGTCCGCCATGCGTCTGGCGAGTGGCTCGATGGTGTCGTGTTCGCTATTGGCATGGTCCAGAATCTGCTGAATTTGTTCTGGTAGGATTTCGAGCGCCTCAAGAAACTCTTGCATCTGTTCGGGATTGATACGTCCGCGTTCCTGACCCAGGTAGAGGCCGAGCAGATAGAGGACGGCGACGGAACTGACAAAGGATTTGGTGGCGACAACCCCGATCTCTGGTCCCGCTTGCAGGTAGAGGACGGCGTCGGCGAGGCGCGTGATGGCGCTGGAGACGATGTTGGTGATGGCGATGACGGGCGCTCCATGCTCGCGGGCCTGACGGATACCGACCAGGGTGTCGGCGGTCTCTCCTGATTGTGTGATGGCGATACAGAGCGTTTCGGGTCCAACGATGGGATCGCTATAGCGGAACTCGGCGGCGGTGATGGCCTCGACCGGGATGCGCGCCCATTTCTCGATAGCATATTTGGCGAGCATGCCGACATGGTAGGAGGTGCCGCAGGCGACGACGATGATGCGTTGGATACCATTTAGCAGGCCCGCATGCTCGATGCGCTCCATCTCTGGGAGATGTAGTTGTCCATCGCGAATACGGCCGGTGAGGGCGCGGCGCAGGGCATCAGGCTGCTCGTTGATCTCTTTGATCACAAAATGAGGATAGCCTCCCTTTTCGGCAGCCTCGGCATCCCAATCAATGATCTGGGGTTCGCGCTCAATGGGCGTCCCATAGAGGGTCATCAGTTGTACGCCAGTGGGGCGCAGGACGGCGATCTCGCCTTCTTCGAGGATGAGGATGCGGCGCGTATGCGTGAGCAGGGCGGGAATGTCGGAGGCCAGGAATTGTTCGTTTTCACCCAGACCGACGATCAATGGACCGGCGCAGCGCGCTCCTACCAGGAGATCAGGATGTTCTCGACTGAGGACTCCAATGGAATAGGAACCGGTGACACGTTGCAGCGCAGTGCGCACCGCTAGCACCAGATCGTGCTCGGCTGATCCATAGTATGCGTGCTCGATCAGATGGGCCAGGACCTCGCTATCGGTCTCTGAATTGAAGCTGTGACCATCCTGTTGTAACTCATAGCGCAGTTCGGCGTAGTTTTCGATAATGCCGTTATGGACGACGATAATGCCGTTGGTGCAGTCGGGATGAGGATGGGCGTTGCTTTCATTGGGGCGTCCATGGGTGGCCCAGCGTGTATGACCAATACCAAGCGTGCTATTGCCGGGACGTGTTCCGTTCTCAACCGTGGCGACCAGATTGGTGATCTTACCAGCCTGTCGATGGAGTTCGATGGTGCCAGCGGGATTTAAAACGGCGATGCCTGCGGAGTCGTAACCGCGATACTCAAGTTTCGCGAGGGCGTCAAGCAATATGGAAGTAACATCGGTCTCTTGTGAGCCGACGTAGCCTATGATACCGCACATGTGGTCGGGTACCTTTCTGTATTGTAATAAAACAGTATCAGACATCCATCGACATTCAGCAATACAAGGAGCGTGGTACTCGGCGTTAAAAACGCACAGAGACACTCTTCGCATCTGAATGCAAGAACAGATGTGTTGTTCTACTACATCACTGAAAATGTTTTGTCCTGGTCGTTACCGGCAGGCGTTGTACATTCTCTTCTCAGGAACGTGATCATCCCTGGAGGCTCCCCGCTGACAATTCCGAACGGCCTCCCCCTCGTCAACCGTGACTCCCTCCTGTGAATCCGGCCCATGCGCTACTCTCTAAAACGGTATTTATGGAACTAAGTATAGCATGCAGACGGTTAAGATTGTATGTTTTCCTGGTTATGATTGTGTGTTTTGGGACAAATGGGCCAGCAGGGACTTCTGGCGTATGTATCGGCGCGGTAGCTTGTTGCTGGTTGAGTTCAGGCCGTTGTGTTGATTTCTCTACCTGTTTTGCGTCTCCTTTTCACTTTATAGTAGCGACCCTGTTAAAATGGACAGGCCGAAAAACCGTTGCCATAGACAGTGCATTCAATCCAAAATTCTTCTATACTCTCTTATGGGAAGAGTATGCTGGGCAAGTACTATAAATTTTTATGCAGGCTGCTGAACACTATTGAAATGTAACTGACATGTAATCACATGCATTCGTTGAGGAGATAACAGGTATGGGCATGGGTATGGGTCCAAGAGGTGGCAGGGGTGGTGGCGGCGCCAGTGGTATGGCTTCATATTTGGAGGAGCAAAAACGTCGTGGGCGCAAAACCGATGCCCACACCCTCCGTCGGGTCGCGATCTCATTCAAACCTTATAAGATAAAAGTGGTGCTGGTCGTATTTGCGATTCTTTTAACGACTGGTCTGGGATTGATAAATCCTTTGTTGATTGCGCGTACGTTTGATGATGCGATCACGAAACGCGATCTCCGCTTGCTGATCATTTATGTGATAATTATGATTGTTACGCCGGTCGTGACTGGTCTGATTGGCGTCTGGCAATCCTATCTCAATAATGTGATTGGACAAAGCGTGATGCGCGATTTTCGCAATCGCCTCTACGAACATATGCAGAAAATGTCCCTGCGCTTCTTTACCGCGACCAAGACCGGTGAGATACAGTCCCGCCTCTCGAATGATGTGAATGGCGTGCAGTCTGTTGTCACCAGTACCGCAACCAGTATTGTCTCGAATATCGCTATTGTCGCGAGTACCATTATTGTCATGATCTGGCTTAATTACTGGCTGACACTGATTTCGCTTTGTATGTTGCCGCTCTTCCTCTGGATCACGGTCAAGGTGGGCAATGTGCGCCGTTCCACCAGTAAAGAGACCCAGCAGTCCATGGCCTCCCTGACCGCCATGATGCAGGAGACCCTCTCCGTCAGCGGTATTCTCTTAATGAAAACCTTTGGACGTCAGGAGTACGCACGTCAGGTTTTTGAGGCCGAGAACCAGAATCTGACGGAGTTAGAGGTACGTCAGCAGATGGTCGGGCGCTGGTTCTTCATGTCCATCAATGTCTTCTTCTCAATTATGCCCGCTGTAGTCTATCTGGTGGCAGGCTGGATGGTTATCAACCATGATCCTGGGATGACCTTTGGGACGATTGTGGCCTTCACGACCTTACAGACACGCATCTTCTTCCCGATTGCGCAATTACTATCGATCCAGGTAGACATCCAGGGCGCGCTGGCCCTCTTTGATCGCATCTTTGAATATCTGGACATTCCGATTGAAATTACCGACAAGCCCGAAGCCTTGCAATTGACATCTCAGGAAGCAAGTGGGCGTGTCACCTTCGACCATGTCTCTTTTTCCTATAAGCGCGACCTGCCTGACGTCCTCCGTCAAATTCCCTCCACACCTGAGGATGGCAAGGGCCCGGATATACTACTTAACGGTAAGCGGTCCGCTCGCAATAAATATAATGGCGGGCAGCGCAATGGTGCCAACGGTCACACGAATATCTCTGATATGACCGCTATGGTAGTTGATACGCCAGTCGAGCCTGAGGAAAATGGGCTGACATTGAACGATGTCTCATTTGATATCCTTCCCGGCCAACTGGCGGCGCTGGTCGGACCAAGTGGCGCGGGCAAGACGACGATGACCTATATGGTGCCACGCCTCTATGATGTGGATAGTGGCGCAGTCGAAATTGACGGACATAATGTGAAGGATCTTTCGCTTGCCTCGCTGGGCAATCTGGTTGGTATGGTGACGCAAGAGACCTATCTGCTCCATGCCAGCGTGCGTGAGAATCTCTTATATGCGCGTGCCGATGCCACCGATGAGGAGATGATCGCGGCGACCAAAGCGGCGGCGATCCATGAACGGATTATGGAATTGGATGAGGGCTATGATACGCTGGTCGGCGAGCGCGGCTATCGTCTCTCCGGTGGTGAGAAGCAGCGTATCGCGATTGCCCGTGTCATCCTCAAAAATCCACGTATCCTGATATTGGATGAGGCCACCAGCGCGCTGGATACCCATTCAGAGCGCTTGATCCAGGCCGCACTCGTACCATTGATGCGGGGCCGTACCACCCTGGCGATTGCTCACCGCCTCTCAACCATCCTGGCAGCCGACGTAATCCTCGTCGTCGATAAGGGTGAGATCGTTGAACGTGGCACTCATCAGGAACTCCTGCAAGCCAATGGACTCTATGCCCAATTGTATCAGGAACAATTCCAGGCCGTTACCGTCGAAGAAGAGACACTGGCCTAGAATGTAAACCACACTGCAAGAATGGAGTTTACATCCCCGCTTTTCCTGGGCAGGCGCTAATGTGCCTGCACATTTTATCATGTACGGCAGAAAAAGTTCGAAGAACTTTTTCTGCCGTACATGATAAAATTTTTTGAGCACCTTGTGTGCGAAAAATCATGAATGAAGAGAGTGGAAGACATGGCAATCCAACTCTTAATAGGCATTGTAATTTTATGAGTTGGCACATACAATAAGGAGAGCCATTATTCTGCTGACACTCCTTTTTTGTCTTTAGAGGATGTAAAAATATGTATGCTTTATACTCTCGTAAACCATCTATTACCAGATGTATGCAGCCCCTCAAACATATTTGCGGCGTCGTTTTATTTTGTCTATGTTGTTCAGGTCTGGCTGGCTGTGGTATATTTTCTGATCCTACCAACCCTTCTTCCAATGTGGTTGCTCCTCTTCCTACCCCAACCCCTGGTCCCAATCAAGCGGTGATGTTGAGTATGATTCATATGTTAGATGTAAAAGATGGCTGGGCCGTGACGACTGATAGCCATGTTTTACATACCTCACAGGGAGTATTCCAATGGCAGGATATTACACCGCCAGTACAGGATGTCTCCTCAGTATTTGGGCCAGCTGTATTTTTGGATGCGCAAAATGCCTGGATTGCGGTGCTGGTACGCGATAAGGTTTCTATCTGGCGTACCTATACGGGTGGGGACTTCTGGTTAGAGACTCCTTTATCCGTTGATGGATCGAGTGTCACCAATATGAGTTTCGTGGATGAACAAAATGGTTGGCTCTTACTCAATACCGATCAGCCCGGCACAGATCTGACCGAGCAGCCTGTTGCTGTATTTCGAACCATGGATGGGGGAGCCAATTGGTACCGCATTGATAGTAGCCAACCTGTGGGTGCAGGTATACGCAATGTCCCACCTGCCGCTGGCATAAAGTCAGGGATTAGCTTTCATACGCCAACTGAGGGTTGGGTGACGGAGGTATCTACCTCCGACAACCGCAATGTCCTCTATCATAGCCAGGATGCTGGCTATACCTGGAGCGCCCAGAGTGTATCCCTCCTAGCCGGGAAAGCAGCGCGTAGCTTTCCGCCCCAGTTCTTTCAGCATGATAGTGGTATTATGCCAATTGAATTGAATGTTGATAGCCATCCTATCGTGATGTGTACCACTGTAGATGGTGGAAAAACCTGGACTGGCTCACGGCCTGCTGCCGAGATTACCTCAACTGTTTCGTTTATCAATATTTTGCATGGTTGGGCCGCTGGCAATAGTCGTCATCCAGGCACGATTTATAGTACTGATGACGGAGGCAATACCTGGCAGGTAGCCGCACAACTGGGATCTGCCCTGGTTTCTATCACGCAGCTACAATTTATCTCTCCAATGGATGGATGGGCAATTGGGATCAGCAAAAATATGGAAAATCAACTGTATCTGACGTTGGATGGTGGCAAGACCTGGAATCAAAGTAGTTCATATGCATCCATTTAATCCTTCTGGCGCTGTTATGCGGCATGGCTGGTTCTTCTCTACGTTTTCCTCGTCAGAGGCCAGTAGGGATTTTTAACTGCTCTCCAACTTTCTCTCAGACAGAGCGTATATATTGCTGTAGATATACTTATACCACTATAGAGCCAGCCGGCATTGGATTGTTGAGTTTGGGGCTCTTTGTCATAAAAAAAGCTCTCTCTGGAGGATTAAAAAAATGGATGCACGTTTTTATAATTTAAAGAATCAAGAAATCAATATTGAAACTCTGGCAAATAGTCTGGTCAACGCCTATCGGTCGCAGGGTTATCAGGCGCAATACGTCAAAGATCAGGATCAGATTATTGTACAGTTTAAAAAAGGGAGTGATTTTGAGGCTGTGATTGGTATGCAGGCCGCACTCTCGCTTTCATTGCAACGTACCGAGGGTGGCATGACAGCGACCGCCGGTCAGCAGAAGTGGATCGACAAAGTGGCGGTTGGCGCTGCCAGTCTGATGGTGCCAATCCTGGCGCCCCTGGTCTTGACTGCTGGCTTTGGAGCGCTACGTCAGATCAATCTCGCGCATCAAGTTTTCTCATTTCTGGATGGACTGGTACGCCAGCAATATCCTGAGGTGCAAATTAATCCCAATGCGCAGGGTCCCAGCTTTTTCTAAGCTTCGCTAACACGATTCCTCGCTGTTGCTGCATATCTGATCTGTAATGGAGACTGCCGGAAGGCTGGATGCGATTGGTTGGAGGCCCATAAAAGGATCAGAATGCGGCAGCATACGATTATGGTATACTTTAGCAAGAAGAGGGTAATTGTACTGCTCAACTTTGACAAATCACATGTGTAGATAGTAGTGAATGCAGAAGATAACTTTGAAAAATCCACATGTAGTGCCAGGGACAGGTAAGGTACACCGCCAAGTATTCCATGTATGTGACCAGTGACCATCCGTGTGATGCACTTAAAGACACCGAGAAAGAATGTTACGTTGGAGGATAATGGATGGATGCCCGCTTTTATAATTCAGAAGATATAGATATCGAGCGGCTTGCCAGTGATCTTGTGAATGTTTATCTCTCCCAGGGCTATCAGGCACAAAATTTTGGCAATAATGATCAGGTCTTGATCCAATTGAAAAAAGGTGGCGACTTTGAGGCCATTATTGGTATGCAAGCGGCGGTCTCGCTGACGATACAGCGGACGGCTGGTGGCGTGCTGGCGATGATTGGCCGACAACGCTGGGTAGATAAAGCGGCTGTGGGAGCCGTGGGTCTGGTAGGCTTTCCGATACTCTGGCCTCTGGCATTGACCGCAGGAGCTGGTGCGTTGCGGCAGGCCAGCCTGGGCAATCAAGTGCTCAATGTGGTTGATGGTCTGGTGCGTCAGCAACGGCCTGGTCTGCTGGCAGGTCCGATCCCTTCGCAAATTGTGCCGCAAATCCAGCGGCAATGGGGACAGCCAGATCCACAGCAGCAATTGCCTTATTATGTTCCATCTAATACTGTGGTCGAAGCGGCTCCACAACCACTATTGCCATCTTTTACACCAACGCCGCCTCCTGTGCAATCGTCGCAATCCGTTCCGGCAGCTACAAGCTTGCGCTGCACCCAGTGTAATACGCCCTATGAGGCTGGCGATACCTTTTGTTCAGGTTGTGGCCGTGCATTAGCCACGCCACGTTTTTCCTGTCCCAACTGTCATACAGATCTCAAGGCTGGAACCTCTTTCTGTCCGAAATG
This sequence comes from Dictyobacter arantiisoli, assembly GCF_008326305.1. GTDB lineage: Bacteria > Chloroflexota > Ktedonobacteria > Ktedonobacterales > Ktedonobacteraceae > Dictyobacter > Dictyobacter arantiisoli. Next base: position 34,460 of record NZ_BIXY01000001.1, on the reverse strand, counting down.
TGGTGCCTCAACCTTTGCCGCTGGAGCGGCTTCGCAAAAAGTGGCTCCACAGCCAGCAGTACCGCCACAGCCCACAGTAACCTATCAGTCCAGCGCACCTGCGCCGCAGCCTCCGCTTTATCAGGCACCGGAACCAGCAATTCCAACCTATACACCGCCCGCCACCCCGGCCTATCGTCCGCCAGAGCCACCGACCTATACGCCACCGGTCACGCAGACGCCGCCAGCAGCTCCACAGCCACAGGTCTTCTACGTGCCCTCTGAGCAGTCAGCTCCGAGCGAGTCAAAGCTCACGCCACAGAAGCCTGCGGAGCCTTATTACGTGCCACCGGAGACACAGACACCAACTGTTCAATCACAGCCGAGGGTAACGATAGTACCCAGTACACCTAAACAGGAACCGCCGCCGCCACATAAACAGCGACCGCAGAAACAATACTATATTCCATCGCAGCCAGAAGATCAGCCCACCGTCCAGGGGTCTGTGCCGCAATCCGCTGAGGCCCAGGTTGATCCACACGATGAGCCGACCATCTATGCCACCAACGCAGTAGCTGGCAACCAGTCATCGGCACCCTGGGGAAGTCTAACTTTCAGTGATGGACAGCAGATCCAGTTGGTCAGTGACCATGCTGTCGTAGGACGCTACGATCACGATCTGGGGGGGGATAAACCTGAAGTAGACCTCAGTCAAATCCCTGCTGCGGATACCGTATCGCGTATCCACGCGGCCTTTGAACGCCATGGCAGCAGTTATACCCTGACTGATCTCAACAGCACCAATGCCACGCGTATCAATGGTAAACGCCTGACACCAGACACACCAACACCCATCAATGCTGGAGATACGCTGCAATTTGGCAAAATCACCAGCACCTTCAAACAAGCTTGATCAGTTTTCAGTGGAAGCGCACCGATAAGCCAATGTAGGGGCCGCACCTACGTTTTTTGTCGAGATTCCTCTTGTTTAAGCGGTATTGCTCTTTAGGGGTAGAGTCGCATAGAAATCAGACCCCTACGTTGGCTTGCAGTCTCTTCTCCACGTATCAGAATTGGAAGACCTTGTGGTAGAAATGTAGAATGCTCGGGCTTGACATTTGGATGTGTACTCGATAGACTAATGTAAACAAGAATTTATACTGGCACAGACCAGGAGGAGTAAGTGTACCTCCCCGGCTAGAGAAGGAAGATCACCGGCTGCAAGTCTTCCTCGGAACGGTACAGTGAAGGTCGCCTGCGAGCCTGAAAATAAAGCTAGCGCAACATACTGCGTAGTCTAGTTTTCACGGGTATGCCCGATACAGCACTGGCTGAGGATCAATCTCAGATGCGCCATACTGCTCTACAGCCGGATTGATCGAAACAAGGTGGTACCACGAGTTACGTCCTTTCTCGTCCTTGACGGGAAGGGCTTTTTTTATGTGTTAGCAAGAGGTGGATATGATCGATCAAGAGAAAACAATTGAGACAACACCAATCACGGATGTTGCAGACTTGCCCAAGGCTTATGAGCCGCAGGCGGTGGAGGCAAAATGGTATCGCTTCTGGGAGGAGGGTGGCTATTTTAAACCCCGACCCAATCCCGCTCGCAAGCCGTTTGTGATCAGTATGCCTCCTCCCAACGTGACGGGCGCGCTCCATCTGGGACATGGTATTACCTCAACTATTGAAGATATTATGATTCGTTACCATCGCATGCAGGGCGACGAGACGCTATGGGTTCCCGGTGAGGACCATGCCGGTATCGCGACGCAAACGGTTGTCGAGCGTTTACTGGCAACCGAGGGCACCGATCGCCATCAAATTGGACGTGAGGCCTTCCTGGAGCGTGTCTGGCAGTGGGTGGACCAGTATAAGAGCCGTATTCAGAATCAGCATCGCCGCCTGGGCGCTTCTTGCGATTGGTCACATGAGCGCTTTACGCTGGATGAAGGCCTCTCCAAAGCTGTGCGTGAAGTCTTTGTGCGCTTGTACGAGGAAGGCTTGATCTATCGTGGCGAGCGTATCATCAACTGGTGTCCAGTCTGTATGAGTGCGCTGTCAGATCTCGAAGTCAACCACGTGAATACGCCGGGCAAGCTGACTTACGTACGCTATCCCCTCAAGCCAGTTGATGGACAGGTAGCGGGTGAGGGTGACTATATCACTGTTGCCACGACCCGTCCCGAGACGATTCTGGGTGATACCGCCATCGCTGTCAATCCGAAAGATCATCGTTATGTCAATATCATTGGTCGTCTGGCAATTGTGCCGGTAATTGGGCGTGAGATCCCGATTGTGGCTGATGAAGCGGTTGAGGCTGATTTCGGTACCGGGGCCGTGAAGGTCACTCCTGCCCATGATCCAACCGACTTTGAGATCGGGCAGCGCCATAATCTGCCACGTATCCAGGTGATTGGCTTTGACGCGAAGATGACCGCTGAGGCTGGCCCCTATGCCGGTCAGGATCGCCATGAGGCCCGTAAAAATCTGGTGGCGGATCTGGAAAAAACTGGCTTGATCGTGAAGATTGAAGATTATGTGGTGCCGCTGGGACGCTGCCAGCGGAGCGATACTGTGATTGAACCTTTGATATCAAAACAGTGGTTTATCTCGATGAAGCCATTGGCAACCCCGGCCCTGAATGCAGTCAAATATGGTCAGATCAAAATCGTGCCAGAGCGTTTTAACAAGACATACTTTGATTGGCTTGAGAACATCCACGATTGGTGTATCTCACGTCAACTCTGGTGGGGCCATCGCATTCCAGTCTGGTATTGTGATAGTTGTGGCGAGATGACCGTCAGCCGGGAGGATATCACGATCTGCCCCCATTGCGAAGGCACGCAGTTACGGCAGGATGAAGATGTGCTCGATACCTGGTTTAGCTCCTGGCTCTGGCCGTTTAGCACCCTGGGCTGGCCGGATCATACCCCTGATCTCCAGCGCTACTATCCAACCGCTGTGATGGAGACAGGCTATGACATCATCTTCTTCTGGGTGGCGCGTATGGTCATGTCTGGTATCCATTTCATGGGCAATGCTCCCTTCTCCACCATCTATCTGCATGGCCTGGTGCGGGATGCCAAAGGTGAGAAGATGAGTAAGTCCAAGGGGAACGTGATTGATCCTCTGGAGGTGATGGATAAGTTTGGGACGGATGCGCTCCGTTTTACCCTGGCAACCAGCAGTACGCCGGGTAACGATATGAAGTTGATCGATGAGCGCATTGTGGGCAACCGCAACTTCGCCAATAAGATCTGGAATGCATCGCGTTTCGTGCTGATGACGACGGCTGATATTCCTGGTGGTGTACCCGCTATTGAGTCTGTACAGCCACAGACATTAGCAGATCGCTGGATTCTCCAGCGCTTTGAGCGTCTGACGAAAACGGTCACACGTTTGATTGAAGAGTTCCAGTTTGGTGAAGCCGGTCGTCAGATTAACGACTTCTTCTGGTCAGATTATTGTGACTGGTATGTCGAGGCTTCTAAAGTACAGATGCGTGGAGATAAGCAGACCAGACAGAATACCGCTGGTATTCTACGAGCGGTATTGGATCAGAGCCTGCGTCTGCTGCATCCTTTTATGCCTTTTGTGACCGAGGAAGTCTGGCAATATCTGTATCACTTCAGCCAGCCAGATCGAGCGTCATGGCCTGCTTCTGCTTTGATCATTGCTCCCTGGCCTCAATATCACGCGGCCTTTGAGGATGAGACTGCTGAGCAACAATTTAGCCTGCTCCAGCAAGTGATCACCTTGATTCGTGATGCTCGTAACCAGATGAATGTTGAGCGTTCACATCGTAATCCTGTGATTATGGCTGTGGGTGAGGATGTGTCAATGTTCGAGGCGCAGGCACCATTGATCGAATTCCTGGCAACAACTGAAAAGCCGCAGTTATTTAGCACCCTGGCCCAGAAGCCAGAGCAGGCTATGAGCCTGTTAGCTGGTGCGGTTGAGATTTATCTGCCGCTGGCTGGCCTGCTAGATATTGGAAAGGAACTGGCGCGTCTGGATAAGGAGATCGTGCAGGTGCAACAGGAGCAGGCACGTTTGCAAGGTAAGCTCTCCAATCAGAACTTTGTCTCTCGTGCCAGGCCAGAAGTAGTGGAGAAGGAACGGGAGAAACTGGCCGCGCATGAAGAGCGCCTCAGTAAGCTCCAGGCGCGCCGCAACGAACTGGCCGCGATGCAGCCGTAATCTGACACTCTGATAGAGAGTGTCAGCCCCCCAATACCAGCGGGATCTTGCTGCTCACTTGCTGGCAGGCGCGTGCGCGCCTGCGCCCTTTTTATTGTGTGGTGTTGGAAAAGTTCTTCGAACTTTTCCAACACCACACAATAAAAAGAAGTTTGAGCACCGCAGGTGCGAAAACTCATGCACAGAGACTGTGGAGAGCATGGGAGTCTGACGCTTTGATAGAGGCAAAAAGAAGCGGTCTCGATGATACTCTCCAGAAGTATCACTGAGACCGCCTCCCTTAGACACAAGCACGAACAGAGGAGACACAAGCATGAACCGGAGTAGTATGCGAAAAATCCAGTTGATAGCTTGACTCGCTTCCATCATCTTTCATTCCACTTCATCCTTTGACCGCCATCTCCTTTATCCAGTAGAGACATGGGGTCAACCACTCATGCTAATGACGACAATCTATTGCCTGTTATAACCCCTCATAACAGCTATATATTGTGTATTAGACTTGTAGAGATAATGAAGCTGCCTTCGCTATCGCTGTATTTCTACTCTACACAAAGCATAATCCATAACACGCCTTGCTGTCAAGACTTTTCTTGACTAAATTGACTAACTAAGTCAACATATGAAGAAATTCGTTTAAATAAAGGAAGGGCTTATTGAATTTCTTTATAGTGGAGTTACTATGATCAATAGAACCAGGTGTGTCTACCCGAATGCTGTGTATGATGGCATCTATTGAGTTATGATAAACGTACCATAATCAGGAGTTCCATGTTATACTGGATTCTAATACCTATATTGTTTATGCAAGAGAAAAGATGCTCGCGCCACGACGAGCTGAGGAGAATTGGTGATGTTATATGATTTGTTGAAGATGTGCGTGAGCATCGCTTTTCATCTCTTGAATCTGCTGCTTGGCGGTAAGCTTCCCCCCTTCGGAAGTGCCGCAGTGATTGTTGAGCAGGATGAGTGCTATCTGGTAGTTGAATTGCCCAGGCATCGTCTGGCCTTGCCCGGTGGCTTTATGAACTGGCGTGAGAATCCTATTCAGGCTGCGGAGCGTGAAGCTCACGAAGAAACGGGGCTGGATGTGAAGGCGGATGATTTAATTGGCTTTTATTCATGTCCCAGTCATAGCTGGCTGAACATGAGTAACTTGAGTTTTGTCTATCATGCGCGTGTAACGGGTGGAAGTTTGCGCAACAATATTGAAGGTCGCCCCTGCTGGGTTGCTGAAAGTGAGCTACGTGAGCGTCTAGACAAACATACACTAAAGATCTTTGATGATTATCTAAGTTATCGAGCGCGCCAGAAGGCATCCTGTGCGGCGTAATCTTACTTGCCACTGAGATAGATGAAATTTGTGCCAGCCAGGATTAAATTAGTAGAGTGTATACTGTAAAAATACATTGATGTATATCATAATAAGCGTTATGCTATATATCATGTAAATATATTAATTGCATGAGAAGTATATTATTATTTTTATTGGTGGTGTACAAAAATGGATATGACATGGCGTGAATTACTTGGAACCATCCTGATGGATCCGCAAGAGCAGCAAAGGATTCAGGATGCGCTTTCTGTGAATGCTATGACGTTACGGCGCTGGATTACTGGAGAGACAAATCCACGTCCGCAAAATTTGCGCTTATTGCTTAATGCCCTTCCACAATATCGCAAGCAAATGATCGACCTATTAGCAAAGGAGTTTCCTCCGGCTGGCACGACTAACGTGTTGAAAGAGGAAGAAATATTTCAAATTTCTGCCGATTTTTACGGTTGCGTTATTAGCTCCTATGTAAATGTCTCCCGTCACCTGCGTTCCTCAACCATAAGTAATCTTATTTTACAGCAAATGCTCAGGCATTTAGACGCAGGCAGAGCCGGAATGCTGGTCTCTGTGGCACAATGTGTTCCTCCATCTGTAGGACAAGTGGTACGCAGTTTACGCATCGTAGCAGGGCGTGGCTCAGCTCCCTGGGGCAACAATATCGAATCCCATCCTCAATTTCTGGGCATCGAATCCATGGTTGGGTATGTCGTTTCTTCAGGACATATGACCGCCGTCCAGAATCAGGCAGAAATTCTGCGTAATTTTCCTGGCGATTATATTGATGGACTTGAAAGCGCTGTTGCTGTCCCTATTGTGCTGGCAAATCGCATCGTGGGAGGATTGTACGTCGCGAGTGCTGAGGCAAGCTATTTTTCATCGTCCTTGATCATATGTATTCAGAAATATGCCGAGTTGCTGTGTCTATCCTTTGACGAAAATGAATATTATCTCTTTCGTGATGTGGCACTTGGGGTCATGCCAGCGCGTGAAAAACAATTCCCTTCTCTCCTAACCTTCCAGCAGCGCGTCACGCAACAGATTATGCTGGCTGCCCACCAAAAGCATACAACCACCCGCATCGAGGCGGAAAAGATTATCTGGCAGCAGTTAGAAAAGGAATTATTCGCTATAACAACCGCTTCATCATCGCATCCACCAGTAAGTATACTCGCTCCATAAAAAAGAAGGAGTAATGCTGTGGATAAGCATTGCTCCTTCTCGAAAAAGGGATAGGTGTGATGCATAAGCCTGAGAGGTGGATAAAACCTCTTGCATTATTATATCGGAATGCATAGAGATAACATGAATCATATTTCTTTCAAAATGTTTGCTTCCCATGTCCTCAACTATTCTTCTGAAATTGGGAGCAATTTCATGGTTCAGAGTGCTCCGTTAGGAGCATGGCCTATTTATATGGTTTCTGATCATCATTGCTGGTTGTCTCTGTGCTCTGGGTATAGGTATCTTCGTAGTGAACACTCCACATTGCCATAATCACATAAAATAGACAGCTTGCGACCAATGCCACGGTAAAATAAATATCCGAAGAAATGACACGAAAGAGTGCCAGCAATAGTGCTGCGAAAATGATTTGTCCAACTCCCCAGACGATATTCAAGCGGTAAAGCATACGGCGATAGGTAGCGTTTTCCTGCCAGTAATCGTTATAGGCAGTGTTTTGTGCCGTGGAATGCGCATGGCAGTAGCGATCAATATAGAACAGTAGTGGTTTCCCCACCACATGTGTCAGCAATATCAGTAATCCCACTAGCGCGATAGGCAGTGTATAGTGTTGCAGTTCTAGCTGTAATAGCGAGGAAGCTGGTACAAGATCATTGATGAGCGCCCAGAGCAGAAAATAGAGCGCCCCAATGCCAATCAGATCCAGCATACGGCGCTGATACAGATTCCAGATAATATGTGCGATGGGGAACAGTGCCACTATGCCGAGTGCGCCCAGTAGAGGCATGCGCGCCGTTAAAATGGGATAGAGCATATAGGGGAAGGCCAGATCGATCACAATCGTTTGCAGTATATTGCTAGGCACGACATTTGTGAAATCGAGCCGTGGCGCGTGTCTTTGCTTGTCCATGACGACGAGTACTCCTTTAACTCCTGGCTTTTTTTCTAGTATGGCACGCTTCCATCAAACGAGCAACTCCTTTTTGGCACTGCTGAAGATGCCTTTTCAGCTACTCTACTCCACAACACCAGCCTATTCATAAACATTACCACCCATAATTGTAGACCTCATCTTTACGGTGAGGTCTACAATTATGGGTAAAATTCCCCACTTCTAGAAATATCTTCAGCTTTTTGGTTCGACTGCTCCCGATTTTTATTCTCATCTGGCACTCCTGACACAACTTTTGTGCTCTTCAAAAAGCCCTATCCAACTAGTTTTGTGCGGCCTGTATCTAGAAATACTGTCAGTATAAGCGCACGACAAAATAGCTTCGGCCTTTGGCATGATTATTGCAATAAAGAAAAGATGTAAGCGTAATCCTAAAAGCTTGAAGAGAAGCTATTGAAGAAAGACATTGGCAGGGTTGTTTTCCTGGAGTTTGATGCATGCATCATAGTGCGTGAGAAGAAGGAGTCGGTGGTATGGCGGCAAAAACAGTCAAAGCAACGGTAAAGAGTGAGTCCCTGGTTTCAGAAAAAGTTGAGAAGAAGCGACGCACAAAAGAGGTTGTCTTTGATGAGGCTCCATTAGAAGATGAGAGAGATTGCTTCTATGATACAGATGAAGAAATACAAGATGTCGAAGAAGACCAACGGATGGCAGTTGATGATGCAGTAAAACAATATTTAAAAGAAATTGGTATGTATCCCCTGTTGACCTCTGCGCAAGAATTACAACTGGCTGAGCGTGTCGCGCGTGGAGATCTGCGTGCCCGCCAGCGGCTGATTGAGGCCAATTTGCGCCTGGTTGTAAGCATCGCGAAAAGATATTCCAATCAGGGCCTGCCCTTGCTGGATCTCATTCAAGAGGGCAATATTGGATTGATGCGGGCGACCCAGAAGTTTGATTATCAGCGTGGTTTTCGTTTTAGTACCTACGCAACCTGGTGGATTCGACAGGCGATCAGTCGGGCCATTGCCGAGCATTCGCGCAGCATTCATATTCCTGTGCATGTGGTCGAACTTATCTATAAAATCAAGCGCATTGCCCGGCGTATGTATCAGGAGCAGGGAATTGAGCCACTGCCAGAACAGATTGCCGCTGAGATGGGTCTACCGCGCGAACGCGTGGTTGAGCTTTTGAACGCTTCCGAGCAACCCATCTCGTTGGATGCTCCCATGGCGGATGATGAAGAATATCATCTGGCCGATGCGATTGAAAATGCGGCCACACCTCCTCCTGTTGATCAAACCGCTGACCAGCTTCTGCAAGCTCAAATCGAGCAGGCTTTAACCGTATTAAGCCCCCGTGAACGTACCATTATTGAGATGCGCTATGGTTTGAAAGAGGGCCATTCGTTGTCCCTGGATGAGGTCGGCACAATTTTCCGTCTGACCCGTGAGCGCATTCGTCAGATTGAGGTCAAAGCCCTGCGGAAACTACGCTATCCAGAGCGTTACGAGGGCGTGCGCGAACTGGCCCGAGCCTGATCATGGCTTACCTGCTGGCTGCATTCATCCATCTTCTGGCTTGCCAGCATAGATTCCTGAACAAGTGCCTGACAAGAAGAAACCTTCCACCTCGAGCAGGAAGGTTTCTTCTTGTCATCGGGTGGCATGGTTAACGACCTGATCCAGATAGCCAACCCGGATCGTATTCATGACAACAGGGCATTCCAATTCTCATGCGTGGGGCAGGATGGCCGCTACGGTAGTTTGCAGCCTCATCTCCATGGATGAGCATTGGAAGACCCTGTCTGTTCATGATAAGCGTCTGCTTGTATGCGAGCGCTTTATGTGTTTATAATCAAGCTGTATTGGAACAATACGAATATATACATGAATTGGAAGGATATTTAAATATGGAGTATCGTCATTTAGGTCGGGCGGGTGTCAAGGTAAGTACGATTTCATTGGGAAGCTGGTTGACGTATGGTATGTCAACCGATAAGCAGGTAGCTATCGATTGCATTCATCGCGCTTACGATCTTGGTGTGAACTTCTTTGATACGGCGAACGTCTACAATCGCGGTGAGGCCGAAAAGGTTGTAGGAAGCGCCTTGAGCGCATATAGCCGTGACTCTTATGTGCTGGCAACCAAGGTCTATTTCCCTATGGGCGAAGGTCCCAATGATCGCGGTTTGTCGCGTAAGCATATCATTGAGCAATGTAATGCCAGCCTGAAACGCCTGGGCGTTGATTATATTGATCTGTACCAATGTCATCGCTATGATCCCGAGACGCCCATTGACGAGGTACTGCGTGCCTTCGATGACCTGATACGCCAGGGGAAGATTCTGTATGCTGGTGTCTCCGAGTGGTCGGCAGTCAACATCGCTGATGCCGTCTATACTGCACGTGAGCTCAATCTGGATAAGATTGTCTCTAATCAGCCTGCTTATAATCTGCTCCATCGCCGGATTGAAAAGGATATCATTCCTCTATGTGAGCGCGAAGGCATCGGACAGATCGTCTTTTCGCCTCTGGCACAGGGTGTCTTGACCGGTAAATACAAACCCGGACAGCAGCCAGCCGCCGATACCCGTGCCGCCAATGCGGAGATCAATGGTTTTATGGGTGAGACATTGAGTGATAAGACATTAAGCGCGGTACAGGAATTGCAGAAGCTGGCTGAAGAGGGTGGCTATAAAGTCAGCCAACTGGCCCTGGCCTGGATCTTGCGCCAGAAAAACGTCAGCTCTGCCATCATTGGTGCTTCTCGTCCCTCTCAGGTAGAAGAGAACGTCAGCGCCGCTGATATCAAGTTGTCGGACAATGATTTAGAGCGCATTGATACCATCTTAGAAGGTGTTGTTGGGTACTAAATATGCGCAGCCTCTCAATGGAGATTGTGCTTTTGCTTAAGCTCGACTTTGTACAATTTTGAAAACATGAGCTCGAAATGCGTCGCACTGGCCCTTTTTCGCAGGCTCAAAAGCCTAAAAATGTACAAAGTCGAGTTAAGAATGTGTCAGACTCCCAGTACCATCAAGATCTTGCTGCTCACTGGCTGGCAGGCGCGCAAGCGCCTGCGTCCTTGTTAGTGTGTGGTGTAGAAAAAGTTTGAAGAAACTTTTTCTACACCACACACTAACAAGATGTTTGAGCACCGTAGGTGCGAAAACTCATGCACAGAGATCGTGGTAGTCATAGACCCTTTGGGATTTCCTATAGTTTTGTGGTTGGTTTACCTGCTGTGGAAATGACCGAATTTGTTTGTATGGACTGCATGGTACATTCCATCAAATATCTGATCACTGCCTGTATGTTTTGAGTCTCATTGTAAACCGCGATTTGTTGGTCAGCGCCAGTTCCCTGGGAACTTGTGAGCAAGATTCGTAAGTAGTTCATCTCACGTCGAATGCCTAATTCATCTACCACATCCTCTACAAAATCGAGAGTTTCATGCAGTGAATCGCGCAATGTCAGGCTCCGATGGTGTGGGAAATCTACGATCACGGCATCCAATCCATAGCGAGCTGCTTTCCATTTATTTTCTTCAATATAATGAGTTGGCAGGACAAGGGTGTTCATATTTTGTTCAAGCAAGAAGGTCAATTTGCAGACCAGTGCCTGGCAGAGAGCCGCGATTGCCATCGTATCCTCAAAGGTTACGGGCATATCGCAGACGCGGAACTCAAGAGTATCAAAAAAAGGATGAGGGCGAATATCCCACCAGATTTTTTTGGCATTATCGATGCAGTTGTTGCGCATCAAATCAGAGACATAGCAATCGAACTCCATGCTTGATGTAAAGGTGGGAGGGATACCTGAGCGGGGAAAGCGTTTCCAGACAATGGAGCGGTACGACTTGAGGCCTGTATTGTAATTAATCCAGAAGGGAGAATTAGATGAGAGGGCTAATAGATGGGGAATCCAGGTTCGGAGCTGATTCATCAGTGGAATGGCAATCTCATGAGTATCGATACCCACATGGACATGGAGTCCACAAATCAGAATCGAGCGTCCCACATCCTGAAACTCTTCCTCTATTTCTTTATAGCGTTCATTAACGGTCCGGCGTTGATCCCGCCAGTGAGCGACAGGATGGGTACCCGAACTGATCATTGCCAGCCCTTCATTTGCCAGGATAGTGGCTAGCTGCATACGTTTCGTAGACAAATCCTGGCGCAGAGCATGGATATCCGCGCACACCCCAGTAATAATCTCCACCATAGATTGCAGCATTTCTGCTTTAATTAATTCTCCAAAAACAGCACTTCCTTTATCCAGAACCGTATGTACATGGGATACCAGTTGTCCTGTGTCTCTATCGACCATCTGAAACTCTTCTTCTACGCCCAGGGTGAAACGTGATGACATCGTAATCTCCTTTTGGATAACGTTAGCCAACCGATGTGAGCAAACATACGTGGTAGCAACCTACAGGAGAAGAAGATCCGCTCGAAAAAATGGAAGAGTCTATGTATTGTGCGTATGACGGTAGAGAGTGGCATGATACCGTCACCTGGGAGCATAGAGTGTTGGAACGGCCCTTGTGCATAAGTGCACGAAACCAGCATAAAAGCACCTCTGTGTGATTGCACAAATGCATTGTGGTGCTAGCATAGTGAGCACTACTTTTTGAAAAGTACTGGACTTATAGCGTACACAAGGACTTTACGTCTGTCAAGAGGCAAAATGTGCCAATGTGTACCAGCAAGATTACAATCTGAAGGCGAATGGCAACAAATCCCCGGCTTGAAAATCGCGTTCGCACCCATCGATAAAGATCGTCGCCTCTGGCGCCAGATCGGCGATCCACTGTCGGCATGCGCCGCAGGGCATGCGTTCATGGGTAGGAGCATCTTCAGGGGCATCGATACAAGCAATGGCAATGTGTGTGATGGGGCCAGCCTGTGCCGTGAGCGCGGCTGCCAGGGCAGACCGTTCCGCGCAAAGGGTCAGGCCATAGCTTGAAATTTCGATATTGACGCCGGTAAAGACCTTCTCACCGGCTAGCAGCGCGGCACCAACATGAAAATGCGAGTAAGGGCAATGTGCTCCCTGAGCGGTCTGACGGGCTAAATCTAACAACGCTTCTCGATCCATCATCTCTATCCTTTACGTTGAGTCCAGTAACAGGCATGGGCGTTGTTACAATCTAACCTTTTTGCCATGCCTCGTCAAGCCGATCATTACTAACGGAGGGATGAACACTGCCGCCTGGATTACTCGCCAGAGCGGGCAAAAGACGGCACGTATGAATGAAGTAGGTACGAACCCTGTTGATCTGATGAAGTAGCAACCCCTGTTTTGACGTATTTAGAACGTAAAATTGTCTAGCTATAGCCTATTTTGTGTCATGATGTTACTGAGCTTTGAACATTCCCGTTACTACAAACGGAAGTGTATCAAGGAATTCGATTTTGTAACGGAGCATCGGTACATCCTAGTATTGTAATATAGGGCAGGCAGGAGGTTACTTTTGAAGATCATGGTGGCGGATGATGACCGCGACATGGTGGACATGTTGAGTTACTGGCTCAAGGGACATGGTTATGATGTTGTCCGCGCTTTTGATGGTGAGCAGGCGATTAAACGTTGGCGTGAAACATTGCCGGATCTGGTAATTTTAGATATTCAAATGCCCAAGCTTGATGGTTTCGAAGTATGCCGTCAGATGCGTATGGAAACCAATTCCATGGTGATGATTTTGACTGCCCATGACCGTGAAGATGATGAGGTGCGCGGCCTGGAACTGGGCGCAGATGATTATTTACGGAAACCGTTTAGTCCACGTCAATTGCTTGCACGCATTAAAGCTGTGATGCGTCGTTCTAATAGTAGTCGTGGTACGACTGGCTCTTCAGAAATTACGGTCGGACCGGTGACCCACGATGCGATGCGCCATGAAGTAACTCGCGAGGGTGTAAAGGTGCGCCTGACGCCCACCGAGAGTCGCTTGTTGCACTTATTAATTTCACATACCGGACAGGTTTTGACGACTGATATGATTATTGAGCGCGTCTGGGGATATGATGAGGCAGGTGATTCGGGTCTCGTCAAGACACATATTCGTCATCTCAGACAGAAAGTGGAGCCCGATCCCAATAAACCCCGCTATATCATGACGGTACCTGGAGTTGGTTATACCTTTGCTGCCCCGCTTGATGAGTAATCTTCCAGTCGGTTGCGCTCATCTTAACCATGGAGGGAAGATATTAACCACTATGGAACAATCTCTCTCTCTTTTTACCGGAATGAATTGCGTATAGTGAGAGTGAGAGTGAGAGTGATACATTTTCATATCTTGCTCTATGGATAGACGAAAGCTGGTTGCGTGCCACGCACCATAGGTATGGTGCCGGACGAAGGTGTGAGAAATGTTATGGGTCAGAAACAGAAGAATAAAACAAGTAGAGTCCCATTGCGTACAGCGACTGGCGCTGGCCCACAACTCGCAGTGAAGTTAAATAAACGCGCTACCTCCAGGCGTTTTGCAGGTGAACCCTGTACCTGTGTTGTGCTGACACCGGTTGAACAGAGGATGCAGGGAGTGCAAGCAATGGAGCAATGGGAGGGTAAGAATACCACTGTTCCAATCGCGCAAGAATTGTATGCAGCCATGTCTACTATGATACAGAGTTTGTTTACACATGGTGAGACATTCAGCATATTACTATTGCATATGTCGCAATTGGAAGCCTCCTCACTGACAACACACTATGAACGTCGACACTATCATGCTTCCCCTGATTTGTTACAACAAGTATTGCGCAATGTACGGCGAGTTTTGCGGATAGATGACAAAATGTTCATTAATGGGCCCGGCGGTGCTGCGATTATTTTTTCACAGGTGGATCGAGAAGGCATACGTATTATAGTCGAACGCGTATATAGAAGTGTTTCTCTTTTGCAGGCCCAGACAATGACGCCACCCCTGACTCATGAAACCACAATCGTGTTTGGTTATGGGACTTATCCCCAGCCCTCAGCTTCACTGGACGCCTTGTATCAACAAATAGAATATTGCGCGTATACTGTCACATTTCGACCAGCATTGGTGGCGCATCGTCGTGGTGTACGCTCAGTGCCTGTACTTGTATCTGAGCGACAACCAGACCACAAACAGCCTGTTGGGAATGCGTCATTGACCGGAGCGGTCCCTTATCTGGAATTGCCACATGTATTACCAAAACGTGTCAAGGCACTGCTTCCTTATCAGATCGCTTGTGAATTCCATTGCGCGCCCGTAGGTTATGAGCGCCAGCAATTGACCGTTGCTATGCGTGAACCAACCAATGCAACCATGCTGACGCGGTTACATGAAATCACAGGACTCACGATTTTTCCAGTGGCCTGTGAAGAGCAAGAGCTTAACGCCTTATTGATCCATCCCTGGTAAAAGAGTCCTGGTAAAGCGTTCTAAAATTGAAGAAAATAATGAAAAGCACGTTCAATCATATTGATATACGATAGATATGTTTGCTTAATCTTGTTATGGGCCTTGATCGGGATAATCCTGAGCTTGCCAGATATGTCGGTAGTGAATATCAAACCAGGCTTTCCGCAAAATTAACCAGATCGCAACTATTCCTTAACATGAAAGCGTGTCAAGATTGGTTACTATAACATGCAATGAGACAAAGATATCATCATTTTTCCTGTTCTCAGCGCTACATTGTTAGTGTCAAGTGCACTTATTTATTCGTTTTATTTATTTAAGGAGAAAATCCATGGTCGTACAGATGCTTCAGGAAGATGTTCTGCTGACTTTCAAAGAAGCGATGGGTTACTTGCGCGTAAGCCGTTCAACGCTTTATCGCCTGATGTGGTCGGGTCAACTCACAGGGCATAAGGTTGGGAGTACCTGGCGCTTTTATCGCGAAGATCTTCGAGCCTGTGTCGGGCGTGAAGTTTCTATGACTCCGGCGACGAACACCGCCATCTAACTATTCAGTTTTATATTTATGCATTATATATTTGAAAAACCCCGATCAAATCATAGAAACCTTTAAAAAGAAAAAAGCAAAAGAGGGAGCAGACTTCATAAGGCTGCTCCTTCTTTTGCTTTGTAACTGGAGTATTAAAGATTATCGATAGCAGTGATTTTCCACTGATTATTGATTAGTTTGAGTTGAATATGCGCAGTGTATGATTTTTTAGTACGAGCAACATCAACTGGTAAGCTAATAGTATCCAGGACTTGTCCATCATATTTGCTCAGATCGGGTTGTCCGACAGAGTAGCGTAAGACTGGCCCATAAAGTGTATCCTGCTTTTCCGCACGCGTGATAAAATCTTGCTCTGATATATTCTTGAGCGAACCTTGTGGTTTCAGCGCGTGATACGCCTGTGCATATTGTTTGTTTTGGAGGGCATCATAAAAGTTGTTAACGACCTGTGTTCCGTTGCTCAATCCATTGTAGACTTGATTAAACATACCTCCGAACATTGATGTCCCGGCCCAGAAACAGATGCCACAACTCAGTAAAAGAAGGCCGACGAGAATGGAGATGGCAATGACAGTCCATTTGTTTGTTTTTTTTGGGCGTGGTGGACCGACGACAAAGGGAGGAGGCTGATTCCCTAAATAGCTCTGACCCTGAGGATAGGGTGGATAGCCGGGCGGTAATGGTTGTCCAACAGGTCCTTGCCAGAAGGCAGGTGGAGAATTCAGCTCTTCTTGTCTTGTCACGGGTGGGGTTGGTATCTGCTCCGCTTGAGGCACACGTGGAACCTCAGGAATAGATTGCTGCGGCGGTGATGGCATCTCTTCATAAAAAGATGGTAGTGGAGGATAGACAAGACCCTCCTGGTGAACGGCATTGCTATCCGTCCTCAATGAGGTATCCCGTGACTGTTCAGATTGTTTCAAATCGGCGGGCAATGCAGGCTCAACAGATATTGGTTGTGTTGCTGGCGTTGGGGAAATCCCATTTAGAGGAGTTTGTTGATCGCTTGCTGGTTGTTTTTCTTCTGGTGATTCGTCAGACGTTTGCATCTTTTTTTACTCTATTCAAGGAATAATGAAAGAGATGGAAGACTGGCCGTGGACCACTATTCACCTTCTACTGTACTGTGCGGGCTTTGGCTTCAAACTCCAGCTCCATCTCATGCTGAATCCAAGCCTCCGCTTCACAACGAGATGTCGCGTTTTTGTGTGCAAATGCGATAATACGTCGCACGTAATCGCGTGAGATCTCTGCACGTTGCTCTTTTAAGGGAAGCATTGGCCTTAAATGCAAAAGGGCAGATGTATAGAAATCGCGATCACACAAGGCAACTCCCATCAGTAAGGCATATTCGCTGACAGCCTGGCAAGCGGAAGGATTATTGAAAAAATCAGCTTGTGTGCTAGAGACAATCAGGACACCAGCTATTCTGTTTCCTCGTATAACCGGAACCGCACAGGCACTATGCTCGTTATCATCAATATCTACCAGTGTGCGATTATTGTCAATATCATTCCAAACTTGCATTCGTTGTGAAACGGCCGCCGAACCGACCAAGGTTGTGCTGCCAAGAAAAGCCTTGCTATCGACCGTCTCAGGCCAGGGAGCATGCCCATGCATTTTGACTTCGCGCAAAGAATGAATGCCATCCTCATGTGGAGGCATCAATTTTGCATACGTAATTGCCAATCCGAGCTGTTCTGTATCCAGTAACGTTAACGCATCATCAAAGATCAATTCAGAAATCTGCCAGAAGAGTGTATCGCTATCCTGGCTGTTGGCTGTTATTTCCAACGCACGCCGATAGGTGTCAGCCTGAACCTCACGGATAGTTAACACTGGCGCTCCAATGACCTCTCCAAATGTTTCATTAATCACATTAATCAATTGGGTGCGATGTTCAGGAAATACTTCAGGCAATCGTTTCAAATAGTTTGCACGTGGTTCCGAGGTACCATTCATCCATCGATACACGGTATTTTCCGCAACCGTTAATTCTCTTGCGACACGCGCAATCTCAATACGGTCTCGATGCATAATTGTTTGCATATACGTACTAAAAGGCGTTATATATTCTTCATTCGATGTATTGTGCATTGCTTGATCTGCACTATTTGCTGTATAACCATTTGTTTCTATTGTTGCTGTATACACAGGATTCAACTTTGAGGTAGCACTTGAGCGTCTCTCCCGCTTATGAGGAAGTGCTGTTTTCTCTTTCAGTGGACCAGGAGGGCGTCCACGTTTCTTTTTGACTTGTTCATTCGGGGGGAGTCTATTCGCCATGTTACCTTCCTTCTCTCAGTTGAGAGATACACAATATCTATAAGATGCACAGTTGTTATTATACCATAGGTGAGATAGGGAATGTTACATGATTTAAAAATCTTTACACCATCTTTATATAGAAATTGTTGTTGCTCGTGGCTCTATTTATATCACTATGCATGAAGTTACCTCTACCGGGCATGGTTCCTGAACAAAGTCAAACGTTGTCAGTAATATTAACAAATTTTAATATATATTAGTATTAATGCCTGTAAATTACAATGTTTAAACGGAAAAACTACAATGTTTAACAAACTATTGATTTTTTGTGATATGGCATGTATAGTAATTCTTATAATGAAACGTGTTTACAAAGTATAATACATTTGATGGCTGGAGGAATTAGGCAGAAGATGGCAGTCAACAATGTTGTGCATGTCAATGAGTGTGGACTCCCACTAAATGCAGTAGATTGGCTGATGAAGCACCATCAGAGCAAGCTGCAAGAAAGAAGCCAGATGATTCAAGATTTACATCTGGTCGCAGGGAGTCTGGTTGTGGATGCAGGGTGCGGCCCTGGATTGTGGACGCCTCTCCTTGCCCAGGCAATTGGGGCGGAGGGAAAAATGCTGGGTATTGATATTTCGGCCGAGGCGTTAGTGACCGCACAACGGAGAAGTAGCAATACCTGGTACCGACAGAATGTACAATACAAGCAAGCCGTGTTAGAGCAGCTCCCACTTGAATGCGGGAGTGCTGATCTCATTTTTAGCGCTAACGTTAGCCAATACTTACCTGAGCCTGCGGAGACATTTGCGGCTATGGGCCCGTATTTAAAGTCCGGTGGACGGCTGGTGATCAAAGATATCGACTTTGGGACAATGTGTTTCCATACCATTGATTCAATGTTACAGGCGCGTGTTTTCCAGGCGCGTGAACGGTGGGAGGCGGAACGTGCAGACAATGGCTATGCGTATGAGGATAGCTGGGTCGGCTCAAAATTATCTGAATACTTACGTGCTGCTGGCTATCGCGATGTAGAAGAGAAGGCTTACCGTATTGTACGCCATTATCCCTTGCCAGAGAATTTCCGTTTTTATCTGCGCGGTATTGCTGAATGGTTTGTCTGTGAAGGAGCACCCTATCTTTCCCCTGATGATGTCACAGCGTGGTTACAATGTTTTTCTGATGATCCGGGAAATATGCTGGAGCGCGAGAATTTTGTTTACGAAGAAACTGAGTTTGTGGTGTCTGGTGTCTGGGATGTGGTTCAGCCACGCTTCTTTGCAGATATGCATGTTGATATTGAGCACATAGAGCCACTTAGCATGGTTAGTAAGTAGCTTTGCATTCTGTTTGCCGTACTTAAATGCGCCCATGCCTGTCCTGCGCTGTTTCATTTCCCCTGAGAAAAAACAGTGCAGGGTAGGATTTTTCCTCATCCTCTAGAATAATTTTCTATTCATATGCCCCTCTCCTCCTTTCTCTAAGTACCTGACATTTTCTTTCGCTTGAACAATTCCACAAATAAACCCTTTTGGAGCGCCATTGAGCACGAAAAATCATCTGTGAAGAGGGGAGAAGATAGAGGAGGCTACCAGCTACAAAGCGCTCAAGCTGAAAGGACATCTGACCTGTCGCCAGATACCCTTTCAGCTTGAGTGAGGAAATGCCAGGAAAAATTGTATAGATTCATTACTAAAGGCGATGGCTACAACAATATATTTTGAAAAGAACGTGCACTGCTACGAAGATTGATTAATGAGATAAAAATTGGAAGGCCATCTCTTCTTGCACATGAGTTATGAATGGACTGTATTTAAGCGATCTGCAATCATTGCAATTGCAACATCACCAACAATTGATTGTAGTTGTGTATGTAATTGGCCCATGTTCTCCATCCGAGCGGTAATAAAGTCATGTTGTGACATACCGTATGACAACCCTGTGAGGCCACGTTGTGCAGCTTCGTATTCTGAGCTGATCTGAGACAATAAGCGGGCCACTTCGCTGCGTTGTTCGTATGCTTCAAGCATGGTTTTTCCAATCCTTCCTAACCCTCTAGGTGGTGTTTTTATCTCTTTGCTACTACATTCAACAGCTTACAAACGATGTAAATACATTGTTCGTTCTTTGTAAAAACAAGATTAACAATGCATATGACTATTATGCATTATTGCTTATGTGCTTGTCCAGTGCTTTAATGCTATTTATTACACAAACTATACAAATCTTCATAATATTTTTACATTACTCTGAACAGAGTAACCTGCACGCTCCTTATTTGTTCTTACTTTTCAAGCTTTACAAAGTGCAAATATGTAATGAAATAGCAGTTTTTTGCCGTAATGCAAAATGTTCAGATTTGTTGTGCCGTACTTAGTACCTTTGGGATGTAAAAGATATGTTGCAATGTAGCAGAGATGCACTCATATTCTAAATAATTCAGACCATTTTAATGAAATTTTTATGTGCTTCTCTTATATAAGACTGTGAGATTTGCAAGACTTAAAAAAAGAAATTTTTGTTGTTGCATGTATGATATGTTGTTTACCGTTGTTTGCTAAGCAAATCGCTCTCCCTTCATCAAGGCGACAAGAAGGACAAAGCGCTACAACAGAGGAAGAATTTTCTTGCTTGACATATGCCGAGCGTAAAAAGAAGATCAGCCGAGACTACGCCGCTGTTCACGCCGCTTGCTCTTCCAAATGGAGCAATGGCATCACCGAAGGGCATGTCAATCGCCTGAAATTTCTGAAGCGTCAAATGTTCGGTCGTGCCCATCTCAACTTGTTACGGGTAAAAGTCCTGCATGCAGTGTAGATCCGCTTCTCGTTCCAAAAACTACTGCACCATCTACGCTGGTTAGTGGGGCCTCTCCCTCCAGGAAAACAAGGGATACTCGCCTCCAAGATCGGCAGGTTGCTTTGACGCCAACCACCAGGAGCGTTCAGCCTCTAGCTTACACAGAACACGGCACGGTATCTCTTGTTTGCCCTCCTTGACAAAAACACTATGGTGCCATAGAATAATGAGAGGCGAATATAGATGCAATGAGAGAGACAGACATGGAACGCGCAATCGATCACCAGCCGCTTCTGGAAGAGTTCCGTCAGGTGATGCACACTGAAGAGATGCGTGAGGTCGAAACCTACCTCCTTTTCTTGCAAGTTGCAGGGGAGGGCTTCAACGATCGACAAGCATTTTTCGACCAGTTTGCCCTTTCCGAAGGAAAGATGGCCGTCCTCGCCTTTCTCAAAGCATCTGGTCAGTCTACTCCGTCTGAACTGGCAGTGGCGCTCAAGGTGACGCCGGGAACCATTACCGGCTTACTGGTCGGGCTGGAGCATTCGGGACATATTCGCCGCGAGGAGCATCCAACCGATAGGCGCAAAGCAACCATTACCCTCGCTCCCAGCGCACTTGCCCTCTTTGACCAGATCTTCTCCGAGCGTTTCTACAAGATCAAGGCGCTCCTTGCTCCATTCACGCAAGAAGAACTGGAGCAACTGCGTACCTTACTCGTCAAGTTGCACCACCAGTTGGTTCAAGCTCTTTCATCTTAATTTTTTTTGCCCCGATGCTATGGTGCCATAATAAATAGCGCGTGGCGTGAGTGTACTCTTCGCATTGGGGAAACGGAAAGAAAAAACGATATGAAAATCATTGCGCTTGAAGAACACTGAGGCTATCTTGAGAGCAGTACAGAAGTGCAGGAGGAAATTGCTCGCTCACCCGGCTCATGCATTCCCCTCTCTCGAACACCTTGATTGGCTCCAGGAGCCTGCGAGCATCCGATACATCACGGAGGCTCAACAGTGAGGGCAACTGTGCAACATTCGGGTCAACTTGTGCCTACCTTTCAAGTCATTTACCATTACCGTTCCAAATACTATCAAGAAACTGATCAAGTACCAGTTTCATAGGAGAAAACTATGTCAACCCCAAATCAGGCCGACCAGAATTTGAATCAACAGGTTATGCAGGAATTCCGTGCAAACAAGGGCACGCTTGGCGGAGTTTTTGAAGGTGTCCCTGTACTCCTTCTTCATACAATGGGTGTAAAAAGTGGGGAGGATCGAGTAAACCCTACAGGCTACATCACCGAGGGTGATCACTGGTTTGTCATGGCCTCTAATAACGGCCGCCCTCGCTATCCTGGATGGTACTATAATCTGCTGGCGAATCCACAAGCATCTATTGAACTAGGGGAGGAGGTAGTGAACGTACGGGCCTCTCTCGTGCCGAAACCAGAATGGGATCGATTTTATGCACAAGCACTCTCTCTGTCTTCTCATTTTGCTCTAAATTTAGAGCAAACAAAAGGCATACGTGAAATTCCAGTTATTCGGCTTACGCGTACAAATAGCTAGCATGTCTGATCACTAGCGCGGAAGCCTTGGTGATGGAAATGATAGGAAGAGTCATACAAAGTTACAACGGGGAAACGTTCATCATCAAAGCTTTTCTGTTTTCCAAACCTGTACATCTTGGCATTAAGATGCAATTTACAGGTTTGGGAAATAGTATACCTGTTGAGGAAGAGCTTCCATATGAGGAAAATGGGAAGGTTCAGGATCAAGAGTGGAAGTGAAATACACCCGAACCAGAGCGCAGCCACTACGATGCTGAGTCCAGGAACTGGATGTGCTCCACTCCTATCTGACCAGGCATAGATAAACACGATGAGAGGCCACACCATGAGACGTTAAAGTCTATTAGGCAATACATGTAGATATTCGTTTAGAGATTTGATCATGATTTGATAATCCCTTCTCTTTGGCTTTTTCCTCCTACTCTATCACCACGCACATGACTTTGTACAGAATCAAAACAAAGGCAAAAAAGGGACGTAGGATGCGAGCAGGAAACATATCTGCTTCGATGAGCAGTTGAACAGAGGCTCTCTATTCTCTCTGTAGAGAGGCAAACAAGCAAGCTTTATTCCCCAAATGTTGGGATGATCCCAATTTTTTACCCACGCCAGAAAACTGCTCAAAATCAGCGCTTGTAAGCTTCACTTTCAGCACTCGATATGGTATACTCTCGTTTAACATCTACAAAACAAGAGCTTTTCGAAACTCAATGGACGGTATGATGTTAAGAGGCCACATTGACTCCCAGCTGATACGGGATCAGTTGCAATGCTGGCACTAAGCGAATGCTTCTTTAAATAATGTGAGGGGTAACAGGAATGAACCTGTTACAGAAGCGAAAAAGGAGTTAACCTTCATGGCACAAGTACGTTTTGACCATGTATACAAGACCTTCAATAAGGTCGAAGTTGTGCACGACATCAGCATTGATGTCAAAGACAAAGAATTCCTCGTCCTCGTTGGACCTTCCGGTTGTGGTAAAAGTACCTGCTTACGTATGATTGCAGGTCTGGAAGAGCCGACCGAGGGTGAAATTTATATTGGCGACCGCGTCGTCAATGGTGTAGATCCTAAGGACCGCGACATCGCCATGGTCTTCCAGAACTACGCTCTTTATCCCCATATGACCGTATTTGACAACATGGCTTTCGGTCTGAAGTTGCGTCACTTCCCCAAAGATCAAATCAAGAAACGCGTGGAAGAAGCCGCTGAGATCCTTGGTCTCCAGCCATTCCTCAAACGTAAGCCAAAAGAGTTGTCCGGTGGTCAGCGTCAGCGTGTTGCTCTGGGACGTGCTATTGTCCGTGAAGCGCAAGTCTTCTTGATGGACGAGCCTCTTTCCAACCTGGATGCTAAATTGCGTGTTGCGACACGTGCAGAGATCATCAAACTGCACCAGCGCATTCAGACAACCATGGTCTATGTAACCCACGACCAGGTTGAAGCCATGACGATGGGTGATCGCATTGCCGTCTTGAATGGTGGCGTTATCCAGCAGCTGGGTGCCCCACAGGAACTGTATGATCATCCTGCCAATATTTTTGTAGCTGGTTTCATTGGTTCCCCTGCTATGAACTTCATTCCTGGAGCTAAAGTTGGTACCGTTGATGGCCGCACCTCGGTGATTCTTGAGGGCATTGGTAAAGTAGAAGTTCCTCAGATTTATGAGGAGCGCGCTCGTGCTGCTGCTGACCGCAATCTTACCTTTGGTATCCGCCCGGTTCACCTGGAAGATGTCAACCTGGTTAGCGCCAATAGCAACCATGGAGATATCCGCTCGGCTATCGATGCTTCTGTTGATGTGGTCGAGAACCTTGGTAACGAATTACAGGTATATCTCACCACTGGTGGCAAGAATATCGTCGCAACCCTTGATCCCCGTGCTCATGTTACCGCCGGTAACAAGATCCGCCTGTTTGTTGATAGCGATCAGATTCATTTGTTCGATACTGACACCGGCGAAGCTATTTTCTAACTAAATAGCTATCTCATGTGCATGAGGAGCCAGGAGTAGCTCCACATTCATATGTTTGCAACAGTGCACAATATGAATATATGCACTGTTGCTTTTTTTTGAGTATCGCGCATGCAAAGTAGCAGCCACCCTTTGTTTAAGCGATATTGTCCTTCACGAGTGGAGTCGTACATACGTCTCGTTCCGAAGACGCGCCAAACATCAGGTGATATATTTTTCGGGGTTGCGTTAACGCACGGAAGTAAGAGGGTCGGTTCTCTCCACCCATGAAGGGTGGCTGCTACTTTGGATTAGATGAGAGGGTAAAATGGAAAGACAAGCATTCACCCCCGGCATTGTCTTGCGGGACGTAACGATGAATGACCTCCCTATTTTCTTCGACCAGCAGTTAGACCCGGAGGCGAATTATATGGCCGCCTTCACCACCAAAGATCCGGCGGATAAGGATGCCTTTATGGCACACTGGACAAGGATTTTGAGTGATGAGACGAGCAGCATACAAACGATCCTCTTCGATGGGCAGGTGGCAGGCTCGGTCTCGAAATATATTGATGAAGACGAGCAGCCAGAAGTTACCTATTGGATTGGAAAGCCCTACTGGAGTAAGGGTATTGCGACCAGGGCGCTGATCGCCTTTCTGAATCACATAAAAGATCGCCCCCTGTATGCTCGTGCTGCTAAAGACAATATCGGCTCTCTGCGCGTTCTGGAAAAATGTGGGTTCTTGAGGATCGGAGAGGGCAAGGGATTTTCTCATGCACGCGGCGAGGAGGTGGAAGAATTCCTGCTTCGCTTAGATTAAGTAAGGGCTGAAAGCGGCTTTTCCTATCCTACTACACTGTATAGGGTCCCCGTCTTGCTGGAGTGAGCCGGTGTAGCATAACAAAAAGGCAACCTCATTTTCGTTTGGGAATAAGAGGTTGCCTTTTTGTTATGCAAGGAGGAGACGCGGGTTTTAATTGCGCAGTGTCTTTCCTGTTTCCAGGGTATACTGGATACGTTCCTGGGTCTTCTCCATGCCACAGAGGCTCAAGAAGGCCGCACGCTCAAGATCGAGGACGTATTGTTCGCTGACCGGTGTGATGGGCGAACAGTCTCCTCCTGTGAGCACGTGAGCGAGATGACGTCCCACCACGGCATCATGTTCACTGACTTTCCCTGTCAGGAGCATACCTTCAATCTGTTGCTCAAGCACAAGGCGTGCGCCTGTTCCCGGTAGGAGCAACTGCTGTGGTTGAGCTGGCTGCCAGGTTCCAGCGGCTTTGGCTTCAGCCAGTTTGATGGCATCAGCTTTGGCGTCGCGTAAGAGGGTTTCTGGATTGACCGTGATGGCATCCGTTTTACGCAGGAAGCGAAGTTCCTGTGCTTCAACGGCGCTGGTTGAGACCGTGGCGACGGCGATGGTTTCAAAGGCACGCCGCGCTGGTGTAAATGGTCCGTTTCCTTTGCCATCTTTCTGGCTCTCAACACCAGCTCCCATGCGCAAGAGGTACTCTTTACTCCCGCCACCGGCTGGTATCAAGCCAACACCTACTTCAACCAGACCGATATAGGACTCCGCCAGGGCTCGCGTGTGGTGAGCATGCAGGATAATTTCACAACCACCTCCCAGAGCACGTCCGCGTGGCGCTACGACGACTGGCAGGGAACTGTATTTCAGTAGTTGATGCGCCTGTTGTAATCCTGAAATAGCACCTTCTAGCATATCCCAGGCTCCCTGGCGTGCACCCATCAATACCAGGAATAGATTGGCACCAGCCGAAAAATCAGGTGCCTCGTTGTTGATAACCAGTGCTCTGAACTGTTTTGCTCCGTCTTCAACAGCGTAGCGCATCATCTCGATGATCCCTTCATCAATCGAGTTCATTTTGGTATGAAACTCAAGGCAGGCAATGCCGTCTCCGAGATCGATGAGGGATGCCGAGCCATTGTCTTTAATGACACCCTGGCCCTGGGTGATTGGGCCAGCTTTAAAGGTACTCAGAGAGATGACATTCTCTGTCGTAGGGACTGGTTGATAGGTATCCGTGTGGAAATCGAAGAACTGTTTTTGTCCATTGCCGGTGATATAGAAGGTACCCTGTCCTTTTTCCTGCACGCGGCGGACGAGTTCGGGTAGCTCTTGCTCTGGAAAGATTTGTGCCAGTAAGGCCGGTTCCTGCAAGAGAACATCCCAGAGCTCGAAATTGCCCAGTTCAAAGTTGAAGCCCCAGCGCAGGGCATTATCAATATCCACCACACTCTCCGCGATCTCTTGCGCACGATTAGCGGCATACGTAAGAGCTGCGGCAGTCGTTTCGCGCGCGAGATGGCTGGCACGATCATCCCCCTGCAGGACGGCTTTGATTTTCTGAGCCGGTGTATCCAGACGGCGAGCTGCGCCCAGGGAGGCGAAGCGCTGTTTTGTCTGTGGTTCATACTCCAGCGTTTGCAGGTTCAGCTCAAGGATGGCTGAGGCTCCATCCGGTCCCTTGACCCGTTTGTAGAAGCCCTGACCACTCTTTTCACCGAGCCATCCCTTGTCGATGATTTGCTGGACGATAGGTGGTATGCGGAACGTCTCGCGCTGCTCATCGTCCGGGGCGTTTTTATACAGATTGTTTGCCACATGCATCAGCGTATCCAGGCCAGAGAGATCGGCTGTACGGAAGACAGCTGATTTCGGACGCCCCATACTCGTGCCCAGAATGGTATCTACTTCGTTGACACTATAGCCCTCGTTGAGCGCATGCTGAATAGTATTCAAGGAGACGTAGACGCCGAGGCGATTGGCAATGAAGTTTGGTGTATCCTTACAGATTACGATGCCTTTACCCAATTTTTCCGTCCCAAAGATCCGCATAAATTGCAGCAGGGCCGGATCGGTATCCACCGTGGGGACCAGTTCCAGCAGGCGCATATAACGCACTGGATTAAAGAAGTGGGTGATCAGAAAGTGCTGGCGAAATTGTTCTGACCGTCCCTCAATTAACAGGTGAGCTGGCAGGCCCGATGTATTCGAACTGATAATCGTGTGCGGTTGCAGGACTTTCTCAATCTTGTTATAGAGTTGCTGTTTGATATCAGGACGTTCAACCACGGCCTCGATAATCCAATCGACCTGTGCTAATTTTTCCAGGTCATCCTCGATGTTGCCAATAGTGACTAATTGGGCACCGCGTTTACTATAGAACGAGGCTGGTCGAGATTTGAGCGTCTTTTCGAGGCCGGTGCGGGCAATACTATTGCGATCTTTGGCGTTCTCCGGCACGATATCGAGCAGCAAACTGGGGATGCCCACATTGGCGAGATGAGCCGCAATTGCGGCTCCCATAACACCTGCCCCAATGACAGCTGCGCTGTGAATAGTATATGCCATGGCTACGATATCCTCTCAATCAATGTTGCCAGTCCCTGCCCGCCACCGATACAGAGCGTGGCAATACCGAACGTTTTATCTCTGGTCTGAAGATCGTTGATGAGCGCGCCAACCAGGCGTGCGCCACTACAGCCCAGAGGATGTCCAATTGCAATTGCGCCACCATGGGGATTAAGCTTCTCTTCATCGATGCCCAGCGTCTGTACCACGGCCAGACTCTGCGCGGCAAAGGCTTCATTGAGTTCAATGATATCGATGTCGCTAAGTTGCATATTGGCGCGTTTTAACACTTTGCGGATTGCTGGTATCGGACCAATGCCCATCACATCGGGGCGGACGCCCGCGACAGCCATGGTATGGACGCGTGCCAGAGGGGCAATGCCCAGTTCACGAGCGCGGTCAGCTGACATCATCACGAGCGCGGCAGCGCCATCATTGAGGGGACTGGAATTGCCAGCAGTGACGGTACCATCTTTGACAAAGGCTGGCTCCAGGCTGGCGAGTTTTGCCAGAGAGGTATCCCGGCGTGGTCCTTCATCGTGCTCCAGGACACCGCCTTGAGGCAAGGGAACGGGCACTATTTCGCGCTGAAAGATTCCATTATCCATGGCAGCTATAGCGCGTTGATGACTGCGTAAAGCAAAGGCATCCTGGGCTTCGCGGCTGATCTGATATTGTTTGGCGACATTTTCAGCGGTGAGACCCATAGGGATATAGCTGGAATGAGCATATTCCAGTTCGCAGGAAGGATAAGGGCTGGCCTGGAGCTTCTGCTTTTCCTGTTCGCTGAGTGAGTCCAGCAAGCGAAGATTATAGCTGGGATTGAAGCCGCCCATGGGCACACGGGACATGCTTTCCACGCCACCGGCGATAATCACCTCTCCCAGATCCAGGAGAATATTTTGCGCTGCCATATTGACTGCCTGTAAGCTTGAGGCACAAAAACGATTGACAGTAACACCGCCAGCCGTTTCGGGCAGACCGGCTAATGCTCCGACAAGGCGAGCCAGATTCATACCCTGCTCACCTTCAGGAAAGGCACAGCCTAAAATAACATCCTCAATCAAGGCGCGATCAAGTTGTGGGACACGCTCAACCGCCGTTCTGACAACGAGCGCGGCCAGATCATCCGGGCGTACATCTTTTAAAGAGCCTTTATGGGCACGTCCAATTGGCGTACGGACGGCACTGACAATAACAGCTTCAGCCATGGCTACTTGCTCCTTTGCATCACCACACATGGCGTATCAGGTAGATGTATCCGGCACGCCGTGCATGATGGACTATTTTGTCAATTCAATGATTGTTGTTTTAAAAGATAGAGCGGCGCTTAAAGCAGACCAACACTCATTGGTTGTGGCTCACGAATAATTCCAGCCGTATGGCCGCGCAGCACAATTTTGCCATACTGATTGTGACAAAGAACCGCTGCCGTCACTTTGGTGCGATTATCCACCTGCTCTAGATGAGTAATCGTGACCATACAGTGAACGGTATCTCCGACAAAGACAGGGCGAATAAATTCAAAAGATAGGTCATGGGCGATAAAATTAAGTTCTCCGCTGAGCTTGGTAGGCAGGGTAGCTGTTAATAAGCCATGAACCATGACGCGTCCCTGTTCATCTGGCAGGATATGGTGGGTACCCATATCTCTGGATACCTTGCCGAAAAGGCGTACATCTTCGTCTGTGAAGGTACGTTTCCACTTTTTAATGTCTCCGATTTGCATGGTGCCTTCTCTCTTCAGAGTGTGGTCGACCACTATGCCGTGTGCGCTTGCGATCCCGACATAGTGGTGCCTGGATGGAATACCGGGATTGGTCTACAATGGATAACCTTGCTTTTCAATGACCAGAGCGGCAATTTCGCGTTGTAACTGAACACCGTTGATGCGATAGTCACCGACATAGGTGCGTACGCGGCTCAGAACTTTTTCAGCCCGTGCCTCATCCACATAGGCGCTAATCAACTGCTCCAGATTGCTACGGATACGTGTCAGTGCGGTCAGCGTTGCCAGTTGGGCCAATTTGATATGGGTACTGCTCTTTTCATCTCCCGCTTTCGTGACATTGATGGCGCGTGCCAGCGCGCTATCGGCGGCGTAGAGATCGATCAACAGGTTTGCCAGATACTCAATAAACTCTTGCTCTTCAGCCAGTGCATTGGGATTCTGCATGTACTTAAGTGCGATCTGCATGGTGGCATAGATGGTAGCGTCTTTTGCGCGTTCCAGGGCATTGACGCCCTCACGCAACTCGGCAGGTACCTCTTCACCTACACCAGCAGGTACCTGATCCGCCTTCATACGTGCCTCGATGGCAGGATATTTTGTCATCAGATCGATCTTGCCAGCCATAGCGCGGCGGAAGAGTGTTGTGACTGCGACGATACGGTTAATCTCATTGGTGCCTTCGAAGATGCGCTGGATACGCGCATCGCGGTAGGCTTTCTCAATGGGATATTCATGCATAAAGCCGTAGCCGCCGAAGATCTGTACGCCTTCATCCACGACCAGAGCCAGCACTTCGCTGCCATGGACTTTGGCGATAGAAGCCTCGATAGCATATTCTTCAATGGATTTGAAGACCGTCTCGGTATCAGAGCCCGCGCTTTTCTGGGCCTGTGCGATATTGCCAGCGGTCCGAAATACCTCGCTCTCGGCGGCATAGGTTTCCGCGGCCATGCGTGCGAGTTTCTTTTTGATCATACCGAAATTATGCAGGAATTTCCCAAAAGCTTTGCGCTCGGTGGTATATGTTGCGGCCAGACCCAATGCTGAGATTGAGCCACCAACGCTGCCAGCGCCCAACTTCAAGCGTCCGATATTGAGGATATTGAAGGCAATTTTGTAGCCTTTATGCAGTTCACCCAGCACATTCGCGACCGGAACTTTCGCATCCTCAAAGATCACCTGACGGGTAGATGAGCCTTTGATACCCATCTTATTCTCTTCGCTTCCCAGCGAGATGCCAGGCCAGCTTGCTTCCACAATAAAGGCCGAAGGACGCTCATTGCCAATGCGAGCAAAGACGACAAACAGATCAGCAAAGCCCGCATTCGAGATCCACTGCTTGGTACCATTGAGAATATAATGGGTACCATCCTCTGAAAGCTTGGCGTGTGTGCTGAGTCCCATCGCATCTGAACCCACGCCTGGCTCGGTCAAGGCATAGGCTGAGATCCACTCGCCGCTGGCTAATTTGGGGAGATACTGCTGTTTCTGCTCTTCCGTCCCATAATAGACAATGGGCAGAGTTCCAATGGTGGTATGGGCTCCGAAAGCCACACTGAACGAAGCCTCGCGCAACTGAGAAGCCACCAGCGCACTGGTCAGTAATCCCAATTCAGCGCCACCATATTGCTCTGGGATATCGATCATCAACAAACCCTGCTCGCCAGCCTGTTTGACCAATCCAGGCATTACACCCGGTTCCTGACGATCAATGGCCTCAACTTTCGGCAATACTTCGCGTGTCACAAAGGTATGCGCCGACTCCTCAATCCAGCGCTGCTCCTCATCCCGCTCCTCCAATGTGAATATCTTGGCTGCATTCTCATGCACAGGATTGGTAAGAAATGCTGTCCCTGCTTCCATTGGTTTCGTGGTCGTTGACATGGTCGTTCTTCTCCTCCGAATATGCAGACACTACTTGTGTGAATGGGCAGGCGCACCATTGCGCCTGCCAGGGTGCATTCTGTTCTAATACATCGCTTTACAATGATGTATCAGTTGTTATTGCTCGTAGAAAGAATGAGTATCAGGTTTGTTTGCGTAATTCTCTACGTAAGACTTTGCCAATAATGGATTTTGGCAATTGGTCGCGGAATTCCAGGCGTTTCGGAACTTTATATGCTGCAAGTTGTTGCTTACAGAATAGCACAATCTCTTGTTCTAACTTTTCCGAGGGAGTAAATCCTTCCTTGAGGACAATAAATGCTGCCACAGTTTCTCCACGATAGGAATCCGGCACACCCGCAACCGCAGCCTCGGCGATAGCTGGATGCTGGAAGAGCACCTCTTCGATTTCACGCGGATAGACATTGAAGCCGCTGGCGATAATCATATCCTTGGCGCGCTCCACTACATAAAAGAAGCCATCCTCATCCATTTTGCCGATATCGCCGGTGCGCATCCAGCCATTGATAAACATTTCCTGTGTCTCCGTGGTACGTTGCCAGTAGCCCTGCATGATGTTTGGGCCTTTGACCACGATTTCACCCACCTCGCCCGCTGGAAGAGATGTGCCGGTTATGCTATTGATAATCGCGGCCTCAACGTCGGGTACTGGCAGACCGATACTGCCGTTACGGCACTGATCTGAGAGAGGATTGCAGTGTGTGACCGGTGCAGCCTCGCTTAATCCATAGCCTTCAACCAGTTTGCCGCTGGTAATCTTTTCGAAATCAGCCTGGATTTTGGCTGCTAACGGAGATGCGCCGCTAATACAATATTTTACAGATTTTAGATATTCGGGATGTTTCTCTGCTTCTCTCATAATAGCGACATACATAGTTGGAATACCAGGGAACATGCTGGGATGATAGCGGTGAACGGCCTCGAGCACGTCTTTTGCTTTAAACTGTGGCAGTAAAACCATAGTAGCGGCGGCGAGAATAGAGAGATTCATGCCGACTGTCAAACCATAGGCATGGAAAAGCGGCGTGACACAGAGGGTTATTTCCGTGCCATCTTTGACGCGAGGTACCCAATAGCGTGTTTGCATCGCATTTGCCAGGACATTGCGGTGCGTCAGCATGGCTCCTTTGGAGAGGCCAGTTGTGCCACCTGTATATTGAAGTATCGCCAGATCATTGCCCTGGATATGGACTGGTAAATGGAAAAGCTCGATCCCACCTTTTGTGCGTGACTTCAAGAAGGGTTGCATGAAATGCAAGCCTGGATCTTGCGCAACCTCCCTTTTGGTCAGAGGTAGTTGAGGTTGTTTGGTGCCTCGTAAGCTCAAGGGATACAATTTCTGGAGCAAGGGTGGCAGAAAATCCGCTGGACTGGTGACAATGATCTGTTCCAGGCTTGTTTGCTGACGAATATTGCGAACTATAGGATAAAATCTATCAAGGACAACCAGCACTTTGGCTCCAGAATCGGCGAGTTGATGTTGCATCTCGCGTTCGGTGTACAATGGATTGGTAGGAACGGCAACCGCCCCTACGCGCAGGGTTCCAAAGAAAGCAATCGGAAATTGTGGAATATTTGGCAGTGCAATGGCGACGCGGTCCCCTTTTTGCACTCCCAGACGTTGCAACTCAATCGCAAAACGGTTCGCGAGATTTGAAAATTGAGCATAGGAGATCCTGTTCCCATAATAGATAAAGGCAGTCTGATGTGGATAATTTTTGGCTGCATTATCTAAAATCGAGGTAAGGGATCTTTCCGGTATGTCAAGCTGTCTTGGAACACCAGCATCATAGTGGTGTAGCCAGGGATAAGAAGGCATTACCGGATCAACGTTCGTTGGCTTGATTGAGTGCTGCTCTGCTTGTGTGTTGTGTATTAACGACGGATCAGACATTCGGTAATAGCTCCTCTCCATAGGGGCATCCCATATAGGACACCTGGGCGACAACTTTGTCGCTACCTACAAGCAACAACCCACTATTCATAATTATATGGTACCTGTGTGAATATGAACATGTTGCCAGCTAACATTTTTTACGTCATAATGTGCAGATAGCTAACGAAAATGTAACTGTTGAGGATATAGGGATGCTTGATAAGACTCATGAAATTTCACCGTTTGCTCAGTTGGTAACATATTACCGCCAGAGGCGTGGTATTTCGCAAGGTCAGCTTGCGCAGGCGACGCGCCTCTCACGCACCTATGTTTATCATCTAGAAACGGGACAGCGTGCCAATCCCTCACCGCAGGTGGTACAAAATATAGCGCGGGTGCTTGAGTTAAGCACAGGAGATCGTGTCAGTTTCTTTGAAGCGTATAACCGTCAGACGGGACAATTTGTGGATACTGATCAAATGGAGAGTACCCTGCTTGATCTGGGCGCACTGGCTCGTTTGCTGGTATTAAATACCTCTTATCCAGCGCACTCATTGGATAATTTATGGTTCCTTCATTCCTGGAATGAGGCATCAATCTATCTTTTTGAGGTTCAGAAAGTGTTGGAGAACCACGAACATATTCATCTCTTGGAACTGGTCTTTGATCCAGAGATGCGCAAGCGTTTTCATGGGTGGGAGAATTTAGCTCGTCGCCTCGTCAGCGATTTTTTGTATAACACGCGTACTCTGACCCATCTGAGTGAGTATAAAGCACTGATTAAAACCTTGCGCGACTATCCTGAATATCGGCGTATTGCCTCTTCGGTATATACACGCAGTAAGCCTGCGCCGTCATTCGTCTTTCAAATCCAGCATGATGATCTGGGTCGTATCACCTTGCGCACCGCGACCACGGTATTTACAAATCTCTCCAATTATTCGATGGTGAGCTATGTACCGGGGGATCAGCAGACACTGGATGTGTATTGTGCGCAGGGCTGGCAGCCCGGGAACCATTTTTTACACTGAGAATGTGTCAGCCTCCCAATACCAGCGGGATCTTGCTGCTCACTGGCTGGCAGGCGCATGCGCGCCTGCGCCCTTTTTAGTGTGTGATGCAGAAAAAGTTCGAAGAACTTTTTCTGCATCACACACTAAAAAGATGTTTGAGCACCGCAGGTGCGAAAACTCATGCACAGAGACCGTGGAGACCACGGGAGGCTGACACACTCTGAGAGAGTGTTTGATTCCCATCACCATCGGGATACCTGCTGGCAGGCGCAGGCGCGCCTGCGCCCTTTTTATTATGTGATGTAGAAAAGGTTCGAAGAACCTTTTCTACATCACATAATAAAAATCTGTTTGAGCACCATTGGTGCGAAAACTCATGCGCCAGGATGGCGAAGACAATGGGAATCAAACACTTTG